>VGDT01000013.1 GCA_016869595.1 Alphaproteobacteria bacterium
GCGGCGCCGGTGCTGCGCCTCTTCCATCACAACATCTACGAATACAGCCGGGGCATTCGCGCCCTGTTCCTGATGACCATCAGCCGCCGGGAACTCGAAGCCGTGCTCGGCAAGCTGGAGGCGCAAGGCATTCATCACTTCGTCCAAGAGCTGAGCCCGGTCAAGGTGAACCTCTTTTTTGGCCGGTCCGCCTTCGTCGCCGTGGCGCGCTCCTTCGTAACGCGCCCGCTCAACAAGCTCACGCCGGAGGAGGACTTCATGCTCGGCACGCTTCTGGGCTACGATGGCGAGCAGCAGTGCCGCCGCTTTCTCACACGTTCCGGACGGGGCACGCCAGAGGAACTGCCTGTGGCCGCCGAATGATGCGCGTAAGGCGGCCCCTATTCGGCCTTTCCTGAAATCGTCGGACCTTCGTTGAGGCGCCTCGCCGCGCTCGCGGCGGCGCTCATTTGTCGACGGTCGGCTTCGGCGGCTCGGACGCGCCCGAAAGATAATCCAGCGAGGGATCGTTCAGACCCGCTTCACGCGATTTATCTCGCCACTCCCGCGCCTCAGTGAGATTCGCTTCAACTCCGAGGCCCTGGGCGAGAATATGCGCGAGACGGTTTTGCGCGACCGCATTGCCCTTCACCGCCGCTTTGCGAAACCATTGCGCTGCGGCGCTGCGATCTCGCGGCACGCCGACGCCGTTGAATTGGAGAACGGCGAATTCGACCATCGCCGGCGCGAAGTCGAGTTCAGCGGCGCGCCTGAACCATTCAGCCGCTTCACGCTCGTCCTTTGCAACGCCCCTGCCGGTCTTGTAGAGAACGCCGAGGGCGTAGAGCGAATCCGCGTTGCCCTTCGCCGCGGCGCGACGGAAATAATCCGCCGCTCTGCCGAAGTCAGACGTGGCGCCCTCATTTTCGAGCGCAAGCTCGCCAAGGAGATGCAGGGCGGCAGGGTGATCCTGCGCCGCCGCCTTTTCGAGATAGGCGCGGGCGGCGGCGCGGTTCTTCTGCGCGCCTGAGCCATTGAGCGCTGCAGCGCCGTAGATATATGCCGCTTCTTTGTCGCCAGAGTCGGCACCCCGCTTGAACCACTCCATCGCGGTCGAGAGATCGCGCGGCACGCCCGCGCCTTCGAGGTAAAGCTGGCCGATAAGGGTGAGCGCGGCCGCATCCTTGGGATTGGCGGCGATACGCTTCTTCGCCTCCTTCATCGCGACCGAATAATCGCCGCGCTGATAGGCGCCGAAGGCGAGATCGGGCGCTGACGCCGCGCCATTCGCCGCGCGCGCGACGGTAGGCGTCAAAATGGCGATGATGGCGAGCGCCGCGAGGAAGCGCTCAATCTTCGCCCTCATCCTGAGGCGCGAGCGAAGCGAGCCTCGAAGGACGAGGGCGAATGGAAATGAACAAATGAGCGGCTTCCTCGTCCTTCGAGACGACCCCTTCGGGACCTCCTCAGGATGAGGAAGCCTTTCGCTCGATCGCCCTCGGATCATTCCTGCTCTCCCTTTAGCCTCGCCAGAGCGTCGGCAACGGCGGCCGCCGGTCCACGCGCGTCGCGCCAGACGGCGTCATCGAGCAGAACGAAGTCGGCGCCGGCTTCGGCGAGGGGCGCGACGTCAGCGAGCGTATTGGCGCCGGCGACGCAGGGCGTGTTGAAAAGCTGCGCCCACCAGGCGACGCGCTCAATGAGCGTCTCGCGATCGAGATTCGAAAACATCACATAATCCGCGCCTGCTTCGCCAGCGCGCATCGCGTCATCGCGCGTTTCGAGATCGCCGGCGCCGACGATATAGCGCGGCGACAATTTCTTGATCGCGTCGGCAAGCGTTTCGCCGCAACCCGAAACATGCGCGCCATCAGCGCCGGCGCGCAGCGCCACGTTAGGCGCCGCGGCGACGAGAACGGCGACATCCTTCTCTTGTGCTGTTGGCGACAGAGCGCGAACAATCGCTTCATTGGCGCGCTCGTCGGTGCCCGCGAAACGAATGAGCAGACTCGCCACGTCGCTGGCAGCCAGCGCCTCGTTGAGCGCAGGCGCAAAACCCGCCGCGTCGGTGAGCGGCGGGGTCGCGAGATAGAGTCGCGTCGCGAACTCGTTCATTCGGCCTTCAGCCTGTCGAGCCAGGCCTGCGCGGCGGCGCGCACATTATCGGGGGCAGCGCCTCCAAAGCTTTTGCGGCTCTGCACCGACTTTTCAACGCCGAGCACGTCGAACACTTCGGCGTTGATGCGCGGCTCGACGCTTCGCATTTCATCGAGCGTCAACTCCTCGAGACCCGCGCCGCGCGCTTCGGCGAGCGCGACGATGCGGCCTGTGATGTGGTGCGCCTCGCGGAACGGAAGCGACAGGGCTCGCACCAGCCAATCGGCGAGATCGGTCGCGGTCGCATAGCCTGCGCCGGCGGCCGCCTTCATCCGCGCCCGGTCGACGCGCATATCGCGCACCATGCCTGCGATCGCGGCAATGCACAGCGACAGCGTATCGAGCGCGTCGAAGGCGCCCTCCTTATCCTCCTGCATGTCCTTCGAATAGGCGAGCGGCAGGCCCTTCATGACAACGAGCAGCGCGACGAGCGCGCCGATCACGCGGCCCGACTTGCCGCGCGCGAGTTCGGCGGCGTCGGGATTGCGTTTCTGCGGCATGATCGACGAGCCGGTGGTGAATTTGTCGGACAGCGCGATGAAGCCGAATTGCGGCGTCGTCCAAAGCACGATCTCTTCGGCGAAGCGCGACAGATGCGTCGCGCAGATCGCCGCCGCGCTCAGCGTCTCCAAAACGAAGTCGCGATCCGAGACGCTGTCGAGCGAATTCGCCGTTGGCCGATCGAAGCCAAGCGCTTGCGCCGTCATCGCGCGGTCGATCGGAAAGCTCGTGCCGGCGAGGGCCGCCGCGCCGAGCGGACATTCGTTGAGGCGCGCGCGCGCGTCGCGCAGACGCCCTCGGTCGCGCGCGATCATCTCGACATAGGCGAGAAGATGATGGCCGAGCGTCACCGGCTGCGCCGATTGGAGATGCGTAAAGCCCGGCATGACGCTCGCCGCCTCTTGCAGCGCGCGGGTCGCAAGCGCAGTTTGCAGCTCCGCGAGTTCGCGATCGAGCGCATCAATCTCATCGCGGATATAGAGGCGAAAATCGGTCGCCACCTGATCGTTGCGTGAGCGCGCCGTGTGCAAACGACCCGCCGCTGGCCCAATCAATTCGGCAAGCCGCGACTCGACATTCATATGAATATCTTCGAGCGCGCGCGAGAATTCGAAACGTCCGTTCTCGATATCCTCTTTGACCCGCTCCAATCCTTCAGCGATCTTCGCAGCGTCGTCGCGCGAGATGATTCCGGTTTCAGCCAACATGGCGACATGGGCGAGCGAGCCGCGGACATCCTGCAAGCCGAGGCGCTTGTCGAAGTCGATCGAAACGTTGATCGCCTCCAGAACCGCGTCGGTTGCGCTTTGGAAGCGTCCGCCCCATATCTTGCTCGTCATTTTTAGCCTCGGAGACTGCGCTGTCATGTCGAAACCGCCGCCGCCCCAGCGATCGTTCCTGTTTGTCGCGAAGGCGGCGCTGATCACAATCGCGGCGAGCGTGGCGTTTCTATACGTGATCGGCAGCATGGGCGGCAAGAAACCGCCCGGAAGCGCGGTTGACGAAGGCGCAAGTCCCGCAGGAACAGCGCAGCAGAGCGCGGCCCCGGCGTCCGACAGCGACGCCGCTTGTGCGACATCGGCCAAGATCGCCGCCAATGTGAAGGATCTCGCCAAGGGCGAAGTTGCGGCGATGACAATCGCCGCGAAGCCGGAGCCGCTCGCGGACTATGCCTTCGATGGCCCCGACGGCGCGCCGGTTTCGCTCGGCTCCTTCAAGGGCAAGACGACGCTTCTCAACATCTGGGCGACCTGGTGCGTGCCCTGCCGCGCCGAGATGCCCGCGCTCGATAGGCTGCAAGAGGCGTTCGCCGGACAGAATTTTCACATCGTCGCCGTCAACGTCGACACGACGCGTCTTGAGAGGGCGAAAGCGTTTCTGGCGGAGAACGGCGTCAAGTCGCTGACCTATTACAGCGACCCCAAGGCCAACATCTTTTACGAGATGAAGCAGTCAGGGAAAGCGCTGGGCCTTCCGACCACGCTGCTCATTGGCCCCGACGGCTGCCAGATCGGCCTGATGAACGGCCCGGCCGCCTGGGATAGCGAAGAAGCGAAGGCGCTGATCGCGCGCGCGCTGGAGACTCCCGCGAATTAATCGCTCGGTCTGCACTCAAGCGCTTGGCGCACTAGCTTTACGCCAAGAGCCCGAAGCCTTTTTTAAAGGGGAGATCGGCGGATGCATGTTTCGATCGAACAGGCTCACAAGGCCATCGCCGCGGCGCGTCGGAAGGCGATCGAGCTTAAAACTCAGATGTGTATCGCCGTCGTCGATTCTGGCGGCGTTCTAAAGGCGTTTGAGCGCATGGACGACGCCTGGGTCGGCAGCATCGACATTGCGATGAAGAAAGCGAAGACCGCCGTCTTTTTCGGGATGCCGACCGGTCAGATCGGCAAGCTGTCGCAGCCGGGCGGTCCGCTGTATGGCATCGAGCATTCGAATGACGGGCTTATCACTTTTCCCGGCGGACTGCCGATTGTCGACGCTGACGGCGTGATGATCGGCGCCATCGGCGTCAGCGGCTCCTCCGTCGATAATGATCACGCGGTCGCGTGGGCCGGCGTCGAAACGCTCGGCGTTTGCGATCTTCCAGAGCATCCCTGGCGCACCTGACCGCTCTAGATCGCGCTGCGCTTCGACTTTTCGCGGCGCGCTCTAATCGTGGCGGCGTCTCTTGGACTTTTTCCCCTTCTCTCCGGGCTCGGGCGTCGCGCCCACGTGCTGGCTCCGTTCGGCCGGCGCCGCGGCCGGCGGGGAAGGCTCGGCGGCCGGCGCCGCGTCCTGCTGTAAAGGCGGCGCCGCATCGGACGGAGGCGGCGAGGCCTCACGTTGGGGCGGCGGCGGGACGTCTACGGGCGCCGGAAGCGCGCCGCGTTCTTCAACGGGCGGCGCATCGGGCGCAGCGGGCGGCGGCGGCGAACGCGGGGCGGCGAGCCACCAGGACGCGGCGGCGAGGGTCAGAATGGCGAGCGCCACGATAAAGGCGATCACTCCGCCGCCAGCACCGCCGCGCCCAGGCGGCGGCGGATCAACTGCGGCCAGAGTTGTCGACGGCTCCTCGCTCCTCGATGCGCGAGCCAAGCCTGGCACAGGCGTTTCCTCGCTCGTCTGCGCGGAAGCCGGCCCTGGCAGAGAGGGTGAATCGGGCGACACGCCGCGATACTGGCTCCATACCCACGCTGCTGGCGGCGTCTTGCCGCTTCCGTCGTTTCGAGAATCCGACATTGGCCTGTCCTCCAGAATCGCTGCGCCGGCCGCGTCCGGCATGTTGCCTCGCCTCTGCGGCCCTCACAAGTGCGACGGCGAAAGGGCTTGGCGATCGAGGGGCGAAAAAACGGGAAACGCGCTATCTAGACTGAGCTTCACTTTAGATCAGAGCGAGAGATTAGGCATGACCATTAAAGCTGGCGACCGACTCCCCGACGTAAAGCTGACCGTCATGGGCAAGAACGGCCCCGAGCCGGTGAGCACAAAAGACTATTTCGCGGGGCGCAGAGTGGCGCTGTTCAGCGTTCCCGGCGCTTATACGCCGACCTGTCACAAGAAACATTTGCCGGGCTTCATCGCCAAGGCGGATGAAATCAAATCGAAGGGCGTGCAGGTGGTGGCGGTCACGGCGGTCAATGACATCTTTGCGCTCGACGCCTGGGTGAAGGAGTTGGGGGGCGGCGGCAAGATCGAGGCGCTTGCGGACGGCTCCGCGACCTTCGCCAAAGCGCTCGGGCTCGAACTCGATCTCACCGCGCCGGGCTTGGGCGTGCGCGGCAAGCGGTATTCGGCGCTCATCGATGACGGCGTCGTCAAATGGATCAATGTTGAAGAGAATTCCGGCGAAGCGACGGTTTCGACCGCCGAAGCGACGCTCGCCAATTTGTAGCGCGTTCTGAGAGAGGCGGCCCGACTATCTCATCAACGCGGCGACGCCCGGCAGCGTCTTGCCTTCGAGCCATTCGAGGAAGGCGCCGCCGGCCGTCGATACGTAGGAAAATTCCTGAGCTGCATGCGCCTGATTGAGCGCCGCGACAGTGTCGCCGCCGCCGGCGATCGAAAGGAGCTTGCCCTCGACGGTAAGCCGCGCCGCCGTCTGCGCGACGGCGTTCGTGCCTTCGTCGAAGGGCGGCAGTTCAAAGGCGCCGAAGGGGCCGTTCCAAACGAGCGTCTTGCACTTGGCAAGAAGCGACTCGACATGGGTGATCGATTTCGGTCCGACGTCGAGGATCATGTCGTTTTCGCCGACATGATCGACGGAGACGATATGTGACGGCGCATGCGCCTCAAATTTCTGCGCAACGAG
Source organism: Alphaproteobacteria bacterium (assembly GCA_016869595.1). Taxonomy (GTDB): domain Bacteria; phylum Pseudomonadota; class Alphaproteobacteria; order Rhizobiales; family Beijerinckiaceae; genus Methylocystis. Next base: position 6,431 of record VGDT01000013.1, read on the forward strand.
CGCGTCGATTGGCAGTACGATGGCGCAGCCTATCTTTTCAGCCTTGGCGAGAATGTCGCGCGCCGCCTGCGCGAGATCATGTTCGCAAAGCGACTTGCCGACGGCCTTGCCTTGCGCCGCAAGGAAGGTGTTCGCCATTCCGCCGCCAATGACGAGATAATCGACCTTCTCGACGAGATTGCCCAGGAGTTCGAGCTTCGTTGAAACTTTCGCGCCGCCAACGATCGCCATGACTGGGCGCTGCGGATGGGCGAGCGCGGATTCAAGCGCTTCGAGCTCCGCCTGCATCGCGCGGCCCGCGAACGCGGGCAGTCTACGCGCTATTCCTTCGACCGACGCGTGCGCGCGATGCGCCGCGGAGAAAGCGTCGCTGACGAAGATGTCGCCATTTTTTGCAAGCGCCGCGACGAAGTCGTCGGCGTTCTTTTCTTCGCCTTTGTGGAAACGTGTGTTCTCGAGCAGCGCGACGTCGCCGTTCTTGAGCGCGTCGACCACGTGAGCGGCGTCCTCTCCCACGCAATCGTTAGCGAAGGCGATCTTGCGTTTGAGGAAATGTTCAAGCGTCGGAATGACCTGACGCAGCGAATCCTCATCGACGCGCTGGCCCTTAGGCCGGCCAAAATGCGAAAGCAGAATAACTTTGCCGCCTTTTTCTATGATCTCGTTGATCGTCGGCAGCGCGCGCTCGATGCGTGTGGCGTCGGTAACGCGGCCTTCTTCCATCGGCACGTTGAGATCGACGCGCAGCAGCACGCGCTTTCCTTTGACGTCGGCGTCGTCGAGAGTGCGGAAGGCGGCCATATGAAACGTCCAAACGCGGCTTGAAAAAAAGACGCGGACCTCAAGCCCGCGCCGATGTGTAGTTCAGAGAAGCTTGCCGATCACGCTCGCGACATCGGTCATGCGGCCGGAGAAGCCCCATTCATTGTCGTACCAGGACAGGATCGACACGAGATTGCCGTCCAAGACCTTGGTCTGGTCGAGATGGAAACAGGATGAAAGCGGATTGTGGTTGAAGTCGATCGACACGAGCTTCTCGCTCGTGTAGCCGAGCACGCCTTTTAGAGGGCCATCGGCGGCGGCCTTGATCGCGGCGTGCACTTCATCCTTCGTCGTCGCGCGCTTCGCGAGGAATTTAAGATCGACCGCCGAGACATTGGGAGTCGGCACGCGAATGGCGTAGCCGTCGAGCTTGCCGTTGAGTTCGGGCAGCACCAGTCCGACGGCCTTCGCCGCGCCGGTCGATGTGGGGATCATCGACAGCGCCGCCGCGCGGGCGCGGTAGAGATCCTTATGCATCGTGTCGAGCGTCGGCTGATCGCCCGTATAGGCGTGGATCGTCGTCATGATCCCCTTCTCGATGCCGATCGCTTCATGCAGCACCTTGGCGACAGGCGCGAGGCAGTTCGTCGTGCAGGACGCGTTGGAAATGACGAGATGGTCCTTGGTGATCTTGTCGTGATTGACGCCATAGACGACCGTAATGTCGGCGCCGTCGGCGGGCGCAGAAACCAGCACGCGCTTCGCGCCCGCGTCGAGGAGCAGCTTCGCCTTGTCGCGCGCGGTGAAGAGGCCAGTGCATTCCAGCGCGATGTCGATCTTGAGATCCTTGTAGGGAAGTTCCGCCGGGTTCTTGATGGCGGTGACTTTGATTGGACCGCGGCCGACGTCGATCGTGTCGCCGGCGACTTTCACCTCATGCGGAAAGCGGCCGTGCACGGAATCGTAGCGCAGAAGATGCGCATTGGTCTCAACGGGGCCGAGATCGTTGATGGCGACGACTTCGAGGTCCGTGCGCCCGGTCTCGATGATGTAGCGCAGGATATTGCGGCCAATGCGCCCGAAGCCGTTGATCGCCACTCTCACCGTCATTTGCAAAATCTCCTTGCGCCGCAAGCACTCTGCGCGGCTCTCGCCGTTCGAGCCCGCCGCCTCTGAAGGCTGGCGTGTGATAACACCTCGCGCCCCCCTGTCAACGCGCCAAGCTTACGCCATTCGGCGCGGTTTCGATTTCGCCGATTCATGCTAGGTACAGGCTGGCAAGCGAATCGCCCCGGCCCGCCCGCCGCGCCCGAAAGCCTTGCAACTCCAGCGACCGGCGATGAACCACTCAGATAAGCGCAGCGAGGAAAACTCCAAGAGGCTCGAGGCCGCCATCGCCGGGCTCCAAGCTGCGCTCTCGCGGCTGGAGCGCACTGTCGCCGATAAACTCGAAGACGAACTTTCCAGCGCCGAACTCGAAGAAGAGCTCGCCATCATGCAAGACGACCGTTCGCGCCTTGCGCTCGATCTCGACGCCGCTCTTGCGCGACAGAACACTCTGGAGAAGGGCCGCGATGAAGTGCTGCGACGGCTCGAAAACGCGAGCGAAGGCGTCGTCGCCGCTCTTGCCGCGGCGGTCATAACTCCGGCGCGCGAGAACTGATATGGGCGCAGTCGTCCTTTCGATCGCCGGGCGCACCTATCGCATGTCTTGCGAGGACGGCGAGGAGCAGCGCATTGAAGAGCTCGGTCATTATGTCGAGAGCAAGATCGAGTCGATGCGCCAGAGCTTTGGCGAGATTGGCGAACAACGCATCATCGTGATGGCCGCGCTGGCGATTGCGGATGAGGCGACGGACGCACGCGCCAAAGCGCTGGGGATGGAGACCGACTTCGCCACGCTGCGCGCCGAACTCGAAGCTATGCGCAACGCGAACGACGCACTCTCTGCGCGGGCAGCCGAAGCGCTGGAAGACGCAACGCAACGGCTTGCGAAGCTCAATGGCGAATTGTCGGCGCCCGCCGCGGCGCCAGACGACATCCTCTAATCTGTCGGTTCCAGGTTATTTCTCGCCCCAGTTCTCGATGCTTGGATCGCGCTTGGACTTTTCGAGATTATCCGCCTGTTCAGACAGTTGGTAATTGCGATTTTGCGCCACCATGGCCTCGGCGCCGTCCTTCAGGATCGCGATTTTCATCTGCTCCGTGGCGAGGCGATTGAGTTCATTGATCCACTGATTGAGATTAAGCATCAACTTGCGTTTGCGTTCTCTTTGGATCTCATGCGACGAGTCATTGTTGTCTGAGAGCGCCAGTTCTTCCTGAGCCTCTGCAATCATTCCATCGAGCTTTTTGACGTTCTCTTCGACGGCGGCGACCTGATCGGCAGCGCCCGATTTTGCCTTTTCGAGGGCCGCTTCGGCCTCAGCGCGCGCCTTCTTGAGATTGTCGAGGCCGTTCTGCAGCCAACTCGACTGAATTTTCAAAAGCGAGTCGCGCGGAACGCCGCTGATGTTCAACGAATTCGGAAGGGGAAAATATTTGCCGAGCTGCGCGGCCTCGGCCGGTGGGGCCAGGGTTGCGCAAGCGAGCAGGCCTATGAGCGCCAATGTCGCGCGGACGCTGACCATTTTGTGACGGAAGCTCATGATTTCTCTCCCCATATGCAGCGCTTTTTCAACGCGCTTTTCTTGCTCAAACTGGGCTATCGGTTGATTTCTGGCAAGTCCTGATGCGCTGTGGTCGAATGAGAGAGCCAGGCGCAACGCTTGACTGCCGCGGCGCTTTCGCGCGAGCCTAGATGCGCCGGGGGAGCCCCGCCCGGCGGCGCGCTTCAAAGTTCGCCGCAAGGGGGCTGAGAGGCCGCATGAGGCGCCGCGAGGCGCGGGCGCGGCGACCCTTCGAACCTGATCCAGTTGAGACTGGCGGAGGGATGGTGTCAGCAAAATTCTCCGAAAGGCGCGCTCCATGCTCGCGCGCGTGATTGGCGCCGGCGTCGCCGGACTGTGCGCGGCTTACGCGCTCGCTCAGAAGGGCGTCGACGTCGAAATTGTCGAGCGCGAGGCGTCGCCGGGCCTCGGCTGCTCTCGTTTCGCCGGCGGTATGATCGCGCCCTGGTGCGAGCTGGAAAGCGCCGAGCCTCTGGTTGCGACGCTCGGCGAAGAAGCGCTCGGTTTCTGGTCGCACGAGATCGGCGTCGCCACGGTCGCCGGCAGCCTTGTGGTCGCTCCCCAGCGCGAGCGCGCCGAACTTGCCGACTTCGCCTGCCGCACCAGCCATTTTGAGACCCTGGACGCGAAGGGAGTCGCGGCGCTCGAACCGGATCTCGCCGGGCGCTTCGAGACGGCGCTGTTTTTTGCCGAAGAAGCTCATCTCGACCCCCGCGCCGCGCTGGTCGCGCTGACCGAGCGTCTCGCCTGCATGCCGAATGTGACGCTGTATTTACAGCAGGACGCCGCCCAACTGGCCACAGCGCCTGACTGGACCATCGACTGCCGCGGTTTCGCGGCGCGCGACGCCCTCTCTGGACTACGCGGCGTGAAGGGGGAGATGCTGATTTTGCGCAGCGAGGAGATTTCTCTCTCGCGTCCTGTGCGTATGCTGCATCCGCGCCGGCCGGTCTACCTCGTTCCACGCGGCGAAGGTCTGTTCATGGTCGGCGCGACGATGATCGAGAATGAGGAGCGCGCGCGGGTCACCGCGCGCTCGGTCGTCGAACTCGTCAATTCGGCCTTCGCCATCCACCCGGCCTTTGCGGAAGCCGAGATCATCGAAATGGGGTCCGACCTTCGGCCGGCCTTCCCCGACAATCTGCCCCGTCTTTTGAAACGGGATCGCGCTCTCTATATCAATGGGCTCTACCGCCACGGGTTCCTGCTTGCGCCGGCGTTGGCGCGCCGCGCTGCTGAGGTCGTCGTCAACGACGAATATTTCCCAGAGGTGATGGATGCTCATTCAGATCAACGGGCGATCGCAGGACGTCCGCGCGACCACGCTGCAGTTGCTGCTGCAGGAACTGGGGTATGACGACAAGACCGTCGGCACCGCCTTGAATCAGGAGTTTGTGCGCGCCAGGGACCGCGCCGAAACGCCGCTTCGCGAAGGCGACGCCGTCGAGATCGTGACTCCAAGACAGGGCGGGTGAGCAGGCTTGATGAATGACTGACCCGGTGAGGCTTTACGACGTCGCGCTCTCCTCGCGGCTGCTGCTCGGCACGGCGCGCTATCCCTCGCCGGCGATCCTCGCTGAGGCCATTCGCGCGTCGGGCTGCGAAATCGTCACGGTCTCGCTGCGGCGCGAAGCGGGCGGGGCGCGGGCGGGCGAAGCCTTCTGGAGCCTTATCCGCGACATCGGCGTCCGAGTGCTGCCCAACACCGCCGGCTGCCGCACCGCCAAAGAGGCCATCGCGACAGCGCAGATGGCGCGCGAAGTCTTCGCGACCGACTGGATCAAGCTCGAAGTGATCGGCGAGGAGGACACGCTCCAGCCCGACGTCTTCGGGCTCGTCGAAGCGGCGCGCGCGCTCGCCGACGACGGCTTCAAGGTCTTCCCCTATACGACCGACGATCTCGTGGTCGCGGAAAGGCTGCTCGACGCCGGCTGTCGCGTGCTGATGCCCTGGGCCGCGCCAATCGGCTCCGGGCGCGGCGTCAACGACGTTTTTGCGCTAAGGGCGCTGCGCGCGCATTTTCCCGACACGCCCCTCATCGTCGATGCGGGGCTTGGCGCGCCGTCCCACGCCGCGCTCGTCATGGAGATGGGCTATGACGCGGTGCTGCTCAACACCGCAGTTTCGCGCGCCGGCGACCCGGTGCTGATGGCGCGCGCCTTCGCCCTCGCGATCGAAGCAGGCCGGGCGGGCTTCCTCGCCGAGCCGATGACCCCGCGCGACATGGCGGAGCCTTCGACGCCGGTCATTGGCCGCCCCTTCGACAGATTGGCCTGAGGGAAACGGGCTGGTGACGGCGCTGAGGCTCGATCCCTTCTATCTCATCGTCGACGACGCCGATTGGCTTTCCCGCCTGCTGCCGCAGGGCGTTAGGCTCGTGCAGTTGCGGGTGAAGGATCGCGCCGAGTCGGAATTGCGCGCGCAGATCACGATGGCGCGGGGATTGTGCGCGCGACATGGCGCGCAGCTCGTCGTCAATGACTATTGGCGGCTCGCGATGGACGAAGGCTGCGACTTCGTCCATCTCGGCCAGGGCGATCTCGACAGCGCTGATATCCCGGCGTTGCGCCGCGCCGGCGTCAGAATCGGCGTGTCGACTCATGACCAAGCCGAACTCGACCGTGCGCTGTCCGTCGGCGCGGACTATGTCGCGCTGGGGCCGATCTATCCGACGCTGCTGAAACAAATGGCCTTTGCGCCGCAGGGCCTCGCCAGGATCGGCGTCTGGAAAGCGGCGATCGGCGAGACGCCGCTTGTCGCGATCGGAGGACTCACCCCCGAACGCGCCGTCGCCGCGCTCGCGGCCGGCGCGGACAGCGCCTGCGTCGTCACCGATATTTTGCGCAGCGCCGACCCGGAGGCGCGTACGCGGGAATGGATCGAAGCGACGCAGCCCTGGCGTGACGGCGCGGGCTTCTTTGAGCCGGACTATGCCGGCGCGAGAGTATGCCCTTCGCCCAACCATGGCGAACGCCTGCGGCCGATCTCGTCGCTCATCCTTCATTACACGGGGATGCCGACTTCGGAATCAGCGCTCGCGCTGCTCTGCAACCCGCGCTCAAAGGTCTCGGCGCATTATTTCGTCGAGGAAGATGGGCGCGTGCTGCAGCTCGTGCCCGAGTCTCGGTGCGGCTGGCACGCCGGAATAAGCTTCTGGGCAGGCGAGACGGACATGAATTCCGCGTCGATCGGAATCGAAATCGTTCATCCCGGTTACCTCGACCCGCGTCCCTATCCTATGGTGCAAATCGAGGCGACGGCGGCGCTCGCAAAGGACATCTGCCGACGCCATGCGATCCCGCCCGAGCGCGTGCTCGCGCATTCCGACATCGCTCCCAGCCGCAAGCGGGATCCCGGCGAGTTCTTCCCTTGGGAAGAGCTCGCCCGCCGCGGCGTCGGGCGGGTCGTCGAGGAGAATCTGGGCCCGGGCGCGACGACGATCGCGCTCGGCGACGAGGGGGCGAAGGTCGCCTCGCTCCAGCGCGATCTTGCGGCTTACGGCTATGGCGTAGAGCAGACAGGAGTCTATGACGCCCAGACCGTTCGGGTGGTCGAGGCCTTCCAGCGCCACTTCCGACGCACGCGAGTCGATGGCCGCGCCGACGGCGAAACGCGCGTCGCGCTTGCGCGTCTCGTCGCCGCGTTAGGGGAACGCGTTTGAAGGCTATCGTCGTGACGGGCGCTTCGACCGGGATCGGCGCCGCCTGCGTCAGCCTCTTGGTCGAGAAGGGATTCCTCGTCTTCGCGTCAGTGCGCAAGGAGTCGGACGCGGCCGCGCTCGCCGCGCGGCATGGCGCGTCCGTCGTTCCGCTGCTGTTCGACGTGACGGACGCCGAGGCCGTCGCGGCCGCCGCCAGGAATGTCGAGGCGCGGCTCGGCGACGAAACGCTCGCCGGCCTCGTCAACAATGCCGGCGTCGCCGTTCCGGGCCCGCTGCTGCATCTGCCGATCGAAGAGTTTCGGCGCCAGATCGAGATCAATCTCGTCGGCCAGCTCCAGGTCATTCAGGCCTTCGCGCCTTTGCTTGGCGCCGGCGAACAGCGACACGGCGCGCCTGGCCGCATCGTCAACATGAGTTCGGTCGCCGGGCGCTTCGCTGCGCCGTTTCTGGGCGCCTACAACGCCTCGAAATTCGGGCTCGAAGGCCTGTCGGACGCGCTGCGCCGCGAACTGATGGTCTATGGCGTCGACGTGATCCTCATAGAGCCTGGAATGATCGCGACGCCGATCTGGGACAAGGCGGAAGAAACCGACTTCGGCATGTTCGCGGGCGCATCCTATGCCGCCCCGGGCCGGAGAATGCTGAAGTGGCTTGTCGAGGAAGGCCGCCGCGCGCCAGGACCCGAGGTCGTCGCAAGGGCCGTGCTGCGGGCGCTGACCGACCGGCGGCCGCCCGTCCGTATTCCCGTCGTAAGGAATCGGTTTACTGACTATACGCTGCGCAGCTTATTGCCGGCGCGGCTTCTGGATTGGCTAACGGCGCGCCGACTGGGGTTGTTGCCAAAATAGGCTAACGCGGGGCGCCAGGCCGATCTTTCGACCGCCCGAGCGACCATAGAGCTGAAAGAGGAGGAAGCCCATGTCGAACGCGAACGAATGTGGGACCGCGCCGAAACACGGCGTCGTCTGCTGGAACGAACTCAATGTCCACGACGTCGAGCGCGCCAAGAAGTTCTACAGCGAATCTCTCGGCTGGAGCTTTGAGGGAATGCCGATGGAGGACTTCACATACTGGATCATCAGCTGCGACGGCGCGCGGGTCGGCGGCATGTTCGAGATGAAAGGCCCGGAATTCGAGGGTGTTCCGGAACACTGGCTAACCTACATCGGCGTCGACGACGTAAATGCGCGCCTAGAGAAGGCCAACGCCGCCGGCGCGACAATCTGCAAGGACGCCTTTGACATTCCAGGCGTCGGCCGGATGGCCGTGCTGCAGGAGCCCGGCGGCGCCATGGTCGCCTGGATGACGCCGAAACCCATGGAAATTTAGCCAAGTGCGGCGCGCAGATCGGCCAGTGTCGTCATGAGCGTCAAAGGCTCGAAAGGCGACGGCTATTGGGCGGGGTGGAGTGGGCGTCACTCCCACGGCGCTTTGGTCGTCATCATGCGCCGCAACCTCTCGTTTAGCGCGGGCGGCGCATCAAGCTGCTCGACGAAGCGGGCATCGTCTTTCGGATCAATATTGAACAGGACGCGATCCAGCAGAGCGTCCTGGGCCGCGCCCGGCTTCGAGCAGAAACTCTGTTCGCGTCTTACCGAGGAATTGAGCGGCGCGCGCGATGAGTTCGAGATCCTCGGGCATGATTCGAAGATTGAGCGTTTCGCGCTTTTCCGCTGAACGATTGCCGGCCATGAAGTTTTTCTCAAGTAGTTTCTTGCCTTTAGCAAGGCAAAGATGCCACGTCACAAGCCGGGGACGCCCGATCGCATACGTTGCCGCCACTAGCGAATCGGAGCCATGAAAATGTTACATCTATTTGGCGGAGGCTCCTTTAAGTTGGAATGTCCTCTGGGTCGTGCATCTCTTGCGCTAAGGGCTAAACTGAATGTTCGACTCCTAACATTGGCCGCTGCCGTCGTGAGCGTTGCCGCGGTTGCCCTTCGGCATTGGGCGGCTTGACCTCAAACCCGTTACGGGCGACCTATCTGCCGTCCGCAACGACCGCCGAAGCGACCCATGAACGAAGCCGCGCAAGAGACCCGCCTGCCTGATCCGGTCGCCGCCGAGCCCGCGCCCCGCCATGGCGCCTGCGCGGTCGAGATCGGCGTTGGGCCCGGCGCTGTGATCGTTGGCGGCGGCGCGCCAATCGTCGTTCAATCCATGACCAACACCGACACGGCGGACGTCGACTCGACGGTCGCCCAGGTGACGGCGCTGGCGCAGGCCGGCTCCGAACTCGTGCGCATCACCGTCGATCGCGACGAGGCGGCGGCGGCCGTTCCGCATATTCGCGACAGGCTGGACCAGAAAGGCATAAACGTCCCGCTCATCGGCGATTTCCACTACATCGGCCACAAGCTTCTCGCCGATCATCCGGCCTGCGGCGAGGCGCTCGCCAAATACCGCATCAATCCTGGCAATGTCGGCTTCAAGGAAAAGCGGGACAGGCAGTTCGCGTCGATCGTCGAGCTTGCAGCCAAGCATGGCAAGGCGGTGCGCATCGGGGCGAATTGGGGCTCGCTCGATCAGGAGCTGCTGACCTATCTCATGGATCTGAACCACGCCTCGGACCGGCCGCTCGACGCGCGCGCCGTGACCCGCGAGGCGCTGGTCCGCTCGGCGCTGATGTCGGCGCGCCGCGCCGAAGAGATCGGCCTCTCAAAAGACCGCATCGTCATCTCGGCGAAGGTCTCGGCGGTGCAGGACCTCATCGCCGTCTATCGCATGCTGGCGGCGCGCAGCGACTATGCGCTGCATCTCGGCCTCACTGAGGCCGGCATGGGCTCGAAGGGCGTGGTAGCGTCATCAGCCGCGCTCGGCGTGCTGCTGCAGGACGGCATCGGCGACACGATCCGGGTGTCGCTGACGCCCGAGCCCGGCGGCGACCGCGCGCTCGAAGTGCGCGTCGCCCAGGAAATTCTGCAGACCATGGGCTTTCGCACTTTCGTGCCGCTCGTCGCGGCCTGTCCCGGGTGCGGGCGCACCACCTCGACCGTATTTCAGGAACTTGCGCGCGACATTCAGGCGCATATCCGCGAGCGCATGGCCGTCTGGCGTGCGCAATATCCCGGCGTCGAGACGCTCAATGTCGCGGTGATGGGCTGCATTGTGAACGGACCCGGCGAGTCGAAACACGCCGACATCGGCATTTCGCTGCCCGGCACGGGCGAAACTCCGGCGGCGCCCGTCTTCATCGACGGCAAGAAGGCGATGACCTTGCGCGGCGAGGGCATCGCCGAAGAATTCACCCGCATCGTCGACGATTACGTCATCCGCCGCTTCGGCGGCGGCGAAAAGGGCGAAGCGGCGGAGTAGGCCCCCACCCCAGCCCTCCCCCGCTTCGCAAACCGGGTGTTCCCGGTTTGCGTATCTATGCCGAAGTCGGCAACAGCCGACTTCGGATGGGAGAGGGAGCAGACAGCGCTTTTCAATTGAAACGACGCGAACGCTGATCGTTGGCGTCCCCTCTCCCGCGGAGCGGGGGAGGGACAGGGAGGGGGCGTCCCTATTAGCAACGCCCTTGCATCGCCTCCGCGGCGCGCCGTAGATCGCGCCAGGCGGCGGGTTTCAGCGCCGCGCTTTTCAACATCGCCTCGAGACTGGAGAATACGAAAGCGCGCGCGACATGCGCGCCGCAGCGCGCTTCAAACGTCTTGCCGCGGAGCTTTCCGACGGGCTCATTCGTCATGAGCATGACGCGCGCCGGCGCTTCGCCAAAGAGCAGCAGGACATCGGGCCGCGCCAGCTCGACCCGGCGGCGCGCGAAAGGCGCGAAGATCGCCGCCTCATGCGGCGTCAGCGCGCGATCGCCGGGCGGGCGCCATGGCGAGACATAGGCGAGTGAAGCGCTTGCGCGGTCGAGACCGATCGCGGCTAACATATTGTCGAGGAGCTTCGCTGAAAGTCCGCTGAAGGCTTCGCCCGTTGCTTCCTCGGTCGCGCCAGGCGCGGCGTCGAAGGCGATAAGCCGCGCGTCGCTTGCGCCGGCGCCGAACAGAAAATGCTGCGCCATGTCGCGAAACGGCGCGTGCGGGAATTCGGCGAGACGCGCGGCGAGGTCATCGAGGTCGCGGGCCCCGGCCGCCGCTTCCTCCGCGGCGAGAATCGCTTCGTCGGGCGCGACGATTGGCGCCGCTACACGGCGCGGGCGTTCTTCAGCGGACGGCTGCGTCGAGGTCAGAGGAGCGGGAGATCCCGGCGCTTCCGGAAGCGGCGCAACGTTCGCACGCGCGCTGTCCGCATAGCGGTCGTGCGGCGTCTCGTCGAGCGCAAGATCGACGCCGCTCTCGACATACCAGTCGAGGAGCGCAAGAAGCGCAGTGCGGGATTCAGGCGAGGCCATGAGCGACACTATCGCAGCCTGCGAAAACCGTCATGTTGCGATCAACAGCAGCGAAATGCGCGTTCGCCGCCGGCGCCAAAACGCGCGTTCTCACGCGCGCGGAAAAATTCGTCACGCGTCATGATCGGCGCGCTTTCGTGCCGCGCGCGTATATGCGCGACATAGGCGTCGTAATCTCCCTGGCCGACCATCAGCTTCGCGCCATCGCGGAGCTTGCGCGCAAGGCGATTGAGATCAAGCCCGGGCAGGCTGCAGATCGTGCAATTCATCTTCGGTCTCCCGCGTGGTGACATGCTCAGCGGCGCGCGCGGCGCGAATGGCTCTGATCGCGAAACCGAGCATCGCCAGAACAAGCGTGACATAGATGGCGCAAAGCGTCGCGTCGACATAATCGTTGAAGATAACGCGCTGCATCTCGGCAAGCGTCTTCGCCGGCGCCAGCAATTGCTCCTTGTCAGCGGCGGCAGCGAATTTTCTGGCGTGCGCCAGGAAGCCGATGCGCGGATCGTCGTGAAAGATTTTTTCGAAGGCCGCCGTCAGCGTGCAAATATAGAGCCATGCCGTCGGCGCTATGGCGACAAAGGCGTAGCGCTCGCGCTTCATCCGATAGAGCACGACGACGCAAAGCGTCAGCGCGATCGCCGCGAGCATCTGATTGGCGATGCCGAACAGCGGCCACAGCGTATTGATGCCGCCGAGCGGATCGATCACCCCTTGATAGAGGAAATAGCCCCAGCCGCTCACGGCGATCGCGGTTGCGGCGAGATTCGGCGCCCAGGCGCGCGTGTTGCCGAAGGCCGGGAAAAACGCGCCGAAGAGATCCTGGATCATGAAGCGCGCGACGCGCGTGCCCGCATCGATCGTTGTGAGAATGAACAGCGCCTCGAACAGAATGGCGAAGTGATACCAGAAGGACCGCATGGCCGAGCCGCCGACGGCGGAGGAAAGAATATGCGCCATGCCGACGGCGAGCGTCGGCGCGCCGCCGGTGCGCGACAATATCGTTTTTTCGCCGACCTCGGCGGCGACGCCCGACAGCGTCTCCGGCGTGACCGCAAAGCCCCATGAGGAGATCGCCGCCGCGGCGGCATCGGGCGTTCCGCCGATCAGCGCCGGCGCGCTGTTCATCGCGAAATAGACGCCAGGCTCCAGCACGCTCGCGGCAATGAGCGCCATGACCGCGACGAAGGATTCCATCAGCATCGCGCCGTAGCCGATGAAGCGGGTCTGCGTCTCGTCGCCGATCATCTTCGGCGTCGTGCCGGAAGAAACGAGCGCATGAAAGCCCGACACCGCGCCGCAGGCGATGGTGATGAAGAGGAACGGAAAGACGCTGCCGGCGAAGACCGGGCCTGTGCCGTCGATGAAACGGCTGATCGAAGGCATTTTGAGATCGGGCCAGACGATGAAAATGCCGAGCGCCAGCGACAGGATCGTGCCGATCTTGAGGAAGGTCGACAGATAGTCACGCGGCGCGAGCAACAGCCAGACTGGTAAAACTGAAGCGACAAAGCCGTAGCCGATGAGCATGAAGGCCAGCGTCTCGCCCTTGAAGGTGAAGAGCGGCGCGAGCAAGGCGCTTTCAGATACGGTGCGGCCGAAGGCGATGCTTAAGAGCAGCAGAACGAAGCCGATCGCCGACATTTCGCCGATGCGCCCTGGCCGCAGATAGCGCCCATAGACGCCCATGAAGACGGCGATCGGCAGCGTCGCGAAAACCGTGAAGGCGCCCCAGGGACTATCCGCCAGAGCCTTGACCACGACGAGCGCCAGCACGGCGAGCAGGATGATCATGATCGTGAGAATGCCGAACATGGCGATGACGCCGGGCACGCGCCCCATCTCAGTCTTGATGAGATCGCCGAGCGAACGCCCGTCGCGCCGCGTCGAAATGAACAGGATAAGAAAATCCTGCACGGCGCCGGCGAAGATGACGCCGGTCAACAGCCACAATGTTCCCGGCAGATAGCCCATTTGCGCCGCGAGCACCGGCCCGACGAGCGGTCCGGCGCCGGCGATGGCCGCGAAATGATGGCCAAACAGCACCCATTTGTCGGTCGGCACATAATCGAGCCCGTCATTGCGGCGAAGCGCGGGCGTGCGGCGGCGCGCATCCAACCCCAGCACCCGCTCGGCGATGAAGCGCGAATAGAAGCGATAGCCGATGGCGTAGGTTCCGATCGCCGCGGTCACCAGCCACATGGCGTTGACCGGCTCGCCGCGCGAGACCGCGAGCGTATAGAGCGAGAACAGCACGAGGGCGAAGACGAGCGCCCAGGCAAGAGGCGCCATGATATTGCGAGGAGAGCGAGTGAGAATGGTCGACACGATTGCGGGATCTTTGGCTATCCCCTTTTCTCGCCTAGGAGGAAGGGTCAGTTGAAGGGCGAGGAGCATTTCCTCGAATTCGAGCGGGCATTGTTAGCAGAGATATTGATGCGGGGAATACGTCTGCACAAAACCTTATTTTAGCCGGAGGTTAGAACCTTAGAGGCGGCCGCAAAGAAGTGCATGCGGGCAAAGAACGTCGTTTGAGAGAAGAAAGATTCGTCAATTCGTCAGCGCCGGACTTTCGCGATAGAGCGACGGGAAAAGGCGCTTGAGATTATCGATCTTCGGCAAGTCATTATAGACGATGTAAGGCTGCGCCGGATGGCGGATGAGATAATCCTGGTGATAGGCCTCCGCCGGATAGAAGGCTTTCAGCGGCTCCAGCGTCGTGACGATCGGCGTTGAAAAGGCCTCTGCGCCGGACAGCTGCTGGATATAATCGCGCGCGACCTTTTCCTGCTCGGCGTTCGCGATGAAAATCGCCGAACGATATTGCGCGCCGACATCCGGACCCTGCCGATTAAGCTGCGTCGGATCATGCGCGACGGAGAAGTAGACGCGCAGCAAGTGCCCAAGGCTCACGATCTTCGGATCGTAGGTGATTTCGACAGATTCCGCGTGACCGGTGTCGCCCTGCGAAACCTTGTCGTAACGCGCTGTCTCCTTGGCGCCGCCGGCATAGCCGGACATTGCGCGCGAGACGCCCTTGATATGCTGAAACACGCCCTGCACGCTCCAAAAGCAGCCGCCGGCGACGACGAGCTTTTGTTCGCCACTCGCGGCCGGCGGATCGTATGCAGGCGCTGGCAAAACGATCGCACGTTCGGCGGCGCTGGCGGGACATGCGGCGAGAATCATCAGTGCGGCGACGAGAGCGGCGGCTTGTCTCATGGCGATGTCTCCTACGCTTGTCCGCGTCCGACGAAACGCAGCGCGACGCCATTCATGCAATAGCGTAGCCCCGTCGGCTTCGGTCCGTCGGTGAAGACATGGCCGAGATGCGCGTCGCAGCGCTTGCAGGAGACTGCAACGCGTCGCATGCCGAATGACGTATCCGCGCTCTCGACGACATTCGCCTTCGAAATCGGCGCAAAGAAGCTCGGCCAGCCCGTGCCGGAATCATATTTGGTCTTTGAATCGAACAGCGCCGTATCGCAGCAGACGCAGCGATAGAGTCCGTCGGCGTGATTATCCCAATAAGGACCTGTAAACGCGCGTTCAGTCCCGTCCTTGCGCGTCACCTCGAAGGCGAGCGGCGACAGTTGCGCGCGCCATTCCGGCTCGGTCTTGACGATCTTTTCAACGCGCGAAAGCCCCAAGCTTTTGCCATTCGCGTCGAATGTTTCAATCTCGACCATTTCGGCGCCCGCATGCGCATTCCGCGCAAAGGCCAGAAAAGCGGCGCCAGATAAGAGACTGCGACGATTCACAGCAAGGGGCTCCTGAGTTCTCGTCCTCATTCGTTCGAGCGCCGGAAAATGTTACGCCGCCCCAGAAAAATTTCTAAAATCACCTGCGTCCGAAGAGCTTCTCGATATCAGCGAGCTTCAGCTCAATATAGGTCGGGCGGCCATGGTTGCATTGACCGGCGCCCGGCGTCGCCTCCATCTCCCGCAACAGCGCGTTCATCTCGGGCGCTGAAAGCCGCCTGCCGGCTCGGACCGAATGATGGCAGGCGCAGGTCGCGAGCACGTGATCAAGCCTGCGCGAAAGGCCGCGCGCGTCGCCATCTTCGGCTAAGAGATCGGCGATGTCTTCGATAAGCCGCTTGCAGTCGACTTCGCCGAGCAGCGCCGGCGTCTCGCGCACGAGAACGGCGCCCGGCCCGAAAGGTTCGAGCGCGAGACCAAGCGCGGCAAGCTCGTCGAGCGCTGGCGCGAGCGCATTCATCCGAGCCGCGTCGAGTTCGACGACGGCCGGGATCAGCAGCAATTGGCGTGCGACGCCAGTTTCTTCGCGCTGGCGTTTGAGCTTCTCATAGACGATGCGCTCATGCGCGGCGTGCTGATCGACGATGACGAGTCCGTCGAGAGTCTGGGCGATGATGTAGGTTTCATGCAGCTGCGCGCGCGCGGCGCCGAGAGGAGACTTGTCGTCTTGTGCAGCTGCTTCATGCGCGCGCGCGTCGGCCATTGGCGCGCCATGGTCGAAGGCGGCTTGCGGCGGCTCTTCGAAGCCCGAGGGCGTGTAGGGCGAGCGCGATAGATTCCAGTTCGCGGGCGGCGGCGCGCGGTAGCGCATGCCATTGGCGCTTGCCAAAGCGTCGATCGCCGCGCGCGCGTTCGTATCGGCGCTGCGGCGGCTCTTCTCGGCAAGCGCCTGTTTCAGCGCGCCGATCACAAGTCCGCGCACGAGTCCCGGATCGGCGAAGCGCACTTCCGCCTTCGCCGGATGCACATTCACATCGACGATGCGCGGATCGCATTCAATGAACAGCGCGACGACGGGATGGCGGTCGGAACTTAAGTAATCGAGATAGGCGGCGCGAATGGCGCCGGCAAAGAGCTTGTCGCGCACCGGCCGGCCGTTGACATAGACATACTGCATCTGCGCGTTGCCGCGATGATAGGTCGGCAGGCCGGCAAGACCCGAAAGGCGCAGGCCTTCGCGAACGGCCTCGAGTTCAAAGGCGTTTGAGCTGAACTCTTCGCCAAGAATTTGAAAAATGCGTCGCGCCGGATCGTCGCTGCATACGGAATAGTCAAAGAGCGCGCCGCTGTCGGCGGAAAGCGAAAATCTCACTCGCGGATTCGCCATGGCGAGACGTTTGACGACATCGGCGATCGCTGCGGTTTCGGTGCGTTCGGTTTTCAAGAATTTGAGCCGCGCCGGCGTCGCGGCGAAGAGCGCGCGCGCTTCGATCTTAGTTCCGCGCGGCCAGTTCGAGGGGCTCAATCCGCGCCTTTCGCCGGCTTCGATACGGATGGAAGAGCCGTGCGCGGCGCCCGTCGCGCGGGTTTCAATCGTCAGATCCGCGACCGCGGCGATCGAAGGCAGCGCCTCGCCGCGAAAACCGAGAGTCGCGATATTGGTCAGATCGCCGTCTGGGATTTTCGATGTGGCGTGGCGCTCGATGGCGAGCGCAAGGTCGCGTTCGTCCATGCCGCATCCATCATCGATGACGCGGATGAGTCTCTTGCCGCCCTCTTCGATGGCGACGTCGATGCGCGTCGCTCCGGCGTCAAGCGCATTCTCGACCAGCTCCTTGACGGCGGAGCTAGGGCGCTCGACCACTTCGCCAGCGGCGATGCGGTCGACGAGAATAGGATCGAGGCGGCGAATGGACATGGGCGAATCTGCTCAAGCGGCCATGGTTTTGCAGATTATAGCGGCTTTGGCGGAACAATCGCTATGATGGACGGGCAACCTTATCAAGCAGAGGGTTGCGCGGGATGGGGGGAAGCTCGGGCGGATTCCCAGGGCAATCTGGTGAAGGACAGCCATCTTCGCCCTCATGCTGAGGAGGCTCCGCAGGAGCCGTCTCGAAGCACGAGGGCGAGCCCAGAGCGGGCAGGAAGGGCCTCCTCGTCCTTCGAGACGCGGCCTTCGGCCGCTCCTCAGGATGAGGAGACCTTCGCCTACCGCGTGAAGGAGCGAAGCATTTTTCTCTACGGCTTCGCCAAGAACGAGCGGGACAATATCGACGCGGATGATTTGGAGATTTTGAAAAAGCTGGCGCGGCAATTCCTGCTCATGAGCGCGGCGGCGATTCAAAGGGCAATCGAGGAAGGCGAACTCATCGAGGTCAAGCATGACGACTAAGGCCAAGAAGAAATTTCGCAGCAAAATTGCAGAAGCCGCGCATGAGACGGCAAGCGGCCTGCATCGCATTGGCCTCATCGACGCTAAGACGATGCGCGAATTTGATGCGGCGTGTCTCACAACGATCGAGCCGTTGACGGGCGCGCAAATCCTTGCGCTGCGCGAGCGCGAGGGCGTGAGCCAAGGCGTCTTTGCCCGCGTGCTGAACGTAAAGCCGAAGCTGGTGAGCGAATGGGAGCGCGGCGAAAAGAAACCAAGCGGCCCCTCGCTCAAGCTGCTCTCAATCGTGAAGGCGCGAGGTCTTGAGGCGATCATCTGAACGCGAATTGCACGTGGCAAGAGACAACGAAACAGAACGGAAGCGATTGACCTGGTCGTAAAGGATGATAAGCCGTGCATTTTGTGACGAATATATTTTCAACCGTGTATGACGCCATACGCAATTGGAATGGTTTTCAACTTGAACCGGCAATATCGGACACTTCAAGTGTTTTCGGCCTGGCGCAATTCCTCTCGACGTTGGCCTTACTTGTCGTCGTTTTTAACGTGTCCGATTTTCGTTATCGCTATCGTCTTTACGTTACGCGCTACGATATCCGCAAAGCAGCCATTCTGACCGCCAGCGCGATAGCCGGTGTTCTGCTGCTAACCGAATTCTGGTTTCAAAATGCGCTCCCTATTCCCCGCTTCCTCAATCATTACAGCAATATCAAGATTGTACTGGCAGCTGTTTTTCTTGTCCTCATAATCTACATTGTTTTGGTTTGCTTTCTCCGACCGCCGAAGCTTGCGCGAGCAAATGCCGTGCAGTTTTTTCGCGCAACAACTCATTTAATTCATCAAGGAAATAAAGATCGGCTCCAAGCGATCGCGGAAGATCTGGGGCCCGCAATGGAAGACATTTTTCGCCTGGGGTCCCAAGTTCGTTCTCACAGCGAGCCGTCAAAGCCGCCCATCGAGCAAGTCTGTGCGCATGATCTGCTGCTGACCCTTGCCGATAGGCGATTCTGCAATCTCATTGTTGATCGCGACCCTGCTTTTGCAATTCGATGTTTCGTGCTCGCAATCAAATATCCAGAGGCTCCGTTCGCGCAATTCTCCCGAAATGTCGGCGAAGAATTCATCGTCAACACCGACTCGGCATTTTACCAAGAGGACAGCGGCTATAGTTCTGGATATTTTGGCTATGCAAAACCAATTACGAGCACCGTTTTTGGGTCTTACGAATTGATCGAGCGTTGCGCTACCAAAGGTGTCTCATCCTTGGAATTGCATTATTCGATTATAGACACCCTCGACGCTATCCAAATGGAGGGTTTCAAAAGGGCTGGCCTAGCGTTCTTCAGCGCGTATCTCGAAAAAAATCCTCATCAGAGTCATTCTTACGCCTTTGCGCGGCTCCTTGCTTCTGTGGATAGTTGCACCAGCGGAATTTATAAAATCAATAACCTAGCAGTTGACGAGTGGAAGTCACCAGAATACGCGCGTTTCAAGGCAGCTGCAGATTTTCTGAAAGAAGCTATTGCTCTGCTCGATAAAAGTGGCATTAAAGCTCGCTCCGTTAGACCGGGCAAAGAAACGTTTCACGATGTTTATGACGCATTGGCCCAGGCGGTCGTGGGGCTAATTTCGAGCGCGGCAACCGTCGACGTTGCAACATTTGTTTGCTGGACCGTGCAACACAATATCGCGTGGAAGACTCTATTCTCGCATCGAGAAAGCTATACGTATTCCATTCTTCGATTTAAAGTGCGTCGCTTGATATATAACGAAATTATTCAAAATTCCGGCAATTTCATCGGCGCTCGTTATCTTGGCTTTTGCCTTCATGTACTCGGGTTGACGGCGGGGGACCGGCGTCGAGCATTCAACCGCGAAGATTACGCGTTACGCGCCTGCGTGATAAATTGGACCAAGAAAAACTATAAGATGCTGCTGGCCGATCATCCGAACGTGGCACAAGCTTGCTTGCAGGGCTTCGTCACTTATGACCACGAAAAGCATCAACTCGTAAAGACTTTTAGTGACTTGACGCGCAAGGAAGCTCCGAGAGAGGTGTTAGCTCTCGATTGAAAATGCCGCCCGCTTTATCGCATGACAAAGATCGAGCTTGTCCGTTCCTGCTCTCGCCGGGGTCGGCAAGGCTGGGATCGAGGCGGCGAATGGACATGGGGCGAATCCTGAGGCTTCGCCATTATACGCGCCGCGCCTACCCGCCGTCTCGACTGAAGCCGAATTAGATGTCGAACTTCTCTGAACTGTCCGCCCACTTCACGACGATTCCCTTCGTGCCGCGAATGCCGTCGAGCGGGAGAGTTTCGTGGTAATCGCCGATGGCGGGAAGGCAGATGCCGGGAACGCTGCCAATCACCTGAATTTCCCAATATTCAGGCTGACGGATATACGTCATAGGCGAAAGACGCACGGTCATGTTCAAGCAGGGTTTTTTTCCCGAGACGATGAGGATGTAGGTATCGGGCACGAAAGCCGGACGCACTTCGGCCTTGGCCTTCACGCCGTCGACCGTTCGGGGAAGAAGCTTCCAACTTGTGGCAGGCGGCGCCTTTTCAAAATCATATGCAACAGACATGAACCTACTCCCTGAAACGAGGAATGAGTGAGAAGCCTACGGAAACGTCTGCGAAGCGATTTCGTTCCTCTGCTGTGCGCACTACGGCGCATCACATCAAAGCGAGAATCCAATTAGCTCTGGCTTGTCGTAATTAAGAAGTAATCATCTGTATCGCAGTTTGACTCAATTGCGTCTCCACCAGCTTTCGAGCGTGGGGCCGAACATCGGCGACGCATAGCGCGGCAATTGCGCCGGCCGAGCGATGTCGGTCGAATGCGCGATCCATTGTTCCGACGCATGAAACAGCGGCACGACATAGAAGCCGGAAAGCAGCACGCGGTCATAGGCGCGCACGGTGGTGACGAAATCATCGTGACTCGTCGCCGCAAGCAGAGCGGCGATGAGCGAGTCGATCGCCGGCGAAGCGGCGCCGGCCAGGTTGAAAGAGGCTTCCTGATTCGCGCTCGCAGAACCCCAGCGCATGCGCTGCTCATTGCCGGGCGAGGCCGAAGCCACCCATTGACCAAGCATCATGTCGAAATCGAATTTTTGGCGCCGGCGCTGATATTGCACCTCGTCGACCAAACGCACGCGGGCGTCGACGCCGATTCGTTGCAGCGATGAGGCGTAGTTGAGCGCGAGCCGTTCTTGATTGCGGTCCTTGACCATGATCTCGAACGAGACCGGCTCGCCGTCCTTCTTCAAGGCGCCGCCGTCGATGTTGTAGCCAGCGCTTTCAAGCAAGGCGAGCGCGCGCTTCGCCATCTCGCGGTCGCGGCCCGATCCGTCATTGACCGGCGGACGCCAGCGCCCTTCCAGAATGTCTTCGCGCACGGCGCCAGGAAATGGCGCGAGCAAAGCCCGCTCCGCAGCGGACGCCGGACGGCCCGAGGAGGACAATTCGGATTCGTCGAAGAAGCTCTTCGTGCGCGTATAAAGTCCGGCGTAAAGATTGGCGTTGACCCATTCAAAATCGAACATCATGCCAAGCGCTTCGCGCAGGCGGATGTCCTTGAACAGAGGACGGCGCGTATTGAAGACGAATCCTTCCATGCCCTTCGGGTTTTCGTTCTTCAGCGTCTCTTTCATCACGCGTCCGTCGGCAAGCGCCGGGAAATCATAGCCGCTCGCCCAGCGCGTGGTGCTCGTTTCGTCGCGATAGTCGAGAAGTCCCGCCTTGAAGGCTTCAAACAGCGAATTGCCGTCGCGGAAATATTGTATGTCGACCTCGTCGAAATTGTTGAACCCGCGCTGGCTCGGCAGATCGGCGCCCCAATAGTCCTTGTTGCGGCGTAGCAAGAGGCGCTCGCCCACCTTGATGTCGTCGATCACATAGGGTCCTGAGCCGATCGGCTTCGCGAGCGTGGCGTCGGAAAAGCGTTCGACGTCGGTCGCATGTTTCGGAAGCACCGGCATGATCGCGAGAATGAGCGGCAGCTCCCGGTCGCCGACGCCTGTGAGGTTGTAATGCACCGTATGTTCGTCAGGCGCGTCAACCGATTTGACGAGCCCATAGGCGATGCGCTGCTGCGGCCGGCCTTTCGTCTTCAGTAGGTCGAAAGAGAACAGCACGTCTTCGGCGGTGATCGGCTTTCCGTCGGAAAAGCGCGCGCGGGGGTCGAGGTGGAAGGTCACCTGCGAGCGCGCCGGATCGATGTCGATCGATTGCGCAATCAGGCCGTAGAGCGTGAAGGGCTCGTCCTGGGAGCGGGCCATCAGGGTTTGGAAAACATTTCCAACAAGCCCCTGCGCGGCGGTTCCCGACTTGAGATTGAAGGGGTTAAGGCTGTCGAAAGTGCCGGAGAGGCCGACCCGAAGCCGGCCGCCCTTTCTGGCGCCTGGCTCCGCGTAAGGAAAATGATTGAAATCGCTCGGCAAGGCGGGCGCGCCATGCATGGCGATCCCATGCGTCGGGCAGGGGATTTCGGAAGACGACGGGGTCGGGGCCGCCTCCGCGCGGGGCAGCGCCAAGAGGGCGGCGACCATGAAGGCGACCGTGAGAATGAGTGGCAGTGCGAAGCTTGACGCGCGGTGGGCCCGCATGCGCCGTTGGCCGCCGGCAGGGCGCCTCGCAGAAATCAGGCGGATCTTCATGGGCGGACCATAATCCAACGTCCCAGGGCAGGAAGCCAGTCGCGCCGAAGTTTTCGGCCATTTTTTGTGAAATTTTCGCAAAAAATGCCGTCACCTTAAGCATTGAGGCCGCCGCCCGGCTGGAATTTACTGCGCCGACCATGTAAGAGCGTTGCCGTCGTCTCGTCGGCGTCTCGCGATCGCGTTGGAACACGGCTGGTCAGGGTTCCACGGCGCTGTAGCGCGAAGGCGGCCTCCCGTTACGACGCGACCTTAAAAAAGATCCGGAGCCTGGGGGCGCCGGCCAGCAGGACAATCGAAAGGAACTTCCGATGTCGACCCATTTCTCGCGTTCTCGCGCGATAGCTCTTGCGGGAGCGTTGCTGTTCGTCAGCGGGGGCGCGTTGGCTCAGCAGGCCCCCGCGGCCGGCGCTCCGCAGCAACAGCAGCCTCAAGGACCGATCGCCGCCGATCTCGTCGCCGTGCAGCCCGACTGGACCAAGGTTTGCGGCGCGGATCAGCAGACCAAAAAGGAGGTTTGCTACACGACGCGGGACTTCGGCGTCTCGGCGAAGGAAGGGGAAGCGCCGCAGCCGCTTCTCGCGCTCGCTATCTACGATCCTAAAGGCGACGACCAGAAGATCATCCGCCTGCTGCTGCCGCCGGGCCTCATGCTGAAGCCTGGCTTCCGCTTTGCGATCGACAAGGGTCCGCAGGACGCCGGCGCGTTTGAAATCTGCTTCCCGAACGGCTGCTTCGCCGAAGCTAAGGTCAAAAAGGCGGTCGTCGACGGCATGAAGAAGGCCGAGAAGATGACGGTGGTCGTCAAGAATCAGGCGAACGCCGAAGTCACCTTCTATTTGCCGCTCGCCAATTTCGGCAAAGCCTTCGACGGTCCCGCGATCGATCCGAAGGTGCTCGAGGAGCAGCAGAAGAAGCTGCAGGAAGAGCTGCAGAAGAAGGCCGAGGAAGAGCGCAAGAGACTCGAGGCTCAGAAGGGCGCCGCGCCGACCGTGCAGAGCGGCGCGCCAGCCGCGCCGAAAAAATAAGTTCTCACAGAACTTAATCCTAACCCGCGCGGGACTTTGGTCCGCGCGGGTTTTTTGTCGCCTTGACGGCGCGCTGCAGTGAAAGACCTTCTCCGCGGCCTCGTCCTCTGCAACTTAATCATGGAGATTCGCCAAACTCTTGGCGCTCGCTTGGGGCGCGCGTCACTTTGACGCAAACCGAAAGCCCGGTCTATATTGACGCCATCGGCCCAATTCGCGGCGAGGACAGACAGCGCATGTACATCGCCCTCGTTATGGTCCTGGTGGTTGTCGGTTCCATTCTGTTTCATATTTTGAGTCCGTGGCGGGCGACGCCGATCGCTTCGAATTGGGGCTTTATCGACGATACGATGGGGCTGACCTTTCTGGTGACTGGCGCAGGTTTCGTCGCCGTCATTTTGTTCATGGCCTATTGCCTCTACCGCTTTCGCCATCAGCCAGGCCGCCGCGCGGCCTATGAGCCCGAAAACCAGAAGCTCGAAGCCTGGCTTGGAATCGTCACGACGATCGCCGTCATCATTCTGCTTGCGCCTGGCCTGCTGGTTTGGGGCCAGTTCATCACCGTGCCCAAAGACGCGATGGAGATCGAAGCGGTGGGGGCCCAGTGGAACTGGAGCTTTCGCCTGCCGGGCGCCGACAATCAACTCGGCTCGAGCGACGTCCGCTACATCGACTCCGCCAATGCCCTCGGTCTGAGCCCGGCCGATCCGAAGGGACAGGACGATCTGCTGGTCACGGCCGGCGAACTGCACCTTCCGCTCGGCAAGCCGGTCAAGGTCCTGTTGCGCTCGATCGACGTCCTACATGATTTTTACGTCCCTGAAATCAGGGCGAAAATGGATCTCGTGCCGGGCATCGTCACATATTTTTGGTTCACGCCGACCAAGATCGGCGAATATGAGATACTCTGCGCCGCCTATTGCGGCACAGGGCATCCGCAGATGCGCGGCAAGATGATCGTCGAGTCTGAAGCCGACTTCGAGGCCTGGCGTACGGCGCAGCAGACGTTCGAGCAATCGCGCAAGAGCGACGCAGGCCGAGATAAGCGGGCTTCTGCGCAATGACGCTTACCGACGCTCGTCGCGCCGCATTGACATTCATCGCCGCCGAGAGGGCGCCGCCGCCATGGCGCTCGATCAATCGCCGCAAGCGCGACGGAGGCGAAGGGAGGAGCGTTCGATGACCGACGCCAGCGTACCGCAGAACGTCGCTCCGCCGCCGGCGGAAGTGGAAGACGTCGAGCTTTATCACGCTCACAGCTGGATCACGAAATATGTCTTCTGCCAGGACGCCAAGGTCATCGCCATTCAATATGCCGGCACAGCCATCACCGTCGGCATTCTGGCGCTCGTGCTGTCCTGGGTGATCCGCCTGCAGCTCGCTTTCCCAGGCGCGATCCCGTTCATTGACGCCCAGGTCTATTATCAGTCCGTGACCATGCACGGCATGATCATGGTCGTCTACATGCTCACCGCCATCTTTCTCGGCGGCTTCGGCAACTATCTCATTCCACTGATGGTCGGCGCGAGGGACATGGTGTTCCCTTACGTCAACATGCTCAGCTACTGGGTTTATCTGATTGCCACGCTCGTCCTTGTGGCGAGCTATTTCTTTCCCGGCGGACCGACCGGCGCAGGCTGGACCCTTTATCCGCCGCAATCGATTTTAACCGGCACGCCGGGCCACGAATGGGGCATCATTCTGATGCTCGTCTCTTTGGTCCTTTTCATTGTCGGCTTCACGATGGGCGGACTGAATTACATCGTGACCGTGTTGCAGGCGCGCACCCGCGGCATGACGCTGATGCGCATGCCGCTCACGGTGTGGGGAATCTTCGCCGCGGCGGTGATGGCGCTTCTCGCCTTTCCCGGACTTTTCGTCGCCGGCGTCATGCTGCTCCTCGATCGCACGCTCGGCACGAGCTTCTTCGTGCCGTCGATCGTCGAACTTGGCGAACACAAGGAATATGTCGGCGGGAGTCCGATCCTGTTCCAGCACCTGTTCTGGTTCTTCGGTCATCCTGAGGTCTACATCGTCGCGCTGCCGGCGTTCGGAATCGTTTCCGATCTGATCAGCGTGCACGCGCGCAAGAACATCTTCGGGTACAGAATGATGGTCTGGGCCATCATCGCGATTGGCGTGTTGAGCATGGTGGTGTGGGGCCACCACATGTATGTGAGTGGCATGGACCCGTGGTTCGGGTTCTTCTTTGCGGTGACGACGCTCGCCATCGCGGTGCCGACGGCGTTGAAGGTCTACAACTGGGTGCTGACTCTTTGGCACGCCGACATCCACTTTACGACGCCGATGCTGTTCGCGCTCGGCTTCCTCGTCACCTTCGTCAATGGCGGCATCACCGGCCTTTATCTCGGCAACGTCATCGTCGACGTGCCGCTGTCGGCGACGCTCTTCGTCGTCGCCCATTTCCACATGGTGATGGGCATTGCGCCGGTGCTCGTCATCTTCGGCGCGATCTATCATTGGTTTCCGAAGATCACCGGCCGCATGATGGATGAGCGGCTCGGCAAGATCCATTTCTGGATCACCTTCCTCGGCGCCTATGCGATCTTCTTTCCGATGCACTATCTCGGCGTTCTCGGCATGCCGCGGCGCTTTTACGAAATGGGCGAAACAGCTTTCGTTCCGGCTTCGGCGGCGACGCTCAATATCGTCATCACGATCATCGCTTTGGCGGTGGGCTTCGCGCAGGCGATCTTCTTCTACAATTTGTTCAAGAGCCTGAAATATGGCGCGCCTGCGGGCGGCAATCCGTGGCGCGCCGCCTCGCTCGAATGGCAGACGCCCGAGACGCCGCCGGGCCATGGCAACTGGGGCAAACAGCTTCCGGTCGTTTATCGCTGGCCCTACGCCTACAGCGTTCCCGGCGCCCCCGAAGATTACCTGCCGCAGAACGCGCCGCCGGTCAGAGGGGAGCGTTCGCCATGAGCGTGATGGGGCTCTTCTTCATCTTTGTATTCTCCGTGGCGATTCTCTGGCTGGCGCGCCAGGGCGTAATGGAGTCGCCCTGGCTCGAGGAAGGCGAGGTCGCGCATTACCGCCGCGCCGCCGGGACCGAGCCGCCGCCAGCCACAAAAGTGGCGCTCGCCATCTTCCTTGCCGTCGCCGGCTGTCTGTTCTCGCTGCTCGCCGCCGCCTTTTTCATGCGCGGCGATGCGCCGGACTGGCAGATGCCGCCGATCCCCGGCGTTCTCTGGTTCAACACATTTCTTCTCGCGGCAAGCAGCGTCGCCTTGCAGGTTGCGCTCGTCGCCGCGCGTCGCTCTGACGTCGAGCGCGTCAAAACGGCCTTGCTTATCGGCGCGGCGACGGCCGGCTTTTTCCTGATTGGACAGATGTGGGCGTGGCGCGAACTGATCGAACTGAAATTCTTCGCCTCGAGCAACGCGGCGAACGCCTTCTTCTATTTGCTGACGGGCGTGCATGCGCTGCATCTCATCGGCGGCCTCGTGGCGCTCGCGCGCACGACCGACAAGGTTCGCAACGCTGCGTGCGTCACCAAGGAGTTGACCACGAGCGTCGAGCTCTGCGCCATCTACTGGCATTTTCTGCTGTTCGTCTGGCTGCTGATGTTCGCCATGCTTATCGGCTGGGCCGATGGATTTGGCGTCATCTGCCGGCGTCTGCTTTCGTAAAAGGGAATGCGCCATGACGGCGGAACATGTTTCGACTGAGCATGTGACGACTGAGCCAACGCTGCGGAGCCGTGCGCTCGGCGTGATCGCCGACTGGTCCTCGGATCAGCGCTCGTTCAAGAGCGCCTCCTGGGGCAAGGCGATGATGTGGATCTTCCTCGTCAGCGACACTTTCGTCTTCAGCTGCTTCCTGATTTCTTACATGACCGTGCGCATGTCCACGACAGTGGAATGGCCGCACCCCAGCGAAATCTTCGCGCTCGACATCGGCGGCAAGAAAATTCCTCTCATTCTCATCGCCATCATGACCTTCGATCTCATCACGAGTTCGGGCACGATGGCGATGGCGGTCAACTTCGCCTATGCGCGCCAACGCAAGAAGGCCGCGATCCTGATGCTGGTGACGGCCTTCTTCGGCGCCGCCTTCGTTGGGATGCAGGCCTTCGAGTGGAGCAAGCTCATACACGAGGGCGTGCGGCCCTGGGGCAATCCTTTCGGCGCCGCGCAGTTTGGGTCGAGCTTCTTCATGATCACGGGCTTTCATGGTTTCCACGTGTCGGTCGGCGTGATCTTCCTGCTCCTCATCGCGCGCGCCGTGTGGCGCGGTGATTATGATGTCGGGCGGCGCGGCTTTTTCACGAGCCGCAAGGGCCGATATGAGATTGTCGAGATCATGGGCCTATATTGGCACTTCGTGGACCTTGTCTGGGTCTTCATCTTCGCTTTCTTCTATCTATGGTGACGTCTTCGACAGGGGGAAAAATGACGGCGACGACGGACGATATGACGCATGGCCATGTCCCTGTCGCGCAAGCGGCGCAGCCCGCGGCGCAGGCGCATGGCCAGCAGCATCCGATCAAGCTCTATCTTCTGGTGTGGGCGCTGCTCTTCGTGCTGAGCGCCTGCTCCTATCTCGTCGATTATTTCGACGTTCAGGGCTATCTGCGCTGGTTCCTGATCGTCGTCTTCATGTTGCTGAAGGCAGGGCTCATCGTGGCCGTCTTCATGCACATGGCCTGGGAGCGGCTTGCGCTGGTCGTCGCTATTCTCATGCCGCCGCTGGCGGTTCTCGTGCTGATGGCGATGATGGCGTGGGAAGGCGAATACACCAAATATCTGCGCGAGTTCTTCTTCGGATGACGCGTGAGGAAACTTCGCAGCACGGTCTCCAAGATCAGTGCGGATGAGAAGAGACGATCAGCGCGCCGCCAATAAGGCGATCCTCATCGTCCTTGCGGCGCTTTGCGTCGTGATGATCGTTTTTCTCGGCGCCTGGATGCTCGTTGCGAGACTGTCTTAGCGGCCTCTATTCCTCGAGCGCGCCTTCTTCATTGACGGCATGTGCAAGGCCGGCCGTCGCCATCAGCCCGGCGACGCTGACGGCGACCATGACCGCGACGACGCCGACGAGCCCCCATAAGTCTTGGAGTTGCGGCACCACAAAAGTGCCGACGCTTGCGCCGATCTTAGCGCACGCCGCCGCGAAGCCGCTCGCCGAGGCGCGGATCGCCGTCGGGAACAGCGTCGGCGCAAGAGTAAAGGTCGTGGCGTTCGGTCCGGCGTTCATCGCAAAGTTAAAGAGCACGAATCCGCCAATGACAAAAGCGAGATGTTCTTTCGCGCCATTGTCGGTCATCGCGGCGAAGAGCAACAGCAGCATGCCGAGCGCCATGCCGCTGAAGCCGGCGACCTGCATGGTGATCCGGCCATAGCGCGGAACCGCCCAAAGGCTCGCCACAAAGCCGATGACGAGAAAGGCGTCGACTGCCGCGCTGCCTTCCGCATCGGCGAAGTCGGCGGCGATTGGCCCGGCCTCGGCGCCGCTGAGATGCATGGCGCCGAGGATGATGGGCGTAAACAGGCCAACGCCATAGGTCGCGACGTCCATCAACATCCATGGCAAAGAGACGAGCATCGTGCGCGCGCGATAAGCCGCGCTGAACAGCGTCGAATAGCCGACGTCCTGCGCGTCTGCGGACGGGTCGCGCCTCGATGCCGCGACAGCGACGGATTCCGCGGCCACGCCGATAGGCTTCTCGCCGAACTCTTTTGATAAGGTCTTGAGCAGCGCCGTCGCTTCGCCGATGCGTCCCTCGGTCACCAGCCAGCGCACGCTTTCCGGCGCCCATATGCGCGCGAGCAGGAAAAGCAGCGCAATCGCGCCGCTGGCGCCAAACAGCAGCCGCCAGTCTTCCGTCGAAGGCCGCAGCTTCAATATGGCGAGTCCGGCGAGCGCCGCCGCCGCCATGCCGACCGACTGCAGGGATATCGTCGCGACGGTCATCCTATTGCGCGTTTTGCGCGGCATAAGTTCGGACACATAGGCGCCGCTCGTCGGGAAATCGATGCCAACCCCGACGCCAAGCAGAAATTGCGAAAGCAGGATCAAGCGGGGGTTCGTCGCCGCCGCCCCGATGAAGCACGCGAGCGCGATGATCGCCATGTCGGCGATGAATGTGCGCTTGCGGCCGAACCTGTCTGCGCCAATCCCGCCGAGCGCCGAGCCCGCGACCGCGCCAAGCACAAGAGCCGAGCCAATAAGCCCAACGAAAAGCGGACTGATCGGAAAGTCGCGTTTGAGCAGCGGCAGCGCCACGCCGAGCCCGGATACCGAGAAGCCATCCAGAAACGCGCCGCCGCTCGCCGCAAGCCAATAGGCGTAATGGCGCCATGTCATCGGCGCTTCGTCGAGCGCCGAAAAGAGCGAGTCGGCGTGCGATGGCGACGCCGTCAATGGCCCTTGTCCTCTTCGTCTTTCGCCTGTTGGTAAAGTTTGCGAATCTCGTCGATGTCGACCGTCGGCTTCGGCAGTTTCAGATTTAGATTGTCGAGCGTATCGGCGATGATGCTGGAAACCGCCAGATTGCGAAACCATTTGTGATTCGATGGAATGATGAACCATGGCGCATGTTCGGTCGAGCAACGCGACAGGGCGGCCTCGAAGGCCTTGATATAATCATCCCATTTCTTGCGTTCGGAATAGTCGCTCGCGCTGATCTTCCATTGATGCGCCGGATCGTCGAGACGCGCCTTGAAGCGCTTCAGCTGCTCGTCCTTGGAGATATAAAGGAAGAATTTTAGAATCGTCGTTTTGTTCTCGACGGCGAGCATCTTTTCCCATTCATTGATGAAGTCGTAGCGCGGTTTCCACACCTCTTTCGGCGCGAGCTTATGCACGCGCACCACAAGCACGTCTTCATAATGCGAGCGATTGAAGATCGACGCGTAGCCGCGCCGCGGCGCATGCGGATGGATGCGCCACAGAAAATCGTGCTCCTGTTCTTCGGGAGTCGGCTGCTTGAACCCCGTCACTTGCACGCCCTGCGGGTCCATGGCGCTGATGACATGCCAGCAGGTGCCGTCCTTCCCAGCGCTGTCGATGCCCTGCAGGACAATCAGCAGGGAGTGCGTGCGGTCGGCATAGAGTTTGCGTTGCAGCTCGGTGATGCGCGCCAGATGGCGCTGCAAGTCCTGCGCCGCTTCGGCGTCGTTTGTGTAGTGGCCGTGGAACGCTGGATCGATCGATCCGAGGTCGACATTCGAGCCTGGCTCGACGCGGAACTTTTTGAGCAAATTCATTTGCGCCGTCCCCTTCGGCCTGATGCCTTCATTTAACCGGCGAGAGCGACGCCGCCCGCAGCCAGACTCTTTTCGCGCCGCCCGGCCAGACGCCAGTAAATGATCTTCACGATTTCGGCCGCGACCACCCAGAGCAGGCAGTAAAGCCACACGCCGACGATCGCGGCGCCCGGCACGGCGTCGACACCGACGCCGTAGAGGCAGAGCAGGACGGCGACGACTTGAGTCGCCACGATCGCCCAGAACAGTCTGGCGCTCGGATAGGGCGGCGCAAAAATCGCCTTTTTGGTGCGCACGCTGAAAAGCAGCAGATGGCCGCCGACGGCGAGCTGCAAAAACAACAGAGTTTGAAGCTGACCCGGGTCGATCGGAATCATGGCCTGCAGCGAGTCGTCAAGCGTCCAGCGCATGCCGATCAGCAAAAACCCGAAAGTTTCGGCGACGGCGATCAGTCCCATCAGCGACGCGAAAAAGAAGATGCGCTGCATGTCCCATCTCACCGGCCGCGGCGCAACGGGAACATTATCATAGGCGATCGTCATGATCGGAATGTCGTCGAGGAGCGCGAGCGCGACGATCATGATGGCGGTGAGCGGCTGAAACTCGAACAGAACGATCGACGCGACGACGACGATCATGATGTCGAGCGTCATGGCGATCCGGTAGTGGATGTAGCTTTCGATCCGCTGGAAAATCTGTCGCGACACGCGGATCGCGTTGATGATGGTGGACAGTCCAGGCGCTGTCAGGATGAGCGCGGCGGCGCTGCGCGCCGCGTCGGTCGCGCCGCTGACGGCGATGCCGCAATCCGCCTGTTTGAGCGCCGGCGCGTCGTTCACGCCGTCGCCGGTCATCGCGACAATATGGCCGACCGACTGAAGCGCCTTGACGATCTCATATTTGTGCTCGGGAAACACCCTGCCGAAGCCGTCGGCCCGCTCCACGGCTTCGACGACGCTGCGCGACAGATCGCCAGCCTTCGCGCCGTCTTTGAAAACGTCGCTTGCGACGAGAAGATGCGAGCCCATGCCGAGCTGAGCTGCGATCTCGTCGCCGATCGCGACGTCATCGCCGGTCACCATTTTGACGTTGAGACCGAGGGCGCGCGCCTCGGCAATCGTCGCCTTGGCGTCGGCGCGGGGCGGGTCCATCATCGAGATCAGTCCAACGAGTTGCCACCTCGCGCCGTCCTCCGACATCGCCACGCCCAGCGCGCGCTGGCCCTTGGCGGCAAGCGCGGCCACTTCGTTCTGATAGCGTTGCAGAGTTTGCGAATCGGGCCGGACAAGCGCGGTAATCGCCTGCGGCGCGCCCTTGGCGTAATGGCGAACGCCGCCAGAGCCATCGGCGACCGTCGAGATCGTGCGTTTGCTCACCGGGTCGAACGGCGTGAAGGCCATCTGCTTAAAGCCGTCGAGCGAATCGTGAGCCGGCAGCGCCGCCATCACCGCAAGGTCGATCGCGTCTTCGCTGCTTCTTTGCGTCGCGAGCGCGGCGAAAAGCAACACGTCGTCGCTCTTGAACGCGCCATAGGGAATGGCGCTCTGCACGGTGAGCTTGTTCATCGTCAGCGTGCCGGTCTTGTCGCTGCACAGCACGTCGACTCCGGCAAGCTCCTCGATCGCGCTCAGACGCGAAACAATGGCCTTCTGCAGGGAGAGCGCATAGGCGCCGATCGCCATCGTTACCGACATGACCGCCGGCAGCGCGACAGGAATCGACGCAATCAGCAGCACCAGAACATATTGCGTAATGGAGCCGACGCGATCCCAGTTCCAGTCATCGGGCGCAATAACTTCCCGATAAAGCTCCGCGCCGACGAGGATCAACGCCAAAAAAAACGCGAGCAACAGAAGGAAATCGCCGACCTGCGTCACGGCGCGCTGCGAATGCGAAACGGCGCCAGCGGCCCCAACGAGCTTCGCGGTGCGGCCGAAGAAGGTGCGCTCGCCCGTCGCCGTTACGACGCCTGTCATCGCGCCTTGTTTGGCGATTGCGCCGGAATAGGCGTCGTCGCCGATCTTCTTGGAGACCGGCAGGGATTCGCCGGTGAGCGCCGCCTGATCGCAGCTTAAGTAGTCCCCCTCAATGAGCAAGAGATCGGCGGGAATAATCTGGCCAGCGGCGACGCTGACGATATCCCCCGGCGTCAGTTCGGCGGCCGGGATCGTCGTCCAGGCGCCGTCGCGCAACACGCGCGCCCGCGGCGCGAGGTTTTTCTTTAAGGCAGCGAGGGCGTTCGCCGCCTTGTTGTCCTGCCAGAAGCCGACGATGGCGTTATAGAGAAGAAGACCAGTGACCACGCCAAAGTCCGGCCAGTCCCGCCGCACGGCGGAAATGACCGCCGCCGCTTCAATAAGGAAAGGCAGCGGCCCCCAGAAATAGCGGAGCAGACGGCGCCATTTGCTTTCCGTCTTATCCTCAATCGCGTTGGGGCCATATTCGGCGAGGCGTTGCGCCGCTTCAGCGGCGGTCAGGCCGTCCTTCGTCGCTTTCAGCGACTCGAGTCGCTGCGCGATCTTCGCCTGTATCGGATCTTGGGATGGCGAGGATTGGGCCGCCAGAGATTTGGCGCTGACGTCCGGCATGATCTCTCTCTGCATTCGATAGATCAAAAATATCCGGATGGATGTTAGGGCGTGATCGGGGTCCCGCCAATAGCGTCGCCAAAGCGCAAGTCGAATTAACCTTGGAAATCTATTCTGTGGCTGTGCAGCCGGCGTCGTCAGACGCCCCCGCGACGTTATCCTTCACGATCTTGTCAGCGCGCGATTTCGCGTCGGCGAGATCCTTATCGTAAATGTTCGTCAAATATTCGTCTGTCGTCGTTTTCACGATGGATTTATTCGGCGATTGCAGCGGGCCGGACACATCAATCGAAGCGACTGTCGACAAGCCGGGACGCAAGGGTTGCTTTTCGAGCTCGTCCGCCCGCAAGTTGATGCGCACTGGAATGCGCTGAACGATGCGAATGAAATTGCCGGTCGCGTTGTCTGGGGGAAGAGTCGCAAAGACTGCTCCAGAGCCAGGAACAAGTCCCGCCACTTCTCCGTGGTAGATCTGGTCCGATCCATAGAGATCGACCTTGATGATCGCCGGTTGCCCGGGACGAATGCGGGCCATTCTGTTTTCCCAGAGATTCGCCTCAATCCAAAGGTGGTCGAGCGGAACGATGTTAAGAATCCCATCGCCGGGACGCACGCGTTGGCCGACCTGGACGCGGCGCTTGGCGACGTAGCCGGTCGCCGGCGCACGGATGTTCTGGCGCACGAATTCGAGGTAAGCGTCGTTGTAGCGCGCCTTGGCGGCTTCAATGTCGGGATGATTCATGCGCGTCACGCCGACCACGCGCGCCTCGACGGCTTGATATTCGGCCCGCGTCTCGCGCAGATCGGCTTCCTGCGCGGCGAGCTGATCCTCGGTATTTTGCAATACTTGATGCGACGCGGCGCCGCTAGAGGCCGCCTGTCTGTATCTCGCGAGATCGTGGCGAGTCCTGTCGCGAAGCGCCGCGCGGGAAATGATCTTTTGACAGACTTGGGCGCGCAGAGCGAAAAGCGCGCCGACGGCGCGAACCGCGCGGCTGAGCTCGGCCTCCGCCTGCGACAGCGCCGCTCGTGCGCGTTGCCCGTCGAGTCGAACGAGCACGTCGCCTTTCTTCACGAGCTGCGTTTCTTCGGTCAGCACGGCGGCGACGACTCCCGTGGCGTCGGCTTGCACGGGAATGATGTTGCCGGTGACGAAGGCGTTGTCGGTCGTCACCCAATTGCGGTCATAAAAATACCATCGCGATAAAGCCATCAGCGCCCCGACAAGGACCGCCGCGATGACGATCTTGAGCAGGAGTTCTCTGCGGGAGCGGATGCTTTTGCGGGAGAGCGCCATCAACGGGTTCGCGTTCTTCTAGAAGCCTTTGTACGCTCAGCCGCCGCCAAGCGCCTGGATCGCGTCGACGGCCGGCGTCAGAGGGTCGTTTTCCGGTGCAGGTTTTGGCGCGGCGGGTGAGGGGCCATCTGCATAGCCGCCGCCGAGCGCTTGATAAAGATCGACGGCGGCGACAAGCCGGTCGCCTTCGAGCGCGCGCTGCACGAAGCCTGATTCGAGAAGATCGACCCGTTCGCCCACCATTTCTCGCCGATCCTTAAGCCCGTCGCGCAGGCGCGATTGCGCGAGGTCGTATTGTGCGCGAGCTGAGCGCATATAGCGGCTCTGCGCCTCATATTCCGTGCACGCGCGTTTGAGATTGACGATGGAGTCGGCGACTTGCTGCGCCGCCTGCAGCAGCGTCTCGTTATAGACGTCGACCGCCTGATCGTAATCGGCGCGCTGCCCCTCCAAATTTCCGCTGAGTCTGCCGCCTTGAAAAATCGGCAGGCGCAGTCCGGGCGAAACGGCATAGCCGATCGCGGAGGGCGTGAAGAGAAAGCCCGCGAGCTTGCTGATCTTCGTCGAGGTCACGGAGGCTTCAAAACCGCCGGTGATCGCAAGATCGATTGAGGGAAGGAAAAGCGCCTTCGCTGCATGGATACGCGCCGCCACCGCCTCGGCGCGGCGCAGCGCCGCGGCTAGATCAGGACGATGGACGAGCAGTTCGATGGGCAGGCTTCGCGGCAGCGGTGGCAATGCGGGCTCTGGCGCGCCTCGGCTAGCGTAGAGGTTTCGCGCGGCGTCGGGTCCTTCGCCCATCAGCCGGGCGAGCGCATCCTGTTGCAAAGTCAGGAAGGCCTGCGCGGCGGCTTCGCGGCGGACGGCGTTCTCAAAGTCGGCGCGGGCGATCTGCACCCCGTCTAATGAGTCGAGCCCGGTCTGATAGCGGGTCTCGGCAAGCGCCACCAGATCGCGGCGCAGGCGCGTCAGGGCTCTTGCGATCTGGAGCTGTCGCGCCGCGGCGTAGCCGCGCAAATATGCGCGGGCGACTGCCGTAGTCAGTAATAGGCGCGCCTGTTCAAGCTCGGCTTCTTGCGCCGCCGACTCGCCGATCGCCGCGTCAAGCAGCGCGCGGTTCTTCTCCCAAAAATCAAACTCCCAAGTCAGCGCCAGCGGATTCATGAAGGCCATGGTCTTTTCCAATCCGCCCTGCGCCGGATTGTACGAGGCCACGACGCCATGCAGAGGATTGCGGGATTGCCGCATGCCGAAGGTCGCCTGAACTTCCGGCAGGAGTCTTGCGCCGGCGACTTGCACGAGAGCGTCCGCGCCGCGCAGCGTATCTTCCGCCTTTCTCAAGCTCTGATTGTCGCGCAGCGCCTTGTCGATGATGCTGTCGAGCTCGGCGCTGCGAAACGCCCGCCACCATTCTTCGCGCGGCCAGCCGGCGTCGTCGGAGACCGCGAGCCCGGATCGCGCCAGCGTCCGCTCCATGGCCGGCGCGCCGAGAAATTGCGCGCGCTCCAGCTGGGCGGTTGGCGTGCAGCCGGCGAGAAGAAGCAGGATCGGGATTCCGCGGAATAGCCGACGGCGGCGCGCGCACGGCCCAGTCGCGCCTAACCGCAGAGGCCCGCGGCGGCGGGGGCGTAGGCGCGCACGACGTGCTGCGGGCTCTCGATCCAAGAGGACACTCCTACACTGCGCCAACGATCGAAGAACGCGGCGGCGAGTTCGTAGGAGTCATCAGCCTTTTCGGCGGTTGTCGGGGAACTCCATCCCCATCTGTTAAAATTTAGTTTATGACAGAGCTACCGGTCAATAAGTCCAATTTGAGGCGTCCCGCTATCCCCAGAGCTCCGGCGCGGGCGGCAGGAGCGTCGAACCCTCGTAGGACAGTCCGGGCGAGCGATCGCGCGCAAGAAGCAGCGGCCCGTCGAGATCGACATAGGCCGCCATCTGCCCCACGAGAACCGCCGGCGCCATAGCGAGAGAGGTTCCCACCATGCAGCCGGCCATGATCGAAAAGCCCATATCTTGCGCCGCGCGCGCAAGGGCCAGCGCTTCGGTGAGGCCGCCGGTCTTATCGAGCTTGATGTTGATGGCGTCGTAGCGGCTTTTCAGCGGCGCGAGCGACGCGCGGTCATGCACGCTTTCGTCGGCGCAGATCGGCACGGAATGCGCAAAGCTCGCGAGCGCTTCGTCTCGGCCGGCCGGCAGCGGCTGCTCGACGAGCGCGACGCCGCAATCGGCGCAGGCGGCGAGGCGGCGGGCAATGGTTTCCGCGTCCCATGATTCATTGGCGTCGACGATAAGGGTCGAAGTCGGCGCGCCGGCGCGTACGGCGGCGAGGCGCGCGTCGTCGCCCTCTCCGGCGAGCTTGATTTTCAACAGCGGCCGATCAGCGGCCTTTTCTGCTGCGGCGCGCATCTCGTCAGGCGCGCCGACCGAGATCGTATAAGCGGTCACGAGCGGCGAGAGCGTGTCGAAACCCGCGGATAGGTGGGCAGGAACGCCCGAAAGCTTGGCCTCGAGGTCCCAGAGCGCGCAGTCCAGCGCATTGCGCGCCGCGCCCGCTGGCAGCAGGCGCTGCAAGGCGGGACGGTCGGCGCCGGCTTCGAGAGCCCCTCTCGCGCCTTCAATTGTCGCGACGACGCTCTCGACGCTCTCGCCATAGCGGGCGTAGGGCACGCATTCGCCCCGTCCGAGGGCGCCGCTTTCGGCCAAAGTCGCGGTCACGACCACGGCTTCAGTCTTGGCGCCGCGGGCGATCACGAAGCGGCCGGCGATCGGGTAAGTCTCGACGGCAACGGACAATTTTCGCTTCAAATCTCTCTCCGAGGGCCGCTATCCGCGCAGCGCAAGGGCGCGGTCATGTGCGCCGACGCGCTTGCTGACGCCAATTCACGGGGTTATCACGTTTTTGCAAGCGGCCGCGCCTGTAGCGTCGGCGGCGCGCCATAATCGGCGGATAGGATCACGCCATCAATGAGCCGGTTGTTGACGCCAGCGCAGAGCGAATCCCGATGACCGTCGCCGCGTTGCAGCGTCCCCCAAAGGTCACGCGTCAAGCCTCAGCCGAAGGCGTCCGCCTGTCGCTTTCGGGAGACTGGACTCTTGTCGCCTCCCAGCATCTGGAGAACGAAGGTCGTCGCATAATCGATGAGGCGCGACGAGACCGAATGGTGGCTATCGATCTTTCGGCGGTCTCGCAACTGGACACCGCCGGCGCCTGGCTGATCAATCGCGCGCGGCATGATCTCGCGCGCCGAGACATCGCTGTCGCGCTCGAACATGTGCGCCCGGAATATTCGACGTTGCTTGAGGAAACGCACTATCGCGCCTTCGAGCCGCCGTCGCGGCCGCGTTTCAATCTGGTCGTCGCCCTACTTTCGGACCTTGGCGAATCGGCTGTCGATGCGCTGCGCGAATTTTACCGCGGCGTTTCGTTCCTCGGGGAATTCATGGCCTCGATGATCTATGTGGCGACGCATCCGCAGCGATTCAGGTTCACATCGCTCGTTGCGCAGATCGAACTCATCGGCTTTCGTAGCGTGCCGATCATCGTGCTGATCAATGTGCTGGTCGGCGGCATTGTGGCGCAACAGGGCATCTTTCAGCTCCTGAAGTTCGGCGCCTCCAGCTACACGGTCAGCCTGATCGGCATTCTCGTTTTGCGCGAACTCGGCGTTTTGCTGACGTCGATCATGATCGCCGGCCGTTCGGGCTCGGCGATCACCGCCGAACTCGGCTCCATGAAGATGCGCGAGGAGATCGACGCGCTGCTGGTGATGGGTCTATCTCCCATCGAGGTGCTGATCGCGCCGCGCGTGCTGGGTCTCATCATCTCCCTGCCGATTCTGACCTTCATCGCCGACATGGCGGCGCTCTTTGGCGGCATGGTCGTGTCCTGGTGGTACGGGGGAATAAGCCCCGTCGCTTTCGCGTCGTTGCTCAAGGACGCGATCGCGTTGCATACGTTTATGGTCGGCATCATCAAGGCGCCCTTCATGGCCTTGGTGATTGGCCTCATCGCGTCGATGGATGGTCTCGCGACGCAGGGCTCCGCCGAATCGCTCGGCCGGCAGGTCACATCCTCGGTGGTGAAATCCATCTTCATGGTCATCGTGATGGATGGCTTGTTCGCCGTATTTTTTGCGTCGATCGACTATTGAGCGCGGCGATGACCAACTCCTCGACCACTCTCAACGGCGCCCCTCAACCACGGCCTAACCGCGACATCATTATCAGCGTGCGCGACCTCGTCGTCGGCTTTGGCGACAAAACGATCATGAAAGGGCTCAATCTCGACGTTTACCGGGGCGAGGTGCTCGGCTTCGTCGGAGGGTCCGGGCAGGGCAAGTCGGTGCTGACGCGCGCGATCCTCGGCCTCGTGCCGACGCGCGGCGGCTCCATTCGCATTTTTGGGCAGGATCGGGACGCTCTGGGACCGATCGAACGCCGCGCCCTCGAGCAGCGCTGGGGCGTGCTGTTTCAGAACGGCGCGCTTTTTTCGGGGCTTACGGTCAAGCAGAACATTCAGATGCCGATGCGGGAAACCCGCGAACTCTCGCAGCATCTGATGGACGAGCTGGCCATGCTCAAGCTTGAGCTTGTGGGGCTTGGATCCGACGCGGCGGACAAATTTCCGTCAGAATTGTCGGGCGGCATGGTGAAGCGCGCGGCCCTGGCGCGCGCCTTGGCGCTTGATCCCGAGCTTGTGTTCCTGGACGAGCCGACTTCGGGGCTCGATCCGATCAGCGCCGCCGAATTTGACGAGTTGATCGGCACGCTGCAGCAGACCCTCGGGCTGACCGTGTTCATGGTGACACACGATCTCGACAGCCTGTATTCGATCTGCGACAGGGTGGCGGCGCTCGCTGAAGGTCGGGTCATCGCCTCAGGGCCGTTGGAAACTTTGCTCGCGTCCGACCACCCCTGGCTGAGAGCCTATTTCCACGGCGTGCGCGGCGGCCGTCTGAGCGCGGCGCGCGTCGAGCAGAAGGACGAAGAATGGAAACCCGCGCCAACTACGCCCTGATCGGCGCTTTTACGCTGGCGGCCGCCTTCGCCGCCTTCCTCTTCGTCTATTGGTTTTCCGGACCCAGTCAGATCGGTCGGCAGGAAACCTATCAAATTATTTTTCCGGGGTCTGTGTCAGGACTGACCCGCGGGGCGTCGGTGCTGTTTAATGGCGTAAAGGTCGGCGAAGTCACGCATCTTGGCATTTCCGAACAAGATCCGAGCAGAGTCGACGTTCTTGTCAAGATCGACAAACGGACGCCGGTGAAGACCGACACGCGCGCGCGCCTGGAGTTTCGCGGAT
Source organism: Alphaproteobacteria bacterium (assembly GCA_016869595.1). GTDB lineage: Bacteria > Pseudomonadota > Alphaproteobacteria > Rhizobiales > Beijerinckiaceae > Methylocystis. The sequence continues at coordinate 46,074 of VGDT01000013.1, forward strand.
TTACTGGCGTCGCCGACGTTCTGCTTATCGGCGGCACGCCGGGTGCGCCGGATCTCACGGCGCAAGAAGGCCAAAAATATCCTCAGATTCAGGCGCACCCTTCCGAGTTCCAGAACTTGCTCGTCAATGTTCAGAACCTGTCGACGAAGGCCGCCGAACTCATCACCAAACTCGACAAGCTCGTCGACGAAGGCGGTCCGGCCCTGACGGCGACGCTCAAAAACGCAGAGACAGTCAGCAAGTCGCTCTCGGACAATTCCGCTTCGATCGTAAGCTTCATTCGCGATGCGTCCGATGTCGCGCAGTCAATGAAGCCAGTCGCGGCGCGGCTCGACAAGGTGCTTGCGGCCGCCGATCAGACGATCAAGGCGATCGACCCAAAGCAGATCAAGGCGATCACCGGCAATATCGCCGGCGCTTCGGAACGTATCAACCGTTTCGCCGGGACAGGGCTTCGCGAGTATGAGCAGCTTGCGGTGGATGGGCGCAAGGCGATCGGCACATTCGACCGCACGCTGCGTTCGGTCGAAAAAGACCCATCGCAATTCATTTTCGGACCGTCCCAGTCCGTGCCGGAATATCAAGGCCGTTAGAGATATCCCAAGCTTAACTTTGAGGCTATGCGCGGATCGGTTAGAAGGACGAAAGCCCGACTCGGCGCGCGGGCGAGATTGGGGCTGCGGGTCGGCGATGAAACTGAAAGCGTCCATGGCGACGCGACGCAAGGCCGCGCGGATGGCGGCGATCGCGTCGCTCGCGCTCCTCGTCGCGGCCTGCGCGCAGGCGACGCGCGAGACCTTCGATCTGACGAGCGACATGAGCGCGTTGCGTGGCGTCGCTTTGCGCAGCGGCCCGCCGATTTTTGTTCCCGAGCCCGCGGCGGTCGCGCCAACTTCCTCAGATCGCATCGTCGTTCGCGCGGGCGATGACAGCGTCGCCGTTCTCCCAGGCGTGCAGTGGTCGGAGCAATTGCCGCATCTGTTTCAGCGACGACTGATCGAAGGCTTGCAGCGCTGCGGGCTTTCGGCCTCCGCCGGCATGGGCGCGCAAACCAGACTGCAGACAGACTTGCGTCGCTTCGAGATCGACATCGCCCGCGATCTTGCGGTCATCGAAGTTTCCGTCGCGCTGATCGACGAGAGCAATGGCCGGGCGCGGGCGGCGCGGATCTTTGTCGAAGAAACGCCGGCGCCTGACCATATCGGGTCGCAGGCCGCGCGGGCGCTGAGCGACGCCGCGGCGCAAGTCGCGCTGCGTGTCGGCCAATGGGCGCGCGCTCGGTTGTAGCGGCGCGAGCGCGCTCGCATTGTTCAATAAAAACGCCTTCCTAACGCGAAACCAGGGATTTTGCGGCGCGCCTCTCCGGGCGCTGCGCCATTGAATCACATTGAATGTGGCCTAGGGTCGCGCGCATCCGAGAGGGGCTAGCGCCGCAAACAGGCGGGTGCTAACTGAACGGCGACTTGGGCGCGCCGCGCAAGAACAATGGCCTGCGGCGTTCGGCTCGACCACAATCGGGAAAGCGCGGCAAGAACCAGCATGGATGAGGAAGAGACAGGCGTCATGGCGAAGATGAGCTTTGAGGATGCTGCGACCCGCTATGGCGCCGAACCGGGTGGCGGCGCGCCGACAAAGGTCAAGATCACCTTCGTGGATTCGCAGGGCCAGGCCCGCACCGTCGAAGGCGAGGTCGGCTCGACGGTGATGGAGACCGCGCGTCGTAACGACATTCCGGAGATCGCCGCGGAGTGCGGCGGCGCCTGCGCCTGCGCCACCTGTCACGTCTATGTCGATGAAAACTGGACTGAAAAGACTGGCAAGGCGTCGCAGATGGAAGAGGATATGCTCGACTTCGCCTTTGACGTGAAGCCGAATTCGCGGCTTTGCTGTCAGATCACCGTCAGGCCGGAACTCGAGGGGCTCGTCGTGACGACGCCGGCCCAGCAGGGCTGACGCGTAAGTCTTCCGAACTGCGCGGGTTTGAATCTCTCGACAAATGCGATAGACGAGAGGGACGGCGCTGAATTTTGAAAAGCGGCGGGCGCAAGAAGCGTCCAAGCGGGAGCGCCGGCTCGCGACGCCAGAGCATAGGCGTCTTTCCTCTTCAAGGCTTTGAGGCTTACCGGGAATTGACCATGAACCAACTTAAAGAAGCCGCGATCGAAACCGATGTCGTCATCGTCGGCGCCGGTCCGGCGGGTCTTTTCTCCGTGTTCGAACTCGGCCTCTTGGACATTAAGGCGCATGTCATCGACATTCTGCCGCGCGCCGGCGGCCAATGTTCCGAGCTTTATCCCGAAAAGCCGATCTATGACATTCCGGGTCTCCCGGTCTGCACCGGCCAGGAGCTGACGGACAATCTCCTAAAGCAGATCGAGCCCTTTCATCCGACCTTTCACTTCAACGAGATGGTCGAAACGCTCACGCCGCTAGGAACGGCCGAAAAACCCGAATTCCGTCTGAGCACCGACTCGGGGAAGATCTTTCACGCCAAAGTCGTCTTCGTCGCCGCCGGCGGCGGATCGTTTCAGCCCAAAAAGCCGCCGATCCCGAAGATCGAGTCCTATGAAGGCAAGTCGGTGTTTTACGCCGTGCGCCGCATGGAAGACTTCCGCGACAAGAACGTCGTGATTGTTGGCGGCGGCGACTCGGCGCTCGACTGGACGCTCAATTTACAGCCAGTGGCGAAAAAGCTGACGCTCGTTCATCGTCGCGACCAGTTCCGCGCCGCGCCGCATTCCGTCTCGGCGATGCATGAGCTTGCGGCGGCGGGCAAGATCGCCTTCAGACTTGGCCAGATCACCGCCGTCGAAGGCGAAGACGGCGAGATGGTCAGCGCGACGCTCAAAGGCAATGACGGCGTCGAGGAGAAGCTTGCCTGCGAGCGCTTGATGCCGTTCTTCGGCCTCACCATGAAGCTTGGTCCCGTCGCCGATTGGGGACTTCAGCTTAATGAAAATCTTATTCCCGTCGACACGGAGAAGTTCGAGACGAGTCATCCCGGCATTTTCGCCGTTGGCGACATCAATTCCTATCCCGGCAAATTGAAGCTTATTCTCTCAGGCTTCCACGAGGCCGCGCTCGCCGCGCAGAAGGCTCATCGCTACGTCTATCCCGACAAGAAGCTTCTGTTCCAATACACGACGTCTTCGACCAATCTGCAAAAGAAGCTCGGGGTCTCCTGACGCCGGTCGACGCTACTCAAAAAACCTCCGCCGCCTTCGTCGATGTTTCCTTCATTGACCTCGCGGCGATCGGCGACGATGAATGGCCAAGGCTTGCGGCGCTCCTCGACGAAGCTGAAACAGCGCGGGCGGCGCGTTTTGCATTTGAAGCCGATCGACGCGCCTATGTCGCCGCGCATGCTCTGCTGCGCGCGCGCCTCTCTGACCGCGCGACGGGAATCGCGCCTGCCGAATGGCGTTTCGGCGCGACGTCTCACGGCAAGCCCTTTCTGCTTTCGCCGCCCGCCGGCCTCGACTTCAGCCTCTCGCATACGCGAGGCATGGCCGCTGTGGCGATCGCGCAAGGGTACGACATTGGCGTCGACGTCGAGTCATTTGTGAAGCCCCGAGACGCCTTGAAAGTGGCGAAGCGATTTTTTGCGCCAGAAGAAGCGGCGCTCGTGCGCTCCAAGTCTGACCCGGCGTCGCAGAGTGAAGTTTTCTTCGCGATCTGGACCCTCAAGGAAGCCGTGCTAAAGGCCGATGGGCGGGGATTAGCGCGCGGACTCGACAGCTTTGTCGTCAGTCTGTCGCCGCTCGCCGTTAGCAGCGAATCAGAGAGGACTTACGCCCTGGCGCAATGGCGGCGCGGCGGTTTCTTCATCGCCGCGGCGGCGCGCGGCGGCGAAGCAAATTTTCGCGTCGAGGAAGCGCGCCCATCTGAGCTGACTCAGGTCGTTTGAAGCCCGAGCCCGGCGCGCTAGTTTCATCGCGAGATCTTAATCGCACAGGCATTGGAGGAGATTTATGGCCGGAATGCTGTTTATCGTCATTTGCTACGCCGCGGCTTTGCTTGCATTGGCCATATTTCTCCAGCCCAATAGCTTCATCGTGCGGCGAGAGGCTGTCATCAATGCGCCGCCACGCCAAGTCTTCGCGGCGATCAACAATCTGCACGATTGGGAGTCATGGTCGCCTTGGGCGAAGCTCGATCCAAATGCTGAAACCCATTACGAAGGGCCCACAACGGGTCCCGGCGCGGCTTTCGAATGGTCCGGCGACAAGAAGGTAGGCGCGGGGCGTTTGACGATCGTGGACAGCCTGCCAAGCGAGCGCGTCGACCTGAAGCTCGATATGCGCAAGCCCTTTGCGGTGACGAACGACGTGACCTTTTTTCTGGCGCCGGACGGCGAACTCACCGAAGGCCGATGGCTCGCGCGCGCGCTTGGTTTTGGCGGCGAGTCAGCGGCCCGTAAAACTCATATCGTGTGGAGCATGTCCGGCGATGCGAGCCTCATGAGCAGGGCCATGAACATCTTCATGAGCCGCGATAAGATGATTGGCGATCAATTCGAGAAAGGCCTCGAAAATCTCGGCGCGCATTTAAGCAAATAACGCCGGCCTATCGAGGAAAGCGGGGCTTGCGCCGGTCGGCGCGAAACGCCATCTGCATGGCGCGCACAACTGGCGCGCGTGCGATTTCCCTGGAGCGCTTATCGATCACATGGAATCATGTGATCGATAAGGAATCGCTCAAAATCAAAACGTTGGAGCAGGTTCTCATCGAAAAAGTCTGTCAACTTTTTCGGAACCTGCTCTAATCAACTCGCCATGATCGAATCCCAATGACCGAAATGTTCGAGGCCGCTTTGGCCGCTCTGCGCCAGATCGTGACGCCGCCGTTCCGCGCGGTCCTCGTCAAAAGTCTGGGAATGACCTTCCTCTTGCTCGCGCTGGCCTGGGTCGGCCTCGACAAGCTCGCCATGTCTTTTGTGATGGTCGATCATCCTTGGCTGCAGACGGCTTTGGCCTATGCGACGGGCGCTGGACTGTTCTTCCTGATGGCGTTTCTCATTGCGCCTGTCTCCGTGCTTGTTTCGGGACTGTTCCTTGACGATCTCGCCGATCACGTCGAAGCGGATCTCTATCCGCCGGGGCGGCACGGGCGCGCCATTCCGGCGACTCAGGCGATTTTCATGGGGCTGCGCTTCGCCGGCGTCTCGGCGATCGTCAATTTTTTCGCGCTGCTGCTGCTCTTCGTGCCGGGAATAAACGCGGCGGCATTTCTTATCACTAATGCGTATCTTTTCGGCCGCGAATATTTTCTCTTCGCGGCGACGCGTTTTCGTTCGCTGCAAGAATCAGAGGAAATGCGCCGCCGCCATGCGCCATGGCTGTTCGTCGCCGGACTGTTCATCGCCGTTTTTGTGGCGACGCCCGGGCTGAACGTGCTGACGCCGCTCTTTGCCGTCGCCTTCATGACGCGCATCCATCGGATGCTGTCGCCAGGCCTTCGCGAGGGAACGGCGCAGTTTGGCGATCGGCGCTAGCTCAACGCTAGGCGGATTCGCCCATTCGCTGAGTCTGATACTGTCCGACCTTGCGATAGCGGTAGAGATAGGTCGGCACGATCGATTCGATCGATTGCGGATCACAGACGCCGAGGCTTTGAAGCGTGCGCCCTTCAGCCTTCGCGGCCTCGCTGACGACATTGTCGTGCTTGAGCAGCTCGACTTGATCTCGCGTCATGCGCAAGAGTTTCGGAAAGAGGCCCAAGGAAAGCTTCGTCAGCGTTTGCGTCACGACGGCCATGAGTTTGCCGAAGCCGAAGGAGAGTTTCAGGATTCGGCGCTCGCGCTGCGCGACCTTAAGGGCATAGGCGATGATGTCCGCGAAGCTCTTAACCTCGGGGCCGCCGAGCTCATAAACGGCGCCGGTCTTAGCGCCGCCGGCAAGCGCGGTCGCCACGGCGTGAGCGACGTCGCCGACATAGACGGGCTGGAATTTGGTGTCGGCGCCGACGATCGGCACGACCGGAAAGTAGCGCGCCATCGTGGCGAAGCGGTTGAAGAAATCATCCTCCGGCCCAAAGATGATCGACGGCCGCAAAATGACGGCGGAAGGGATCTCCGCAAACATGGCGGCTTCGCCTTCCGCCTTGCTGCGGCCGTAGGCCGAGCGAGATTCCGGGTCGGCGCCGATGGCGGAAATATGCACGACTTTGTCGATGCCGGCCGCTTTGGACGCTTCGGCGATGACGCGCGCGCCGCCAGCCTGCACGGTCGCAAATTTCTGCGCGCCGGTTTCAGCGAGGATGCCGACAAGATTGACCACGGCCGAAGCGCCGCGCAGGGCCGCCGCGATCGACTCGGGATGGCGCACATTGGCCTGCACCGCCATCACCTGTCCGACCCGGCCGAGCGGCTGGAGATAGAAGGCGAGGTCAGGCCGCCGGCAGGCGACGCGCACGCGCCAGCCGTCGCGCGCCAGAGCGCGCACGACATGGCGTCCGACGAAGCCCGAGCCGCCGAACACCGTCACCACGCGTCCCGCGCCAATGGTCAGGTTATTGTCGCCGATCATCGAGATGTGCTCCGCTTGCGCCGCGCCGGCTCCCGCCGGTGAAATGGTGGCCAACGCTCTAGCGAAATTTGACGACGAAGGAAATGCGCGAGGAAGCGCGGCGTTCCGCGCAGGGCGGTCCGGCGTTTTTGGTCAAGCCGCGCATTGACAGGGGGCGGCCGCCGCCACTATGAGACGGGCGCGATGCCCAGGTGGCGGAATTGGTAGACGCGCTGGTTTCAGGTACCAGTGGTGAAAGCCGTGGAGGTTCGAGTCCTCTCCTGGGCACCAAGCAATGCGATAGCCGTTTGCTATCTGCGCTTCCTTAAATTGAATTGGTTTTCTGCGTTCCCGCCACCACACAAAACTGGCGAAGGCGCGACGCTCTTGATCGCCAGCCGCGCCTAGCTGATGGCCGTCCCGTCGACCGGCTCAGCAGAGATGTGACGTTTGTCTCTGGCTTATGGCGCAGCGCGTCCCTAGCTTCTCGACGCGCCTTCGATCGAGCGCAGTTCGGCCGCGGCAGGAGCCCGCATGCTGGAGTTAAGTTTGCGCAGCATCGTTACGCAGAGTTCCTTGACGGTCTCATCCTGAACGCTATCGGCCAGCTTAGCCAAATGGCAGAACGCCATCGTGCGCTGAGAGACCGCATCGGCGTATTCCGCCGGATCGGTCAAATTGAGAATGTCGTCGTGACTGTCGTCAGACATGACGCAGAAACTCCAGGCTACTCGTTACGGATGGCGCGGGAAGAGGCTTAGCCGAGGCGTGGATTTTATCAGCCGGGCGGATGGGAAGCCAAGCAACTCTTGCGCAATAATCGGCCTTAATAAAAGAAGGCGTCCGTAAGGGTATGTCTAAACAGACATTACCCAACATAGGATTTTTAGGTATCTGTAAGATTTGACCAAGGCTAACGGACATGCGAATGTGCGGATGCTATTTTAACGGACATAGAGCCGCACTCGTGAGGACGATCCTATACGCCCGCGCCTCAACCTTGGACCAGACCATTGCGGACCAAGAGGCGCAGGCTCGCGCGGCGGGGTTCGCCATCGACCAGGTTGTTTGTGATGAGGGCGTCTCTGGCGTCCGCGTTCGCCTTTCAGAGCGGGCGCAAGGTCGTCGCCTGTTCGATATGTTGCGCTCAGGCGATACGTTGGTGGTCCGTTGGGTTGATCGATTAGGACGCAACTACGCCGACGCAACAGACGCCATTCGAGAGTTCATGCGCCGGGGCGTCATCGTTCGGACAGTCATCAATGGGCTGACCTTTGACGGCGCGACAACAGACCCCATGCAGCAAGCCGTGCGAGACGCGCTGATTGCGTTCATGGCGGCGACGGTCCAGGCTCAAGCGGAAGCTACGAAGGACGCGCAGCGGGCGGGGATCGAACACGCGAAGGCGAATGACGCGAACAAATATCGAGGTCGGAAACCGAGCTACTCGCGAGAGCAGTTCAACGCGGTCCGCGACATGCTCGCTCAGGGGACAAGCATCGGCATTATAGCTGTCGCGAGTGGCCTGACGCGGCAAACAATTTACAGGATAAGAAACGATGCAGGGGTGGCCGAGAGGGCCCTGGCGGAGTGGGGAATGTAACGCCGCTTGGCGCTATTCGAGATTCGGCGGGCGCGCGCAAGATCGATGTTTCCTGCTCGCGCCCAGCCGTCGCCTCAATCAGTGACCGCCGTGCATTGCCCAGTGGCCCTGTCCATGCGGCTTCAGCACATGGAAGAGAAGAACCCCGAAACGATGCTTCTGCGCATCGTCGAGACTGTCGAAGAGCGGTTTCGCCGCATCCGCGAGCTTGCCGAGTTCCGCGCCTCGTGAAGTGAGTCCCTGGGACCGCAGCCGTAGGCCCTCAATAACTTTGTGATGCTCGCGGATGTCTTCCCATTTTTCGCGCCACTCGGCCATGCGATCCGCGCGAGCCTTACCGACTTCGCGCAAAGCGGCTTCGAGCGCGGGCCACGCTTTTTCCTGGGCCGGCGTGAGCTTCAGGCCCGCTTTTAACGCCGCTATCCGGGCGTCTTGGAAAGCGGCGCGGTCTTCTGGAGAAAAACCGTGATCCTCAGCCTTAACAGGCGGATCGGTTGCAGGCGGTTCGGCAAGGGCAGTCCCTGACAGACCGGCCGCAGCGAACATCGCTACGGACATCATGGTGATGAGTTGTTTACGCAAGACGGGCCTCGATGGGGTGGATGGTTAGCCCCATGTATGTCGGCGCCGGCGGACGCCAAATTAAGCTTTTGTAAGGAATGATTTATCGCTTCGACTCCATTTCGCCGTGATTCAGGCGCATCGGTAAAGGCTTCGCGTCGGTCCGAAGTTAGGATTTCTACGCATGAACGAGCTGATTATTCCGCCGGAGCCTCCGCAGCCGACAAAGAAGGCCGCGCCGTCAAACCTGCCGATAGAGATCGTGATCGATCGGCGCGGGCGTCGGCGGCTCCGCTATGGTCTGATCGTTGCGATCGTCGGTCTCGCCGCGGTCGCGGGCGCGCGCTTTTATGGGTCCGACCATCCAAAGGAAGCGATTGCGCAAAAAACCGCTGCCGAGGCGCCAAAACAGGTGATCGCGGCGGCGCCGGACGAAGCGACGAAGCGTCGAGTCGCCGCTCTTCAAGATGAAGTGCGCGCGTTGCGCACAAAACTCGACGCCGTGGAGAAGCGGCAAGACGCCGAAAAGGTCAGCGCGCAAGCTGTTGCAGCGCAGCCGTCGTCCGTCGAAAGCAAGCCTGCCGCAAACGCAACGCAAGCCGCTCTCGCGCCGTCTCCCTCCGAAAAGGCCGAGACCAAAGTGGCTCGCGCAGCCAAGAATGAAGCCGCTAAAGTTGGCGTGACGCCCAGCGAAATGGCCCCGCCGACGTCAAAGGTCTTGAGCGGCTACAGGGTGCGCGATGTTTATCATGGCGCGGCGCTTGTCGAATATGACGGCGGAATGATTGGCGTCGAGCCGGGCGAAATCGTGCCGGGCGCTGGCCGGGTCACGGCGATCCGGGAGCGTGGCGGTCGGTGGGTGGTCGCGACCGAGAAGGGTGAAATTCTCGGCGATGTTCGCGAGCGCTCATACGCTGAGCCGCCACCCAGACGCCGCTTCGGTCGGGAGCTTTTTGGGTTTATTCCACGCGCATTCGCGCCGCCATTTTTCCCGCCCTATTGAGAGGCGCCGAGCGAGAGATCGTCACTCAGACGTTATAAATCGATAGCCGACGCCCGGTTCCGTCGTAATGATTTTGGGCGTCGCGGCGTTGTCTTCTATTTTCGCCCGTAGCTGGCCGATGAACACGCGCAGATATTGACTGTCGTTCTGATGCGCCGGACCCCAAACTGTTTTCAGGATTTCGCGGTGCGTCAGCGGCCGGCCAGCATGTCGCGCGAGATAGGCCAGAAGATCGAATTCCTTGGGCGTCAGTTTCACCGGCGCGCCGTGTTTTGTGACCATGCGCTTTTGAACATTCACGGTGAGACCGTTGGCGACGACGCGGTCTGACTCCAAAGACGCGCTCTGTGAGTGACGCAAGGCCGTGCGCATGCGCGCCAGCAACTCTCCCATCGCGAATGGCTTTTCGACATAATCATCCGCGCCGAGGTCGAGCGCGGCGATCTTCTCGGATTCGCGGTCGCGCGCGGAAAGAACGATGACCGGCGTTCGCGTGAGGATTCGCAGCTTTCGCAAAACCTCCTTGCCGTCCATATCGGGAAGACCAAGGTCGAGGATGACGAGATCGGGAGAATTCGCGGATATAGCCGCGAGCGCCTCACGGCCTGTCGCCGCTTCGAGAACCTCATAGCCGCTCGCCGTCAACGATGGCCGCAAGACGCGCTGTATCTGGGGTTCGTCGTCGACGACGAGAACGCGCGCGTCGCTCATGCCGCCACGCCGTGCTTCGATTCGCTTGCGGCGGGAAAGCGCATGATGATTCTCGTTCCTCGGCGCCGGACGGCGGGGCTTTGCGCGACGATGGCGCCGCCCATTGCCTTGACGAGTCCGCGACAGATCGAAAGGCCAAGCCCTGTTCCGGCCTTGCGGCCGTCAACGCGCCCGCTACGATAGAATTTCTCGAAGATGCGCTCGAGGTCCGCAGTCTTCACCCCCGGACCTTCGTCAGTTACGGTGATGACGACGTCTGCGCCTTCACGCCGGGCGTGAATGATCGCGCCGGTCGGCCCGCCATATTTATGCGCATTGTCGATCAGGTTGAAGAGAACCTGGCCGAGGAGATTGGCGTCGCCTCGAATAAGCGGCAGGTTCGGCGCGATGCTGATTGAAGTGTCCTTTCCGTGAAAAGTCTTTTTGGATCTTTCAAGGACGTTACGGATCACCTCGGCCACATTGACGAGATCGCTCACCGGCGAGATCGCGCCCGATTCAATGCGAGACATATCGAGCATATTGGCGATAAAGCGCGAGAGACGTCCGGCCTCTTCTTCGATCGACAGGAGAAGGTCCTTGCGATCCTCGGGCGAAAGCTTCTCGCCGAGCTCGCGCAGGCTCGTGACCGCGCCAGTGATCGAGGTCAGCGGCGTGCGCAGATCATGCGACAAGGCGGACAATAGAATGGTCCGTAGTTTTTCATTCTCTTCCAAAGCCGCCGCCTTGACGGATTCTCCGACAAGCATCGATCGGTCGATCGCGATCGCCGTCTGTTCAATCAGCGACGAGATCGTACTTTCCGACGCGGCGGAGAGTGGCTCGTCAGGCGTCTTGGGTTCGATTCCGCAAACGGCGACGACGCCTCGCGCCGTCGCGAGAGGTCTGAACTGAAAGCGCACATTGGGCAGCGTATCCGTCCGCCATCCGGCGGGCTCGTTTTTTTCCAGCGCCCATCGGGCGGCGGCGAGTTCGCCGGCGTCCATTTCATCGACCGGCGGCCAGGCGGCCGCGACTCTCAGCCCGACATCTTCCGGCATCAGCATCACGACGCAGGATGCTTCGCCGGCTTTCTGAATCTGCAGAGCAGAAACCCAGAGAATGTCGTCGAGCGTCGTTATCGTCGACAGCTTGCGAGAAAATTCGAACAGCGACTGCACGGCTTGGGACCGCTGCCGCATGTTTTGCGCATAATCGCGCATTTTGCTCGCGAGCATTCCCGTGATTACTGCGACGATCAGCGCAACGAGCAGCGAAAGAAATTCCTGCGGTTCCGAGATTGTGAGCTGATAACGCGGTTCGAAAAAGAAGAAGTCGCAGGCAAGGAAGGAGAGAACCGCCGCGACGATTGCAGACCACATCCCAAAGCGCGCAGCGCAAAGCACGACGGGAAGCAGGAAGATGACCGACGGATTGGCTAGGCCGAGCCAGCGGTCGAGCGCATAGCCGATGAAAACCGTAATTGCGACCGCGAGAACGGCGCCGCCGACGCCAAGCCACGCCTGCGACAAGGTCGGCAATTTGGGACGACGCCTGGTTTCGAGCGCGCGGTCCTCCTGGACAACCACGTGAACGGCGATATCGGTCGATCGCCGAAGAATTTCGTCAGTCAGCGACCGCCGCAAGTATTGTGGGAAAGGCCGAGCTGGCGAACGACCGAGCACAATCTGCGTAATATTTTCGCGTCTCGCAAAACGCAGCGCCTCGCCTACGAGATCGTCTCCTGTAACGCGGGCGATTTCAGCGCCAAGCCGCTCCGCGAGCCGCAGCGACTGATCGACGTTTTTCACGACCTCCGCGGATTGCTCTTCCTGGCCAGCGTGTTCGACATATAGCGCAATCCATGTGGCGTTAAGGGCCGTAGCGAGTCGCGCGCCGGCGCGAACCACGGCTTCGGACTTTGCGTCGCGGCCGACGCAAACCAGCAAGCGTTCCGCCGTCGCCCAGGGTCCCTCGATCGCCCCCTGGCGAAGAAAGTCGACCATTTGGTCGTCGACGCGCTCGGCCGTGCGCCGCAGCGCAAGTTCGCGCAACGCCGTGAGATTGCGCGGGGTGAAGAAATTCTGGATCGCGCGTTTCGCGGTCTCAGGAACGTAGACCTTGCCTTCCTTCAGCCTCTGGAGCAGTTCGTCCGGCGTGATGTCGACGAGGATGACGTCTGTAGCGTTCTGCAGAACGCGATCCGGCACTGTTTCTCGCACGGCGACGCCGGTCACGCGCGATACGACGTCCGCGAGGCTTTCCAGGTGCTGAACATTGAGCGTCGTCCAGACGTCGATGCCGACATCGAGCAGCTCTTCGACATCTTGCCATCGTTTAGGGTGACGGCTATCTGGCGCGTTAGTATGCGCCAGTTCGTCGACGAGGATGAGCTGAGGCTTTCGCGTAAGCGCCGCGTCTATGTCGAATTCCTCGATGATCCGACCGCGATAGTCGCATTTGCGGCGGGGGAGCGTTTCGAGACCATTGACGAGCGCCTGCGTCTCAAGGCGCCCGTGGGTTTCCGCCACGCCTATGACAACATCGACGCCCTCAGCCTTTGCGGCTTGCGCGCGCGCCAGCATCGCATAGGTTTTGCCGACCCCCGGCGCGGCGCCAAGGAAAACACATAACTTCCCTCTGCTCTCCTTGTCGCTCAAGACAAGGAGCGCGTCGGGATCAGGTCGGCGGTCGAAATCTCCGTCGTCGCGTGCCAAAGACGTCCACCCTCTGGGGCTTCGGTCTCATTTTAGCCGATCAAGGGCCATGTTGAGCAAGAGCACATTTACGCGCGGCTCGCCGAACACCCCAAGAACGCGCTCTTCGATATTCGCCTCGACAAGGGCGCGCACCTGCGCCGCGCTGAGATTGCGCGCCTTCGCGACGGCTGACGCCTGCGCCAGCGCGAACTGGGGCGAAATATGCGGATCGAGGCCGGAGGCGGAAGTCGTCACGGCGTCAGCCGCGACGACATCGATGCGACCGACGGCGAACTCCGCTTCGATCGCCGCATTGACGCGATCGACGAGCTTTTTCGAGGTCGGTCCGAGATTGGAGCCCATCGAGTTCGATGCGTTGTAGGGCGCGTCGGTCGTTTTTGAAGGATCAGCGGGATCTGGGCCGGTCGTCGCCGAAGGCCGACCGTGGAAATAGCGATCGGACGCGAAGTTCTGCCCGATCAGCGTCGAGCCGATGACCGTTCCATCGCCTTCGATCAGGCTTCCATTCGCCTGCCTCGGCATCACGAGTTGAGCGACGCCGGTGATCGCGAGCGGATAGACCAATCCGGTGAGCGCGGTGAAGAGAACGATCATGACGATCGCCGGGCGAATTTGGGAGAGCATCTAGAGGGCTCCTTATGCGAGATGAATGGCCGAAACGGCCAGATCGATGATCTTGATGCCGATGAAAGGCGCGATCAGACCCCCAAGCCCGTAAATCAGCAGATTCCGCCGCAACAAGGCGGCGGCGCCGACAGGCCGGTAAGGAACGCCCTTCAGCGCCAGCGGTATGAGCGCGATAATGATGAGCGCGTTGAAGATCACCGCCGAGAGGATGGCGGACTGCGGCGAGGCGAGCTTCATGACGTTGATCGCCTCGAGCTCCGGATAGGCGACGACAAAGAGCGCGGGAATGATCGCGAAATATTTCGCGACGTCATTGGCGATCGAGAAGGTCGTCAGCGATCCGCGCGTCATCAGCAGCTGTTTGCCGATCGCGACGATCTCGATGAGTTTTGTCGGATCGCTATCGAGATCCACCATATTGCCGGCCTCGCGCGCCGCTTGGGTGCCGGTCTGCATGGCGACGCCAACGTCCGCCTGAGCGAGCGCCGGCGCATCATTGGTGCCGTCGCCGCACATAGCGATAAGGCGTCCGCCCTGCTGTTCCCTGCGAATATAGGCGAGCTTGTCCTCGGGCTTGGCTTGCGCGATGAAGTCGTCGACGCCAGCTTCGCCGGCGATCGCCGCGGCGGTGATCGGATTGTCGCCCGTTACCATCACCGTCTTGATGCCCATGGCGCGCAAGGCGGTGAAGCGCGATTTGATGTCGGGCTTGATGATGTCTTTGAGGTGAATCACGCCCAACAGCCTGCCGTTTTCCGACACGGCGAGAGGCGTTCCTCCCGCGCGCGAAATCCGCTCCACGGCGCGTTCGAAGTCGACAGGGATGGACTTGACCCGCGCGGCGACCGCATCGACGGCGCCCTTGCGCAGCGTCCGGCCGGGGAGATCGACGCCGGAAATCCGCGTGTGCGCCGAAAATGGAACGATCTGCGCCTCCGGGACGAGGTTCGGCGTCGAAGAGCCGAGAACGCCCTTGGCCAGGGCGACGATCGATCTACCCTCGGGCGTTTCATCCGCGAGCGACGCAAGCAGCGCGGCGTCGACGAAGGCGCGCTCCGAAACGCCCTGGACAGGAATGAACTCGTCGGCCATGCGGTTGCCGAAGGTCACAGTGCCCGTCTTGTCGAGAAGGAGCGTGTCCACGTCGCCTGCGGCCTCAACCGCGCGGCCGGACGTCGCGATGACATTGAAGCGGATCAGCCGATCCATGCCGGCGATGCCGATCGCCGACAGGAGGCCGCCGATGGTCGTCGGGATCAGACAGACGAGCAGCGCGATCAACACAGTGATTGAAAGCGTCGTGCCGGAGTAGATCGCGAGCGGCCAAAGCGTCACGCAGACGATGAGAAAAATAATCGTCAGCCCCGACAGCAGGATCGACAGCGCGATCTCATTCGGCGTCCTCTGCCGCTGCGCGCCCTCGACGAGCGCAATCATGCGGTCGATGAAGGTCGAACCTGGCGCGGCGGTGATCTTCACCTTGACCCAGTCGGAGAGAACCGTCGTGCCGCCGGTGACGGCCGAACGGTCGCCGCCCGCCTCGCGTATGACCGGCGCGGACTCGCCTGTGATCGCGGATTCGTTGATCGAGGCGACGCCTTCGATCACCTCGCCGTCGCCGGGAATGAGGTCGCCCGCTTCGACCAGCACGACGTCGCCGAGCTTGAGATCGAGCGCCGACACGCCTTCATAGACGTCCTTCGTCCCGCTTCTGTTTTGCGGATCGATCAACCGTTTGGCGTGCGTATCGGTGCGTGTCTTGCGCAAAGCGTCGGCCTGCGCCTTTCCGCGCCCCTCAGCCACGGCTTCGGCAAAATTCGCGAAAAGCACCGTGAACCAAAGCCAGGCGGCGATCTGGCCCGAGAAATAGGCGACGCCGTTCTGCGCAACGAGATCGCGCACGAAGAAGACCGTGACGACCGCCGACACGATTTCCGTAACGAAAATCACCGGATTGCGCGCGAGCCGTCGCGGGTCGAGCTTCTTGAAAGCGTCGACCGCGGCGCGCTTGATGATCCCGGCGTCGAACAAGCCGGGAGCGGCGACCTTATGCGACATGGACATGCTCCTTAGAAGGTTTTTCCAGCCAGCAGCGCGAAATGCTCCACTATGGGGCCGAGCGCGAGCGCCGGAAAATATTGCAGCAGATAGAGGATGATGATCACGCCGATCAGCAGGCCGATGAAGAGCGGCCCATGCGTCGGGAACGTGCCGACAGAGGCGGCGGTTTTCTTTTTCGCCGCAAACGAGCCGGCGATCGCCAAAACGGGAATGACGTAAGCGAAGCGCCCAAGCAGCATGGCGACGCCGAGCGTTGTGTTGTACCAGAGCGTATTGCCCGTCAGCCCCGCAAAGGCCGAACCGTTATTGTCGGTGGTGGAGGCAAATGCGTACAGGATCTCGGAGAGGCCGTGCGGGCCTGCGTTGTTGAGACTTGCGAGGCCAGTCTCGAGCATGACCGAAACGGCCGTAAAGCCCAGGACGCTGAGCGGATAGATCAGCACCGCCAGCATCGCGAGCTTCATCTCGCGCGCTTCGATCTTCTTGCCGAGATATTCCGGCGTGTGGCCGACCATGAGACCAGCCACGAAGACGGCGATGATCGCCAGCACCAGAAACCCGTAGAGACCGGCGCCGACGCCGCCCGGCGCGATGCTGCCCATCAGCATGTTGAATAGCGGAATGAGCCCGCCGAGCGGCATGAACGAGTCATGCATGGAATTGACGGCGCCGCAGCTTGTGCCCGTGGTCGACGTGGCGAATAGCGCGCTCGTCGCGACTCCGAAGCGGACTTCTTTGCCTTCCATATTGCCGGGTGACGGATCGACGCCAATCGCGGTCAGCAACGCGTTTCCGTTCGCCTCGGCGCAGTATGCGATCAGAACGCCCGCAACGAGCACGATCATCATGGTGATGGCGATCGCGCGGCCTTGGCGAAAGTCGAAGACCGCCCGCCCGAAGGCGAAGGCCAAAGCGAAGGGGATGACGAGCAGAGCCCAAATCTCCAGCATATTGGAAAGAGCATTGGGGCTCTCGAAAGGATGCGCGGAATTGGCGTTAAAGAAGCCGCCGCCATTGGTCCCAAGTTCCTTAATTGCCTCTTGGCTCGCGACCGGGCCGATGGAAATGACCTGTTTGGCGCCTTCGAGCGTCGTCGCCTCCACCGAGCCGGCGAGCGTCTGCGGAACGCCCAGCGCGATGAGGACGAGCGCGACGACGACCGACATGGGCAGCAGCACATAGAGCGTCGCGCGCGTCAGATCGACCCAGAAATTGCCGACCGTCGGCGACTCCGCGCGAGCAAAGCCGCGCACCAGCGCGAAGGCCATCGCAAGGCCAGTCGCCGCCGAGACGAAATTATGCACGGTGAGGCCTAACATCTGAGTCAAGTGACTCATCGTCGACTCGCCGCTGTAGTTTTGCCAATTGGTGTTGGTGATAAAGCTCAGCGACGTGTTGAAGGCGAGATCGGAAGGAACGCCGCCGAATCCCTGAGGATTGAGCGGCAGATACGCCTGGAGCCGTTGCAGGGCGTAAAGCGATAGAAATCCAATGACGCTGAAGGCGAGCATCGCCATCGTATAGGTAAGCCAGCCTTGCTCCCGCGCGGGATCGACGCCGGAGAGTTTGTAGAAGGCGCGTTCGACTGGCGAGAGCGCCGGAGTGAACAGGGTGCGCTCGCCTGCCAGAACTCTGGCGATGTAGTCGCCGAGCGGAATCGCAGCGACGACGACGGCTATGAGGACAATGGCGATTTGCGCCAGCCCAATGGAAGTCATTGGCGAAACGCCCGGCTTTTCGCCAGGCCTCCTTTAGAATTTTTCGGGGTGAAGCAGGGTGTAGACGAGGTAGGCGCCGAGCAGAACGGCGACGATCAGTCCAATGACTGGTTCGGACATGCCGGCTCTCCTAAAGGCGTCCGCAGACCCGCGCATAGGCGGTGACGATTGCGAAAAGCAGGAGGCCGAGGCCGAGATATAGAATGTCGAGCACTATGCTCCTCCGATTATGGGCGTCGCGAGCCGTTACGCGCGCGGCGCGCGCGAACTTCGGCAACGAGATTGTTTGCGATCAGAAAGACCAAGGCCGCGACGCCTAGGCCTATGAGAGAGTCAGGCATGATTGCGTCTCACTTTAATGTCGCGTTCGCGCTTTGCGCCGCGGCAGAGGGGATTGCAAGAAACGGAATTGCTCGCGAACGATATAAAGGCGCTATTAGGATTTTAGCTTTGCCAGCGACCCTCCTTGACAGGGGCGTTCGCATGCTCAGTCCGATCCCGCCGTTCTGGCTTAAACCTCTCTTCGAATTCATGTGCTTAAGACCTTTCGAGGGCATGTGCGTCGACGCACAGCGGCAGGGCCTGCTTCTCCATAAGTTCTGAGCAACGCAAAAGGAGAACGCCATGAAACCAGTGATTGTTACGGGAATTTTCGGAGTTGTCGCCATCGCTTTGGCCGCCGAAGCCCTCAACGTCGCCATGGCTTTCGGCGAGTTCAGCCACGTCGCCGTCTACAATGCGGGGCTCTTCTAGCTTTCGGGCTCCTAAGTCCATAGTAGAACAGCTATGCTCATCGCATAGAGTTCTCTCAGAGGAGCTTGCGTGGGAAACGCGCGGGATGGGGATGTCAGCCGTCGTGCGCTGATGGTAGGCGGCGCGCTTGTCGGCGGATCAGTCTATGCGGAGGCAATGGCCGGCGTGGCGCGCGAACAGAGCCGGGCGATCAACGCAGATGCGCTTCGTCACAAGATCAGGGGCAGAGTCGCCACGCCTGAGGGCGCTGATTTTCATGAGCTGCTGTTCGACGGGCTATGGAACGAGCTTCATCCTACGGATAGATTGCCGCAAATCATCGCGAGGGTCGAAGACGAGCAAGACGTTTGCGCAGCGGTCCGATTTGCGCGCCATAACGGATTGAAAGTCGTCGTGCGCGGCGGCGGGCACAATTGGTGCAACCCATCGCTGCGACAGGGCGGAATGCTCATCGACCTCAGCAATCTCAACAAAATCATTTCGATAGATGCAGCGTCTCGCATCGCGACTCTTCAACCCATTATCAGTAACCGAGACGTGCAGAGGCATCTGAACGCGCACGGTTTGTCATATCCGAGCGGCCACTGTCCGCAGGTGAAACTCAGCGGCTATCTTCTAAGCGGCGGCATGTCCTGGAATCAGGGCGTCTGGGGACCCGGAACGAGCAGCGTAGAAGCCATCGACGTCGTCACCGCAGAAGGCGATCTGATCACGGCGAGCAAAAACGAAAACTTCGATTATTTCTGGGCCGCGCGCGGCGCTGGCTACGGCTTTTTCGGCGTCGCCGTCCGCTACCATCTGAAATTATATCCTTTGCCGAAACATATCGCCGCCAGTTCTTACTACTATAACATCGATAAGGTCGGCGTTGTCGCTGAATGGCTAGGCGACATAGCAGGCAAGCTGCCGGCGAATGTGGAGCTGAGCCTGTTTCTCGTTTCCGCCCCGCCGGAGCTCGCTGAAAAATGTAAAGACCAATCCGGTAAAGTTTCTTTGGTGACGACGACAACTTTCGCCGACTCGGAAGAAGAGGCGAGACGCGCCACAGAGCTTCTGGAGCAAAGTCCGATCGTCGGGGAATGCCTCTCGAAGACAGTAAATGAGCATGTCAATTTCGATCGGCTCTTCGACATGTCCGGCGCGATGTGGCCGGCGAACCGCCGAAACCAAGTCGAGGCGATGTTTTCGAATTCGAGTCCAAAGGACTTATTGGAGGCTCTTAGGGAGCATTTCATGAGGGCGCCATCGCCCGAGTCGCTCATACTCTATACGTTCTTCACCGGCCCCCATCTACCGCCGGCGGCGCCAAATGACGCGGCTTTCTCGATGAGCGCGCGACTCTACGGCGGACCTTGGTCGATGTGGAAAGACGCACGAGACGATGAAAAGAATTTAAGCTGGCACAAGAAATATCTGGAAATTTTGAAGCCCTTCACAATGGGTCACTATATCGGCGAGAGCGATACCGTCAGCTATCCCGATCATGTGAGACTCGCCTTTGCGACCCGCGCTGACTTTCAGCGCATTGAGGATCTTCGGAAGAAGCATGATCCGACGGGCGTGTTTTTCAACTATTTCGATGGGCTGCGATAAGGCGGCCCCTCACATAAACGCGAGGATAAGCCTTGCGGGTCGCATCTGTTCCGTAGAACAATGCTTGGGCTTCTATGCTCAAAGCTCTCATATAAGGAGCGTTTCATGACCGGCTTCGACTGCAAGCATTCTCCTCGGCCAGAACTCGGACGACGCAGCTTCATTACATGTACCGCAGTCGCTGCAGGCGTCGCCGCCACAGGCGGATTAGCTGACGCTCGCGCAAAATCGCCGAAGGATAGTGCGGCGCCTTCAGCGCAGCCGGCGGCGGATACGGCGGTCCCCATCCAGGCCTTGGAAGAGAAGCGCAAATTCATGGAAGAAGCGGCAGCGCTCGCAAAGGAGTCAGTGGAAAAAGGCTGGGGCGGGCCGTTCGGCGCCGTGATCGTGAAGGACGGCAAGGTTATCGGACGCGGACAGAATCGTGTCCTCCTAACCGGCTGTCCCGTCTATCACGCCGAGATCACCGCCATCATGGACGCTTCGCAACGCTTAAATCCCAAGGCGCTGCTTGGCAGCGATTACGGCGCCGGCACTATTCTCGAAATGATTCCGCGCGAGCCCGGCTCTCCGGATCTTGTCCCCGAGCGCGCCAAAATGCTGAAGGGCTGTGAAATTTACATCAATGGAGCGCCGTGTCCGATGTGCATGAGCGCAATCTATTGGTCGCGCATCAGTCACGTGTATTTCGCGGCCAGTCTCGAGGATACGAGCCACATCGGGTTTGACGACGCTTTTCAATATGCCGATTTCAAAAAGCCGTGGGACCAGCGGAGCATTGCGGTGACTCCGAATTTCGAGCGCGACGTCGGGCTGACGGCATATCGCGCTTGGGAAGACAAAAAGGACCGTCACCCGTACTAAGACGGCTTGAGGAGCTTTCTCTACCGCCAACCGCGGCGGATCGTTGCGATCCTCGTCATCGCCAGAACGGTTGGGCTTGCTCGAGGTCTCTCCAAAGGGCTTTGACGCCGGTCCAGCCAAACTCGGCGCGCGCCTGACTCGCCCCGATCATCCAGCC
>VGDT01000014.1 GCA_016869595.1 Alphaproteobacteria bacterium
GCGACCTGCTCGTCGATCGAGCGCGTCACGCCTTCGCCTTCATAGACATATTTGCCGCTCTTGAAGAATTCCGTCGCGGCGCAGTCGGAGGCGAGATGCACGTCGACGCCCGGCTTGAAGCCCGCCGTCTCGATCGCCTTCATGATGAAGTCGAGCGCCGCTTCGGCGGAGGGAAGATTGGGCGCGAAGCCGCCTTCGTCGCCGACCGAGGTCGCGAGGCCCGCCTTTTTCAGCGCCGCTTTCAGCGTGTGGAAAATCTCCGCGCCCCAGCGGATCGCGTCGCGCACATTCGGCGCGCCGGTCGGCATGATCATGAATTCCTGGAAGTCGATCGGATTGTCCGCGTGCACGCCGCCGTTGACGATGTTCATCATCGGCGTCGGCAGAACCCGCGCCTGAACGCCGCCAACATAGCGATAGAGCGGCAGCGCCGTCGCCTCGGCAGCCGCCTTGGCGACTGCAAGCGAAACGCCCAAAATGGCGTTGGCGCCGAGCCGTTCCTTGTTAGGCGTGCCGTCGAGCTTAATCATCGCCTCGTCGATGGCGACTTGATCCTCGGCTTCGAAGCCGAGGAGCGCGCCGGCGATCTCGTCATTGACGTTGTCGACCGCCGCCAGCACGCCCTTGCCGAGAAAGCGCGCCTTATCGCCGTCGCGCTTTTCCACCGCCTCATGCGCGCCGGTCGAGGCGCCCGAGGGAACGGCCGCCCGGCCAGAGGAGCCGTCCTCCAGCGTGACTTCGACCTCGACAGTAGGATTTCCGCGGGAATCGAGAATTTCGCGGGCGTGGATGTCGATGATCTCGGTCATTTAAGGCCTCTATGGTGCGGCGCGGGCGGGCGCGACTTCTTAGACCGATTGCGCCTTCCGGAAAAGCCTCAGCCGCAAAAAGCTTCTGCGTCAGTCTCGGGTTTTGAGGCGACTATGCTGCGCCGCGGCGATGGCGCAGCCGACAATTCAATTGACTGATAAGAGCCCCAACCTATCCTTGAGCTTGATCAATGGAGCGGGCATTCGCCGCTATGCGCGGCAGGAGCGGGAGGTTCGGATGTACCTCATCGATAGGCCATTCGCGCACATTGTCGCCGCCGCCGCTCTGAGTCTTTGCTTAGGCCTTTGCGTCCCGACCCTCGCGCCAGCTCAGTCGCCGGAGCATGTCGCCGCCGCCAAAGCGTTTTTGGAAAAATCGCCGGTACGAGGCGATTGCACAGCGGCGCAGGAAGATTTTCTCGGCTGGCCGGCGAAACTTGTTCAAAGATGCGAATATCAGCGCGAAGACATGCCGGGCCTCGCCTATGTGCTCGACGTCCCGCCGGAAATACTGGCGCGCTGGGTCGAAACCGGCTGCAGCGCGCATATGGCCAGCGCCGCCGCGCGTTGTTTCGATCAGCTGTTAAAATGCGCGCTCGGCGGCACGGGGAGCGCCTTTGTCGTCGTCGGCGATCTGATCGCAGCCGTGAAGGGTGTTAAGCAGAATCGCTTCTATCGCAACGGCGTCGCCATCGTCGCGCCGAAGAGCGACATGCCGGGCGCCGTGCCGATCGCAGAGCAGGAGCCGATTGCGCACATTCCGGAGAAGGATGTGTCTGGAATGCTCGACCGAGGCGGCGTCGCCTTCTGGAGCACCATGCCTTATCAGTTCGCGGTGAAGGCCATCGACCTTGGCGTGCCGGCGGAGATGAACACGCCGGACAGGCGTGAGAAATGGCTTGAGATTGTGCGCGTCGAGATGCTCAAGGCGCTGGAGAGCCCGGAGAACCGCTTTCTCTCGGGCTGGATGTCGGCGCATCCGATCACCCTGCGCGCCGGCGAATGCCCCGACGAACGGGATCCCTAGAGCGCTTCCCGATCACATGGAATCATGTGATCGATAAGGAATCGCTCAAAATCAAAATGTTGGAGCAGGTTCTCATCGAAAAAGTCTGTCAACTTTTTCGGAACCTGCTCTAACGCTCGCGAGCCTTGTCGGTTCTTCCCCCGAACGCGTCACTCCGCGGCGATCTCGCCCTCGGCGACCTTGTTGGCGCGATCCTCGGCGATCTTGGTCAGCATCTGGTCTGCGGCGTATTCTTGATCGAGCAGTTCCGACAAGATGCGGGCGGCGTCCATCCGTCCAAGCTCGCGCGCCCATTCGCGCAACGTGCCATAGCGGGTGATCTCGTAATGCTTGATCGCCTGACAGCAGAAAATCGCCGCCGCGTCGGCGGCTTCGGTGTCGCCGAACTGATCCAGGACGTTGGAGCTTTCCTCCAATATTCCCTTGATCGCTTCGCAGGAAATTGCTTTCGGCTTTGCTTCGAAAATCTCGAAGACTTTTTCGAGTCGTTCGGTCTGATCCTTCGTTTCTTCGCAATGCGCCGTCAGCGCCGCCTGCAGGCTCGGGAGCTTTGCGTTTCGAGCCACGTCGACGAAAGCCTTGTGAATGGCGCCTTCTGCGAAATACATGTCCTTCAGGGCATGGAGAAAGAGCCTTTCCAGTGCGCTTCTATCGTTCTTTTTCGCCGTTTCCTTCTTCGTCATGTCCTGCTCCTGTGCTCGGCGGGCTACGCCGCCGCAGTTCAAGGTTAAGCGTAAGTAAAGAGGAGGGCGGGCGGCGCTTTCGGAAACGGATAAATGTCGCGCCGGCGAAACGGATCAATGTCGCCATTCGCTTGACGCGAGACGAAAGTCGCGATTGTTACGCGCATGGCCAAGACGCATAAGGGCCCCGCGCTGCTCGGCCGGCAGGCCGCGCTTCCGGCTTCGCCGGACGAGGCCGAACTCGACCTAGTGCAAAACCCGCACAAGGACGCGACTTATCTCGTGCGCTTCACCGCGCCGGAGTTCACGTCGCTTTGTCCGGTGACGGGACAGCCGGATTTCGCCCATATCGTCATCGATTACGTGCCCGCCGAATGGCTGGTCGAGTCGAAGGCTTTGAAGCTTTATCTCGGGAGCTATAGAAACCACGGCGCGTTTCACGAGGACTGCACCGTGCGGATCGCGCGCGATCTCGTTGCGGCGATGGCGCCGAAATGGCTGCGCATCGGCGGCTATTGGTATCCGCGCGGCGGCATTCCGATCGATGTGTTTTGGCAAACCGGCGCGCCGCCGGAGGGGCTTTGGCTCCCTGACCAAGGGGTGCCGCCCTATCGCGGACGAGGCTAACGCCGGGGCGGATAGGCCCGGACTGCGCTTGGATAGACCTCTATCGGCCCCTTGGCTCGATAGACGAGCAGGGAAACGAGCCAGCTGGCGATCAGAATTCCGGCGATCGCTATGCCGAAATCAGCGAGATTGTCGTTCAGGCTCTGAACGAGGCGCCAAAGGCCGCCTTCGAAGCCGAGCTTGTCTGCGATGAGACCGAGCGCTTCCATCCCGCCAACAAAGATCGCGACGACCACCGACATCGCCGTCATGACCAAATTGTACCAGAGTTTCCTTAGCGGATCATCGAAGGCCCAGCCGTAAGCGCCGGTCATTACGACGCTGTCTGTCGTATCCATCAGAGACATGCCGGCGGTGAACAGTGCCGGGAACACCAGCAAGGTCGAAAATGACATGCCTTGCAAGGCCTGCTCTGCGGAAATTCCAAGTAGGCCAATTTCAGTCGCGGTGTCGAAGCCAAGGCCGAACAGAAAACCGACGACGTACATGTGCCATGACCGCGAGACGAAGCGAAACAGAGGCCGGAAGACCCGCGCCAATAAGCCCCGACCGTTGAGCAGATGATCGAAATCTTCCTCAAGCGCCGGCTCGCCACGTCGGGCGCGGTTGTAGGCGGACCATATGCCTCTGAGCAGAAGCAAATTCGCGAGGCCGATGCCAATCAGAAACAACGCGGAGACGATCGTGCCGATGGCGCCGCTTAGCGTTTTCAACTCATCCTGGCCTTGCATGGCCACGGCCGTGGCGACCATCGCGACGGAAGCGAGGGCGACGAAAGTGGAGTGGCCGAGCGAGAAGAAAAATCCGACCGAATAGGGCGTCTTGCCGTCCTGCATCAACTTACGAACGACATTGTCGATGGCGGCGATGTGATCGGCGTCGAAGGCGTGCCGGAGACCGAACATGAAAGCCAGAACGGCGGCTCCCATCAGACCCGGACGATCGGCGAAGGCCGTCCAGGCCCATGTCCAGGCGAAGACATTGGCCGCAATGATGAAAACAAAGGTCGCCGCGGCCTTGGCGCTGACGTTCTCTCTTCGGTCGTCGAAAGGGTTGAGCGCCATGATCCCGCCCGGCTGAGCAATATAGATATTAACCGTAATCGCTTAACTAGGAAAGTTCATACTCCTGACCAGCGCGAGACGGGCCGATTGACTAAGTGGCTACCAGTAGCCACTATCAACTCATGACGATTGTTTCGATAAAGGAAGCAAAAAATCGCCTAACCGAACTCGCCCGGCTGGTCGAGAAAGGCGAGACAATTGTTGTAACACGCAATGGAAAGCCGGTGTTCGATCTCGTTCCGCATCGACGAAAACGCGGTTTGCGGCTCGAAGCCGTCGATGAATTCAAAAAGCGGTACGGTCTCCAGTCCATCGTTACATTTGTTGCTGAGGATTTTGATGCGCCTCTGCCAGAGGACTTCCTGCTACGGCCGCTGCCGAAAGACGCATGAGGCTGCTGCTCGACACACATATTCTGCTGGCTTTAATTGAAAATCGTGTCGCCGACTTCGGATCGCATGTGCGGTCGTTGCTGGAAAATGAAGATTCGGAATTTGTTGCGAGCGTCGCGAGTCTCTGGGAAATCGCCATAAAGTGGCGGCTTGGAAAACTCGAACTTTCGACAACTCTTGAAGCGTTTCCAGAACTACTGGAAGCGATGGGTATCGAGATTATTTCAATCAGTGCGCGGTACGCGGTCGCCGCGGTCGAACCCGAACCACGCACCCGCGACCCCTTTGATCGACTGTTGCTGGCGCAATGCAAAATCGAGGCGTTGCGCTTGGTGACGGTAGACCACGCACTTCTCGATCATCCTTTGGCTGCGCGCAAGGCTTAGCGGACCGGCTTCACCAGCCGATCAAACGCCATCAGCTCCTTGATCATTGTTTCGAGTTCTCCGAGCGGCACTTGCGTCGCGCGGTCCGAGATCGCTGCGTCGGGGTTAGGATGCGTCTCGACGAAAAGCGCGGCGACGCCCACAGCGACGGCGGCGCGGGCGAGCGTCGCAACGAAACGCCGCTCGCCGCCCGATGACGCCCCTTGCCCGCCGGGCTGCTGCACGGCATGCGTGGCGTCGAAGACGACAGGCGCGCCGGTCGTCTCTTTCAGGATCGGCAGCGCGCGCATATCCGCGATGAGGGCGTTATAGCCGAAGCTCGTTCCCCGCTCGGTGACGAGCACGCCAGAGGCGCCTGCGTCGCGCGCTTTCTTGACGGCGTGGATCATGTCCCAGGGCGCGAGAAACTGCCCCTTCTTGATATTGACCGGCAGTCCCGTTTTCGCCGCGGCGACGATGAGATCGGTCTGCCGGCAGAGAAAGGCGGGGATCTGCAAGAGGTCGACGACTTCGGCGACTCGCGCGCATTGCCATGTTTCATGCACGTCGGTCGTCACCGGCAGCCCGGTCTTTTCTTTGATCTCAGCAAAGATCGGTAAAGCGGCGTCGAGGCCGACGCCGCGCGGCGCGTCGCCGCTCGTGCGGTTCGCCTTGTCGAAGGACGCCTTGAAGACGACGCCGATCTTGAGCCGCTCGCCGAGGCGGGCGAGTTCTTCTGCGATCTCCAACGCCATGTCCGCGCTTTCGAGCGCGCAAGGGCCGGCGACGAGCGCTAAAGGCAAGTCGTCGCCAATCTCAACCCGGCGCAGACCATCTCCGATGAGAACTCTCGTCACGCGGCCTTGTCTCACGTTTTCATGAGCCGCGCGACTTCTGCGCGAAGCGCCGGCAGGACCTCGGCTTCGAACCAGGGATTGCGCTTCAGCCAGCCAGTATTGCGCCAGGACGGATGGGGGAGGGGAAAAATCAGCGGCCGGGCGTTCTGGAATTCGCGCCAGCGCGCAACGATTTCAGAAACGCTTGCGCCTCGCGGCAAGGCGTGGCCGAGCCGTTCGAAATGATAATCCTGCGCATAGCGCCCGATCGCGATGACGGTCTCGATCTGCGGCAACGCCGCGAATAATGAATCGTGCCAGCGGGCGCGGCACTCGGGGCGTGGCGGCAGGTCGCCGCCCGCCGCGTCATTGCCCGGAAAGCAAAAGCCCATTGGCGCGATGGCGATGCGCGAAACGTCATAGAATGTCTCGCGATCGACGCCCATCCAGTCGCGCAGACGATTGCCGGAAGGATCGTTGAACGGAACGCCGGTCTGATTGACGAGATTGCCGGGTGCCTGGCTCGCCAGAAGAAGCCGCGCGGTCGGCGAGACGCGCAACACCGGGCGAGGCTCATGCGGCAGCTTTGCGCCTTCGGGCGTTTCGGCGCAGAACCGGCAGGCGCGGATTCGCGCCGTGATCTCCTCAAGTTTCTTACCGGATGCTGATCGCCTCATCAGGGAACGACGCTCGGCCGCGCTGAGACTTCCGTGCGCCAGCGCGAGAGATGCGGTAGATCATCAGGAATATCGACCCCTGCGAACTTTGTCAGATCCATCGCGACGATGGCGGTGATGTCTGCGATAGTGAAGTCGTCCGAGGCGATGAAGCGCCGCGAGGCGAGTTCGCTATCAAGGAAACGCATCATCTGTTGCGCGCGCGGCCGCTGATACTCGGCCAATTGCGGCAGCTGCGGCGACTCGAGTTTCGCGAGCGCCGGATGGCTGTGACGAAACGCGAGCGCGACCGGAATAAACAGGCGGAATTCGACCCGACGCTGCCACATCTCGACGAAGGCCTGTTCGCGCGCGTTTCGTCCGAAGAGCGGGGGAGCCGGGTAGAGCGATTCGATGTAGCGGCAGATGGCGACAGACTCGGTAAGCGTCGCGCCATCGTCGAGAACGAGCGCCGGCACCTCCTCAAGCGCATTGATGGCCGAATAGGACTCCTGCTTGTGCTCCTGCTCCAACAGGTTGACGTCGCGAACTGGAATCGTGACGTTTTTCTCAGCCAGAAAAATGCGGACGCGTCTTGGATTGGGCGCGAGCGGCGTGTTGTAAAGCAGCATCTTGGTCTTTGCTCCGAATATGGGGAATTCGCAACAATTGGCGAGGCGCGTTGGCGATGGCTCGCAGTTTCGCGGCCATGACTTAAGTTAGGCGCGATGACGAACAACCTTAAGACCCAATCGCCCGCCGCGCTCGTGCTGTTTTCCGGCGGGCAGGATTCCACGACTTGTCTCGCTTGGGCGCTGTCGCGCTTCGAACGTGTCGAAACGGTTGGATTCGATTATGGCCAGCGCCATCGCGTCGAACTCTCGCGCCGGGCGTCGCTGCGCGAGGGGCTTGCGCGGCTCTCGCCGCTCTGGGCGAAGCGGCTTGGCGAAGATCGCATGATTTCGATCGAGGCGCTCGGCGCGATTTCTGAGACCGCGCTGACGCGCGACGCCGAGATCGCCTTCGCCGCCGACGGACTTCCCAACACTTTCGTTCCAGGGCGCAATCTTCTGTTTCTGACCTTCGCCGCGGCGCTCGCCTATCGTCGCGGGATAACCGATCTCGTCGGCGGCATGTGCGAGACCGACTATTCGGGCTATCCCGACTGCCGCGACCAGACGATCCGCGCGATGGCGCAGGCGCTTACTCTCGGCATGGACCGGCCTATCAACATCCATACGCCGCTGATGTGGATCGACAAGACGGAGACCTGGGGACTGGCGGAATCGCTCGGCGGCGAGCCGCTGGTGCGGCTCATCATCGAAGAAACCCACACCTGCTATCTCGGCGAGAGGGGCCGGCGCTTCGACTGGGGCTATGGCTGCGGCGAATGCCCCGCCTGCAAGCTGCGCGCGGCCGGCTGGGAGAAATATCGCGCCGGACAGACGCGCCCGATGGGCTGAGACGCATTCCGGTCGATCCGCTCGCCGGTTGCGTCAGCGCCAGCAGGCTGAAGGCCTGACGAGGATTGCCGCGCCATGTGGCTCGTCATTGCGAGCGAAGCGAAGCAATCCAGAAAAGCGCGCGGCGAATGCTGGATTGCTTCGTCGGCTACGCCTCCTCGCAATGACGTCCGAAGGTCGGCGATTGCGCAAAAACCAATCAGTAAGCGACTCAAGATCGCTCAAGTCTTTGATGCCTTGATGTGGCCTCTCGGCCACAGGGGCAGCCGAACTGCGCCCTTCGACCTTCTGCGCATTGACAGGCTTCAGCCAGCTCAGGATATGTTATGTTATAACATTATTGCGGAGACCGGCGGCCATGAGGAAGAGCGTTTTCGCCTGCGCGGCGGTCGGCGGCGGCGCAGCCATCGGATTGTTTGGTGACGTAACGAGCGCCATGGCTCAGCAGGCCTTGCCGACAATTCAAGTCGGCGCGGCGAGTCCGATCGCGCGAAGCAAGACTATCGCCGCTCCGCAGTCCCCCCACGCGCCCGGCGGGCGCAGCCGCAGTGTTGCGCGCCCGAGCGGACCCGAGCCGCGCGACACGGAGGTGGCGCCGCAAGGCGTCCTCCCTATCGTCGCCGATCAGTTCGCGACGGTGACGGTCGTCACCAATAAGGAGCTGCGGCGCTCGCCGGGCGCGACGCTCGGCGACGTGCTCTTCGCCAAACCAGGCGTCACCGGGTCGAGTTTCGCGCCCGGCGCGGCGAGCCGCCCGATCGTGCGCGGTCTCGATAATTACCGCGTGCGAATCCAGGAAAATGGGATCAGCAACAGCGGGGTGTCGGAGCTTGGCGAGGACCACGCCGTTCCGCTTGATCCCGTGGCGGCGAGCCAGGTCGAGGTGGTGCGCGGCCCCGCCACGCTGCGCTGGGGGTCGCAAGCGATCGGCGGCGTCGTTAACGTCGAGAACAACCGCATCCCCACAGCCTTGCCCTGCCGTCTTGCGCTTATCCCCACGGCCGAGACTGAGGGCTGCTCGCTCGTCGAGTCTCGCGGGGCTGTGATGACCGTCGACAATGGGCTGGAGAACGCGACGCTGCTCGATGCCGGCCGCGGCAATGTCGCCGTCCACGTCGACGTGCATGGCCGGCGCGGCAGCGACTATCTGATACCCGGCTATCCCTATCTTTTTCCGCCCGATCCGCCGCCCCCGGTATTCGGACGGCAGCCCAATTCGTCGATGCGCTCGGCCGGCGGTTCGGTCGGCGCCTCCTATTTCTTTGACGGCGGCTTTGTCGGCTTCGCGGTGACGCAGTTCAACTCGCGCTATCACATCCCCGGCATCGAGCCGACGGAGACGAATACGCGCATTGAGCTTCGCCAGACGCGCGCGACGACTAAGGGCGAGTTCCGTCCGCCGTCGGCCTATATCGAAGCGATCCGCTTCTGGGCGGGGCTGACCGATTACAAGCACCACGAACTCGCCAATGAGGAGGGCTTCAACGGCGTTCAGCAGACCTTCACCAACAAGGATCTCGAGGCGCGGGTCGAAACGCAGCTTCGTCCGGTCGACTTGTCCTTCGCGACTCTGACAAGCGCCTTCGGCGTGCAGGGCATGCATCAGATCCTAACCTCGCCAGGACGTGAGGGCGGGCTCTTCGACCCCAATCGGACGCGAAGCGTCGCCGGCTATTGGTTCAATGAATTCAGACTGACCGACACATCGAGAATGCAGCTTGCGGGACGCATAGAACATGCGACCGTCTCCGGCGCGTTTCCCGAACTCCTCGTCTCCGGCGAATCTCCCGAATTCCTGATTGAGCCCGGACCGCAAGTCGCTCGCGCGCGAAATTTCACGCCAAAGAGCGGGGCTTTCGGGTTTCTCCAGGATTTGCCGGAAGGCGTCGTCGCGAGTCTGACTGCGCAATATGTCGAACGCGCGCCGCGCGCTCCGGAGCTCTTTTCGCGCGGCGCCCATGAGGCGACGGGAACTTTCGACATTGGCAACCCCAATCTTGGAATCGAAGCGGCGAAGACGATCGAGATCGGCCTGCGCCGTCCCTTAGGCCCGTTCCGCTTTGAAGCGACCGCCTATCTCACGCGCTTCGACGGATTCATCTTCCGCAATCTGACCGGCGCAGTCTGCGAGAGCGATATTGCGAGCTGCGCTTTCGAAGGGGAGGGCGGTCTCCGCCAGGCGTTCTATGCGCAGCGCAATGCGCTCTTTCGCGGCGCCGAATTTCAGAGCCAGCTCGACGTCGCGCCGCTGGCGGGCGGCGTTTTTGGCGTGGAGCAGCAATTCGACGTGGTGCGCGCGACATTCGTAGGCGGCGGCAACGTCCCCCGAATCCCGCCCGTCCGCCTCGGCGGCGGAATGTTCTGGCGCGACATGAACTGGTTGGCGCGCATCAACCTTCTGCACGCTTTCGCGCAGCGCAACATCGACCCGACCAATGAAACGCCGACGAAGGGCTATAATTTGCTGAGGGCCGAAATCAGCTACCGCATGCTGTTCGATCCGGGCGACCCGCGCGGCCGCGAACTGACCCTGGGACTTGTCGGCGACAACCTCCTCAACGACGACATCCGCAACAGCGTCTCTTTCAGGAAGGACGAGGTGCTGCTGCCTGGAGCCAATCTGCGAGTCTTCGTTAATGCGCGCTTTTGAGCGCGCGAGAGGGCAGGGCGATCGGGTGAAGGGTTTCCTCATCCTGAGGAGGCCTCGAAGAGGCCGTCTCGAAGGGCGAGGAAAACAATTCTTCACCGATCGCCCTTGTTAAAGGGGCGTGTTCGGCTTGATCGCCGGCGCGAAATAGGGCATAGGCGGGGCCAACGAGCCGCTGGGCGTATCCCGGCTAATTCACTATTGCCGGGGTGAGACCGATGAAAGTCCGTAACTCTTTGAAAACATTGCGTTCGCGCCATCGCGCCAATCAGATCGTGCGCCGCAAGGGCCGCGTCTATGTGATCAACAAGGTGCAGCGGCGCTACAAGGCGCGCCAGGGCTGAGTTGCTCCGCCCGAGAGGCGACTGCTGCAAAGAGGGCCGGAGCGTAAGCTCGCGGCCCTTTTGATTTTCCGCGAGTCAGCCGCGCTAAGTGTTGGCGTCTCCCGAAACGCCCATCAGCGCGAGCACATGGGCGTTCACCGAGCGGCTGAGGGCGTCGACGTCATAGCCGCCTTCCAGCATCGAGACGATTCGCCCGCCGCAGCGCCGGTCTGCGATCTCCATCAGCCGTTTGGTCGCGTCGCCAAAATCTGCCTCGCGCAGCCGCAATCCGCCGAGCGGGTCGCGCTCATGGGCGTCAAAGCCCGCTGAAATCAGGATCAGGTCGGGCGCGAAATCGCGCACGCGCGGCAGGATTCGATCGACAAGCGCCTCCTGAAAGGCTTCGCCGGTCGAGCCGGCGAGAAGCGGCGCGTTGACGATCGTGTCGTGAACGCCCGTCTCGTTGCGTCCGCCGGTGCCGGGATAGAACGGCGCCTGATGGGTCGAGCAGAACAGCGTCGTCTCGTCGGCCCAGAAAATCTCTTGCGTGCCGTTGCCATGATGAACGTCGAAATCGACGATCGCGACCCTTTCGGTCCCATGCGCCGTCTGGGCGTGGCGGGCGGCGACGGCGATATTGTTGAAAAAGCAAAACCCCATCGGATTGTGCGCGCCGGCGTGGTGCCCAGGGGGGCGCACGGCGACGAAGGCGTTGTCGGCTCGACCCGACATGACCTCGTCAACAGCGGCGACGGCCCCGCCGGCGGCGCGCCAGGCGGCTTCGAGCGTCTTCGGACACATCAGCGTATCGGCGTCGAGCGCAGCATAGCCTTCGCGTGGCGCGGCGCGCTCAAGGGCCGAGAGATAGGACTGGGGGTGGACGCGCTGCAGAGCTTCCGGCTCCGCCCTGGGCGCGCTCAAGCGAATCAGAGGGGCGAATCGCGCCTGCTCCAAGCCGCGCTCGATCGCTCGTAATCGTTCAGGGCGCTCAGGATGGCCGGGACCCATCTCGTGATCGAGCCCGCTCTCATGAGTGACGAAAAGGGTTTTCACTGCTGCGAGGCAATCCGGGCGAGCGGCGCTACGCCAGTCAACGTCCTGATTTTCCGCCCTCTGGGACTGTCTGTCCATGAAAAAGAAATTGCAAAGTTCAAGCGCGGCCCCCCGTGGCTTTGCGTGGCGCCGGCGCAACAGTAGGGGAATAATTCCGAAGACGTGATCACAGCCCCAAAGTTCATGATAAGAAAATCGTAACAACTGTTTTGCGGCGGAAAGGAGTGCCGGAAATGAGTTTCAGATATGTGACGGCGGCAGCGCTTCTCGCTGTCTCTCTCGCGGGTTGCAACGTCGCGGGGACGCCTCTTCCCGATCCGAGGATGAGCGGTCGCGACGCCGAATTCATGGCGCTCGCGCCGAAGGCTGGAGTCAGCTCGCAATACGAACGTTACCTGGTCGATTACAGGACCAACGAACCCGTTGGCTCGATCATCGTCGATAACCGCTCGAAATTCCTCTATTATGTCATGCCGGGCGGCAAGGCGGTGCGCTACGGCGTCGCCACCGGCCAGGACGCGATGGCCTTCACTGGCCGCGCCTATGTCGGCGGCATGCAGGAATGGCCGCGCTGGATTCCGCCGAAGGACATGCTTGCGCGCTGGCCGCATCTGCAGCCTACGGCGGACGCGGGCGGTCTGCCCGGCGGTCCCGACAACCCGCTCGGCTCGCGCGCCCTCTACCTCTATCAGAACGGTAGGGACACGCTCTATCGCATCCACGGCACCAATGAGCCCGACAAGATCGGACAGGCCGTGTCCTCGGGCTGCATTCGCATGCGCGACATTGACGCGATCGATCTTTACAACCGCGTGAAGGTCGGCACGAAAGTCGTCGTGCTCTAAGTCCGCAGACTTTCAGCAAAGTTTTATGGCGCCCTCCGCTCATGCGAGAGGGCGTCATCCGTTTTGATGAAGCTATTTTACGCGCGCGGCGCCACTCCCTAACGCCATAGCCAAAGCAGAGCCCAGTCGCTTGACGCGCGGGTGCGCTGTCGCACTGCGTCTTGGCGACGCGACTCCTAAGGTCGCGATGCTCGCAAGATGCGGGTGACGGAAGAGGGGGAAACGATCATGCGTCCGACGAACAACATCAGCTGCCTCGTCTTGGTTGTTTGCGTTCTTTTGCTGGAAGTCGCGGGCGCTGGCGCTTACCTCGCGTCAGCAAAGGCGAATCCCTCTGACGCTTGCTACGGCTATGCGATTTGCCAATAAATTTTTATGTGCTCTGCAAAGTTTCATGGAACGCGCGTCCCGCTCCTGCGTTTTATTTTGCGAAAGGCCGGCGCGCCCAGAAATCTCGATGCTCGAAAGAGCGGAGACGAGGAGCGCCGCGCCTTTCAAAAATTTTGACAACGGTTGAGCGAAAGGCGGAGGCGGGGCCCGTCATGCGCAATTTGGCTTTGTATGCGATGCTTCTATTTATGTTCGCGGCGAGCGTTGCGAGCGCCGCGACCTTTCTTACGCGCTCGTCGCCAAACGGCGACGATTTTTGCTTCGGCTACGCAATCTGCGAATAATCACGCTCCAATAACCGCGTTTTGGTTCATGCCGAACGCTTTTGGCGTGCGAGTTCGCGTAAGCGTTCGACGCTTCGCATAAGCGCGCCGGCCTCGATGCCGATGAATCCTTCAATTCGCCGGCACAGGGCATCCGCCATCGCATAAACGCGTTGCTTATAAGGCGCGACGAGTTTGCTCGCCCATGCGCGAATGGCGAGGATGACGGTATAGAGTTGGCGAAAGCGCTCCATCTGCATCAGCTTGTCGCGACAGATATCGAAAAGAAACGACATGAAGCCGAGCGCCACGGTCTTGGCGAACAGGATCGTGAGAAGCCCGCTCAGGAAACGTCCGTGCGCGATGAGTTCGAAGCCCACCAGTTTTGCCGGCAGAATGGCGAAGAACGGAGCGATAAACACGCCGAGCGTCTTCATCGGCGTCAGAGTCGCAACGAAATCCTTAAGCCGCTGCACATAATGTTCGAGCTTGAGCGCGCGTCCGAGCGCATGGAGCCATTCGCTGAAATGGTCCCACAGCCAGGTTTCAATCAAGAAGAGGACGGCAAGCGCGAACCAGAAGCCGTCCTTTAGACGCCGCTTCCAATTTTCCATCGCTTCCTCCTTCCACATGCCACGCGCCTCGCGCCGGCGTGCGCGGTCATAATCAAGCTCAGATGTGAATGGCGCGCTTGGCGACGGCGAAAGCCGCCTCGCGCATCGCCTCGGAGAGGGTTGGATGCGCGTGGCAGGTGCGCGCGAGATCTTCCGACGAGCCGGAAAATTCCATCAGCACGGCGGCTTCGGCGATCATTTCTCCAGCCCCTGCGCCGAGAATATGAACGCCGATCACCCGGTCGGTCGCGGCGTCGGCGATGATCTTCACGAAACCGTCGGTCGCGCGCATTGCGCGCGCGCGGCCATTAGCGGTGAAGGGAAATTTGCCAATCGCGACTTCGGTCCCCTTGGATTTCGCCTCTTCCTCGGTGACGCCCACCGCGGCGACTTCCGGCATCGTGTAGACGACGCTCGGAATGACGTCGTAATTCACGTGACCAGCCTCTCCGGCGAGGATTTCGGCGATGGCGATACCTTCGTCCTCAGCCTTATGCGCGAGCATCGGTCCGCGCACGACGTCGCCGATGGCGTAGACGCCCGGAACATTCGTCGCGAAACCTTTGTCGATGACGATGCGCCCGCGCTCTAAGGCGATCCCGGCGTCTTCCAGCCCAAGACCTTGCGTGAAGGGAATGCGTCCGGTCGCAATGAGCAAGGCGTCGGCCTCGATCTTGTCCGACGTTGCGCCGTCGACCGACGAAAAGGAGACGATGGCGCGCTCGTCCTTGCTCGTCCCTGCGCGCTCGACGCCTGTGACCTTGGAGGCGAGACGGAAGTCGAAGCCCTGCTTTTCGAGAATCTTCTGGAAGCGCGTCGCGATTTCGAGATCGAAGCCCGGCAGAATGCGGTCGAGAAATTCGATCGCGATCACTTCGGCGCCCAGCCGACGCCAGACCGACCCAAGCTCGAGTCCAATGACGCCCGCGCCCACCACGACGAGCCGCTTCGGCGGCTTGGCGAGGACTAAGGCGCCGGTCGAAGAAAGAATGAGCTTTTCGTCGATCGCGATCTCTTCGCCGGAAGCGCCGCGCAACGGCGCGACGGTCGAGCCGGTGGCGATGACGATGTTTTTCGTTTCAAGCGTCTGGACGCCGCCGTCGGCGCCCTGCACTTCGACTCGCCCGGCGCTCTTCAGCCGTCCGACGCCGCGGAACGAGTCGATCTTGTGCTTCCTGAAGAGAAAAGCGACGCCGTTGACGTTCGCGCCGACGGTGTCGTTCTTATGTTTCATCATCGCCGAAAGATCGAGCCGCGGCGGATCGACGATGACGCCAAGCGGCGCTAATCCATGCGCCGCCTCCTCGAACATATGCGAAGCGTGAAGCAGCGCCTTCGACGGGATGCAGCCGACGTTGAGGCAGGTGCCGCCGAATGTCGGGTCTTTCTCGACGACGGCCGTCTTCAATCCGAGTTGCGCCGCGCGGATCGCGCAAACGTATCCCCCCGGACCGGATCCGATCACGATAAGATCGTAGGTCATGTCATCCGCAACTCAAAAATGGCGCCGGTTCTCTCAGATAAGCTCTCTCGAGATGAACTCTGGATAAACGGCGCTTAGCCGGCGGCCCAGACGTAAATGAACGTCGCCACGACGCCGAGCGCAGTTTGACCGAGTTCCAGACGGCCCCAGAGGTCGATGACTTTGCGCGCCTCATGCGCCGCATCGGCTTCGATGAGCGCCAGGATGCGATTGTTGAGCGGCACGATGGCGAGATAGGTGTAGGGCCAGGTCGCAATGGCGACGAGCGCGCCGAAAAGCCATCTGACGTCATCGAGCTCACGAAAAGCGATGAAGCCAAAAAGGGCGGCGAGAAACGCAAGACTCGCGAGCACGATGAAGCCGCGGTGGTCGGATGGCTCCCATTCCTCGATGAGCGCGTCATCACTGAGCGCCAGCCGCGCGGGCTGCTCAACGTAATTGACATAAAGCGACGCGCCGGTGAAAGCGCCAGCCGCCGCGAGCGCGAGCGAACCAATGATCATTCAAACAGTCCTTTGACGGTCGGCAGGCGCATCGACGTTTGCGGCAAATCATCGCCGCCGCCGACGCGCCAAGCTTCTTTAAGCTGATTCGATCGCTTCTTCGTCACAGACGACGCGCGCGTTGTCTTCGGCTTCCGCGGCGATGTCGATCTTCACCGCCTTGACCGCTTCTTTCTCTTTTTGGCGATCCGTGAAGTGATCGAAGAAGATCTGCATCGCGCGATCTACGCCGTAAGGATTAATCCGGCGCGTGTCCTCGCGATAGAACATCGACACGTTGGGCGAGACCGTCGCGAGATCGTAGGACGGGAAATAGGCGATGTTCGGCCGCGCGCGCACCACTTCGTCCGCGGCCGCGCGAAGAATGGCCTTTACGGCGCTGTTCGATTCGATAACGTGCCGGTCCTCATAGGTTGCGATGATTCCCACGGGCGATACGCTCAGCACGATGCGAACACTAGGATTGACTTCTCGAATGCGGTCAATAGCCGCCAAGAAGTCGCGGACCACTTCGCTGACCGTCATATTATAAAATTCGAAGACGTTCGGATCCCATTCGCCGCCGGCGACGCCCGGCGCAAGCTGCAGGATCGCGCCATCTGGCTTATGACGCCACGTCTCGGTATGGCCGAAAGTGAAGACGAAAACGTCCATCGTTTCCAGCATGTGCCGGACAGCGGCGAAATGCCGCTCGCGATCGGCGCGCATCTCCTCCAGGGTGGCGTATCCATCGGGTTCGATGCGCGGCCGGAACGGATCGACGAAGCGGCCGTCCTCGGGGCGATTCCAGTAGTCGAGTTGCGGCTTGAAACGCCCATAGACACGCTCGATCAACTGCAAAAATTGCGCGGTTGTGTAGAGATTGCCGTAGCGGCAGGAATACATCGAGTAATTGCGATGAAGCGCCTCGCTCGCCGACATGCCGGCCGGGGGCTGCTCGGCGAGATAATAATGGAATCCGCTCGCTTGCAGGCGCATGGCGATTTCCTGCGCGAAGCAGCTGCCGCCGGTCGCGACCTTGTCATCCGGCGAGATTTTGAAAGGCGTGCGAATGATCGGATCAAGCGCGAAAGGCGGCAGAGACGTCACCGCCTTGCGCCAAAAGCGATGGTCGGGTAGGGAGCTATAGGGGTTCTCCGCCATGGTCGCACTCCTTTCTGATCCGGTCGATTGTCTCGCGGATCGAGCTTTCGCCCGCGCCGTTCGCGAGCCGCCTTCTGGCGGCGCAACATAGACGGCGCCCGCCCGCTTGTCAC
Organism: Alphaproteobacteria bacterium; assembly: GCA_016869595.1. GTDB lineage: Bacteria > Pseudomonadota > Alphaproteobacteria > Rhizobiales > Beijerinckiaceae > Methylocystis. Next base: position 17,300 of record VGDT01000014.1, read on the forward strand.
CCGGCCGCGCGCGCCATACAGCGCCGACGCCATCGCCAATCCGGTGAAAGACGCATGCTATCGCAGGTTGATAGACAAATTCTCAAATCCTGGCGGGAATACGCCATCGAGCCGCGCATCGCGAAATTCACCGGCCGCGTCATGCGCAATACCGGGCCCCGCATCGCCATCGTCGGCAATTGCCAAAGTTTCGGCATCGCCTATGCGATGAAAGTTCTCGATCCGAGCGCGACAGTGGATCATTTCTCGATGGTCGCGCGCGCGCGCTCGACGATGAGCATCTTCGCCAAAACGCTCGAGACCTATGACTACGTCTTTTCGCACAATTTCCTTGACGGCCATGTGCGCGGGGGCGGATCGGGGGAATTATGCGAACGTCTGCCGAAGACGATGATCTTTCCCGCCATCACCTTTGCGGCCTTTCATCCTGATCTCGTCTATATCCACGATTTGTCGCAGATGCACGGCTTCGTCTGCGGGCCGATCGGACCCTATCACTCCGCTCTCGGACTTTTTGCTTACCGCAAGGGCCTATCGCTTGAGATGGCCAATGCGCTGTTCAACGAAAATGTCTTCGATGCGCTCGGTTATTTCGACATTTGGAACGAGGCGTCGCGTGAGTTGCTCGACAATACGCTTGGGCTCTATGGCATGGACCTTTCGACCGAGCTGATGAACTGGTCGCGCCGCGGCGTCTTCATGTACAGCACCGTGCACCCGATGAGCTTCGTGCTGTTCGATCTCTCAAAGAAGCTTTTCGAGAAGGTCGGTCTCAAGCCGCGTCAGGTGAATTTCAATTACTACGACATTCACGATCTCTCTCGCAGCGAGATCTTCCCGGTCTATCCGCCGATCGCGAAGCGTTTCGGCGCCCAGGGCGGCTATATGTTCAAGCTGCAAAATCACCATATTTCGACGACGGTAGGCGACTTCCTGACTCTGCCGCAGTTTCTCGCATCCTGCTACAATATATACAGCCGTCATGACGCGTCGAAGATCAGCAATCCGCGCGTCGACGCCTGGCTTGCCGATGAGACGACGACTGGATTGCTGATGAGGCTGGCGCGCGAGAATTTCGCGGCGGGGCTGACGCCGAAGCTATAAGCGTTCTATTTCCAACGCGTGTCGAATTTCGCGAGGTTGAACGGCGGCTTATAAGCGTGCAGCGGATTCTCGCCGCTATATGGCTTCACCACGGTAAGAATGCGCTCGCGATGTTTCAGCGGCGCAAAACCGGACGGGTCCAGCGCTCCGGTTAAGCCGACAAGATGCGCCGGATCGACATTCACCTTGAAGGCCGGCGGCGGACGCATCCAGCTCTGCGTGACGACATCCATATAGGCTGTCTTCAGCATGTGGTTGAGGCCCCATTGCGTCGGCACGAAGCAAGACTTCGACGAATCCGACATGTCCCAATAATAAGTATCGGGCCGCAATTCGAGCGTGCCGTCGCCTTCGAAAATGGCGATGGAATTGTCGTGCATCAGATGCCGCACCTCGGCGAAGCCCGCGAAAGGATCGACGAGATGGTAATAGACGCCAAGGCATATGACGATGTCGAAGGTCTGATTGAGCTTGGAGGCTTCGTAAATCGAAACGCTCTGATTGATTTCGACGTTCGATTTTAGAAGCTTCTTGGCGAGGCGCAGACCGGCGCCGCTCGCCCAGTTCTGGCTCACGTCGTCAGTGGCGAGAACATGCTTGGCGCCGCGCCGCTCGGCGTAAAAGCTCCAGAAACCGTCCCAGCAGCCGATTTCGAGCACGCTCTTTCCGGTAAAATCGATCTTGTCGAGCTCGCCCTCGATGAAGCGCCAGATACGGCGGTGATCCTCGGCCTGCGAGACGCTGACGGCGCGCAGCCCGTCGCCGAAATCAAACTCATGATACCAGTGGATGGCGTCAATTTCTTTTTGCAGCGCTTCGCGCGAAGCTGCGTCCTGCACGTCCATCGAATGTTCCCTGGAGATTGCGTCAGGCGCGCGAAAGCGCCCGCTCTAGTCGCGGCGACGGTGCGGAGTTTGCCTTTATTCCGCGCTCCATGCAAGGCGAGGGCCTGACGCGGCTATTCCGTCGAGGCGCTCCATCTCCGCTGCGAATTCGCGAATGCGCGGCGCGATCTCCTCGCGGAATCGCGAGCCGTTGAAGACGCCGTAATGGCCAACGCCCTTTTGCACATGATGGCTCTTGCGGGCGGCGGGAATGTTGGCGCAAAGCTCCAGCGCCGCTTCGGTCTGGCCGACGCCGGAAATGTCGTCCTTTTCGCCTTCGACGGCGAAGAGCGCCGTGCGCCGGATCGCTTTGAGATCGATGAGATTGCCACGGTGACGGAACAGGCCCAGCGGCACCTGGTGACGAACGAACACGCGGTCCACGGTCTGTAAATAGAACTCAGCGGTCAAATCCATCACCGCGAGATACTCGTCATAAAAGTCGCGGTGCTTCTCGGCGGAGTCGCCGTCGCCCTCGACGAGATGGTTGAACATTTCGAGATGGGCCGAGATATGCCGCTCGAAGTTCATCGACATAAAGCCGGAGAGCTGCAGGAACCCGGGATAGACCTTGCGCCCCATGCCGGCGTGCGGGAAAGGCACCGTATGAATGCAGTGGCTGCGGAACCAATCGATGCCGCGCTGCTGCGCGAGTTTGTTGACCGCGGTTGGATTGACGCGCGTGTCGATGGGTCCGCCGATCAGCACCATTGACTGCGGGACGTCGGGATCATCTTCCGCTTCCATCGCGGCGATAGCGCAGATCAGCGGCACCGAGGCCTGGCAGACGCCTAGCGTATGCAGGGGCGTTTCGGTCGCGCTTGGCGCGAGGAAGCGCATCATTTCGCGAAGATAGTCGACGTAATCGTCAAGATCGAAGGCGCCGTCGGCGTGCGGCACGGTACGCGCGTCGCTCCAGTCGGTGATGTAGACGTCGTGAGTCGGCAGGAATGCTTCGACCGTGCCGCGCAACAGCGTCGCGTAATGGCCTGACATCGGAGCGACGATCAGCAGCTTTGACTGCTTTGGCGCCGGACCGGGGAACTGGCGATTAAAATGCAGCAGGCCGCAAAAGGGCTTGCTCCAGACGGCCTCTTCAACGATCTCGACCTCGGTTCCGTCGACGACCGTCGTATCCAAGCCGAACAGCGGCTTTCCGTAACGGCGCGTCATGCGCTCGAACAGCTCCGCGGATGCGGCGATGCTGCGGCCGAGCGAGGTATGATGCATCGGATTGAGCGGGTTCTTCATCGCGTGCAACATGGCGTCAGTCGCCGCCCGCGCTGGCGCAAAAGCCAAGTGCATCATCTCGTATAGCTGGTACGACATCCGGTCCATCTGCACGCTTCTCCCGCCACCCCCCCTCGCAGCCGCCGCGCCGCGATTTCATATTGCACTGCACAATATGAATATAACATATTCAAAATGGGCAAAATCCAAAATCTGACGAGCTCAGCATTGCTTCGCCCCGACCAAAAATTCGCAATTCAGTCATATTCGCGCAGCCAAGGCCGCGATTGCAAGCGCAAACCAGAACATGGCGGCGGCTCGACGATAAAGGGCGAGGGCGCGGCGGATATCGGCCGCATTCGCCTGGGGGCTCCCCTCGCCGAGGCTTACAGCACGCACGTTAACCCCCGCGTAAGAGCGTGAGCCGCCCAGCTTAAGGCCAAGGGCGCCTGCCATGGCAGCTTCAGGCCAGCCGGCGTTGGGCGAGGCGTGACTCGGCGCGTCCCGACGCGCGACGGCGAACGCCTTGGAGGGAGAGGTTCCACCGAGCCCCAAGGCGCCGATCGCCAGCAGGCCCGCCGTTGCGCGCGCGGGGAGGAAATTCATCAGATCGTCGCAGCGCGCCGCGACCCAGCCGAAGGCCAGGTAGCGGGGCGACTTGTGGCCGATCATGCTGTCGGCGGTGTTCACAGCCTTGTACGCGAGCGCGCCTGGCAAGCCGAAGACGGCGAGCCAAAGCGCCGGCGCCACCACGCCATCCGAGAAATTTTCGGCAAGGCTCTCGATGGCGGCGCGCGCGACGCCTGACTCGTCGAGCGCCGATACATCGCGGCCGACGATCTTCGCCACCGCTATGCGACCATCCTCGACGGAGGTCGCCAGCCGCTCGGCGACCTCGGCGACATGGGCGTGCAGGCTGCGTTGGGCCAGGAGGCTGGACGCAACGATAGCGAGAGCGATCCATCCGAAAGGCAGCGCTAGCGCGATGCGCTCGAGAAGCGCGCCAATTCCGATCGCGATGAAAAGAAGAACCGCAAGAGCGACGGCGCCTTTTAACCGCCGCAGAGCGAAGGAGTCGTCTTCACAATTCAATTGCTGGTCTAGCGCGGCGATCAGCCAGCCCAGCCATGTCACCGGATGACCGATCTTGCGGAAAAGCGCGTTTGGATAGCCGGCGCCCGCCTCGATGGCGAGCGCCAGGAGCGCAAGTTCGCAGTTCACCTTCCGAAGAGGGCGGTGATCGACGCCTTCGCGAGCGCATTCTGGTTGATGGTAAAGCCGGCGATGGCGGTGCGGCCATGGGCGGCGTCGCCGAGCTTGTCGGTCTTCAATGCGTAAACGGTGAAAATGTAGCGGTGCGGCTTGCCCGGCGGTGGGCAGGGACCTCCATAGGCTTTATCGCCGAAGTCCGTCTCCAACTGATGCGCGCCGGGCGGTAGATTTTTGCCCGACGCATCGCCGGCGCCTCGCTTCAAGCTGCGAACGTCGGCGGGAATATCGACCACGAGCCAGTGCCAGAAGCCGGCGCCGCCGGTCGGCGCATCTGGATCATGCACGGCGACGGCGAAGCTCTTCGTGCCGGCGGGTGGGTCGCTCCAATTGAGCTCCGGCGAGACGTTCTCGCCGGTGCAGCCGAAAGAATCATAGACATGCCTCATGTCGATCTTCTGGCCTTCGGCGATGTCGGGGCTTGTGAGCTCAAATGCGTGGGCGCCGCTTGAATCGGCGGCGGCCAGCGCGATAAGGCCGAGAAAGGATGATACGCTGCGCAACATGTAAGCGTGCTCCTTGATCTGAAATTCGCTGCATCTTTTAGCGGATTGGCGCGCCGGTGTCGCGCGTCCTTGCTTCGCGGTAAAGAGGGCGCATGAGCGATGCGGGAAGTGGGCGTTCTTTGCGCCGCGGCTGGACGACGGGCGCCTGCGCGACTGCGGCTGCGCGCGCCGCCTTTGAGGCGCTGGCGACACGCGCGCCGCCCCCAGACCCGGTCGAAATCGCGCTGCCGTCTGGAAAGCGCGTCGCCTTTGCGCTGGCGACCTTTGAACGCGGCGAGGATTACGCTCGCGCCGGCGTGGTCAAGGACGCCGGCGACGACCCCGATGTCACCCATGGCGCTCTTATTTGCGCGCGCGTGCGGCGCGGCGCTCCGGGCGCGGGCGTGCGTTTTTCCGCGGGCGAGGGCGTCGGCACAGTGACTCGTCCAGGCCTCCCGCTGCCGCCAGGCGAGCCGGCGATCAATCCCACGCCGCGCAAGATGATGATCGAGACGATTGAGGAGGCGAGCGCAAAGATTGGCGTTGGCGCAGACGCCGACATCGAAATTTCGATCCCCGGCGGCGAGGAGCTCGCCAAACATACGCTGAACGGCCGACTGGGAATCATTGGCGGCCTTTCCATTCTCGGCACGACCGGAATCGTTACGCCATTTTCCTGCGCCGCCTGGATCGACAGCATCCATCGCGGCGTCGACGTGGCGCGGGCGAGCGGCCTGACGCACATCGCCGGCACGACAGGCTCGACATCGGAAGCCGCGGTGAAGCGCCTCTATGATCTGCCGGAGACGGCGCTCATCGAAATGGGCGATTTCGTCGGCGGGCTTTTGAAATATCTTCGCACGCATCCGGTCGCGCGCGTGACGATCGGCGGCGGTTTCGCCAAGATGACCAAGCTCGCGCAAGGACGGCTCGATCTTCACTCAGGGCGCTCGAGCGTCGATTTTGCGCAATTGGCTCAAACCGCGCGCGAAGTCGGCGCGGGCGAAGAGATTGCGGCGCTCATCACTAACGCCAATAGCGCGCTCGAAGCTTTGGAGATTGCGCAGGGCGCCGGCGTCGATCTCGCGGCGCCGATCGCGCGCGCCGCATGGAGAACCGCCGCCCGGGCGCTGGATGCCGCGGAGAGCGAATTGGAAATCATCATATTCGATCGCGAGGGCGCGCTGCTGGCGCGCACGCCGTTCCAAAGAGCCCGGACATGAGGGAGAATCCGCATCTCACTCTTGTGCTCGGCGGCGCGCGCTCAGGCAAAAGCGCTTATGCGGAGAGCCTCGTCATCGCGCGTCCGGGGCCTTGGACATATATCGCCACGGCCGAAATTCTCGACGAAGAAATGCGCGCCCGCGTCGATGCGCATCGTCTAAGGCGCGGCGAAAACTGGCGCACGGTTGAAGCGGCGCAGGCGCTCGTCGAAGCGATCGCCGGAGCGCCAGCCGATCGTCCGTTGCTTATTGACTGTCTGACGTTATGGCTGAGCAATCGGCTGCTCGGCGGCGCCGATCTTTCACTTGATCGCGCCGCGCTCGTTCATGCGTTAGCGTCCCGCTCGGCGCCGACCGTCGCCGTTTCGTCCGAAGTTGGATTATCCATCGTGCCAGACAATGCGCTGGCGCGCTCGTTTCGCGACGCGGCAGGCGAATTGCATCAGGCCGTTTCGCGGATTGCCGGCAGGGTGGCCCTCGTCGTGGCGGGCAATCCGCTGACGGTGAAAGGTTCGCTTGTCATCTAAATTGCAGCGTTTCCGCAGATAAGTTCGCAATGCAATTTTTGAAGGAGAAAATTCATGTCCGGTCCTTTGCGCGCAATCATCTTCGCCGCCGCCATGTCCGCGTTGCTCGGGACTGACCTCGCGTCGGGCGCCGAGCGCCTGCCGGCTTACGGCGCGAATCTGTCCGAGACCTCGGCGTCGGGCATCTCGTCCGGCGCCGCCATGGCTTTGCAGTTCCAAGTGGCGCATTCCGGCATTGTGAAAGGCGCCGGAATCATCGCCGGCGTTCCCTATGACTGCGCCGAGCAGAGTTCGAACCAGGCGATCAACAATTGCATGAAGCCAGACGCCGCGCATCCGGTTCCAGATCCCGAGCATCTGAAGAACATCACCGATTCGCTCGCGCGCTCGGGGGCCATAGACGACGTCGCCAATTTAAACGATGCGACGGTTTGGCTGTTTTCCGGTCGCAAGGACGAGGTGGTGCTTCCAGTCGTGATGGACGCGACGCGCGACTATTACGCGAACTATGTGCCGCCGGACCGTCTCGTCTATCGAAACGACATCGACGCCGGCCACGCAATGGTCACCGAGGACTATGGCGAGAAATGCCCCGCGAACAAAGCTCCATTCATCGTGAACTGTCACTTCGACGCCGCCGAAGCGCTACTCGAACAGATTTACGGCCCCCTCAATCCGCCGAGCGCGCAGCCTGCTGGAAAATATATCGAGTTCGACCAGAAGGAATTTCTGCCCGACGGCAATCCCTACAATCACAGTTTAAGCGATGTCGGTTACGCCTATGTGCCGCATGTCTGTGCTCTTGAGACATGCCGCGTGCATGTCGCGCTGCATGGCTGCAGACAGCAGGCGGCCGAGATCGGCGACGCCTTCTATAAACACGCGGGCTACAATCGTTGGGCCGATACGAACCACATCATCGTCGTCTATCCGCAAACCATCAGCCGCTGGGGATGGGGCTGGCCGTTCTACACGTTGAATTTCGTGTTGAACCCCAACGCCTGTTGGGACTGGTGGGGCTATGACAGCGCCGAGCACCACACGAAGAAGGGACCGCAGATCGCCGCCATTCGCGCGATGGTGGACAGGCTCGCGACGAAGCCTTGAGTTGGGCGGCTGGTCAACCTTCATCCTTCGAGACGCGGCCTTCGGCCGCTCTCAGGATGAGGGGGCCTCACGCAGTCCTCATGCTGAGGAGCCGCTGAAAGCGGCGTCTCGAAGCACGAGGACGGCGGCGATTCTCGTGTGAGAGACAGCGTCTCGTTGCGCCATCTTCTCGCTACGCCCCAGCCGCTTTCAGCCCCTTTTCCAGATCGGCGATGATGTCGTCGATATGTTCGATGCCGATCGAGAGGCGAACATAGCCGGGCGTCACGCCTGATGCGAACTGCGCCTCCTCGGCAAGCTGTGAATGGGTCGTCGTCGCGGGATGGATGGCCAGACTCCGCGCATCGCCGATATTGGCGACGTGATAGAACATCTCCAGCGCGTCGATGAAACGGCGGCCAGCTTCTAAGCCGCCTTTCAGTTCGAAGCCGAGCAGCGCGCCATAGCCGCCCTTCAGATATTTGTCCGCGCGCCGGCGCGTCTCGCCCGATTGCTGCGATGGATGAATCACCTTCGTCACTTCGCTGCGCTTGCTCAAGAAGTCGACGACCTTCTGCGTATTTTGCACATGACGCTCCATGCGCAGCGTCACCGTCTCGATGCCCTGCAGCGTCAAAAACGCGTTGAAAGGCGAAGGCGCCGGGCCGAGATCGCGCAACAGCGTCGCGCGCGCCTTGATGATATAGGCGACCGGTCCGATGGGCTTGACCGCCTCGACCCAAAGGGCGCCGTGATAGCTGGGGTCCGGCGTATTCAGCGCCGGCTGACGCTGCGGAAATTTCTCCCAATCGAAATTGCCGGCGTCGATGATGGCGCCGCCGATCGACGTGCCGTGGCCGCCGAGATATTTCGTCGTCGAATAGACGACGATCGCCGCGCCGTGATCGATCGGCCGGCAAAGAATTGGCGCCGCCGTATTGTCCATGATCAGCGGAACGCCGAATTCGCGACCGATTGCCGCGACCTCGGCGATCGGGAATACGGTCAGTTTAGGATTAGGCAAAGTCTCCGCGTAATAGGCGCGCGTGCGTTCGTCGGTGGCGCGGCGGAAATTTTCGGGATCCGCCGGATCGACGAAGCGCACCTCGAGACCCTGGTCCTTCAGCGTATTGGCGAAGAGGTTCCAGGTGCCGCCGTAAAGATCGGTCGAAGAGACGATATTGTCGCCAACGCGCGCGAGATTTTGGATCGAGAGCGCAGAGGCCGCTTGTCCCGAAGCCAGCGCCAGGGCCGCGACGCCGCCTTCAAGCGCCGCGAGGCGCGCCTCCAATATGCCGGTCGTCGGATTGCCAATGCGCGTATAGATGTGACCGAGCTCTTTGAGCGCGAAAAGATTGGCGGCGTGCTCGGTGTCGCGAAACTGATAGGAAGTCGTCTGATAGATCGGCGCAGCGACGGCGCCGTTGGTTTCATCCGCGCGCCATCCGGCGTGAAGCGCAATCGTTTCGGCGTGCTTGCTGTCGACGGCCATTATCTTCCTCCGGGCGTGAGCGTAAGCTGAATAGAACAAAGCGAACGCGCGCGCTACACGGGCCGTCTTCCCATTGCTTGCCTTGCCGGCTCCTCCATTCGCCGGAAAAAAGGGCCAACCTCATAGCGTCAGTTTAGGCGCAGCGCAGGCGAGCGCGAAGGCGTATTCGAGCGCCGTGTCTTCAAGCGACTCGAAACGCCCAGAGGCGCCGGCGTGGCCGGCGCCTATATGGGTGAACAGCAAAATGGGTCCGCCGCCGCTCATTGTCGCGCGCAGCTTCGCGACCCATTTGAGCGGCTCCCAATAGGTCACCCGAGGATCGGCGACTCCGGCGACGGCGAGGATCGGCGGATAATATTGCCGGCGTATATTGTCGTATGGCGAGTATGACGCGAGGCGGTCAAAGGCCTCGATGCTGGCGATCGGGTTTCCCCATTCCAGCCATTCGGGCGGCGTCAGCGGAAGATCGTCGCGCAGCATTGTGTTGAGCGTGTCGACGAAAGGCACGCTGGCGATGATCCCGGCGAAAAGCTCCGGCGCCTCATTGGCGATAGCGCCCATTAGCAGTCCGCCTGCTGATCCGCCTTGCGCGACCACGGCGCCTTCATGCGTATAGGCGCTCGAGACGAGATGACGCGCGCAATCGATGAAGTCCGAGAAGCTATTTTGCTTTTTCTCAAGCTTGCCGTCTTCGTACCAGCGCCAGCCCTTATCCGTTCCGCCGCGAATATGGGCGCGCGCATAGACGAAGCCCCGATCGACGAGCGAGAGGACATCTTCGTTGAAACTTGCAGAGAGCGCATAGCCATAGGCGCCATAGCCGTAGAGCAGGAGCGGCGCTCCTTCGCCGCCCGGCGAAAAGTCGGCGCGGTGCAGGAGCGTGATCGGCACGCTTTCGCCATCGCGCGCCGGCGCGAAAAGCCGCCTTGTCACATAGTTTTTCGGATTGTGTCCGGAAGGAATCTCCTGACGTTTGCGCAGGACGCGCGTGCGCTTAGTCATGTCGTAATCATAGGTCTCGTCGGGCGTCGTCATCGACGAATAGACGTAGCGCAGGATGTCGGTGTCGAATTCAAGTCCCGGATCAATCGACAACGCATAGGCTTCCTCTTCGAAATGGATCGCATGTTCCTCGCCGCTTGAAAGCGTGCGGACGACGAGCTTTGGCAAGGAGTTTTCACGAAGCAGCCAGACGAGATGGCGCGCGTAGACCGTAAAACTGTCGATCATGACGCCGTGGTGATGATGAACGACGTCCTTCCAGTTTTCACGACCTGGCTCGGCAAGCGGCGCGACCGAAATACGGAAATCGTCCGCGCCGTCCGCGCTGTTGCGGATGTAAAGAAGGTCGCCATGCGGCTCGACGTCGTAGCGGAGACGCGGTTCGCGAGGCGTGACGATGCGCGGCGTCGGATCATCCAGGCGAAGGTCGATGAGCCAGCATTCCGTGGCGTCGTGACCGTGGATCGACACGATCGCGAAGCGGCTGCAATGGCTTTCGTGCAGGCCGACAAACCAGGCGCTGTCCAATTCCTCGATGACCAGCGTATCGTCGGCGGGGTCAGTTCCGATATCGTGGCGGAAGATCTGCGAGGTGCGATGGTTCTCGTCTACCAGAACGTAGTAATAGGCTTTTGAATCGGCGCGCCAGACGATCGTGCCGTTGCTGTCGCTCACGACGTCGTCACGGTCGAGACCGTCGCTCAGCGCCCGCGTGCGAATCTCGAAGAGTTCCGAGCCGGCGTCGTCGACGCTCCAGGCAAGCTGCGCGTGATCAGGCGCATGCGCCGCATCGCCGATGTCGAAGAAGTCGTGACCTATAGCGAGCGCATCGCCGTCGAGAAGGATTGTTTCGGCGCCGCCTTCACGCGCCGTTCGGCAGTAGCGCGGATGTTCCGCGCCGGGGTGGAAGCGCTCGTAATAGGCGAAAGGTCCGTCAGGCTCCGGAACGTCGCTGTCGTCCTCTTTGATGCGTCCGCGCATCTCGGCGACGAGCGTCTTCCGCAAATCTTTGAGCGGCGCCATGACGCGATCGCAATTGGCGTTTTCCTCTTTGATCAGTTTGGCGATGTCGGCGGGAAGAGCTTCGGGATCGCGCAGCACTTCGCGCCAGTTTTTTGCGGCGAGCCAGTCGTACGGATCATCGAGCACGCGGCCATGGATGACTCTGCGCGTGTGGCGTTGCGCTGCGGCCGGCGGCGCCGCGCCCGCGAGATCGAATCGCCAATCCGATGGCTTGTTGCGGGCCATGTCATCCTCCGCCGACTGTCGTTGAATGGTTTTATCACTGCTTGCAGCGCAGCACAGAAATCTCTCGGGAGGATTTGAATCCGAAGCAATTTGTAAATCTTTCGTGACTTAGCCTTGCGCCAAATGTGCTCTCCACTTTCTGCTGAGGAGCGATCATGCGTTACTATCACGCTGCCCTCAATCCGGTTTCCGACAGCGAGCGAAGGGACTTCCGCGCCAGCGCCGTTCCTGTGCGCCGCGCGTCCACGCCGCGCCGGCTTGCATGGAAGATCGTGTATTCGAGCTTCGTCGCTGGCGTCGCGGTCTATGTCTGGTGGCGGCGTTAGACGCATTTTAGCCCTGCTGCGCTGCGTCAAAGACAAACTGTCATAAATCGCCTAAGCTTGAGGCGCGGCCCGACGGCGCACGCGCGCTCGCGCATGATGAGTCGCGCCGCGACGGACAAACGCGGGCGCTGCGGCGCGCCTCAAAACCCAGAAGAAACGTAAATGTTTACGAACAGGAAATGCATTGCTGCCGGCGTTCTTTGCGCCAGCCTCTCCTTTGGCGCCGCGCTCGCGGAGCCGAAGACGTCCGCGCCAACTCCCGCCGCTTCAACGACCTGGGCGCCGCCCGCCGAGATTGCGCCGAAAGCCGCGCCCGCAGTCGCGCCAGCGCCCAGCGCTGAAGCGCCTGCCGCTGCTGCGCAGCCTGCAAGCATTGCGCCTGCGGCGAAGACGCATGCGGAGAAGGAAAAGGACTGCCGCGCGCAAGCCGACGCCAAAGGGCTTCACGGCAAAGAGCGCAAGCAGTTCAGATCGGACTGTCTGAAGGGATGACGAAATCCGTCGGTCGCTTTCCAGCGGCCGGCGGCGCGTCAGAGCGCTTCCCGATCGCATGGAATCATGTGATCGATAAAGAATCGCTCAAAATCAAAACGTTGGAGCAGGTTCTCAGCGAAAAAGTCTGTCAACTTTTTCGAAAACCTGCTCTAGTAGACGCGATCGATGCAGAAGTCGACGACTTCGAGCAGCGCGCTTTTCCACTCTGAGGCCGGAAAAATCTCCATCGCGTCGCGGGCGATGGCGCCGTAATGAGCGGCGCGCTCAATCGTGTCGTCGAGCGCCTTGTGCTTCTTCATCAGTCCGCAGGCGGTCTCGACGTCGCCGTCCTTGATCTCGCCCTTCTCCAGCGTGCGCCGCCAGAACTCCCGCTCTTTCTCATTGCCGCGACGGAAGGCGAGCACCACGGGAAGCGTGATCTTTCCCTCGCGGAAGTCGTCGCCGACATTCTTGCCGAGCTTCGCTGACGAGCCGCCATAATCGAGCGCATCGTCGATGAGCTGGAACGCGATGCCGAGATTCATGCCATAGCTGCGCGCCGCGGCTTCATCGGCCTTCGGCTTGCCGCCCAGCATCACGCCGACCTCGGCCGCCGCGGCGAAGAGCTCAGCCGTCTTGCGGCGAATGACGCCCATATAGGCGTCCTCCGTCGTCGTTGTGTCTTTCGCGGCGTTGAGCTGCATGATCTCGCCCTCGGCGATCACCGCGGCCGCTTGCGAGACGACGGTGAGCGGCGCGATGACGCCGGGCTCGACCATCATCTTGAAGGCGTGGCCGAGAAGAAAGTCGCCGACGAGCACGCAGGTTTGATTGCCCCACAGCATGCGCGCGGCGATCTTGCCGCGGCGCATGTCGCTCTCATCGACGACGTCGTCATGGAGCAGCGTCGCCGTATGCATGAATTCAATGCCGGCGGCGAATTTCAAATGTCCGTCGCCCTTGTAGCCGCACATGCCCGCGGTCGCGAGAACGAGCATCGGCCGAAGGCGCTTGCCGCCGGCCGAAATGAGATGATTAGCGACTTCGGGAATCGTCGTGACGTCGGAGCCCATGCGCTGGATGATCAGCTGATTGGTGCGCTCCAGGTCTGGCTTGATGAGTTCGAGGAGGCTGTCGAGGCCCGCGTCCTTTTTCTCCTCGAGCGGAATGACGATACCCACGGACCCCCCTTAAGCCTTCGTTTTGCCGCGCAAACTTACGGCTTTGGGATGAAGGCGGCAAGTCGGCGAAAACGTTCGCGTTCCGTCCTTGCAATGGGATTCGCGCGTCCCGCTCTTAGACGGCTCCCCATAAGGGCGAGGCGTAAATGCAGCCGGTCGTGGTAGTTCTCATGGAAATGACGGACAGCAGCGCAGAGTTTGACGGCTTTCTCGACGGACGCTTGCGTCTGCGTCAAAGCGCCGCCGGCCACCGCGCCGGCACGGACGCCGTGCTGCTCGCCGCCGCGACGCCTCAAGATCAGCGGGGGCTCATTCTCGATATCGGCACCGGGGCCGGCGCGGTTGGGCTGATGGCGGCGCTGCGCGCGCCAGGCGCGAGCGTCGGCCTTGTGGAGATTGATCGCGAGTCTTGCGCGCTGGCGCGCGAGAATGTCGCCGCAAATCATCTCGAGGGTCGTGTGATGGCGTATGAGGCCGACGTACTTTCAGCGAAGTCACGCCGCGCCGCTGGACTGATCGACGAAAGCGCCGCGCTCGTTCTCACCAATCCGCCATTTCATGACGCGGGCAAGGTGCGCGTGACGCCCGACGCCGCCAAGGCGCGCGCCCATGTCGCCACCGCGCCGCTTGCCGATTGGACGCGCGCCTGTCTCGCGCTGCTTGCGCCCGGCGGGACCTTCGTGATGATTCACCGCGCCGACGCGCTCGCCGAATGTCTTGCGGCGGTCGAGGGAAGGATAGGAGGCGTAACGATCGAGCCCATTCACACGCGCGCCGAGGCGCCGGCGACGCGCATTCTTTTGCGTGGCGTCAAGGGCTCGAAAGCGCCGCTGTCGATCCTGAAGGCGATAGATATCTAACGGCGTTATCAGCAGGCCACTGCGCTGCAGTCCTCACCCTCATCCTGAGGAGCCGTTCGCAAGTCGGGTTTTCCCGACTTGCGGACGGCGTCTCGAAGGACGAGGGTGGGAATGGCCAACAGGCTTCCTCGTCCTTCGAGACGCCTGCTCCGCAGGCTCCTCAGGATGAAGAAGCCTCAATGCGAGCTCCGCAGGCTCCTCAGGATGAGGCAGCCAGTTGCTTGCAGGTCTACGCCGCGCGCTGCGGCGCGATCGGCGGGCTTGAGAGCTGCGGCTCCCAATAATTGCCCTTGTCGAACATGTGCCGCGCCTGCGCATATTGGAACATGATGCGCGCGACGATGGTGATGGTCTCGGGCTTGCGCACCGCGGCGCCCCAGACCTTGTTCCACATGCGGCCTTCCTGCTCGCCCATCTTGCGCACGTCCATGCCGACCTGCATCGCCTGCTGTTCGACCTCGCGCAGCGATTTCGGGTCGAAGGGCTGCGGCGCCGGCCCTTTGCGATGGCGTCCGAAAGTCTTGATCATGTTCAGCATGCGCTCGCCGAAGGCGGCCGGCGCGTAGAGCGCGTTGCAGAGATTCTGCATGCCGTCATGCAGCTCCTCCATGCTCATCGTCTGGCACTGGATGTTGGAGCTCCACGGCACGGCCTGGGTCTCGACGCCGCCGGTGATCAGCCGGCCTTCGCGGGTGATGCGGTCGAAGAGCGGCGTCGCTTCCGACGCCATCAGCGCGCCGAGGCTGAAGATCGGAATCGGCGTCGCCATGGCGAAATCATACTGCTGGGCGAAGACGTTCGGTCCGTCGTGGTCGAAGCCGACGATCATGCCGCCCATCACCGACATGCCGTGATCGACGAGCTTCTGGATTTCGTCGACAAGGCTGATCTTCAAATTCTGTCGCTTGCCGGTCTCGCGCAGGCTTTCGATGTTGGGCGTCTCGATGCCGACGAAGACCTGAGTCAGTCCGGCCGCGACGCACATGTCGAGCAGCTCCTCGTCGCGCGTCGCGTCGATGGAGATTTGCGTGACGAACTCCATCGGACGATCGCGGCGCCAATGCGCCATCGCCGCAAGCAGCTCCTTGCAGTGCGCGCGATAGGCGGTGAAATTGTCGTCGGCGAGGAAGGTCGTGCGATAGCCCGCATTCCACAGCGCGTCGATTTCGGCGATGACATTTTCGATCGGCTTATGACGCTGCTTGCGACCGAGATATTGGATGACGTCGCAGAATTCGCATTCGAACGGACATCCGCGCGAAGTCTGCACGGCGCCGAGAATCGCGCGGTCGTTGCGATAGAGATCCCACCGCGGGAGTGGCGATGAGGCGAGCGACGGCTTGTCGCCGATGTAGCTGGCCTTCGGCTTGCCGGCGCGAAGATCAGAGAAAATTTCGGCCGCGATTTCCTCAGTCTCGCCGCTCACCAGCACGTCGCAGTGATCGCGCAGCCGATCAGGGGACAGGCTCGCATAAGGCCCGCCGATAATGACCTTCTTGCCGCGGCGGCGAAATTCGTCGGCGATGGCGATCATCCGGCGGCGCTGGCTGACCTTGCCGGTGATCGCGATCCAGTCCGCGGGATGGTCGAAATTCACCGGTTCGATCTGCTCTTCGCAGAGTTCCACCTCGAAATCCTTGGGGGCGAGCGCCGCGACGGTGGCGGTGGCGAGGTCCGCCATCATGACCCCGCCCGGGACGCCCGAGGCCGCCAGGGCCTCGCCGCCGAAATAAGTCGGAAAGTCGCCGGCAGGATTGATGAGATACATCGAAACGGTCATGCAAACCCCTCAAGCTGTAAGCGCGCACGCTAATTGATCTTCGGCGCCCCGACAAGAACTTGTCGTCATTCCAAACTGCGCGAATTTGCCCCAAGCCAATAAAAAAAGCGGCCCTGCAGGGCCGCTTTTTCGTGCGTAAGAATAAGCGCTTAGAGATGGGCGACGACCGCGAGCCGGCGGATTTCGCCGTTCTTATAGGCGCGCAGGAAGGCCTGATAGTCGCGGAACGACACGCAGCCGTTCGAATCGCCGTTCGGTCCGAGCATATAGGTGTGCGCGAGAAGGCCGGCGCGGCCGAAGATGGCGCCTTCGCCGCCGATCGGCGTCAGGCGCAGCGCCTGGACGCCATGGAACAGCGCTTCGCGCGGCGAGAGATCATAGACATGCGGCGGCGTCGCGCCGCGCATGCGCAGATGGACAAAGCGCGGATCGTCGAGATGTTCGCGCAGGCCGGAATGCGCTTCGAGTTTTTTGCCGTCGGGCAAATAAACGGTATGCGCCGAAATGTCGTAGACGGCGGTATAGCGGTCGTAGCGCGCCGCAGGTCCAACGGCCGCGCCGGCCGCGCCGCTCACGCCGCCGAGGATGCCGGATTTGAGATCTGAGAGCGTCCCGCCATCAGGCGCCGCATAGGCGAGCGCCTGTCCCTTCGGTTGCTGCTGCTGTCGCGCCTCTTGCGCTGCGTCGCCGAGGCCAAAGACTTTATCGAAGATCGAGCGATTGTCGGACGGCGACGCCGGCACGACGCTGGTGCGAGCCATGCGCTGCAGCGAGCCTTCATAAAGGCCGCGATCGGCGACGGAGAGTTCGACCGGCCGGCGGGGCGGCAGCGGCGCGACTTCCGCCTCTTCGACGCTCTCAGTCGGCGCGGCGGCCATCTGCATCTCGTCGACGTCCTGGCGCACAGGGACCGCGGCTAACGGCGTGTGCGCCGCAGGCGCGATGCTGGCGTCGAGCGCGCCGCGCATTGTTTCTGAAAGCGCGAGAGATTGCGGGCGTCCGCCGAGGCCGACAATGGCGCCATAGGGATTTTGCGCGCCAAAGGCGCTTTGCGCAGAGGGCGTGGCGGCAGGCGCCGCGGCGATCTCGGATTGAGGGGTCGCGCGCTGCGACAGCGCCCAGAACCCCGCCGACAAGCTCGCGACGAGCGCTATGCCGGCGACGACAAGATGAGACGAGCTTTTGTGAGAATAAATGCCGCGATCGAAAGAATTGAAATCGATTGGCGCACCGATTCCTTGCATCATTCGCCCCTATCTCCGAACTGCACTTCCGCTTCAGGGCCCTGAACTACGCCGTCATTGCGCGAAAGCGCGCTAAACTGCGGCGAACGCCGGAACCGTGGCGGCTGCCCCACGCATATTCTCACCAGAACTAAACGACCTTGCTTTGGCTGCTTTAGGGCGAATTCATGTCGACGCTCACGGTAAAGGCGAATAGTTAAGGCTTTGAAAATGCCGGATTTCGCGCAGCGCGGCGCGGCGGCGCGGCAAAGGTTGCCCCGGCTTTGCCGCCAAAATTGACGCGGCGCCGCAGGTCAGATCGGCGGCGAAACCTTCGCCGGTTCAAATCGTTCTAGGAGGGAAGGGAGGGCCGCAGGATGAAGAGCGGAATAGAGGGCAAGGTCGTCGCCATCACCGGCGCGTCGAGCGACTGGAGGCCATTGCCGCCGAGCTTGCGGCTTCGGGTCAGAAAGCCAAAGCCATCGCCATGCGGCACGGTCTATAGCGGCACGAAATTCGCGGTCGCGGTGATTTCGGAAGGGCTGCGTCACGAAGTCGGCGGCAAGATTCGCACGACCGTCATCATGCCCGGCGCCGTCGACACGGAATTGATCGACGCCGGCACAACGCACAAGGGAAGCCTGGAGTTCTTGGCGCCCTTCGCCAAGCTGGCGATCCCGGCGGATTCAATCGCTCGAGCCATCGCCTATGCGATCGAACAGCCGGCGGACGTCGACGTGAATCAGATCGTGATCAGGCCGACGGTGCAGGAGTTTTGAGGGACGGTTCGGGCAACAAGAGCGGCGCTGTGATGCGGGTACCTCTGGTATTGTACGAGGTGAATCCGGTTTACGGAGGGAATGGACGAGTTCATAAGGCGTTACGATTTAATTTCGCTCACGAATTGCATATCTGATGAGCCTGACCTCGCCACGCCTATCCATTCGCGAACTAGATCCCAATCCTCCGACTGAGGAACATAAGGCGTCTATTGCCGACGGCGGTCGACGCCGACATTTGAGTTGGGGCATGGATTTCGACACTCGGTCCATAATTCTGCGGACGGAGGTAGACGGTCATTTGGAGGAAAACGTCAAAGAGGTGTTGTTGAATAGCAAGAAAGATATTCGGGATAGTCTCGTACGAGAGTACGGTGAGTATGCGATCGAAGAAAAGGTAGGTAATTTTGTTGCTATAGATACAAAGCCGTTTTCGACGTTAGCTTACCACAACCAATTTTTTGATCAGGTGCGGCGGGCTTTTGTTATCGGTGCATACTATCCAGCCTTGGTCGGCGCATGCGCGATGGGAGAGCGAATTCTCAACCATTTACTGCTTGATTTGCGCGGGTTTTATAAGCAAACGCCAGAATACAGGCGAGTTTTCAAAAAGGATTCCTTCGATGATTGGCGTGTGCCTATTAATGCCCTCGAAACTTGGGGAATCCTGCTGCCGAAGGCGGTCATTGAGTTTCGACAATTAATGAGTTTGCGGCACCGCTCGATTCATTTCAATGCGAGCACGTACAACTCGCTTCGTGATGATGCTCTTAGCGCAATATTACACATGCGAACAATCATTGAATTGCAGTTCGGTACGTTCACCGACGCTCCGTGGTTCATTCCGGGCACAAAGGGTCATTGCTTCATCAAGAAGGAGTATGAAACTCATCCATTTGTGAAGACATATTTTTTGCCGAAGTGTCCCTTCGTCGGTCCGCTGTTTGCGATGGATTTTAATGTAGGTGGTTGGCGGTTTTTCGATATGGAGAACTATGGCGCTGGCTCGTGGACAGATGAAGAGTTCGCCAAGCAATACAATGATCGTGATCCGGAGATGGTCGTAAAGCCAACTGTCATTTGACCGGTCTACCCCGCGCATTTTAGAGCTTGCGCGCTACTCTCGCAGGACCCCCATGTTCCCCGATCTTCCGCACCTCTCTCCGATCCGCTCTTTCCAGGGTCTCATTCTCACCCTGCAGAATTACTGGGCGGCGCAGGGCTGCGTTATACTGCAGCCCTATGACATGGAGATGGGCGCGGCGACCTTTCATCCAGCGACGACTCTACGCGCGCTCGGCCCAAAGCCCTGGCGCGCCGCCTATGCGCAGCCCTGCCGGCGCCCGAAGGACGGCCGCTATGGCGAGAATCCTAATCGCCTGCAGCACTACTATCAGTTCCAGGTGATCCTCAAACCGTCGCCGCCAGATCTGCAGGAATTGTATCTCGCCTCTCTCGCCGCGATCGGCGTCGATCCCAAGCTCCATGACATTCGCTTCGTCGAGGATGATTGGGAAAGCCCGACGCTCGGCGCCTGGGGCCTTGGTTGGGAATGCTGGTGCGACGGCATGGAGGTCTCGCAATTCACTTACTTCCAGCAGGTCGCAGGATTCGAATGCGCGCCGGTAGCTGGCGAACTCACTTATGGTTTGGAGCGTCTCGCTTGCTATCTGCAGGGCGTCGACAGCATCATGGAATTAAATTTCAACGGCCGCGAAGGCGACGAGAAAGTCACTTACGCCGACGTCTTTCTGCAGGCCGAGCAGGAATATTCGCGCCACAATTTTGAAGCCGCCGACACGTCGAAACTTTTTGAAGATTTCAAGGACGCCGAGGTCGAATGCGAGCGGCTCTTACATTTCGGCGCGGGCTCCGGCGACGAGATGCATCTCATGGCGCTCCCGGCCTATGACCAGTGCATCAAGGCGAGCCACGCCTTCAATCTTCTCGACGCGCGCGGCGTGATCTCGGTCACCGAGCGCCAGAGCTATATCTTGCGCGTGCGCGAACTCGCCAAAGCCTGCGGCGCCGCCTGGCTGCGCACGGCGGGCGGCGGCGCCAACGGCTAGCTGCGCTTGCGAAAACTTCAAACGGCGCCCACTTCCTAAAGGAGTAAAGCGTTCGTCATGCGCGTTGGCGCACATCTTCCAAGATCGTAGCCATGCATAACAGTGTGCGAGACGGGCAACCGTCTCGCGCCGTTGGCGAGTAGCGGCGCTGCGCGCGCCTGTCCTGTCTTTTGCCAGGAACCCAAAGGATACGGATGGGCGCGCGCAACTTGACTATGTGCCTGTTTCGTTCTAGTCATGTTCTGTGTTTGGCTATGGATGCGGCGGATCGAGTCATGTATCAGTTTCGTCACCCGACTTTCAGCGTCTCTTGCAAGACCTTCGGCGAAGCCACGGCGCGCGGCGAGGCGCTTCAATCGCTCGCGGCGACCGATTCGCTGCGTCATCGGTTTTTTGCTTGGCGTGGCGCTTCGGGCCGCCGCTATGTGTGCTCGGTGTTTCAGTCGGGCGAAGATTCTTTCATCGCCGATGTGACGAATGGCGTCATCATCGGCGTTGCGCGTGAGGGCGCGATAAGTAGGCCAGTTTGCGTATTTCTGGCGCAGGAGCGCGCGGTAGATCACGCTGCATTTGGGCGGAATCGCCCAAATGCAGATAACGTGATCGATTCCCAAAGTTTAGAGCGCGCTCTATGCGATCGCCGCGCGCTGCGTAAGACCGCGCAGGAGCTCGGCGTCGCCGAATGGCATGTGCATTTTTGCGCCGACGCCGCGACATTGCGCGATTTATCGGCGTCGCTGCTCAACTGATCCGGCGGACCTGTCGGTGGCGTAGCGTTGCGTCGCGCGCGTATTTGCGCAGTAGCGTTGAGTAAAGCGTCGCGTCAAAGCGGCGTCGGCTCGTCGCCGGCGCCGCCAGTCGCCGCGGTTCTGCACGAATCATGATCGAGCCGGCGGACGATCTCGGCAAGCTCGGCGTCATGAATATCAAGCCGCAGCAGATGTTCGTATGTGTTGCGCACATAGGCCGGGTTGTCGCCGTTAAGCCCGATGCCCTCTGCGATGAGCCGAATCATCTCGTCTTCCGGCAGCCGCCCGGCGTATTGGATATGCGTGCGGTCGACGACATAGGCGATGGCCTTGGCGCAGCCGCCGTCGGCGAATCGCACGCCGAGCGTCTTTTCGAGATAGACGGAAGTGACGAGTTCGCGTTCGCGAAGGTAGCGAATCGTTTTATCGCGGTCGCGCGCCGCGACCTTGAAGGCGACGCCTTGGCAGCAGCCGCCGCGATCCAATCCGAGCACCAGCCCCGGCCGTTCCGGCGTGCCGCGATGGACATGCGAAAAGATGCAGAGCGCGCGGTGATAGCCATGCACCCAGGCGAGCGCGCTATCCATGAAGTCGAAGCCAGGCCGCCACATCAGCGACCCGTAGCCGAACACCCAGAAATCTTCGTTTCGCGGACTGGCTGAACCCATTCTTCGCCTTGGACCTCGCGATCCGGTTAGAGCGGCAGAATCGCAGCGCTCGATTGGGATTGCTCCCTCTAACCTCGTCCTTCGAGACGCCGCCTTAAAGGCGGCTCCTCAGGATGAGGTTAGGGGAGCAATGGGTTTCCTCATCCTGAGGAGCCTGCACCCAAGTCGGGCTTGCCCGACTTGGGCTTCAAATGCCGATCTCGGGTAAACCCGAGATCGGTGAGGCCGTCTCGAAGGACGAGGAAACCTTCCCACGGCCAAGCGACTCGCGTCTCGCATCTATTTTTTCCGCCGCATTTCTGCGATGCAATCAAAAATGTGATTCGAAGGCTCCTCGCGCCGAGCTGTCTTGAGAGAGACCTTCAGCGGGGCCTTCCCACAACATATCGCGTCGGTTTTCTTGCTTTCCCCTGCAGTTTGTGGCGGTCTTCTTAAGCAATGAAATTCGAGCGCCTGCGCCTTCTGGGCTTCAAGAGCTTCTGCGAACCGACCGATTTCCTCATCGAGCCGGGCCTGACCGGCGTTGTCGGCCCCAACGGCTGCGGCAAGTCGAATCTCGTCGAGGCGCTGCGCTGGGTGATGGGCGAAAACTCATACAAAAACATGCGCGCGTCGGGCATGGACGACGTGATTTTTTCGGGCGGCGGCTCGCGCCCGGCGCGCAATCTCGCCGAAGTCGGCCTTGTTCTCGACAATTCGACGCGCACCGCGCCGGCGGCGTTCAACGATTCCGATTCGATCGAAGTGACGCGCCGAATCGAGCGCGAGCAAGGCTCGACCTATCGGATCAATGGCCGCGAGGTGCGCGCTCGCGACGTGCAGATTCTCTTCGCCGACGCCGCCACTGGCGCACGCTCGCCCTCGCTCGTCCGCCAGGGCCAGATCGGCGAGATCATTTCGGCGAAGCCACAGGCGCGCCGCCGCATCCTAGAAGACGCCGCCGGCGTCGCCGGTCTGCATTCCCGCCGGCACGAGGCTGAGCTGCGCCTCAACGCGGCCTCGGAAAATCTCACGCGCCTCGAAGACGTGCTGAAGCAGGTCGACAGCCAGGCCGACAGCTTGAAGCGCCAGGCCCGGCAGGCCGCGCGATACCGCGGTCTCGCGGCGCAGATCCGCAAGAACGAAGCGCTCGCCGCGCTCCTCGCCTATCAGCTCGCCGCCGAACATTTGCGGGCGGCGGCGGAGAAGCTCGACGCGAGCCGCGGCAGCGTGCAGGCGCGCACGCTGGAGCAGGCGGAAGCGGCGAAATTCCAGGCCGTCGCCGCGCATGAGCTGCCGCCGCTGCGAGAAAAGGAGGCGGAAGCCGGCGCGGCGCTGCATCGACTCGTCGTCGCGCGTCAGGCGCTCGAGGCCGACGAGCAGCGCGCCAAGGAGCGAATCGCTGAACTACAGCGCCACATCGAACAATTCGGCCGCGATCTCGAACGCGAACGCGCGCTGATCGAGGATGCGGCCGAGGTCGCCGAGCGGCTTGAGGAAGAGCGGGCAGAGCTCCAGGACGACGACGCGCGCGACGCAAATCGCGAAGCCGAGGCGCAGTCGCGGCTTGCCGAGATCGAGGCGGCTCTCGCCGCGACCGAGGCCGAGCTGTCGAGCGCGCAGGAGCAGCTCGCCGGCGTCAACGCCAAGCGCGCCGCGCTTGAGGCGGCGCTGCGCGACGAAAACCAGCGCGTCGCGCGTTTCGAGGCGGAGCTGACCCGCATCGAGACGGAATTCGCGCTAATCGCCGGGCAGGGTGGCGGCGCCGAAGAAGTCGAGCGTCTCGCGCAGGCATTGGAACAGGCGGCGCAGGATGCGCGCGGCGCCGAGGAAACGGCGCATGAGGCCGAGGCCGCCTATCGCGAAGCGCGCGAGGCCGAGACGGCCGCCCGCGCGCCGCTGGAGCAGGCGGCGCTGCGCGCGCAGCGGCTTGAGACGGAGACCCGCACGCTCGACAATTTGCTGCAGACTGGCGCCGGCGGCCTCTGGGCGCCCGTGGTCGAGAGCATGACCGTCGAGAAGGGCTATGAGACCGCGCTCGGCGCGGCGCTCGGCGATGATCTCGACGCCTCGGCCGACGATTCGGCGCCGGCGCATTGGTCAGTGACATCCAGCGAGGGCGACCCAGACTTGCCGAATGGCGTGCGCGCGCTGGGCGCGCTTGTCGACGCGCCGCAGGCGTTGCGCCGTCGTCTCGCGCAGATCGGCGTCGTGCTGCGCGCCGAGGGCGAGAGCCTGCGCAGACTGTTAAAGCCCGGCCAGCGGCTCGTCTCCAAGGAGGGAGATCTCTGGCGCTGGGACGGCTTCACTCAGGCCGCCGAGGCGCCGACCGCCGCCGCGCGCCGGCTCGCCGAAAAGAACCGTCTCGCCGATCTGCGCGTCGAGGCGGCGGCCGCGCGCGAAACCGCCGATGCGCTCAGCGAAGAGCTGAACGCCGCGCGTGAGGCCGCGCGTGAGGCCGCAGAGGCCGACGTCGAGGCCCGCGACGCCCAGCGCCGCGCCCGCGCGCGCCACGAGGAAGCGCGCGAGCGCCATTCGACGGCTGAACGCCGTCAGGCGCAGATCGCCCAGCGGCTGTCCGCGCTGCAAGAAGCGAAGGCGCAGACGCTCGCCAATCGTGACGAGGCGGCGCAAAAGCGCGCGAGCGTGACGCAGGCGCTCGACGAACTCGAAGAGCCCGCCTTTCTCGCCGGCGCTTTGGAGAATTTGCGCGGGCGCGCGACAGCCGAACGCGCACAGGCTGGCGAGGCGCGCGCGGCGCTCGCTTCGCTTCGCCACGAAAGGGCGGCGCGCGCGGCGCGGCTCTCGGCGATCGCGCGAGAAATCGCTTCATGGGCGCAGCGCCGCGACCGCGCGCAGGACCGCATCGGCGAGCTGGAAGAGCGGCTCGCGACGGCGCAAGAAGAGCATGTGCGCTTAAGCGACGCGCCAGACGCCTTCATCGGTCAGCGCTGCGCGCTGATGAATGCGCTCGAAGAGGCGGAAGCCGCGCGCCGCGCCGCGTCCGACGCGCGCGCCAGCGCCGAAACGCGTCTTGCAGACGCCGACCGCGCCGCCCGCGCGGCGCTTGAAGCGATGAGCGCCGCGCGCGAAGACATGGCGCGCAGCGAAGCGCAACTGGACGCGGCGCGCCAGCGCGTCGCCGATGTCGAGCGCGCCATCGCCCATGATCTCGAATCGACGCCGCAGGCGCTTGCCGAACTCGCCGGAGTCAAAGACGGCGACGATCTGCCGGAAATCGCCGACATCGAACGCCGGCTCGAAAATCTGCGCGCCGACCGCGAGCGGCTCGGCGCCGTCAATCTTCGCGCCGAGGATGAACTCATTGAAGTCGAGGCGCAGCGCGAAAAGATGATCGCCGAGCGCGACGACCTTTCGGAAGCGATCAAGAAATTGCGCGCCGCGATCGCCAGTCTCAACAAAGAGGGCCGCGAGCGCATGCTCGCCGCCTTCGACAAGGTCAACGAGCATTTCAAGGAGCTGTTCACGCTGCTGTTCGACGGCGGCGCGGCGGAATTGCAGCTTGTCGAAAGCGACGACCCGCTCGAGGCCGGTCTCGACATTCTTGCGCGTCCGCCCGGCAAGAAGCCGACGACGATGACGCTGCTCTCGGGCGGCGAACAGGCGCTGACCGCCATGTCGCTCATCTTCGCGGTCTTCCTCACCAACCCTGCGCCGATCTGCGTGCTCGACGAGGTCGACGCGCCGCTTGACGACAACAATGTCGAGCGCTTCTGCGATCTTCTGGAAGAGATGCGCAAGAAGACCGACACGCGCTTCGTCACCATCACGCATAATCCGATCACCATGGCGCGCATGGACCGGCTCTTTGGCGTGACACAGGCGGAACGCGGCATCTCGCAACTCGTTTCCGTCGATCTTGAGCAGGCGGAAAAATTCGCTCTGGCGAGTTGACGGTTCGAGACAGGTCTCAATCTGATCTGACATACGCGAGCGCTCTGGCGCTGCATCCGCCCTAAGTGTCGCAGACGAGGACGCTTGCCCCTCCGCTGGGCGCGTCGGCGCGTAATTTGGCGAAGCTCGAATGACCAGAAGCGAATTCGTTCTGCGCTCGGCGATCTTCGTCGCTATCGCCCTCGCGCCGTTTCTGATCTGGCTGCTCTTCAACGTGATCGTTCTTGCGACCGGCGCGGTGCTCGTCGCCACGCTCATTCATCTTGTCGCGACGCCGTTCATCAAGCTCCGCCTGCCGCGCGGATTGGCGCTCGCATTGTCGGGTCTACTGATCGCATCGCTGGTTGGGGCGACTTTCTATCTCTTCGGCCGCACGATGGCGTCGGAGTTTCACGACGTGCTGCGCAGCGCCGAAGAGGCGGCGGATTCCATTTCGCTCGCGATCAGCCGGTCGGGACTGTCCGACTATCTGCCGAAATCCTTCAGCGAAAATGTTTCGCTGTCAGGCGTGATCGGACGTTCGTTCACGATCAGCGTCGAGGCCGTTCTTGGCGCCCTCGTCGCCTTTTTCGCCGGCGTCTTTCTCGCGAGCGAGCCGGCGCTCTACAGCGAAGGTTTCACGCTGCTGTTTGCGCCTCGCTGGCGCGATGAAGCACGCGAAACGCTCGGTCATGTCGCCACCGCGCTGCGACGCTGGCTGCTCGGTCAGATGATCGAAATGGTGACTGTGGGCGTCATGGCGGGAGTGGCGGTTTGGCTCATCGGCCTACCGTCGCCCTTCGCGCTTGGCGCCATATCGGGGCTTTCGGAATTCATCCCCTATATCGGGCCGATCCTGGCGATCTTTCCGTCTGTCGCGGTCGCGGCGACGATTGGACCATATGCGATGCTATGGACGATCCTCGCTTACCTCGCCATTCATCAGCTCGACGGGAACATGATCATGCCGCTCATTCAGCGGCAATTGGTGCGGGTGCCGCCGGCGCTCATGCTGATATCCATCGCAACGTTCGGAACGCTTTTCGGTCTCGGCGCCACGATCTTCGCCGCGCCGCTGACGGTTGTCATCTATGTTGCGGTGATCAAGCTATATTTGCGCGATACTTTAGGCGAGCCGACGCCGCTGCCGGGGGAGCGCGCGTAAACACCCTCCCCTCGCTCGAGGGCAGGGAAAGCGCCCTACCTGCGGCGACGGTTGACGTCTGCTCCCCAAGCGTCATGGCCGGCCTTGAGCCGGCCATCCACGTCAAGACGTTCGGTCTTTTATGAGGCAATGCGAAGCATTGCGGCGTGGATGCCCGCGACAAGCGCGGGCATGACGGTGGGGGAGCTCCACAACGCGGGCTAGTCACCCACCCCGAAGCGCTTCGCGTTTCGACCCTCCCCGTCGAGGGGAGGGTGTATACCGCGCGACGTTGACCTGTGACTTGGATCGTCGTCGCGCCGTAGCAATTGGATCGCAGGAACCGCTCATGGATTGGCGCGCGCCGATTATCGATTATTGCGAGAGACAGAGCTCGGCCTTCTGGGCGGAGCCGGCGAATGCGCTGAGCAATTTCGCCTTTGTGATCGCGGCCGCGGTCGCCTTCCTCCTTTGGCGACGCCGAGCCGGAGCTGACTATCCTGCGCTGGCGCTGATCATCGTCACGGCGACGGTCGGCGTCGGCAGCTTCATCTTCCATACAATGGCGACACGCGGCGCCATGCTGCTCGACGTCATTCCGATCGCGATCTTCATTTACGGCTATTTCCTGCTGGCGCTTCGCCGTTACTTCGGCCTCGCGATGGTTCCGGCGACGGCGATCACGCTCGCCTTTGCTGGCGTCTCGTTTTTCGCAACGACTGTCGACGCGCTGAACGGCTCGGTCGGCTATCTGCCGGCGCTCGCGGCGCTAACAATCTTCGCCAGGCTGCTTTGGTCACGGAGCGGACAACGCGAGACCGCCCGCACGCTCGCCGCCGCGGCGCTCCTTTTCGCAATCTCGCTCTTCTTTCGAACGATCGACCGCGCCATCTGTCCGGCCTTTCCGCTCGGCGCGCATCTCCTTTGGCACATGCTCAACGCCTGCGTGCTCTGGCTGCTGCTGCGCGCGGCGATCATCGCCGGACCTCGCCGCGACGATCAGGCGAGACCGATCCAAAAGGCGAATGAGCCGACGGCGGCGTGAGAGGCGGTCAACGGCCAGACATTGCGCGTGAAGAGATAGGCCGTGCTCCACGCGACTCCAGCGAGAAAGGTGTTGGCGAGAAGAACGGGATCGCCATAGGCGGCGTGCATCAGCGAAAAAACCGCAGACGAAAACAGGACGTAATGCCGCCCGCTCATGTGCAGCCGGTCGGCGATGAGCTTGGGGATCGAGCGGCAGACGACCTCCTGGCAGGGGCTCGACACGAGCACATAGAAGGGCGCGAAGGCGATCCAATTCGGCGCCGGATGGGGACGCCTCAAAAACTGCGCCTCGACGACGATCGCCGCCAGCAGAAGGCAGGTCAGCGCGCCGCAGATCAACCAGGCGCGCACGCCTCTCGGCATGCTCAGGCCGAGTTCAGCGAAGGAATAGCCGCCGAGCACGCAGGCGGCGAGGCAAAGCGTTGAAACGATGAGCAGAGCTTCAAAGCGGAAATGAAACGACAGCGCGCCGCTGCGTATCGCAAAGCTCGGGGCGAGCAGCAAAAACAGGAAGGCGATCAGCGGCGCCAAGGTTCGCATATTAAGCGTCATAAAAGCGTAACAAACTTGACGCTGTCACAGTTCCCCTCGCTCGCGCCCCTCAATTTGACGCGCCGCGGCGCCCTATCGGGCAGCAGATGGTCGCAGGCTAAAGAAACTCAAATAATCACAATGAGATACGCTGGCGAGCCTCGCCTTGACTAAATGAAGGCCCGCAAATATGTTGCGCGCGGCTCGAAAGGATTGGCCGAAAAGCCGAGAGTTTCGCGCCGTCTCCCGAACGGTTCGACTTTCCTGTCGCGCGGCGTCGCGCCATCGTTAAATTTTGCGCGTGGCGCAATATGCGAGGCGGAGAACGCCGATGAGCGACGAGAACGGGGAAGACGCGGAGCGCGCAGCGCTTAACGCGCGGCTCGAAAAGCTCAATGCGGCCTTGCGTAAGGTCGATGAAGAGCAGGCCGCCGAAGCGGCGCCGCGGACGGAGGAGCGTAAAGGCTTCACGAGCGCCATGCGCGTCGGCCTCAACGCTTTCTCCGAATTCGTGGGGGCGGTATTGGTCAGCGCCGTCATCGGCTGGCAGGCGGATAAGTGGCTTGGCACGGCGCCATGGCTTCTCGTCGTCATGCTGGGACTGGGCGTCGCGGCGGGATTTTGGAACGTCTATCGCGTGGCGAAGCCAAAAGCGCCAGGCGAAGAGTAGAACAAAGGCGCGTTGCAGCGCTTGAAGCGGGGCCGGGCGGCGACGTCCGGAAAAGAGCGATGAATCCGGAAGAAGCAGCCGCAAAGCCCAATCCCATCGAGCAATTCGAGCTGCATCGGCTGTGGCCTTTCGAGATCAACGGCATCGAGACGTCCTTCACCAACGCCTCGCTGTTCATGCTGCTCGCCGCGCTCGGCGTCGTCGCTTTGATGATCCTTGCGACATCGAAGAAGGCGATCGTGCCGGGCCGCGTCCAGGCGATGGCCGAGATGCTCTATGAATTCGTCGCCGGCATGGTGCGTCAGACCGCCGGGACGGAAGGGATGAAGTTCTTCCCGTTCGTCTTCACCCTCTTCTCCTTCATCCTCATCGCCAATCTGATCGGGCTCGTTCCCTACACCTATTCGGTGACGAGCCAGATCGTGGTCACCTTCGCTTTCGCGGCCGTGGTGATTTCGCTCGTGGTTTGTTACGGCCTCTATCGCCACGGCTTCGGCTTTCTCAACCTTTTCGTTCCGCATGGCGTGCCGCTGCCCGTGCTCGTCGTGCTGGTGCCGATCGAGATCATCTCCTTCCTGTCGCGGCCGGTCTCGCTCTCCGTCCGTCTCTTCGCCAATATTCTTGCGGGCCACATCACGCTCGCCGTGTTCGGCGGCTTCGTGATGATGCTGCTCGGCGCCGGCGTCTGGGCGGCGCTCGCGCCGGTGCCGCTGCTCGCGATCGTCGCGCTCTATGCGCTCGAACTGCTCGTCGCCTGTCTGCAGGCCTTCGTCTTCGCCGTTCTTACATGCGTCTATCTCAACGACGCAATTCACCCGGGCCACTGATAAAGATCGAACAATAAACGTCGCCCCATTCAGCAGGAGAAAAACTAATGGCAGAAATGCAACTCGTCGGCGCCGGACTTGCGGCGATCGGCACTGGCGCGGCGGCGATCGGCGTCGGCATCATCTTTGGCAATTTCGTCAACGGCGCGCTGCGCAACCCGTCGGCGGCGGCCTCCCAGTTCACCAACGCCATCATCGGCGCGGCGCTTGCCGAAGGTCTGGGCATCTTCGCCTTTCTGATCGCAATCCTGCTGTTCCTGAAGCAGTGACGTTATGCGTCCGGCCCGCGCGGCCGGACGCTTTTTTCCAGCGCGGCCGCCGTGCGGCCAGTCTTGAGACTTGGAACCATGTCCATGGCGATCATCTCTTCCGCTTTCGCCGCCGAGGGCGAGCAGGCGACGCACGAGACCGTCGGCGCTGGCGAGGCGCATCACGAGGGCGGCTTTCCGCCCTTCCAGACGGAAAATTTCGCGCCGCAGATCTTCTGGCTCGTCGTCATCTTCGGCCTGCTTTACGCGCTGATGTCGCGCATCGCGCTTCCGCGCGTCGGCGGAATCATCGAGAATCGCGGCGCGAAGATCGCCTCCGATCTCGGCGCCGCGCGCGAGATGCAGTCGAAGGCGCAGGCCGCCGCAGCCGCAAATGACGAAAATCTTCGTCGCCGGCGCGAAGAGGCGCAAGCTATAGGCCGGGACGCGCAGCACAAGATCGCCGCGGAGACTGCGAAACAGCGCACGATCGCCGAATCGCAGGCTGCGGAGAAGATCCGCGCCGCCGACGAGCGCATTGCGAGCGCAAAGGCGAAGGCTCTGGCCAATGTCGAGCAGATCGCCGAAGAGGCCGCCGCGGCGATCGTCGAAAAGCTCACCGGCGCGAAAGTCGACATGAGCACGATCTCGGAGAATCACGCGACGTCGTCGACCGCCAAGGAGACGCTCAATGCATTTTGACGCGGAATTCTACGTCGCCGTCGGCTTTACGATCTTCGTTCTCGTGATGCTTTGGGTCGGCGCGCATTCGAAATTCGCCGCTCTCATCGACGCGCGCATCAACCGCATCAAGGGCGAGCTCGCTGAGGCTGAGCGCCTGCGCCACGAGGCTGAGGCGCTCCTCGCTTCCTTCGAGCAGAAGCGGGCTGAGGCCGAAGCCGAGGCCAAATCCATTGTCGCGCAGGCGAAGGACGAGGCGGAGCTGATCGCCGCTGAAGGCCGTCGCCGACTCGACGAATTCATGACGCGCAGCGTCAAGCAGGTAGAGCAGAAGATCGCTCAGGCGGAGGCCCAGGCCTCGGCCGAAGTGCGCGCCGCCGCCGCCGACGCTGCTGTGAAAATCGCTGAACGCGCGCTCTCGAGCGGCGCGGTCAAGGGCAAGGATTTCGTCGCCGAGGGGATCAAAGAGCTAAAGTCTCTCGCGCACTGATCGCGGGCGGGGCGGCTAGCCGCCCCGACGCTTTTTCTCGGCGACCGGCTTTTCTGCGCCCTGCGTGAAGCCGACGAGGATTTCGTAATCGTCCTGCGCGCGCTGGCTCATCACCGGCACGGTGAACGGATCGGCGATCACCTGAAATTCGCCGCGCGTTCCGCCTTTCGGAATCGACGCATTGACGCGGTAGACCTTCGAGGCGACGAGCGTGTCGTCTTTCTGGCGGCGGATCGCCACCCGCAGATCGGCGCCATAGGCGCCTGGCTGGCCAAGCGCGCCGAGCACGGCCGAACCTTCGACTCCAACGCGAATCATTAAGCGATCGCCCTCGATGACGCATTCGCGCGCCGTCTCGCCAAGCGAAAGCTGATAGCGGACGTTTGCGCCATCGGCGTCTGGCGGGGACCGCAGCATGGCTGCGCCGCTGTCGATGAAGACTTCGGGACAGTCCGGAGTCGCGCCCGGCGTCGGTTGGCCTTCCTTCTGCTCGCCGCCGCCCAAAATGCCGGGCACATGAAGCTTCGGCAATTCGAAAGCGGCGAGGGCGACAGGCGTCAGCGCAATTGACGTCGAAAGCGCAATCGCCAGGCCACGCCGCGCGGTCTTCATAAGACGGCTCGTCGAGCCTTCGGCGCAAATTTTACGGCAGTTTCGCGTATCCATCCTTGAATCCCTGCAGAGTCAGCGGCAGGCCGATGCCTTCGTCCGGAACCTGATGAATGATGAAGGTGGCGATTTTGCCGTTCTTCAATTGATCGATGAGCTTGTCATCCATCGTCACTTCTGCGACGCAGCCCGTCGGCAGGCATTTGACGAAGCCGGCGCGTCCGATGTCGGTTTGATCAATCTTCAAGCCAAGCCCGTTAGGCAACAGCACGCCGAGCGGCGCGATCACGCGCAGCAGCCGGCTCTTGCCGTCGCTCGTCTTTAAGACGACGACGACGAGGCTGACGTTGCTCTTATCCTCGGCGACGACGCTTTGGATCAGCGCGCATTGTTCCGTCGCGGCTCCCGCGGGCGTTTCGCAACGCAGTTCCCAATCGCCGAATTTGGCTTTGGCGGCAGCGGCTTGCGC
Source organism: Alphaproteobacteria bacterium (assembly GCA_016869595.1). GTDB lineage: Bacteria > Pseudomonadota > Alphaproteobacteria > Rhizobiales > Beijerinckiaceae > Methylocystis. The sequence goes on from VGDT01000014.1 coordinate 49,548, forward strand.
ATGACCCGAGCCCGCGCTGAGCGCGAGGAAAATCGCCGATCCCGACGCCGCGACGTGATGTCGCAACAGGCGCCTAAATTTTGCGACGCGTAGTCGATTCATTGGGTCTCCTGGAGGCGCCGCCGCCCCGTTTCGATCAGGCTGCGCGAAGAAAGTCGCAGTCACGCCGCGCTGTCAGGCGCGACAGGCGTTTGCCTATCAAATGAACTTTAGCTGTCAAGATCGCTGACGCGCGCGCCGCATTGTTTGGCAAGGGCTTCGACGCGACGATTTGTCTGTAGAATTTGGCGTTGCAACAATTGCGCGGATCGACGGTTTGTGGTTGAACCTGCCGACTACCGAGCGGGGCGGGCTTTGGGCGGGCTGCGCGCGGAAATCACAAAAAGAACAACGCTGGCTGGCGAGGGTTCGAAAGGCGGCTTTGATGTTTAACGTCAATCGACTGATGACGCGCGGCGCATTGGCGGCCGCTGTGGCGGTCCCTGTAACCTTGTGCGCCGGCTTCGCCCTTGCGCAAGAAAATGGGCAGCCGGTCCCTGGCGGCCTCGGCCTTCCGAATATGGTGACGCCGGTCGGCCTGGGGACGCAGCAGCTCTACAACATGGTGCTGATGCCGATCATTTCGTTCATCGCGCTCTTCGTTCTGGGCTTACTGATCTATGTCGCCTATCGCTTCAACGAGCACGCGAATCCCATTCCGTCGAAGCTGACGCACAATACGCCGCTCGAAATCATCTGGACGCTCATTCCGGTCCTGATCCTTCTTTTCATTTCGGTCCCCTCGCTACGGCTGCTGGCGGAGCAGGTCGAGGTGCCGGAGGCGTCGGTCACCATCAAAGTGACGGGCAACCAGTGGTATTGGTCGTATAAATATCCCGAGGATCAGGGCGGCGGCTTTGGCTTCGATCAGATGCTGAAGCCGGAATCGGAACTCCAGCCCGGCGAGCTTCGCCTGCTGACGGTCGACAATGAGGCCGTGGTGCCGATCAATGAGGTCATCGCCGTTCACATCACGTCAAACGACGTCATTCACGCCTTCGGCGTCCCCTCATTCGGCGTTCGCATGGACGCGATCCCGGGCCGTTTGAATCAGACTTGGTTCAAGATCGACAGGGAAGGCGTCTACTACGGCCAGTGCTATTTCATCTGCGGCAAGGACCACGCCTATATGCCGATCGTGATCCGCGCGGTGACTCGCGAAAAATACAATGAGTGGCTTGCGCAGGCGAAGCAGAAGTTCGCCGGCGCCGACCAGCGCGTGCGGGTCGCTTCAGAAAGCCACTGAAAAGCCGCTGAAACGAGACGCAACGGAACACACTAGTCTTTCTAAGGAACATGACGATGGCGAGTTCGACGATGGCCGGGGCGCATGATCATCCGAGGGGTTTGCGCCGCTTCCTCTTCTCAACCAATCATAAGGACATCGGCACGCTCTACATCATTCTCGGCTCGATTGGCGGCGTCATCGGCTTCCTGCTCTCGCTCGCCATGCGGCTCGAGTTGGCGTATCCGGGCGTGCAGATCTTCCCGGGGCTTGCGGAATTCCTGAATGGCGCCGATCCGGCGATGGCGTTGGACGCGGGCAAGAATCTCTACAATGTGTTCATCACGGTGCATGGCGTGCTCATGATCTTCTTCATGGCTATGCCCATTCTAATCGGCGGCTTCGGCAATTGGTTCGTGCCGATTATGATCGGCGCGCCGGACATGGCGTTCCCGCGCCTCAACAACATCTCGTTCTGGCTACTGGTCGCCTCGCTCGTGCTCGCCGTCATTTCGATGTTCGTCGACGGGGCGCCGGGCATGAAGGGCTTTGGCGGCGGCTGGACGTTCTATCCGCCGCTTTCGTCGAACACGGGCACGCCAGGCCCGGCGATGGATTTCGTGATCCTGGCGCTGCATCTCGCCGGCGCATCGTCGATCCTTGGCGCGATCAACTTCATCACCACGATCTTCAATATGCGCGCGCCCGGCATGACGTTGCACAAGATGCCGCTGTTCGTATGGTCGATCCTCGTGACCGCCTTCCTTCTGCTGCTCGTGCTGCCGGTGCTCGCGGGTTGCGTGACCATGTTGCTCACCGACCGCAATTTCGGCACGATGTTCTATGACCCGGCGGGCGGCGGCGATCCGCTGCTGTTCCAGCATCTGCTGTGGTTCTTCGGCCATCCGGAAGTCTATATCGTCATTCTTCCGGGCTTCGGCATCATCAGCCAGATCGTGTCGACCTTCTCGAAGAAGCCGGTGTTCGGCTATCTCGGCATGGCCTATGCCATGGTCTGCATCGGCGTGCTCGGCAGCATCGTGTGGGCGCACCACATGTATACGGTCGGCATGTCGCTCAACGCGCAGCGCTACTTCACCCTGGCGACGATGGTGATCGCGGTGCCGACCGGCATCAAGATCTTCTCCTGGATCGCGACGATGTGGGGCGGATCGCTCTCGTTCCGCGCGCCGATGGTCTGGGCGATCGGCTTCATCTTCGTGTTCACGATGGGCGGCATCACCGGCGTCGTGCTCGCCAACGCCAGCGCCGACAAGCAGTTCCACGAGGGCTACTATGTCGTCGCGCACTTCCACTACACGCTGTCGCTCGGCGCGGTCTTCGCGCTCTATGCGGGGTTCTATTACTGGTTCCCCAAGATGTGCGGCTACATGTATTCGGAGACCTTGGCGAAGGCGAACTTCTGGCTGCTCTTCATCGGCGTCAACGTCGTCTTCTTTCCGCAGCACTTCCTCGGACTGGGCGGGATGCCGCGCCGCTATATCGACTATCCAGACGCTTACGCGCTGTGGAACATGGTGTCGTCGTTGGGCATGATCTTCGTCACGCTCTCGCTGGTCGTCTGGTTCTACGCGATCATCGAAGCCTTCATGAAGAAGCGGCTGGCTGGCGCCAATCCTTGGGGCGCTGGCGCGACGACGCTGGAATGGACTCTGTCCTCCCCGCCGCCGTTCCATCAATTTGAGGTGCTGCCGCGCATCACCGGCGCGGGCCGGTAACGAAACGAAGCGCCGGCGCGGGGGAACTCGCGCCGGCAGGTCTGAGTGAACGGCATGAGCGACGCATCCTATCTCCACGACGAACAGGCTCCGCGCATCTCTGTCGCGTCGCCTTCGGACTATTTCGCGCTTCTCAAGCCGCGCGTGATGTCGCTTGTCGTGTTTACTGCGCTCGCCGGCCTGTTGCTCGCGCCGACGCCGCCGCATCCGCTCATCGGCTTTGCTTCGCTGCTGGCGATCGCCGTTGGCGCTGGCGCTTCCGGCGCGCTCAACATGTGGTACGACGCCGACGTCGACGCGCTGATGACGCGCACGCGTAAGCGCCCGATTCCGGCGGGACGGCTCGATCCCGAGGCGGCGCTTGGCTTTGGTCTCGTGCTTGCGACGTTGTCGGTCTTCACGCTCGGCTATGTCGCGAACTGGTTCGCGGCGGCGCTGCTCGCCTTCACCATCTTCTTTTACGTCGTGATCTACACGATGTGGCTGAAGCGCTGGACGCCGATGAATATCGTCATCGGCGGCGCCGCCGGCGCGTTGCCGCCAATGGTCGGCTTTGCCGCCGCGACGGGCGAGATCAATCTCGCGAGCGTCGTATTGTTTGCGATCATCTTCATGTGGACGCCGCCGCACTTCTGGTCGCTCGCGCTCCTAAAGAGCGAGGACTATGGCCGCGCCGGCGTGCCGATGCTGCCCAATGTCGCCGGCGAAGACCGGACCCGACTCGAAATCCTGATCTATGCGCTGGCGCTTGCGCCGCTTGGCGTCGCGCCATGGTTGTTGGGCTTCGCCTCGCTCGCCTATGGGCTCGTCTCGATCGGCTGCGGCATTGCGCTCGTCGCGATGGCTGCAGCGGTCTTCAAGCAGCGCGAAGGCGAAGCGGCCCGAGCGGCGGCGCGCCGAATGTTTCTGTTCTCACTCCTCTATCTTTTCCTGCTGTTCCTCGTCCTCGTCGTCGAACAGACGGCGCATATTTTCGCGTTGATCTAGGCGGCCAAGCGAATGGTGAACGAAATGACCGACGCAGGCGACAAGATGAAGGAGCGCGCAAACGGCTTCGGCGGACCGGGCGTTGTCCTGACCGAGGAGCAGGCGCGCAGCCGTCGCGCCCGCAATATCGCAATCGGCGCCACGATCGCCTTACTTGCCGTGCTGTTCTACGCCGTCACGCTGGTGAAGTTCGGCGCCGCCATCATCAACCGGACGCTTTAAGGCCATGAACGCGACGGCGCCTCGTTCACGCAACCGCCCGCGACTGATCGCGGCGGCGCTGATCGTTGGCGCGACGGCGATGCTCGCCCTGTCTTTCGCTTCTGTTCCGCTCTACCGGGCCTTTTGCGCGGCGACGGGCTTCGGCGGCACGCCGAAGACAGATGCCGCCGGGCCGACAGCGCCCGGAGAGCGCGTGCTCACCGTGCGCTTCGACGCCAATGTCGCGCGCGATCTGCCCTGGCGCTTCGAGCCGGAGGTCGCGAAGATTTCGCTGCGCACTGGCGAAACGAAAACAATCTATTACAAGGTCGCCAATCTCTCCGATCGTGAGACGAGCGGGCAGGCCGCATACAATGTCACGCCTGGCCAGGCCGGCGCCTTCTTCGTGAAAGTCGCCTGCTTCTGCTTCGAGGAGAAGCGGCTCGGTCCGCATGAGGCCGAGGAATGGCCGGTCGTGTTCTATCTCGATCCGGCGCTCGAGCGCGAGGAAGGCATGCGCGGCGTTCGCGAGATCACGCTTTCCTATTCGTTCTTCGCCACGAAGGACTCCGCTCCTTCGAAGACGAGCGAGACGGCGGTCGCAAGGCCGAAGGGTTGACGCGCCGCGCGGTTTGGCGCGCGGCAAACTAAGGGGACTGGCCGGAACCGCCGGCCGATGGACGAGGAAGAGCAAGATGGCGGACGGACACGCGAAACCCGAACACGACTATCATCTGGTCGATCCGAGTCCGTGGCCGATTGTGGGCGCCGTCGCGGCGCTCATCACGGCGATCGGCGCGGTCATGTGGATGGCGCAGCACAAGGGCGCGCCGATCGGGGGCATGACCTTCGGCGGCATCATGTTTTTCGTCGGCTTCGCCGGCATTCTTCTGGTGATGTACGCCTGGTGGAGCGACATCATTCACGAAGCGACCGTCGGCGGATTCCACTCGCCGGTCGTGCGGCTGCATCACCGCTACGGGATGATTCTCTTTATCTTCTCGGAAGTAATGTTCTTCGTCGCCTGGTTCTGGGCGTTCTTCAATTCGTCGCTTTTCCCGGCTGACGCGGCGCAGGTCATGCGCACTGAACTGTTCCAGGGCGTCTGGCCGCCGAAGGGCATCGAGGTCTTGAGCCCTTGGAAGCTGCCGCTCCTCAATACGATCATCCTGCTGAGCTCCGGCGCGACTTTGACCTGGGCCCATCACGGCCTCCTGGAAAATAACCGCGACATCTTGAAGAAGGGTCTGATCGCGACGATCGCCCTTGGCCTGCTGTTCACGACGATCCAGGGCTATGAATATATCCACGCGCCCTTTGCCTTCGCCTTCGATCCGGCGAAGCCAGCAGCGACGAATTACGGCTCGACCTTCTTCATGGCGACGGGCTTCCATGGCTTCCACGTGATCGTCGGCACGATTTTCCTCATCGTGTGCCTGCTTCGCGTCTTCAGGGGAGCTTTTACGCCGGATCAGCACCTAGGCTTTGAATTCGCCGCTTGGTACTGGCACTTCGTCGACGTCGTCTGGCTGTTTCTTTTCGCCTGCATCTATGTGTGGGGGAACTGGGGCGGGGTCATGGAATAGGCGCGCCGCCGCCCAATCTGAACATTGGACGGTCACGGGCGCGCCCGTGACCGTTTTCGTTGGAGGCCCAAGATGTCGGAAGAGCATATTTATCCGCCACTGTCGCTCTATGTCGACGGAGCCCTCGGCAGATGTCCGCGCTGCGGCAAGGGACACATGATCAAAGGGTTGCTCACGGTCGCGCCCAAATGCGAGGTTTGCGGACTCGATTTCTCCTTCGCCGACGCAGGCGACGCTCCCGCAATCGCCGTCATGACTGTCGTCGGCTTCGTTGCGATCGCGGTGTTGTGGTATGTCGAGGTGACCTATCAGCCGGCTTATTGGGTGCACGCAGCGATCCTCGTGCCTCTGTCGGCTATTCTCTGCGTGGCGCTGCTGCGGCCGACAAAAGGCCTGCTGATCGCCCTGCAATATTTCAACAAGGCTGAAGAAAGCCGCCATCAATCGTGACATCTGCCCTTCGCGCGCTTCTGTGGCCAGCGATTGCGACGACGCTCCTCTTTGCGCTGCTGGTCAGTCTCGGATTTTGGCAGGTGCGGCGGCTTAGCGAGAAAGAGGCGCTCATCGCGCGCATCGAGCAGCGCTCGACGCAAGCGCCGCAGCCCATCCCGCCGCCCGAGCGATGGTCGACGCTTCGCGCGGAAGATTATGACTTCACGCATGTGCGCACGACCGGCCACTATATCGGCGGCCGCGACGCGCTCGTCTTCGCGCCGCCGCCGGAGGGCGCAAGCCGCGAGCCAGGCTATTCGCTGGTGACGCCTTTCGCGTTGATAAGCGGCGGCGTTGTGCTCGTGGATCGCGGTTTTCTTCCGGGTTCGAAAGTGAACGACGCCGCTCTGCGCGCGGCGTCGCCAGGCGATGTGACCCTTGTCGGACTGCTACGCGCCCCCGAGCGGCGCAATCCTTTCACGCCCGCCGACGAGCCAGAAAAGGGCGTCTTCTACGCGCGCGATCCAGCGACGATTTCTGCCGCTCTTGGACTGTCAGACGCCGCGCCTTTCGCGCTCGTCGTTGACGCCGCTCCTGCAACCGCGTCCGATTGGCCGCGGCCCGTGGGCGGCGTTCCAACAATCGTCAATAATCATTTCTCCTACGCCGTGACCTGGTTCGGCCTGTCGCTGGCGCTTCTCGTCATTTTCGGGCTCTACGCGCGCGGCGTCCTTGCGCACGGGGGCGATGGCCGCACGCCCTGACCTCGGCCTTGCAGCTGACGCGAATATGCTATGAGAAGACGCACTGACATGCGCGTCGCAAACGACGCACGCTCCGCATCAATGGACTGACGGTTGCGCTATCTCTCAACACGCGGCGAGGCCGCGCAGCTTGGCTTTGACGACGTTCTCCTCGCCGGTCTTGCGACCGACGGCGGACTTTACACGCCGCTTGCCTATCCGCATGTGGCGCCTTCCGACATCGCCGCGCTCGCCGGCCGGCCATATTCGCAAGCGACGGCGCAATTGATCGCGCCTTATCTCAGCGAGACTTTTTCGCCGGAGGTTCTGCGCACGCAGACGGAAAGCGCATATGCCGGTTTCCGTCACCGCGCCATCGCGCCGCTGACGCAGATCGATGACAATCTCTTCGTTCTCGAACTTTTTCATGGGCCGACGCTCGCCTTCAAGGATCTGGCGATGCAGCTCCTCGGGCGCATGATGAATCATGTGCTCGAAAAGCGAAATCTTCGCGCGACCATTGTCGGCGCGACGTCCGGCGATACGGGCGCCGCGGCGATCGAGGCGTTCAAGGGACTCGATCGCGTCGACGTCTTCATTCTTTTTCCACACGGCCGAGTGTCGGACGTGCAGCGCAAGCAAATGACGACGGTCGCCGACGACAATGTTCATACGATTGCGCTGCAGGGATCGTTCGACGACGCTCAGGCGATACTGAAGCGCATGTTTCGCGACGCGGCGTTTCGCACGCGCGTCGGATTGGCCGGCGTCAATTCGATCAACTGGGCGCGCGTCGTCGCGCAAACCGTCTACTACTTCACAAGCGCCGTCGCGCTTGGCGCGCCGCATCGGCATATTTCCTTCGCGGTGCCGACAGGCAATTTCGGCGACGTGCTCGCCGGCTATGTCGCTAAGCGAATGGGTCTGCCGGTCGAAAGACTTGTCGTCGCCACCAACGCCAATGACATTCTTGCGCGCGCGCTCGCGAGTGGGCGTTACGAGCCGCGAGGCGTGACGCCGACTCAGTCGCCGTCAATGGACATTCAGGTTTCATCCAATTTCGAACGCCTGCTGTTCGACGCGACGGGACGCGATCCCGCCGCGGTCCGCGCCGCTTTCGACTCACTCGATCAATCCGGCGGTTTTGACATTCCGGCTGCTGCGCTTGACGCCATCCGCGCCGAATTCGACGCGCAATCCGTCGGCGAGACCGAAACGACGGAAGAGATTCGTCGCACCTGGCGCGAGACCGGCTATATGCTCGATCCGCACACGGCGACCGGCGTCAGCGCGGCGCGCGCAAAGCTTGCGAAAGATCCGGCGACGCCCGTCATCGCGCTGTCGACCGCGCATCCGGCAAAGTTTCCAGACGCCATTGAGCGCGCCATTGGACTGCGTCCACAGCCGCCTGAAAATATTGCGGCGCGACTTGACGCGCCGGAACGATTCACGATTCTTGAAAATGATGGCGCGCGAATCGCCGAATTCATTTTGCAGCGCGCGCGCGCGGCGAAGAACTGACAAGTTCTGGCAAGGAGCACGATGGCGATCTTCAGCGTAATCGGACGCCGCGACCTGCCGATCAGAGGCGACGGCCTCTATCTGCGGCCGTCCGAAATGCGCGATTACGTCGAATGGGCCGAGCTACGCGAGAAGAGCCGCTCCTTCCTGACGCCCTGGGAGCCGCTCTGGCCGATCGACGATCTTACGCGGGCGAGCTTTCGCTATCGCGTACGCCGTCACGCCGAGGAAATGGCGCGAGACGAGGCCTATTCCTTCTTTATCTTTCGCGAAGAAGACGATGCGCTGATGGGCGGCCTGTCCTTCGGCCATGTGCGGCGCGGCGTGTCACAGGCGGCGACGCTCGGCTATTGGATGGGCGAGGCCTATGCCGGCAAAGGTTACATGACCCGCGCCGTTCGCGCCGCTTGCGCCTATGCTTTTGAAAAGCGTGGTTTCCATCGCATCGAGGCGGCGTGTCTGCCGACAAATGAGCCTTCGAAGCGATTGCTGGAGCGCGTCGGTTTCAAGCAGGAGGGCTATGCGCGCTCCTACCTGAATATCAACGGCCAGTGGCGCGACCATTTGCTTTATGCGCTGCTGGAGACTGATCCCCAGCCCCTCAATCCGCCAGCAGCGGCTTGATATATTTAGCTGGTCAGCTCGCTTTGGTTGTCATTCCCGACAGGCCGAAGGCCTGATCGGGAATCCAGAGCAATGTTCGAGATTTTTGTAACGATTCTGGATTCCCGATCGCGCGCGAAGCGCGCGTCGGGAATGACACTCTATGCGCCTTGAGCGGATGCGCGATATCGCTAGGGCGCCAGCGCCGCCTTCTGAAGATTGACGAGCTCCGCGACGCCTTGTTGAGCGAGCGTCAGCATCGCCGACAGCTCATCTTGCGAGAAAACCGCGACTTCCGCCGTCGCCTGAATTTCGACGAGACCGCCCGAACCAGTGATGACGAAATTGGCGTCGGTCTCCGCCGTGGAGTCCTCGGCGTAGTCGAGATCGATGACCGGCGTCGCGTTGAAGATGCCGCAGGACACGGCGGCGACATGATCGCGTAGCGGACTCTCTTTGACGATTGAGCGCGAACGCATCCAATCCAGGCAATCATGCAGCGCTAGCCAAGCGCCGGTGATCGACGCCGTGCGCGTGCCGCCATCGGCCTGGATCACGTCGCAGTCGACGACGATTTGTCGCTCGCCAAGCGCCGACAGATTCGTGACGGCGCGCAGCGAGCGGCCGATGAGACGCTGAATCTCCTGCGTGCGTCCCGAAAGCCTGCCGGTTGCGGCCTCGCGCCGCGTGCGCGTATGGGTGGCGCGCGGCAGCATGGAATATTCCGCCGTCACCCAGCCTCGGCCCTGACCGCGTAGCCACGGCGGCGGCTTGTCCTCGAGCGACGCGGCGCAGAGCACCTGGGTGTTGCCGAATTTCACAAGGCAGGAGCCCTCGGCGTAGCGGGCGACGCCTCGCTCGAAACTCACCTGGCGCATCTCATCGGGCGCGCGTTTGCTGGGGCGCATAACAGCTCCGTTATCGGATCGGTCGCGCCTTCTAACGCGCTTTCGACGCCCTTGGAAGCGCCGCGGGAGAACAGCGTCTTGCGCTCGCGGCCGCATGGTGGAACCATGAGCTAACGGGGCCGGTCAAACCAGGCTCCGACAGATAAGGAGGGAGTGATGGCGTCGTCCCAAGGAGCGCATTCTCACGAGGCGAGAGCACAGGGTCCCCGGCTGATTGCGCTGGTGGGCCCTTTTCAATGCGGCAAGACCACTCTTTTGGAGGCTATTCTCGCCCATGCGGGCGCGATTCCGCGGCAGGGCGGCGTCGCCGCGGGCGCGAGCGTCGGCGACTCAAGTCCTGAAGCCCGCGCCCATCAAATGAGCGTCGAGTCCAATATCGCGACCGTCGACTATATGGGCGACCGCTACACTTTCGTCGATCTTCCGGGCTCCGTCGAATTCGCCCATGAATCGCGCAATATCCTGCCCGCGGTCGACGCGGCGATCGTCGTCTGCGAGGCCGAACCTCGCAAGGTTCCGGCGCTGCAGCTTATTTTGCGCCAGCTCGAAGAGCTCGGCGTGCCGCATTTCATCTTCCTCAACAAGATCGACGCGGCGACGATCGACGTGCGTGATGCGCTCGCCATTCTACAGCCTGCTTCGCGCACGCCGCTGCTGCTGCGCCAGATGCCGATCTGGAACAATGGCGTCGCCGTCGGATTCATCGATCTCGCGCTCGAACGCGCCTACGTCTACCGCGAACATGCGCCCTCCGAGGTCGTCGATATCCCTAAGGGCGACGCCGCGACCGAGAAGGAAGCGCGCTATTCGATGCTGGAGCGGCTCGCCGATTATGACGATGAGCTGATGGAGGAGCTGATTTCCGACATCGAGCCGCCGCGCGACCAGGTCTTCGACGATCTCACCAAGGAATTGCGCGCAAGGCTCGTCGTCCCTCTGTTCATCGGCTCGGCTGAGCGGGGCGCCGGCGTGACCCGGCTGTTGAAAGCGCTGCGCCATGAAGCGCCGGGAATCGACGCCACCCGCGTGCGGCTCGGCGTCGGCGAAAACGGAGTCGCGCTCGCTCGCGTCATCCGCACGATTCATACGCCGCATGGCGGGAAAATTTCGGTCGCCCGGGTTCTGCGTGGCTCCTTTGCTGATGGGCAGACCGTCGCGTCCCTGCAGGGAGAGGATCGCATCTCTGGCATGTCATGTTTGACGGGCGCCGCGAGCAGCAAAATGACGGAGGCGAAGACCGGGGACGTCGTCGCTCTCGGGCGCCTCGATCATGCGCAGACGGGCGACAATATCGTCACAGACGCCCGCGCCGGCGCGGCGGATTTGAAGAAGACGCGCGCCGATACTCCAGATCCTGTGCATGCGCTCGCGCTCAATGTGAAGGACCGCAAGGATGAGATGCGGCTCGCCGCGGCGGTGTCGAAGCTCATCGAAGAGGATCCTTCGCTCGTCTTCGTCCACGACCAGGAGCTTTCGCAGATCAAACTCTTCGGTCAGGGCGAGATGCATCTGCGCGTCGCCCTTGAACGCCTCGCCTCGCGCTTCAACGTCGCGGTCGAACGCTCAAAGCCGACGGTCGCTTATCGCGAAACGATCCGCCATAAGGTCACCATTCGCGGCCGCCACAAGAAGCAGTCCGGCGGACATGGCCAGTTCGGCGACGTGGTGATGGAGATCGCGCCGCGTAGCCGCGGCGAGGGATTCGCCTTCAGCGAACGGGTGCATGGCGGCTCGGTGCCCAAGCAATATTTCTCTTCCGTCGAGGCCGGCTGTCAGGACGCTCTTCTGCATGGTCCGTTGGGCTTTCCCGTCGTCGACGTCGAGGCGGTTCTGACCGACGGCTCTTATCATTCGGTCGATTCTTCCGATATGGCGTTCCGCACCGCGGCGCGCATCGGCATGAGCGAAGCTTTGGAGAAGGCCGAGCCGATCCTGCTCGAGCCGGTGCTCGCGGTCGACATCTTCGTGCCGAGCGACGCCATGTCGCGCGCAACCGGCATCGTCTCGGCGCGCCGTGGCCAGATCATGGGCTTCGGCCCGCGCGAAGGATGGGAAGGCTGGGACAGGCTCGAAACTCTGATTCCCGAAGCGGAGATGGACAACCTCATTGTCGAGCTGCGCTCGGCGACGGCCGGCGCCGGCTTTTATCAGGCTCGTTTCGACCATCTCGCGGAAGTCGTCGGCAAGCAGGCGCGCGACATCGTCTCCGCTCATATGGCGAAGGCGAACGGGGGATAGCGGCGCGCTGTTGTGCGCGGGAGCACAGCGCCTCAAGTCGCATCGCATGATCATCGTGGCCTTCTTCGCAGGGGGACGATGACATGCGGATGTTCATATTCCTGGTCGCCGCGGCTCTCGCCGTGTCGTTCAGCCTCTATTCAAGCGCGAGCGGTTTGACGCGCGCATCGACCTCGGCGCCGCAGGCGATGAGCGTCGACGTCAATCCGACGCCGCGCTGCGTCAAGAGCAAGAAAACGCGCCAAGCGGCGAACGGCGGATGCGTCATGAAGGGCAAGCGCCGCGGCGCGTGATTTGCGGCGCTTGATCCACTGGCTGGAGGTCTTAGCTATTGCGCAGCTCTGCGCGAGAAGAGGCTCCAGCATGTCTATACTTGGCGGCGCCGACACGTCGGCGAAAACCATTGAATTGCGGATTGCGCCGCGTGCGCGCGATCTCGGCGGCTTCAGCGTCAGGCGTGCGCTGCCTGACGACAGGCGGCAGATGGTCGGGCCGTTCATCTTTTACGATCATTTCGGCCCGGTTCAATTTGCGCCGGGGCAGGGGATGGACGTGCGTCCGCATCCCCATATCGGTCTTGCGACCGTCACCTATCTTCTCGACGGACGCATCTTGCATCGCGACAGTCTGGCGAATGTGCAGGAGATCGCGCCTAGCGCCATGAATTTGATGACCGCCGGGCGCGGCATCGTTCATTCCGAGCGCACGCCGCCGGGGCCGCGCGCTGCCGGCCAAAAGATGCTCGGGGTGCAAAGCTGGCTGGCGCTGCCGCTCGCGCATGAAGAAACAGAGCCGAGCTTCCAGCATTTTGGCGCCGAGGTTCTTCCTGTCGTTGAGGATCGAGGCGTGTTTGCGCGGGTGATCGCCGGCGCGGCGTTCGGCGCAAGGTCGCCGGTAGAGACCTTGTCGGAGTGGTTCTATGTCGAGCTGCGTCTTGCGGCCGGCGCCGCGGCGCCGCTCGACGCCGACTACGAGCAGCGGGCGCTCTATCTCATCGACGGCAGCGTCGAAATCGCCGATGAGCGCTTCGAGGAGCCGCAATTGCTGATCTTCAACCCCGGCGCCGCGATAACAATCCGCGCGCTTTCCGATGCGCGGATGATGCTGCTCGGCGGCGCGCCGCTCGAGGGGCGGCGCTATCTCTGGTGGAATCTCGTCGCTTCGCAAAAGGATCGGATCGAAGAGGCGAAGCGCGACTGGCGGGAAGGGCGGTTTCCATCCGTGCCGGGCGACACGGAGTTCATTCCGCTGCCGGAAGAGTAGGGGCGCTTTCCGCGCGCCCACCGTCCCGCGTGAGACTGCTTATGGAGTCATCACCACCGTGGCGCCGACGGCGACGCGGTCGTAGAGATCGACGATATCCTCATTGAGCATGCGGATGCAGCCATAGGAGGCGGCTGAGCCGATCGACTTGCGCATCTTGTCGGTCGTGCCGTGGATCGCGACCTGACCCTCGCTCAGCGTCATGGCGCGGGCGCCCATCGGATTGTTCGGCGCGCCGCCGGGGATCACCTCGGGCAATTCCGGATGGTCATGCTTCACGTCTTCCGGGGGCGTCCAGTCGGGCGCGACATATTTGGCGTTGACCTGCACGACGCCGGTCCATTCCTTGCCGGCTTTCGGCACCGCGACCTTGTAAGCGATGGCGTCGTCCTGATCGACGATGAGATAGAGCCTGCGCTCGTGCTCGCTGACGACAATCGAGCCGGGATCGAGCTCGGAATGATAGTGAACGAATTCGCGCGCGGCTGCGGCCTGCGGCGCAGAGGCGGCGCCGATGAGGGCGGCGGCGAAAGCGATCTGGGCGATCTTGGAAGTTTGGCGTTTCATTTTCTTGCGCTCGATGTTCGGTGTCTCGATGAGCGCGTTGTAGAAAACGGCCGGCCCCTATTCCGTGCGGCGGCGCACGCGGGAAAACGGCGGCGCCGTTAGGCCCGACGGGAGGGTCAGATTGATCGTGAATGGCGCAGCGAGCTTTGGTGGATGTCTAGGAAATGGTCTTGCTTGTGCA
>VGDT01000015.1 GCA_016869595.1 Alphaproteobacteria bacterium
TGAAGGACTTCCCCGAGCGCGGCGGGAAGACCGCGCCCTGACCGTCGGCTTTTCGTTCAATTGACGGCCACATCAGCGGGCGCTTTTTTTTAGCCTTTCGAAGAGAATGGGTCGCGAATGTCTTAATTTCGGCAGGTTCGAGCTTTGCTTTCGTTTCGCTGGACGCAAGCAGGGAGGATGATGCCGTGTGCACGGTGGACAACGCGCTGCAAGACGATTGCGTGAGAGTCGTTCAAAGGCGCGATGATGAAGGCGCCTATATGATTCGGATCGGGACGCTCGAGACCGTCGTCACCATTCGACTGCGTCGGACCTGGGGATCGCGCACGGCCTATCGCCTGAGCCACGCGATAAAAACGCCGCGCCAACCGAGCCCCTATTGGAGCTGCGCGCCAGAAGCAGAAACGCCGGGCGACGCATTGCGCAAGGCGATCAGCGGTTTCACCATGCATTATCGCAAGGCCGTCGGCGAAGGCTATGCGCCAGCCGAAGACTGGCTCGTTCCAGCCGGGAATTAGTAGACGAAATCGGGAACGTCGGTGACGCGCCGCCAGACAAGGGGCTGATCGTTCTTCAGACTGTTACGCATCGGGCCAAGCAAGGCGGCGTTCGTCCAGATCTGCAAATGGCGGGTCATGCAGGCGCCGGTCGGCGGCATGCCCGCGTTGGACGAAACTTCGACGGCGGTGTGACAATATCGACAGTCGATTCCCGATCCGGTCACGTGGCGCCGGCGCCGCCGATAAAACCGGCCGCGCCTCAATGGAGTGCGTCACGGTCTGGCTTGACGTCGGGCGAACTGCGCGAAGAAGCAGCTTGTGATCAGTCCCAGCGCCGCGAACAAGGTGACGACCAAGAACACGTGATCGTGTCCGGCTGTTCCGGGCGACTGGTCGAGCAGGTAGCCCATGAGCGGTCCCATGAAGATATCAGGCGCGTAGCCGATGACCGATAGAAGCCCAACAGCGAAGCCTGTCTGCTCTAGAGGAATTCCGCCATCCTGCATGATCGCGAAATAGAGGCCACGGAGCCCAAAAATTCCAACGCAGGTGAAGATTATCGTCAGCGCGAACGCCCACGCCATACCGGCGCCAACAAAGCCAAAGGCGAGAACGGAACTCCCTACTGCGAGCAGCACGAAACAGATGACGGTCAAAATGGGGGCGCCAATCCGTTCACCCAGATAACCGGCGCCGGTCGCCGCGACCGGTCGTATCCACAGCGATGTGGCGCCGATACGTACTGCGTCGACTTCATTCAGCCCAATGACTTGGTTCGCGTAGAGCGAAAAGTCGTCGATCGCTTTGAAGCCGACATAGGCGCAAAGAATAATTGCAGCCTGCAACCAGACCGAAGGCATGAGGAACACGCGGGCGTCGCGGCTTAGAGATATGGTGCCTCGTGGCGGCGCTTTGCGTTCCGGCAGGGCGAACCAGATCAGCAGAGCGGCTCCGCAGGTCATCGCGGACAGCAATAGAATGACCTGCCGTAATGATTCGGTTCGCTGCGCGAGACTGGCGGTCGCGCTGTCTTCCGGCAGCAGCGCGGCGAACAGAATCACCATGATCGACGCCATCACGGCGGCGAGCGCGCCTCTGCCGCCCTCAAGCAAGCCAAACGCGCGACTTTGGGAAAAGTCGAGTCCCCACTCGCGCGTGGCGCGGATCAAGGGCGACCAGAACAGGGCGATCGTGGTGATTCCCCAATACCCGTACAAGATCGCCAGAGTCGACGAAGAGGGAATCGCCATCATCACGAGTCCGCCGGCTGCAGTGGACGTTAGCGCAACGAACAACATCGTGCGCGTCGCAAATCGATCGGCAAGCAGGCCGCCAAAAAGATACGCAGCTATTGCAACAACGCCATAAGCCGAATAGGCGGCGCCGAGCTCGAGATTGGTTACGTGAAACACGTCAAGCAGCGTCGGCCTGAATATCCGGGCCAATCCGAAAGGCAGCAAAAAAATCGATTCCCCGGCGATAATCAGCGCCGCGATCGCCAAGTATTGCCGCGGCGCATGCTCCCGCCGCACGGAAGCGGGCGCAGGCGTCTTGGGCTGCGCCGGCGATGTAGCGTTCTTATTCAACGTGGCGCATCTCAATCGCTCCGTCCTCAATCATTAGGACCTGAAAGCGCTGATGCATCTTATGAGCCGGACCTTCATTACAGGACTACCAGGGCGCGCCGGATCCCTTAAGTGCGACCGTCGCGTAGATGATACACAAAGCCGCATCCGCCTTGCGACGGCTTGAACGGCTAAGTTTCACGGGCGTATGATGTCTCCGATTAAAGGCGCGTCGGCGGCGGAGCGCTTCAAAGATGAACAAGATTACGACGAGTTCGAACACGGGCGCGCCTTTAGAAACGGGTGCGACTCCAGAAACGCGTCCACTGCTCAGGCCCCGTTGGCTGCATCCCGCCTCGACCGTTTCGGTCGTCGGGATATTCGTCGCCTTCTTTGCTTCAGGAATCTATTGGCCACAGTCGCCAATCATTGACCTGGGCGGCATTGGCGCGGAGCTCATCCCGGAAGGCGTTTCCTTGGACGCGGGCGATCCGGCGCCTGAGGGGGATTCGCTGGACGATCCCTTGCCGATCGAAACGGCGTCTCTCACCGAGGAGGGTATGGAGGAGCTGATCTCCGAGGAGCCGCCGCCTCCTCTGATCATGCAGCCCGACGCGGTTCCGATACCCGCGAAAAAAGAAAAAGCGGAGAAAAAGGAAAAGTCCGAGAAACCCAAGAAGGTCGACCGGAAGGCCCAGGAAAAACGTGAGGCTCAGAATGACAGCCGTCGCGCGGCTGAGAATGGCCGACGCTACGGCCTGCCTGGAGGCGCCTCGTCAGGATCGGGATCCGCGCGCGTCGCTGGTCGCTTTGGACTGCCGGGCGGCGGCGGCGACGGTTCGGGTCAAGCGACGTGCCTTGCTCAGATCGCGGCCTCAATCCGCGGGCATACCCCCGCATCGACGAGTCTTGGACCGGGAACGGTCTACGTGACCTTTTATGTGAACGCGGGCGGCGGCATATCAGGCGTTTCAGTAACCGGCGGAAGCCCGGCCCATGCGGCGTTGGCGCGGCGCATCGTCGCCTCTGCGCGCGGTCCGAGCAGCTGCGGGCCCGTTTACGCGCGACAGGGCATTACCTTTCAATAAGACTTAGCCTCAAAGCCGCAGGAGAGCATTGCAATGAATCTCGCGCCAATGTCACCGATCGGCATGTTTATTTATGCGGCCCCCGTCAGCAAAGTTGTTATGGCGCTGCTTCTCGCTGCGGCGGTCTGGACTTGGGTGCTCATTATTGACGGCGTTTTCGTTCTGCTGCGGGTGTCCAGGGCCATCGATCGCGTGCGCGCCGGCGGCGATATCGGCGTCCTCTGGCCGATCGAGGTCGCCGCGAAGGAGGCGTCGCAAACTGAATTGCCCAACGAGACCGCTCATCAGAAGCGCGACCGCGTCTTGCAACAGATGAACCGGGCGGCGCGCGAGTTCATGCTCGAGGCCGAAAGCGGGCTCCCCGTTCTCGCAGTCGTGGCTTCAGCAGGCCCGTTCGTTGGCCTTTTCGGCACCGTTTGGGGCATCATGTCGAGTTTCTCTGGAATCGCTCAGACCCAGGACACGAGTCTCGCGGTGGTCGCGCCCGGCATCGCCGACGCGCTCGCCGCAACGGCCTACGGGTTGGCCGCCGCCATTCCGGCTGCAATCGGCTACAACCGTATGGGCATGGCCTTCGGCGATCTTAGAGAAAAATTAAGCCGTTACGTCAAATCCTATGCGGGTTCGGTCGCCTAGCCGCGAAGCGGCGCCATCTTGGCCGGCGAAGCATCCTCATTTAGAGTTTCGCCGCTTATAAATTTAGCGAGGCCAAGGATGAGCGATCAGTCCAGCGAGCAGGCGGCGCTCGAAAGAGCCAATCTCGACGCGAGGATCGCCTTCGCGGCCGCGAGCTTTCTCCTGGCATACGCCTTCGCAGCGCTGCTTGACCGCGTTGGCGCGCCGGAGCGATTTGTCGGCGGGGCGCCGCCTTATTTCACCATTCTTGGCCTCGGCGCGCTCGGCTTCCTTCTGCATTCGATGCGGGTGTCGGTTTATTACACCGCCGGCCGGGCGTTACCGGCCGCTTACGCAGGCTTCGCTAACGCCGCTATCGTGATCGCTCTGCTGCTTCCCTTCGGCGCACGGCTTGCCGGACAGAGCTGGGCCATCGGAGCGATCGGCGGCGTGTTCATCGGCCTCGCCGCGGCGGGGCTTTATTTCGGCCCGCTGCTGCGCAAGACCGGCGTTTTTTCGATTTCGGAGCTTCTTTGCGCGCGCTTTCCAAGCGCCGCGACGCGGGTTGGCTTCATCGGCGCAGTGGCGTTGTCGTCGACGCTTCTCGCCGCCGCCGGCGGGTTGATCGCCGTCAACGCGCTCGTCGAGCTCACTGGCGCCAATCGGGCGTTCGCGGCGTTTCTAGTCGCGGCGTCGACCCTTATTATCGCCGGCCCGGGCGGGCTTTCAGGCGTCATGTGGGCGTCGGCGGCCGCCGCCGGCGTGGCGACCTTGGGGTTCGGCTGGCCGATCGCCGCCCTCAGTCTCCACGACGCCCTGCCGAGCGGCCTAATTTTTGGCGGCTCAGCTTCGACGGAGGCTGCGCAGCTACTGGTAAGCTGGCGCGTCGCGCCCGCCCCGATGGGCCTTATCGCTGAACTTGCCACGACCTTGGCGGCCGCGCTTGGCGTGGCCTCGCTTGCTCCTGTCCTGGCCGCCTCGGTGGCGACGCCCAACAGGAGAAGCGCGCGCCGGGCCGGCTATGCGGCGCTTTTCTGGAGCATCGTCATCGCCCTTCTCGCGGCGGCGGCGATCGCCGTCTCGACGCTGTCGCTCGCCCGCGCCACTGTGGGGCAGCCGCCGGAACGCCTGCCGCAACCGGTCTATCAAGCGAGCGAGCGTGGTCTGATCAGCGTTTGCGGCTACTCTGTGCGTGGACCCTCCGAAGCGCAACGGGCCTGCGCGGCGAAAGGATACGCCCCAGGCGCGCCCCTTGCCGCATCGGACATTCGCCCGATCGACGGCGACTTTCTGCTCGGCTTCCTCCCCCAGGCGGCGGAGCTCGGCGCCGCCTCTTCTGGGCTGATCGCCTCGGCGCTTGTGGCGCTAGGGCTCGCGCTCGGCGCATCGGGCCTGCAGGCCTGCGCGACGGCCTTCGGCCATGACGCGCTCTACCGGCTGCGCGGCGAGATCGACCTGACGAGCCGACGTCTCGCCGTCAATCGCATCACGCTGGTCGCAGTTTCGACTCTGGCTTACGTGGCGGCCGTGGCCGGCGTCTTCACGCCAGGCGCGCTCGTCGCCGCGGCGCTTGCAGTATCCGCCGCGTGCCTGGCGCCGTCTCTTGGCCTTGCCTTTTGGCCGCGCGCCGGCGATCGCGAAGCGCTTATCGCTGTGTGCGGCGGCGCTGTCGGCCTGTTCGCCGCGCTCGCCGTGGCGGAGACGCCCGATCGCTTCGAAATTTATGCGCTTTGCGCGCTTGCAGGCGCGACGATCGGCGGCGCGTTCGGCCTGATATCGGGCCTCGCATCGCGAAGCGACAAGCCGGCGGCGCGCGCCTTCATCACCCGCATGCTGCGGGGCGACGCCCAGATGCTCCAGCCCGATAAGGGCGCTTGATTCCGTTGGAACCCTTGAGTTTGCCAAACCCCTACCGTTTGCCTCAAAACCTGCTATAAGGCCCTCGCACGCCCCGGCTCGCCGGGGCGGCTCCGTTTTCGCGCGACCCTGCTGGACGACATCCCGGCCCTGGCCGCAGAGCGCGGATCACCCCTAAAAAACAAGGACTATCCGATGTCGATCACGGCGGAGCGCAAGCAGGCGCTCATCAAGGAATATTCCACCAAGGCCAACGACACGGGTTCGCCCGAAGTGCAGGTCGCGATTCTCACTGAACGGATCGCTAACCTGACCGAACACTTCAAGACCCATGCGAAGGACAATCACTCGCGTCGCGGGCTCTTAAAGCTCGTTTCCCAGCGCCGCCAACTCCTCGACTACGTCAAGGTACGTGACGAAGGGCGCTACAAGACGCTGATCGAGCGACTCGGCATCCGCCGCTAACCGCAAACTCGCAAAGGCGGCGCGCCAACACGCCGCTTTTGCCATTACGGAGCGCCGGAGAGGGCGCTCGCTACGACCAACGCGTAAAGTCATGGCAGGATCGCCGGACGCTGCGTCGACGCTTTAAGAAACATCGCTGCCGCAGCTTCTCGCCGTCTTGCTCATGACGAACCGCAGGTTCATCAGAGAAAGACCAGCATGTTCCAGATTCACCGCGAAGAACTCGAATGGGCAGGGCGCAAGCTCGTGCTCGAGACCGGCAAAGTCGCCCGCCAGGCTGACGGCGCCGTCATGGCGAGCTATGGAGAGACGACGGTCCTCGCGACCGTCGTTTCCGCCAAGGCGCCGAAGCCCGGGCAGGACTTTTTCCCGCTCACGGTCAACTATCAGGAAAAAGCCTTCGCCGCGGGCCGCATTCCCGGCGGCTATTTTAAACGCGAGGGCCGTCCGTCCGAGCGCGAAACGCTGGTTTCGCGCTTGATCGACCGGCCGATCCGTCCGCTCTTTCCGGATGGCTATCGCTGCGACACGCAGGTCATCGTGACCGTTCTGTCGCATGATCTCGAAAACGATCCTGACATTCTGGCTATGGTCGCTGTCTCCGCGGCGCTCACCCTTTCGGGCGTCCCTTTCATGGGACCTGTTGGCGGCGCGCGCGTCGGCTATATCAATGGCCAGTTGAAGCTCAATCCGACGATCGAGGAGATGAAGCTTTCAGATCTCGATCTCATCGTCGCTGGCACGCAGGACGCCGTGCTGATGGTCGAGTCGGAAGCCAAGGAGCTTTCCGAAGAGACGATGCTCGAAGCGGTCATGACCGGCCATCGCGGCTTCCAGCCCGTGATCGACGCGATCATTCGCTTGGCTGAACGCGCCGCCAAGGACCCGCGTGAACTCGCTACGTCCGATACGAGCGAAATTTCGAAGGCTGTGGCGGAGATCGCCGAGGCTGATCTGCGCGAAGCCTATAAGAACACGGTGAAGCAGGAGCGCTATGCCGCGGTTGATGCGGTGAAAGCGAAGGTGATGGCGGCGCTCGCGCCGGAGGGTGGCGAGTCGAAGTTCTCCAAGGAGCAGATCGCGGAGATCTTCAAGGAGCTTCAAGCCAAGGTGGTGCGCAACAACATCCTCGACACGGGCCTGCGCATCGACGGGCGCGACGTCAAGACTGTGCGTCCGATCGTCGCCGAAGTCGGCGTTCTGCCGCGCACGCATGGCTCCGCGTTGTTTACGCGCGGCGAGACTCAGGCGCTTGTCGTCGCGACGCTGGGCACGGGCGAAGACGAGCAATATGTCGACTCGCTCGAGGGCACTTATAAGGAGCGCTTCCTGCTCCACTATAACTTCCCGCCCTACAGCGTCGGCGAGACCGGCCGCATGGGTTCGCCCGGCCGTCGCGAGATCGGCCATGGCAAGCTCGCCTGGCGCGCCATTCGTCCGATGCTGCCGGCGGCGGCCGAATTCCCCTATACGCTGCGCGTCGTGTCCGAGATCACCGAGTCCAATGGTTCGTCTTCGATGGCGACGGTCTGCGGCACCTCGCTTGCGCTTATGGACGCCGGCGTGCCGATCAAGGCGCCGACGGCCGGCATCGCCATGGGCCTCATCCTCGAAGGCGAGCGCTTCGCCGTGCTCTCGGATATTCTCGGCGACGAGGATCATCTCGGCGACATGGACTTCAAAGTCGCGGGCACAGGCAATGGCGTGACCTCGCTGCAGATGGACATCAAGATCGCCGGCATCACCGAGGAGATCATGAAGGTCGCGCTCGCCCAGGCGAAGGACGGCCGCCTGCATATTCTCGGCGAAATGGCGAAGGCGATCGCAAGCTCGCGCGCCGAACTCGGCGAATTCGCGCCGCGTATCGAGACGATGAAGATCCCGACCGACAAGATCCGCGACGTGATCGGCTCGGGCGGCAAGGTCATCCGCGAGATCGTCGAGAAGACCGGCGCCAAGATCAATATCGAGGACGACGGCACCGTGAAGGTCGCCTCCGCGGACGGCAATTCGATCAAGGCGGCGATCAACTGGATCAAGTCCATCGCCTCCGATCCCGAGGTCGGCATGATCTATGAGGGTACGGTGGTGAAGACCGCCGACTTTGGCGCCTTCGTCAACTTCTTCGGCGCCAAGGACGGTCTCGTTCACATTTCGCAGCTATCGAAGCAGCGCGTGAACAAGACGACGGATGTCGTCAAGGAAGGCGATCGCGTGAAGGTCAAACTTCTCGGCTTCGATGATCGCGGCAAGGTGCGCCTCTCGATGCGCGCCGTCGATCAAGAGACCGGCGAGGACCTAGAGGCCAAGGAAAAGGCCGAACGGGAAGCCGCCGCGGCGAGTGAAGGGTAAACCCTCAAAAGGCGGCTTCTCAGAAGCCGCCTTTTTCTTTGATCAAGCCAAGTCATTTTTCACAAAGCTCGTCGACGCGGCGTCGCGAGCGCGTCATTCGCCCCTCAGAGAAACTCGCCATTCCCGCGCCTTGCCAAGCCCGCGACGCGCCCTGTCTATAGGCGGGTAGCAACAGGGGCGAACAATGGACGAGAAGCTGGAAGCCGCGGCGCTCGTTGAACAAGAGCCCAATCTTTCGATTGACGTTTTTGTTCTCGCCCGGCTCGCTGTGACGCTTGCTTTTATCGTCGGCACGCTGATGGTCGCCGCGCCTTTTCTGCCTGCGCTCACCTGGGCGCTGGTGCTGGCGGTTCTGTTCATCGGCCCTCACCGCATGCTCGAGCGCTTCTTGCCGCCCTCAGTCGCGGCCGGCGTCTCCATGCTGATCGTCGGGCTCGTTATCGTTGCGCCGCTGCTGCTTGTGATCGAACGGCTCGTGAGCGAGGCCCTCGCAGGCGTCGACTATATTCAGAAAGCCGTGCAGCAAGGCAATTGGCAAACGATGCTCGACGCGCATCCTTGGCTCAGCCGTTTTCAAAGCTGGATCGAACGCAGATTCGATCTGCAAGCGACGTTCTCGCAGCTCGGCGCTTTCCTCACCAATATCGCCGCGAACTTTCTGCGCAGCTCGACGGGGCAAATCATAACGACTCTCCTCGCGTTTTATCTTCTGTTCTTTCTCTTGCGCGACCGCGCCGTGGCGCTTCAGACGCTCGCGCGATTGTCGCCCTTTTCCAATCTCGAAACCGGCAAGATCATCGTGCGCGTGCGCGATACGATTCACGCGATCATTTTCGGAACTCTGGCGGTCGCAGGTCTGCAGGGCCTGCTCGGCGGCTTCATGTTCTGGGCGCTCGGCTTGAATTCGCCGGTGCTGTGGGGCTTGATCATGGGCCTTGTGTCGATCGTGCCGGTGCTCGGCTCCTTCGTCGTCTGGATCCCGGCGACGGTCTACCTTTTGATCGAGGGCCGTTGGGTTGCAGCCATCATTCTCGGGCTGTGGGGCGGCGTTGTGATCGCCACCGTCGACAATTTGGTTCGACCGCTGCTCATCGGCGACAGCATGCGGCTGCATACCGTGCCGGCGTTCATCGCGATGCTGGGCGGCCTGCAATTGTTCGGCGCTTCCGGCATTGTCATCGGACCGATCGTCATGGCGCTCTGCCCCTTGTTGCTCGAATTCTGGCGTCGCCGCGTCGGACCCGATCAACCCGCTTAGGCTAAGGCGCTCACTTGAGCGAACTCTCGCTCAAGCGTGTCGGCGAGCGCCAATTCGTCGGCTTCGAGCACGCTGGCGTTCTGCGTGTAGATCAAAAAACAGCGCAGCCGCTTGCCCGGAAATAGGGGCGCGATAGCGGCGCGATAGAGAGCGAGCTGTCGCAGATGCGCGCCTTCAATCCTGGCGCGCGGCCGTCCCGTCTTGAATTCGGCGATCAACGTTTCGGTCGCCGTCTCAGCAAGCCGATCGATGCGGCCTGAGACCACGGCCCCATTCTTAAGCGTCGCGACGACGTCGACCTCCGGAGTCGAATCTGGTCCAAAGAGCGGCGCGAGTCGCTGATCGGCGACGATGGCGAGCGCCGTCTGTGCAAGCGTCTCCTGCTTGTCTTCGTTCAGGAAGCCGCCGCGCGCTTTGACGAAGCGTCGCGCGGCGCTTTGACGATGATCTGGCGCGCAGGCCGGCAGATGTTGCAATAGCGCATGGATGAGACGGCCGTGCAGCAAATGTTCCGCGTCGTCTCGCTTCGCTGCGCCGCCGTCAAAGCCGATGTCAACAATGTCTGCGCCGGCGAGCGCGCTCGAGGGACGCAACGGCGGCGCCGGCGCATCTTCGCGCCGTGCTTTGGTCGTGGCGAAAGCGGGAAGTTCGGCCGCGGCCGGCGCCGGCTCGGTTCTCGGCAGATCAAAGCATCGTGGGGCCGCGCCGTGCCGCAGAACGGTCAATGTGGAATCGAGCGGGTCGGGCGCAGTCTCGCAGCTCGGTTCAAGCGCATTGCGAATGGCGTCGTACCAGCAATCCTTGGCGCGCCCATTCACGCCATGAGCGCCGCAAACATAAAGCCGCTCCTCAGCGCGCGTCATCGCGACATAGAGCAGGCGCCGGCTTTCCTCGCGCTCGCCGCGACGATGCGCATCGCGCGCCTGTCTGAGCGCGGCAGGATCGCTATCCTTGCCGAGCGACCAGAGGAGAATCGCATCGTCCGCCTCTCCGAGCGCATAGAGCTTTGGATCATGCTTGCCCGCTGGCGCGCCGCAGGTGTCGGGCAGAAAAACGATTTTCGCCTCGAGCCCCTTCGCCGCGTGAGCAGTCATCACCCGTACGGCGCCGCCGGCCGATTCCATGTCGCGCTTGATCGAAAGATCGAGCGACTCGGCCATCGCCAAAAACGTCACAAGCGACGGCGGTTGCTCTCGTTCGAAACTCGCCGTTAGTTTCAGGAATTCATCGATTGCGTCCTCCGCTTCGCGGCCAAGTCGCGCCACAAGCTGCGCGCGCCCGCCGTCGGGCCCGAGAACACGGCTGTAGAAATCAAAGGGGGCGAGTTCAATGGCGTCGCGTTGCAATCGCCGCAGCCGCTCGGCCGCGTGCTTGTCGCGCGCTTTTTCCGACTGCTCGAGCGCCTCGAAGAGTGAAGCGCGACGCGCCGGCGCTATCGAGATGAGATCGTCGTCGTCGAAGCCGAAGAACGGCGACTTCAGGACGCTCGCTAATGTCAGATCGTCTTGCGTCAGCAGCGCTGCGCGTCCGAGCGCCACGAGATCATGCACGGCGATGTGCTCGGCAAGGTTGAGGCGGTCGGCGCCGGCCACGGCGATATGCTCGCTCTTCAAGGCGCGAATGATCGCTTCAAAGAGCGGGCCGCGCTTGCGTACGAGAATTAATATGTCGCCGGCCTCGACCGGACGCAGTTCGCCGCGATCTTCGACACATTCGCCGTTTTCCGGCGCGAGCAGCGCTCTGACTTTGCGCGCGAGCTTTTCCGCCAAAAGCTCATTGGGATCGTTAGCGTCGGCATAATCGAGCGGCAGACGCCAATCGCTGGGCTCCTGCGCCTTTTCTGCGCCGATCGGCTCCCAAATCTCAATGAGCGCGGCGACATCGGATTTCCACGCCTCGTGCCTTGGCGCCGGCTCCTGCGGATCGAAACACAGGCCGATACGATTCTCTTCGATCGCGAAAATGGCGTCGACCGCTTGCAGCACGCCAGGCGCCGAGCGGAAGGATTGGGTGAGCCTCACCTCTTCGAAGCGACGCTCCACGACTTCGAACCTTCGGCGGAAATGGCGCCGCATGGCGTCGAATCTTTCGGGCGCCGCGCCTTGAAACGAAAAGATCGACTGCTTTTCGTCGCCAACGGCGAAGAAGCTTCGCGGCAGATGACGGCCTCTCGCCTCGCGCGCGCCGGCGCCGGCGCAAAATTCGTCGGCGATCGCGGCCAATATATCCCACTGCGCCGAACTCGTATCCTGCGCTTCATCGAGCAGAATATGGTCAATCTGCGCGTCGAGCTTATAGAGAACCCAGGACGGACTTGAACGATAGAGCAGGCGTCGCGCGCCCTCGATCAGATCATCGTAGTCCAGCAATCCCCGACGCCTCTTGGCGTGCTCATATTCTTCCAAAATAGCGTCGCCGAGCGCATGGATCGCCAGCGCGCGATCGGCGGCGGCGGCCGCCTTGCGCTTTTCGATGAGCGGAACGAGTCTATCGCGCTCGGACTCCATGCGCGAGAGAAGCTGTGGTTCGCGCTCGAAGAGACCACGTGTAATGATTTTCGTTTTTCCGGCGCCGCGCGGTTCGCCGTCTTTGTTGAAGAAAGCCGAGAGATAGGTTTCGATACAGTCCGGATGCGGGGCAATTGCGAAAGCGGACTCGAGCGAATTGGCGAGCTTGCAATCATTGTCAGAACCGCTGCGCAACATTCTGGCGAGCGCCGGCCACGCCGCTGGTGGTTCGCCTTGTTCTACGATCGCCGTTTCGATCTGCGCTAGAGTTTCATCTGTCGTCAAACCAAGCGTGGCGAAAGCGCGCGCTTCATAGTCGTCATGCTCGCGCAGGCGCGCGATCTTCTGGCGATGATGCAGCAATTCCTCGCAGAGCGCGTAGAACCCGGCGGCGGATGTGT
Organism: Alphaproteobacteria bacterium; assembly: GCA_016869595.1. Lineage (GTDB taxonomy): Bacteria > Pseudomonadota > Alphaproteobacteria > Rhizobiales > Beijerinckiaceae > Methylocystis. Next base: position 12,609 of record VGDT01000015.1, read on the forward strand.
CGCGCGCGACAAGCTCCAGCGCCTTTCGCAGCGATCCGCAGTCCCGCATGGCGGCGTCGAGCGCGCGGCGGCGCGCCGCCTCCATCAGCTCGGCGCGTTCAAGATCGTCGACGACTCGGAAGGACGCCGGAACGTTAGCTTCTAAGGGAAAGATGTGAAGCAGCTTCTCGCAGAAGGCGTGGATCGTCTGGATCTTGAGTCCGCCGGGCGTCTCCACGGCGTGCGCAAAAAGCCGTCGCGCGAAATCAAGATCGATGCGCGACTCGACCGTCCCGCCCATCTCGGCAATTTCCTTGGCCAGCGCCGCATCGTCGAGCGTCGCCCAGCGCGCGAGCGCCTCAAAAACCCGCGAACCCATATTGGCGGCGGCAGCCTTCGTATAGGTGAGGCAGAGAATCTCCGAAGGCCGGGCGCCCGCGAGCAGCAGCCGCAAAACGCGCTGCGCGAGCACATGCGTTTTGCCGGACCCGGCATGCGCCGAAACCCACGCGGACGCGAACGGATCGGAAGCCGTTTGCTGACGCCTGATCGTGAGGCTGCCGACCGGACGCTCGCTCATGCCGGCTCTCCACCGCCGCGCGTCCATTCCTTCACGCGCGCTAAATGATCGTAGTCACCGACATCGCTCATGAAAGCTGGATGCGGTCGCGACGCGTAAGGCATGGATTCAGCACGAAACTGCGACAAGAGCTCGCCAAGTTGCGCACGATGCGCCGCGACGATGTCTGCAAAGCGCGCGTCGGTCCATTCGAGCCACTGTGTCTTGCCGCCGTTCCTCAGCCCGATATAGGCGGCGCCGACGACTTCCCGTGCGCCGACCTTTTCGAAAGCGCCAGCCTCGATCATCGCCGCTTCCAGCGTCAACTGCGGCGACCAGCCGACTTTCACCTGCTTGTTGGAAGGCGGCGCGCCAGTCTTATAGTCGAAGACATAGGCTTGGCCCTGCAGATCTAACTCTATGCGATCCGCAATTGCAGTTAGGCGAAACGTGCTGGCGTCGGCGAGCGTCAGCGCCATTTCGCCATGTGTTTCGACGTGGATTTCGCAATTGAGCGCGCGTCGCTCCTGTTCGAAGCCGAGCGCATGATCGAGCCCGGCTTCGATACGCGGCCATTGGAAGCTCACGAAAGCGGGGTCAGACATGAAGCCATTGAGTTTCTCGCGCGCGAGATGGAGCAGAGCAGCGCGCGCGCCAGAGGGAAGCGCGCCGTGTGGATGGCGCATGACGAATTCAGCAAGCGCTTCATGTATCGCCATCCCGATTTCCCGCGCGCCTGCTTCATTTCCGATCGGCGGCAACGGTGTGAGTTTGAGAATGGATTCAGCGAAAATCGCATAGGGATCGCGCCGCAGCCGTTCGATACGGGTGACGCTCAATCGCTGCGGACGCAGCGCTAGAGGAGGGCGCGGCTGCGGCCGTTCGATCGCCATGGTCTCCTTTGGGCGATCGAGCGCGGCGGCGATCGAGAGCATGGCGTCGCCACGTTTCTTGCAGTCGTCGAAGGCGTCGCCCGCGAGCGCCGATAGGCGCGCGATGAAGCGCGAAGGAACGGTTGGCGCGCCGTCCCGTTTGATCGCGCGGCTCAGCACGACGCGCTTTGCGCCCAGAGCCATGGTGAAATCATGGGCGCTTTGGCCGATACGACGTTCCGGCGCCATCAGGCCGAGCTGCGCGCGCATCGAGCGATTGAGAAAGGCGCCTGTGTCGGTCTGCGGCGGCCATACGCCTTCATCAAGTCCGGCAAGCAGGATGAGGTCGGCGTCGATGAGACGCGCTTCCAAAGGACCGAGAATCTTCAGCCGTGGATGCGCGCGTCTTGGGCCACGCAGCATCGTCTCTGAGAGAATGCGATCGAAGAGCGCCGCATAGTTTTGCGCGTCAAAGCCCTCCGGCGCCTCGGCGTGAGCCAGCCGATCGAAGAGTTCGAACAACGCCGTTGCGCCTTCATCATCAAATTCTTCGGCGCCAGAGATTACGGCTTCAAACGCGGCGCGATGCGCGCGCGCGCGCGCGGACAGTGACCCCGTCGGCGCCAAGGCCGCAAAAGGCGCGAAGGCGGCGTCAACGCGCAAAAGCGCGTCTTCGATCTCGCGCCAATCGTCGTCGCTGATGCGGCGCGCCGCCGGATGCGCATGCGGCGCGCGCGCCAATTCGCGCGCCGCTACGATGCGAGGCGCCCAGCCGCCGTCAGGCTGCGCGAACGTCCGTAGCGCCCCGACCTCGATGAGCGGCGCGAGCGCTGAGACTCGCTCGCGAGAAAGTCCAAGCGCGGTCAGCGGATGCGCAAGCAGCGCCGCGACATTCACGGCGCCGGCGCGATCCGATCCGATCGTCCCGACGAGCCGCGCCAAAGCGCCGATGGACGTTCGCGCGAGCGGCATGCCGCCGGAATCGTCGATCTCGATGTCGAAGCGTCGCAACTCCGCGCCGACGCGCCGCGCAATGAGCCGATCAGGCGTAACGAGCGCCGCCGTGCGGCCGGGCGTCTCCAGCGCCTCGCGCATGAAGAGCGCGAGCGCCAAAGCTTCGAGTCGCTCGTCTGGAGCTTCCAGCGCAATGACGCCTTCGAGCGCCTCCGCGAAGCCGCCGCCTTGCGCAACCTGATAATCGCGCCACGCTGAGGTCGCCTCAGCAGGGGCCATCGCTTGCGATACGAACGCGCGCCGCGCCGCGAGGGCAGGGGTCAGCTGCGCGAGTTCGCAGGGCTCGTCGCGCGCAGCGCCCATGGCGGTGAGCAAGCGTTTCAACATCGTCTGCGGATGGGTGAAGGCCGACTCTCTGCCTTTCTCCATGTGACCTACGCTCGCCCAGGCGTCCGCACTCATAATTTGATCGAGACCCGGCAGAACCACTGCGCCATTGTCGAGTGAAGCGATCGTGGCGAGGAGCCGCGTCGTCGTCGGCTGCGTCCCGGTGGAGCCGAGTGCGATCACCGGCGCTGCCGGCGGAGATCGGTTGAGTTCTGTAATCTGCGCTTCGATCAAGCGCTTCTGATAGGCGCTGGCGTCGATGCGTCCGCGTTCGGCGAGAATTTGCGGCCATTCGCGCAAAGCGATCTGCAGAAATCGCGTCGTGATTGCCCAGAAATCGCTGTAAGCGTCATCGCTAAGCGTCTCGAAGGCGTCGATTGAAACATCTTCAATGTGCAATTCGTCAATGAGGGCGCCGAGGTCGGCGGCGAGCGCGTAAGCCGCCGACGGCGTGGCGGCGACAAGAAGTGGTTCGCTCTCGTGCAGATTGGGCGCGCCGGTCGCGTCGATCGAGATGATCGCGCGGCCCAGCGCCTCCGCCCATTGCAGAATGAGCTGCGACAGGAGAAGACGCCGCTCCAGCTCTTCGATCGGCGCGCCGAGCGGCGTGTCAGCAACATCAAAGTCTGCGCCGAAAAGAGCGGCGTTCTCGCGTTCCTCCAGAGCGCCGAGCGGCAGTATGCGCGGCAGCAGCGTTGCGCGCTGATCGAGCGCCTGCGCGAATTCGGCGGAGAGCGCACGCGCCGCGCGCTGGGTGGGCACATAGATCGTGGCGCGCGCCATCGTCAGCGGCGGCGTTTCGCGCGACAAGGCGGAAACAATTTCGCCGTTGAGCAAGGCCGAAACAAACGTTTTCAGAAATGGCGCGCCTGGCGCGATGGTGAAAAGATTGCGCCGACGAGTGAGCATTGCTCAGCCCTTGCGCGTGGCGATCGCCCGCTCGGCTTCCTCGATTGCGGCGACGGTGCCGACATGAAGCCAGAGACCGCTGGAGACGACGCCATAGAGTCGTCCCTTGCGAGCGGCCTCAAAAAAGAAGGGCGCAAGCTTGAAGACATCATCCGCGACGCCGGCAAAGAGCTGCGGCTTCATGAGTCCGACGCCGGCGTAGACATAGGGCTTCGGGCCTTTGCGTCGAATGATGCGGCCGGCGTCATCAAGATCGAAGTCACCATCCCAGTCGACCCCGACGCTTCCCGACGTTGGCGCAAGCAGGAGCGCCGCATCCATCTTGTCTGTGTCGAAGGCTTGGGCGAGCGCGAGAATGTTGGAGCGCGCCGCGTCGATCCAGAACGCGTCGGTGTTGCAGACGAAAAAAGGATTGTCGCCGATCAGGGGGAGCGCTTTCTTGATTCCGCCGCCCTGATCCAGCAGCAGCGTGCGTTCGTCCGAAATGACGATGCGCGGTCGCGTGCGGTTCTTAAGATGCGCCTCGATTTGATCGGCAAGATGATGGACATTGACGATCGCAGTTTCGACGCCAGCCTGCTCAAACGCGTCAAGCGCGCGGTCGAGCAGGGTGCGGCCAGCGATAGAGACGAGCGACTTCGGAATCTTGTCGGTGAGGGGCCGCATGCGCGTCCCAAGCCCGGCGGCGAACACCATGGCGACGCTCGCCGCATGCGTGAGCGCTCGCTTGTCAGGCGCCGCGAAACAAGCCGGGGATATTGGCCTCATACCAAGCCCTGACGTCGGCCAGCGCCGGATGGCGGAGGCTCTTTCTAAGATAGGATTCTACGCGCGGAAGATGCGCGAGATATTGCGGCTTGCGGTCGCGCTGATCGAGCCGCGCAAAAATTCCCAGAATTTTTGTCGCACGCTGCGCCGCCAAGATCGCGTAAGCCTTGGCGAAGGCGGCCATGTCAAACTCGGAATCAGCTTCGCGACGCAGTTTGGCGTAATAAGCGAGGAGCTTCAACTCCAATTCATCGGGCGCGTCGACGCGGGCGTCCTGCCCGAGCGAGGCCACGTCATAGGCAGGGTGGCCAAGCACGCAATCCTGAAAATCGAGGATGCCGATCCGCGCCACGCCCTTGCGCTCCGCGAGCCACAAAAGATTGGGAGAGTGATAGTCCCTCAGAGTCCAGGTGGGCGCAGCGCTTGCCACCTCGATGAGCGCCTGGCGCCAAAGGTTGAGAAAGATAGCGCGTGCGCCGGACGAAATGGACGCTTTCAGGTGGGGGAGATACCAATCGACCGCTAACTCCACCTCGATCAGCAGCGCGTCAAGATCGTAGGGCGGGATATGGTAATTGCGGCCGCCTTCGATCGCGATCATGTCCGGCAGACGTTGCGCATGGAGATAGGCGAGCGCGCCAGCCGCTTCGAGATAGCGTTCGACGATTGGGCCTTTCTCATCGACGACGCTTTCGCCGCCAAGATCTTCGATGATCAGCAAGCCGGCGTCGAAATCTCTGCCGTAGACTTCAGGGGCGGAAAGTCCCAGGCCGCGCAGCGCCTGTGACAATGCGACGAAAGGAACGACATTTTCCGCGAGGCGCGCGATAGCGCTGTATGATTTTCCGTAGCGGATCGGCGGCCCGTCTTGTCGCGCCGGCGAAATCATCAGTATGGCGCGTCGCCCGTCCGGTTTTTCGAGCCGTTCATAGGCGCGCGTTGAGGCGTCGCCCTGCAAGAACGAGCGCTTGGCGTCGGACCAGTCCGACTTTTGCAGAAGTTCGCGCAGCGCCTTGTGGAATGCAAGGCGCTGAACGAAAGCGCCATAGCCGGAAATTGTGAGCCGTCGCGCCTCGCGATTGTCGCCGTCGACGAAACTCAAGCGCACTTCGAGGCGATCGGGCGAGAGCGCTTCGCGGGCGCGTTCAGCCCATTCAACGAGCACGATGGCGTCTTCAGTCGCGTCCTCCCAGCCCAATCCGTCAAGTTCCGTAGTGTTATCGAGCCGGTAGAAGTCGGCGTGGACGACGCGCTTCCCGGCGCCTTCATAAATTTGCATCAGCGTGAAGGTCGGGCTCGGCGCCTCAAGCTCAGGGTCGTCGACCAACGCGCGGATCATGGCGCGCGCAAATGTGGTCTTGCCCGCGCCGAGATCGCCCGAGAGCATGACGGCGTCGCCGCTGCGAAGAATCGTCGATAGCTCTTGCGCGAGTTCGACCGTTCCAGCTTCGCTGCCGACATCAAGGCGCCAGACTGCTTTTTGCGGAGACTCGTCGCTCATTCAGCGCCTCCAGCGCTCGCTGCGACGAGACGCTCTTCTTCATGCGCCGCAGGCGCCGGGAAGATGCAGGTGACGGTCGTGCCTTCGCCAGGCGCGGAATCAATGAAAACCTTGCCGCCATGGAGGTCCATGAAGGCGCGCACGATTGAGAGACCAAGTCCAACGCCGCGATGGCGCGAACCGGCGGTATGCGATTCGAAGCGATCGAAGACGCGTTCGAGAATCTCCGGCGAAATCCCGCGCCCACGGTCGGTGACTTTGAAGACGATTTCGTTCTCGCGTCGCATCACGGCGAGCGTAACAGTCTGGCCCGGACGCGAGAAGCCGATGGCGTTGGAAAGCAGATTGAACAGGATTTGGCGCACCCGCTTGGCGTCGCCACGGAACATTCCGACATCGTCCATCGCGATGATCTGGACGTCGATCGAATTCTCTACGAGTCGGTCTTGCACGCCTTCAATGGCGGCGCGCATCGTCGTCTCGACATCGACATCGGAAAATTCGAGCTTCATCGCATCCTCGTCGATGGTCGCGAGATCGAGAATATCGTCGACGATGGCGAGCAGCGCCGCGGAGGATTTGCTGACATAGCCAAGATATTCGCGCTGGCGGGCGTTGAGCGGACCGGTCGACGCCTCTCCGAGGAGATGCACAAAGCCGTTGATGTTATTGAGGGGCGACCGCAACTCATAGCTGACGTGATGAATGAAGTCATTGCGCAACTTCTCGGCTGCGAGTAGCGCCTTGTTGCGATCCGTGAGCGCGCGTTCGACGCTCACGTCGGCGGAAACATCGACGAAGGTGAGGAGCGCCGCGCCCTCGAGCAGAGGTTGCGCCGCGCAATCCAAGACCAGGCCGTCGTTGCGTTCGATGCGCCGGGTCAAGCCTTCGCGCATTTCATTAAGGCCGGTGACGAAACCCTGTAGCGCCGCCCATGTCTCCTCTTTGGGGTGCAGCGCGCGACATTCGGCGGCGACCGCCTCGAAACGAGGTCTCTTCGCGAGCGCCTCCGGATCGAGCCGCCACAGGCGGGCGAAGGCGGGATTGCTGAACCTCAAGCGTCCGTCAGAGCCGAAGACCGCGACGCCCTCGTGGAGCGTGTCCAGCGTTTCGCTCTGCATGCGGGCGAGCGCATTGAAACGCGTTTCGAGATCATAGGCCTTGGTGGCGTCGTCGTAGAGATAAGTGACGCCGCCTTGGGGATTCGGATGCGCGACGACATCGACGATCCTGCCGTTCGGCAGATGCCATGTGTGGGTTACGGGCTCCGGCGAATGGTAGGCCTCGAACAGCCGCTCCTTCCAGGCTCTGTAATCCGATTCTACCGGTACGCGCTGCTCAGCGCGCAGCCGGTCGAGAATTTGTCCGTCAGTGGGCTTTTGTTCAAGAAAAGCTGGATCGAGCTGCCACAGTTTGGCGTAAGCGTCGTTGCAATACATAAGGCGTCGGGCGCGATCGAAGCTCGCGACCGCCGTCGGCAGCTGATCGAGCGTGCGCACATGCGATTGCATCTGCTCTTCGAGATCCGCGCGAACCGTCTCGACCTCGTGACGATCGATTGCAATGGCGGCGGCCGCCCCCGAGGGGGCGGCCTGCGTCACGTCGAGCGGATGACGCTCGCCTGCGACGACCGCGTTGACCCGCTCGCGCCAAACGCTGTTTTTTAGCCGCGCTTGCTCAGCCGCGCTGCGCGCCGACTGATCGAGCAACTCCAGCTTTCTGGCGACGGCGTCCTCCGGATTTTTCGCTTCGACGGCCTGCGCGTAAGCGTCGTTGACGAAAACGAGCTCGCCTGCGTCGTCGCGTATCCAAAATGGCGCAGGCAGCGCCTTGAGCATCGCGCGCAGACCAGCGAGTTCGGATTGCGTCGCAGCGTAGCGCTCGCGAAGGCCTATCAACTCCAATCTATCGCCGGAGACTTCGCGAATGCGCAATACGGCGCTGCCGCCGACCGCGCGACCGTCTGCGTCGAAATGTCGTCCGGCGACGCCGCCAAGCGCCAAACGAAAGCTTTCGCCGCTCTTTCGCAGACGTTCAACGGCGCCCTCAAGCTCCTGGGCGTCTTTGGGGGCAAGCCAGGCGCTAAAGTCCAGCAGCCGGCGCGGCGCGGCGGCAGCCCCTGTCATCATCAGCGAAGAAGAATGGATGTCGGGTTCGGCGTCGGCCGCCTTCCAGGCGAGAAAGATCTGCGGTTCGGCCGCGAGAAAGGTTTTCGCCCGGTCGAGTTGGGCGCGGGCGTCCTCGCTCTCGGCGCTTAGCGCAGCTTCGCGCCGGCGCCAGACGGCGCGTTCGCGCACATGCGTCATGACGATGGCGGCGGCGAAGATCGCCAACCCGCCGCCGAAAGCGAAGCTGACGACTTGCGGATCGAACGACAGATTATCGAGAACGCCAGCGGCGCGCGCCGGCGTCGCCTCGAGCCATAAAAGCAAAGACCCGAGCGAAGCGCCGGAAAAAGGGGGAGCGCCAGAATAATGGGTCGCGCGCCGCCGTCTCATCATTGCGAGGACGACTCCGCTTGCGGGCGATCGGCATGCTGGCGATCGGCTTGGCGCGTCATGAGAACCGGTCTCCACGGTCAATTGCGGGTGCTCATCACAACAACGCCGTAAGCGGTTCGCGCAGGACACGGATGAAAGCCTGCGGAGCGCAGGATCATGCGGACAGATTCCGCCAACAGGAAGACGAAAGGCCGCCCGTCACGCCGCTTGCGAATCAGCTCCAATCTAAAGCGCAAAAGCCCAAAACGGAATCTTTGGCGCAAAACAAAACGGCCCCGCTCCAGGCGAGGAGCGAGGCCGCGTATGGCGAAACCGCTGAGCCGGTTCAGTAGCGATAATGTTCCGGCTTGAAGGGGCCGTCCTTCGGCAGGTTCAGATATTTCGCCTGCTCATCGGTCATATGGGTCAGCTTGACGCCGATCTTGTCGAGATGGAGCGAGGCGACCTTCTCATCGAGGTGCTTGGGCAGCGTGTAGACCCCGACCGGATACTGGCCCTGCTTCGTCCACAGTTCGATCTGCGCCAGAGTCTGGTTGGTGAAGGAGGCCGACATAACGAAGGAAGGGTGGCCCGTCGCGCAGCCCAGATTCACCAGGCGCCCTTCCGCGAGCAGGATGATGCGCTTGCCGTCCTGGAACTCGATTTCGTCGACCTGCGGCTTCACATTATGCCATTTGAGATTGCGCAGGCCGGCGACCTGAATCTCCGAGTCGAAATGGCCAATGTTGCAGACGATGGCGCGGTCCTTCATGGCGCGCATATGGTCGATGGTGATGACGTCGATATTGCCGGTCGCCGTGCAGAAGATGTCGGCGCGCTGCGCCGCATCTTCCATCGTCGTCACTTCATAGCCTTCCATCGCCGCCTGCAGCGCGCAGATCGGATCGATCTCGGTGACGAGCACGCGGCAGCCGGCGTTGCGCAGCGACGCCGCCGAGCCTTTGCCAACGTCGCCATAGCCGGCGATGCAGGCGACCTTGCCCGCCATCATCACGTCGGTCGCGCGGCGGACGCCGTCGACCAGCGATTCGCGGCAGCCATAGAGATTGTCGAACTTCGACTTCGTGACCGAGTCGTTGACGTTGATCGCCGGCCAGAGGAGCTTGCCCTCCTTGTGCATCGTGTAAAGGCGATGCACGCCCGTCGTCGTCTCCTCGGTGACGCCTTTGATCGCCTCGGCGTTGCGCTTGTAGAAGCCGGGATTGGCCTTCAGGCGCTTCTTGATCGCGGCGTAAAGAACTTCTTCCTCTTCATTCGAGGCGGTCTCCAGAAAGGCGACGTCGCCCTGCTCGGCGCGCAGGCCAAGATGGATGAGCAGCGTCGCGTCGCCGCCGTCGTCGAGAATCATGTTCGGGCAGCCGCCGTCGCCCCATTCGAAAATCTTGTGGGTGTAGTCCCAATAGTCTTCGAGCGTCTCGCCCTTCTTGGCGAAGACCGGCGTGCCGGTCGCGGCGATGGCGGCGGCGGCGTGGTCCTGCGTCGAATAGATGTTGCAGGAGGCCCAGCGCACGTCGGCGCCGAGCGCCTTTAAAGTCTCGATCAGCACGGCCGTCTGGATGGTCATATGCAGCGAGCCCGCGACGCGCGCGCCTTTGAGCGGCTGCGCGGGGCCGAATTCGGCGCGGGTCGCCATCAGGCCCGGCATTTCGGTCTCGGCGATGGCGATCTCCTTGCGGCCCCAGTCGGCGAGCGAAAGGTCGGTGACGGCGAAATCGTTAAAGTGATGTGCGGTCATGCGAAATCCTTCTGTTTTCCTGCGCGGCCTCGTCTCGGCTGTCATTCGCGACGCTTCGCGCGAGCCGAAGCGATCGGGAATCCAGAGCAAGGCCAGCATTCCTGGAGCGGCTCTGGATTCCCGGTCAGGCCTGCGGCCTGCCGGGAATGACACGTGAAGCGAACGGATCGACCGAATTCGCGCCGCCGGCTCGGGCCAGCGGCTCGGAGCGAGCCTATAGCAGGGGCGGCGGAGAAAGGCAATAAAGATATAAAGATTTCTTTATGTCAAAGTGCAGCGGTATGGCCGTCGGGGAAGAAGGCCGACAACGCCGCCGCGCAGCCACAATTGACCTTAAGGCGAACACGCCTCTAAGCAACATGCGCGGGAACCTATGGGGCCGATTCGTCGGCGCGCGGGGCGCTGGCGCCGATGACCTTCGACATTTACGAGTTGGGGCTGCTGCTCGCCGTCACGACCGCAGTGGCGCTCATCTGCGAGCGGCTGAGGCTGCCATACACGATCGGCCTGGTGCTTGCCGGCCTCGCTCTCGCGGCGACGCCGCTCAAGATCGAGCTGCAGCTGTCGAAGGACTTCGTCTACACCTTCCTGTTGCCGCCGCTAGTGTTCGAGGCGGCGCTGCGGCTGAGCTGGCCAAGGCTGCGCCGCGATCTTCCGGTGATTCTCACGCTCGCCGGGCCAGGACTCATCGCCTCGGCGCTGTTGCTTGCAGCCGGCATGCACTGGATCGCCGGCTGGTCGTGGACGGCGGCGGGGCTGTTTGGCGCGCTGATCTCGGCGACCGATCCGGTCGCTGTCGTCGCCACCTTCGACGAAGCAAGGGTGCGGGGGCGGGTCGACCTGCTGGTGCGCGCGGAGAGCCTGATCAATGACGGAACGGCGGCGACCGTGTTTGCGATCCTATTGGCGATCGCGCTGGGCGCCCCCGCCGCGCCCATGGACGTGACATGGACGTTGCTTCTAACTGTCGGCGGCGGGCTCGCCAGCGGCTTCGCCGTGGCGGGAGCGCTGCTCTTTCTCGTCGGTCGCACCAACAATAACTTAGTCAAGATCACGCTGACGACGCTGTGCGGTTACGGCTCCTTTTTGTTGGCCCAGCGAATGGACGCTTCTGGCGTGCTCGCTGCGCTTGCGGCAGGTCTGGTCGTCGCGCAAGGAAGCCGGTGGGGGCTTTTCGGCCCTGCGGGGGAGGGCGCGGTCGCCGCCTTCTGGGAATATGTCGCCTTTCTTGTCAACTCAGTAGTGTTCATCCTGATTGGTCTGCACGAGGCCGAGCGGCATTTTCTGCCGGTGTTCTGGCCAGTCTTCGTCGCGTTAGCGCTGGCCGTCGCAGGTCGCGCCGTCGCTGTCTACCCATTCTGCGGCCTGTTTTGGGGTACACGTTACGCCGTCGAACTCAGGCACCAACATGTGCTGTTCTGGGGCGGCTTCCGCGGCGCGCTGGCGCTGGCCCTCGTGCTTGGATTGCCGGCCTCGATCAGCGAACGCGACGACCTCGTCACCGTGACTTTCGCGGTGGTGGCCTTCTCCGTCTTCGTTCAGACCCTGGTGATGATCCCCTTGCTTTATCGGCTGGGCGTGATCCGTCGTCCAGCTGATCAGGCTCAGGGTTAGCAGAACCCTAATGTCCAGCATGGATCATAAGCAGCCATCCGATTTGACGGACTGCAGTAATCCCCCCGCTACCCTTCCCCTCTCGCCTGATCTATACGGATCGGACGCAACTCCTGCCCGACAGCCCGTCCGCCCATGCTCTCAGCCCTAAAAAACTTTATCAATGAACTCGCGGGCGAGGCCGAGCGGCCCAAACCCTTTGAGGCCGCCGACTATCAGCTCGCCGCCGCGGCGCTTCTCGTCCATATCGCCTCGATCGACGGCGAATTCGATGACAAGGAAAAGGCCCGCATCAGACAGCTCGTCGAGGCGCGCTTTGGCCTTGCCGGCGAAGAGGCGGCCGAACTGATCGACTCCGCGCAGGAGAGCGAGCGCGACGCCGTCGACCTCTATCGCTTCACGAGCGTCTTAAAGCGCCGGCTCGACGAAGACGGACGCCGCCAGATCGTTGGCATGCTGTGGGACATGGCGCATGCCGACGGCGCGGTGCATGAATTCGAGGAGAATGTCGTCTGGCGCGTCGCCGAATTGCTCGGCGTTTCGACGCGCGAACGCGTCGAGCTGCGCCGCGAGTTCCGCGACGCCGCCGGCCCGGGCCCAAGCGGCCCAAGTGGCGGCCCTTGGTCGCGCGATAAGGACAGCGGCCAGTGACGCGTCCGGTCGCGGTCATCACCGGCGCGTCGGCAGGCATCGGCGCGGAGCTTGCCCGCATCTTCGCCGCCAAGGGACATGAGCTCGCGCTTGTCGCCCGCCGTGGCGAGCGCTTGGAGGCTTTGGCCGACGAAATCGCCGCCAATGGGTCGGCGCGCCCGCTACCGATCGAACTCGATCTTACGGAGACAGACGCCGCGGACGCTCTGTCGGATCGCCTCGCCGAAGCCGGCGTCGCCCCGCAATTCCTCGTCAACAACGCCGGATTTGGCCTGATGGGCCGGGCGATCGAACTCGACGCCTCAGAGCAGCTCGCGATCGTCGATCTCAACATGCGGGCGCTCACCGCGCTGACCTTGCGCTTCCTGCCGGCGATTGTCGCGGCGAAGGGCGGCGTGCTCAACGTCGCCTCGGTCGCCGCCTATATGCCGGGGCCTGGCTTCGCCGTCTATTACGCCAGCAAGGCCTATGTGCTCTCGCTCAGCGAAGCGCTGTCGCAGGAATTAAAGCCGCAGGGCGTGAAGGTCGCGTGCCTTTGTCCGGGACCCGTGCGCACCGGTTTTCAGGCGCGCGCCGGTTTCGACTTCTCGGGCGTCATGGGCGCGATGAAACCAGCCATGCTGCCGGCGGCGGAAGTGGCCCGCCAGGGCTATGAGGGATTGATGACCGGCAAGCGCGTCATCGTGCCGGGCATCGTCAACCGGATGTGCGTTTGGGGCTCGGCCGTCGCGCCGCGGTCGCTGCTGCTGCCGCTGCTCGCGACCGCCCAGCAGCGGCGCTAGATCACGCCGCCTTTGGGCGGTATCGCCAAAGGCGGATAACGTGATCGATCTCAAAAGCTTGGAGCGCGCTCTTTGCGAAAAACCGGGTTCCACTTTTTCGCAGCGCGCTCCAAACAAAAAAGCGAGCCGCAGGGGCTCGCTTCAGCGTCGCCCCGGACCGTGGTCCGGGGCTTTGCTTTCTCTGGGCTTAGAAATCCATGCCGCCCATGCCGCCGCCCGGCATGGCCGGCGCGCTTTCCTTCTTCGGCGCTTCGGTGATCGTCGCCTCGGTGGTGATGATCAGGCCGGCGATCGAAGCGGCGTCCTGCAGAGCGGTGCGCACGACCTTAGTCGGGTCGATGATGCCGAGCTTCATCAGATCGCCATACTCGCCCTTCTGCGCGTCGAAGCCATAGCCGTATTCGCCGGATTCGAGCAGCTTGCCGACCACGACGGCGCCGTCGCCGCCGGCGTTGTCGACGATCTGGCGTGCCGGCGCCTGGATCGCCTTGCGGACGATGTCGACGCCGGTCTGCTGATCCGGATTGCCGACCTTGACGCCGTCGAGCGCCTTGATGGCGCGCAGCAGGGCGACGCCGCCGCCAGGCGACACGCCTTCCTCGACCGCCGCGCGAGTGGCGTTCAAGGCGTCGTCGACGCGATCCTTCTTCTCCTTGACTTCGACCTCGGTCGCGCCGCCGACGCGGATGACCGCGACGCCGCCCGCGAGCTTGGCGAGACGCTCCTGCAGCTTCTCGCGGTCATAGTCCGAGGTCGTCTCCTCGATCTGGCCCTTGATCTGCGAGATGCGCGCCTCGATGTCCTTCTTCTCGCCGGCGCCGTCGATGATCGTCGTGTTCTCCTTTTCGATGCGCACGCGCTTGGCGCGCCCTAACATGGCGAGCGTGACGTTCTCGAGCTTGATGCCGAGGTCCTCGGCGATCAACTGGCCTCCGGTCAGGATGGCGATGTCTTCGAGCATCGCCTTACGGCGATCGCCGAAGCCCGGCGCCTTGACGGCGGCGATCTTCAACCCGCCGCGCAGCTTGTTGACGACGAGGGTGGCGAGCGCTTCGCCTTCGACGTCCTCGGCGACGATGAGCAGCGGCTTGCCGGTCTGCACAACGGCTTCGAGGATCGGCAGCAGCGGCTGCAACGTCGAGAGCTTCTTCTCGTTGATGAGAATGTAAGGATCGTCGAGTTCGGCGATCATCTTCTCGGCGTTGGTGATGAAGTAGGGCGAGAGATAGCCGCGATCGAACTGCATGCCCTCGACGATGTCGGTCTCGGTTTCGAGGCTCTTCGCCTCCTCGACCGTGATCACGCCTTCATTGCCGACCTTCTGCATCGCCTTGGCGATTTCTTCGCCGATGAAGCTGTCGCCATTGGCCGAGATCGTGCCGACCTGAGCGATCTCATCGTTCGAGGTGACCTTCTTCGAATGCTGCTTGAGATCGGCGACGATGGCCTCGACGGCGAGATCGACGCCGCGCTTCAGATCCATCGGGTTAAGGCCGGCGGCGACCGCCTTGGCGCCTTCGCGGGCGATCGAAGCGGCGAGAACAGTCGCCGTCGTCGTGCCGTCGCCGGCGATGTCATTCTGCTTGGAGGCGACTTCGCGGACGAGCTGGGCGCCGAGGTTTTCGAACTTGTCGGCAAGCTCGATTTCCTTGGCGACGGTGACGCCGTCCTTGCTGATGCGCGGCGCGCCGAAGGACTTCTCGATGACGACGTTGCGGCCCTTGGGGCCGAGCGTCACTTTGACGGCGTTGTTAAGGATTTCGACGCCGCGCAGAATGCGGTCGCGGGCGTCAGTGGCGAAACGGACGTCTTTTGCAGCCATTTACAATTCTCCTAAAGGTTGGAAGCGATGGGCGGCGTCGAGTCAGTCGACGATGCCGAGGATGTCGCTTTCCTTCATGATGAGCAGGTCATCGCCGTCGATCTTGACTTCGGTGCCGGACCATTTGCCGAAGAGCACGCGGTCGCCGGACTTGACGTCGAGCGGGTTCAGCTTGCCGTTTTCGTCGCGAGCGCCGGGACCGACGGAGACCACCTTGCCCTCTTGCGGCTTCTCTTTCGCGGTGTCGGGGATGATGATGCCGCCTTTGGTTTTTTCCTCGCCTTCGAGTCGCTTGACCACGACGCGGTCGTGGAGGGGACGGAACGCCATTGTGAATCTTTCCTTTTCTGACCTGACGGGCTTGCCCCGCCAAAAAGGGATAAGCGAACGCCTGCTGGCACTCGTCTGAGATGAGTGCCAGCAGGCGCCCAACAGATATGGACGGGGGAAATCGCTGTCAAGTTGGGGATAGCGCCAAAAATTTACGCGCCTGTGGCGGCGCGGCTACAGCGCCATCCAATCGTTCGTCTTAACCATAAGTCAGTATTGAGTCGGTGGTATTTGGGCCAGAGCCGTCGACCAATTCATGGAAATTTCCGAGAATTGAATGCGCAAGTTCTTCCTCGCCTGCTCGTTCCTGGCGGCGTCGTTCAATCTCTGCGCCGTTTTCGCGGCCGATCTTCCCTCTTACAAAGCGCCGCCGCCGGTGCTCGCGGCCTCGCCGTGGCGGGTCGAAGTCGGCGTCCGCTACTGGTTCAGCTCGGGCAACCATAAATATGATTACTACCACCAGACCATCCCCGGATTGTTGATCTCACGTCTTACTTTCGGCGACCTGACCGGACATTCGGCCGAGACCTTTTTTCGCGTCGATCACGAGAGTGGCGTCTTCCTAAAGGGGTTTCTTGGCGGCGGGACGCTCGCGAGCGGCAAGCTCAATGACGAGGACACTGTCGCCGCGACGAGAGGTCCCTACGCCAACACTGTCCATGTGCAGAGCGGCGGCTCGCTCAAATATGTCACCGTCGATCTAGGCTATAATGTCGCCGAGACCAGATTGCCGAGTGGACAGCCGGTCAGGATCAGTCCCTTCGTTGGCTATAATAATTTCCATGAGCGGATGAATTCATTCGGTTGCGCGCAGATTCTCGCCAACGCGGAGTTTTGTGGAACCGATCCGCCGACCAGGACGCCCTATCCGACAAATTTGGACGGGCTCGATTTCGACGTTGCGTGGAACTCGCTGCGTGTCGGCCTCGGCGGCGACATCGAACTCTGGCCGGGTCTGCGCGCATCGCTCGAAGCGGCGTGGATTCATAGCTGGTTGTGGAACACGGACTATCACAATTTTCGGCCGAACATACGCGGCGTGCAGCAGTCGGGCAAAGGCGACGGTTTTCAGCTCGAGGGCCTCATCGCCTATGATCTGACGCCGCGTTTCAGCGTCGGCGTCGGCGGCCGTTATTGGCAATTCAGCGCGCCAGGCAAAGACCATGGGGAGCGCCTTTTCAATAACGTGACGCGGCCGATCTATTCATTTTCGCAACGCTACGGCTTTTTCCTGCAGGCGGGCTATCGTTTTGGCGGGCCTGACGATCCGACCGGCGCGGGCGATTTCGGCCCATTCTTCGGCAAGGCCGAGGCGGAGCCGCACGAATGGAGCGGCGTCTATCTTGGCGGCCATGTCGGCTATGGTTTCGCCGCAGCAAAAGACACGACGCTGGCGGCGCGCTCGCCGGAAGCGGCGACCCTCCAGACAGGCTTCCAGGCGCCTTTCGCGCAGCGTTCCGACATTGCGGGCTTCGTCGGCGGCGGGCAGATCGGCTACAACTGGCGCTTGCATCCGCTTCTCGTCGCGGGTCTCGAGACCGACTTCGCCTACGCCAATATCGGCGGCTCCTTCGGCGCTTCCGCCGACTTCGTCACAGACGACAGCGTTCGGAATTTCGCCACGAGCACCAAGCGCCTGCTCGAGTGGCTGGGGACCGTGCGCGGGCGGCTCGGGCTTTTGCCGCGCGACGACATCATGCTCTACGCCGCCGCGGGCTTCGCCTATGGCGAGGTGTCCACGCTTGGGGCCCTTGGCGATGGCAACAGGCTTTGCGCGCTCGACTTCTATTGCTCCGCGGGCGCCTTTTCCGGCTTCGCCGCGGGCTGGACCGCCGGCGCAGGGTTGGAATACGCCATCGCTCGCAATTGGAGCCTTAAAGCCGAATGGCTATACGTCGATCTGGGCCGGCAGAATTACGCGATCGACGCTTTCGGCGGCTCTATTGCAGGCGGGTTTCCTGCAAATTTTGCGGCGTCGAGCGCCAGCGCGACCCATCTCATCCGCACCGGATTCAATTATCGGATCGACTGGCCCGGGCCCGCAGGGCCGGCGGTCGCCGCCTATTGAGTGGACTTCGAAGCATTACCCGTGCGCGCCCTTCTTTTTCGCGCCGGCCCGGTCTAATGCTGCGGCGGCATGAAAACACCCGTGTCCGACAGACTTTCCCCTCGCGCGTTAGGCCTCGCAGCGGCGCTCGTCGCTTTGGCCTTCGATCAGGCGCATAAATTCTGGATGCTGCATATTTTCAACGTCGCCGATCGTCCGCCGATGAGCCTTGCGCCTTTCCTCGACATCGTTCTGTCCTGGAACTACGGCGTCTCCTATTCGCTGTTTCCGGCGCATGAGACGGCGGCCCGCCTCGCGTTGCTCGCGGCGCAGGGCGCGATCGTCGCAGGACTGGCGATCTGGATGGTTCGCACGCAGAGCCGCGCGACGGCCGTGGCGCTCGGGCTCATCATTGGAGGCGCGCTCGGCAACGCGGCCGACCGAATCGCGCGCGGCGCCGTCGCCGATTTCTTCTATCTCCACACCAGCCTGCCGGTCGGGCCACTCGCCAATTACGTGTTCAATCTCGCGGACGTGTTCATCACCGCGGGAGTGGCGCTTCTGGTCTTTGAAGGGTTTTTTCTGCCACAAGAGCGTCGCGTCGAGACTTAAACTCCGCTCTTGAGGGGCCGAAACCAAGCCTTCGCCACTAAATCGCCAATAAGTCGCGGCCTTGTAGCCGATATAGAACCGGAGCCCGGAACGGAGTCCGAATAATGAAATTTGCTCAGTCGCAGCTCTATGCCCTTTGCGCCGTCGCCGGCCTCGCGTCTGTCCAAGCGGCGCCGGCTCTGGCCAGCGACGATAAATCCACGGCCTCGGCGCTGATGGAGATGGTCGGCGTATCTTCGAATGAGGGCGCCAGCCAGATCGACTATAGCGAACGCCCTAAGCTTGTTTTGCCGCCGCGCCTCGGCGAACTGCCGTCGCCCCGCGAGCGCGCCGAGCGGTCAGGGGACTGGCCGGCCCAACTCTCCGCCGAGCGGCGCCGCAACGCCGATCGCTACGCTCGGCTGCCAAACGCGCCGCCGGAAGCGCCGCGCCAAGGCGTGCTGGCGCGCGTCATGTCGTTTGGATCAGGCGCTCAGCAGGCGCCTGCCCCGGCGATTGACGAGCCGGGCCGTCGGATGCTGTCGGAGCCGCCGACCGGCTACCGCCGTCCGACGAAGGATTTAAGCAAGATCACCGATACCGACGCCAAGAAGAGTTCTTGGTGGAACCCCTTGAGCTGGGGACGCGGCAGCGCGAACAACGCCGCCAGCGCAGCGGCTGAAGAGAAGCTGCGGCCGGAGGAGCAGGGCGTGTTTTCCAGCCTGCGTAAGCTCACAGGCTTTAATTCGTCGGATTCGACAACAATCGGCACATCTCCGGCCCAGCAAACCTCTTCCAGTGATTCGGGTTCATGGTTCCAGATGCCGAGCTTCGTCCGGGGCTCAGACGACACGAGGTAATTTTCGGCCTATATTGGAAGGGATTCCTCTCTTCTGATGCGCGGCGCGAACGCCGCGGGAAAGGCCGTTCATGTCATTTGAGACGAAGGCGTCAGCCGTCGCTTCGCTCGCGCCCGGCGCCGCCGCGCCAGAGCCTGCGCGCGCAAGCATTACGAGCTTTAAGCTCGATAACGGCATGGAGGTCGTCGTCATCCCCGACGCGCGGACGCCCGTCGTTACTCACATGGTCTGGTACAAAAACGGCGCCGCCGATGATCCGCTCGGCCAGTCCGGCATCGCGCATTTCCTTGAACATCTGATGTTCAAGGGCACTGAAAGTCATCCCCAGGGCGCATTCTCCAACCTCGTCGCCGAGCTCGGCGGTCAGGAGAACGCCTTCACCAGCTACGATTACACCGCTTACTTTCAGCGCATCGGCAAAGAGCATCTCGCGACGCTGATGGCGTTCGAGGCCGACCGCATGCGCAATCTGGTCTTAACCGACGAAGTCGTCGATCCGGAGCGCGACGTGGTGCTCGAAGAGCGCCGCATGCGCACCGACAGCGACCCCGCCGCGCAGCTGGACGAGGCCGTGCAAGCGGCGCTCTTCGCCCATCATCCTTACGGCACGCCGATCATCGGCTGGAATCACGAGATCGAGGGCCTCGATCGCGCGCATGCGCTCGCTTATTACGAGCGCTTCTACACGCCTGAGAACGCCATTCTGATCGTCGCCGGCGATGTCGAGGCGGATGAAGTGGAGCGAATCGCCAACGACACTTACGGCAAAATCCCCGCGCGCTCGGCGCCGCCGCGCCGCGCCCGCACGCAGGAGCCGCCGCACCGCGCCCACCGCCTTGTGACGCTGCGCGACGAGAAGGTCGAGCAGCCGGCGCATGAGCAGGTCTTTCTCGTGCCGTCCTACACCACGGCGGAGCCCGGCGAAGCCGAGGCGCTTGAGACGCTCGCCTATATGCTCGGCGGCGGACCGACGAGCGCGCTCTATGAAACGCTCGTTGTTGAGGAGAAAGTCGCGGTCGGCGCCGGCGCTTATTACATGGGCTCCGCCGTCGATAACACGCGGCTGTGGGTCTATGCGACCCCAGCGCCTGGCGTCGCGCTCGAAGAACTCGATGATGCGATCGGTCGCGTGCTGCGGCGCTTCGCCGAGGAGCCGATCGACGCCGAACATCTGCAGCGCGCCAAGACGCGTCTGATCGCCGACGCCGTCTATGCACAGGACAGCCAGGCGTCGCTTGCGCGCTGGTATGGCGAGGCGCTCGCCACCGGGCTCACGATCGAAGACGTCGTCGCCTGGCCTGATCGCATGGAGAAGGTGACTGGCGCGGATGTGCAAAACGCCGCGCGCAAATGGCTCGACAAGCGCAGGGCCGTTACGGGCTTTCTGCTTCCAGCTTGAGATGGCGATCGCGTCAGGCAGTCGGCGGAAGCTGACGCCTGATCCGACTTTCGACTGCCGATCAGCCGACTGACATTAGGACATTACATGACTGCTCACGCGCCCGCCGTCACCATCGCCTCCCGCGCCGAACATGTACAGCGGATCACGACGCCGGGCGGCCTTGAGGCCTGGCTCGTTGAGAGCCACGCCGTGCCGCTCGTCGCGCTTGAATTCGCCATACGCGGCGGCGCGGCGCAGGACCCTGCGGAGAAGCCTGGCCTCGCGACACTGCTTGCCGCCACGCTCGATGAGGGCGCTGGCCCCTATGACGCGCGCGGTTTCCATCGCGCCATCGACGATCTCGCGATCCATCTCGGCTTCGGCGCCGATCGCGACACGATCTCGGGCCATATGCAGACGCTCTCGCGCAATGTCGATAAGGCCTTCGGCCTCTTAAAGCTCGCGCTTAACGACGCGCACTTTAACGCCGACGACGTCGCGCGCGTGCGCAGCCAGCTCGCCGCTGAATTGAAGCGCGATGTCAATGAACCGGACTCCGTGGCGTCAAAAGCCTTTCGTGAAGCGGCGTTTCCAAACCATCCTTACGGGCGCCCGGTGCGCGGCGATATTGCGTCGATCGATACGCTCTCGCGCGAAGATCTCATCGCTTTGCGCGAGCGGCTCTTTGCGCGGCGCGATCTTAAGATCGGCGTCGTCGGCGCGATTGACGCGGCGACGCTTTCCGAATTGCTCGACGCCACGTTCGGTGGCCTTGCGCTGCAAAACGATCTAACGCCAGTTCCGGAAATCGAAGTCTCTAATGTCGGCCTGCGCAAAATCATCGATCTCGACGTGCCGCAATCGACGATCCGCTTCGGCCGTCCCTCGATCCGCAAGCACGATCCCGATTATTACGGCGTCGTCGTCGCCAATCACATTCTCGGCGGCGGCACGTTTACGTCGCGCCTCTTTCGCGAAGTGCGCGAAAAGCGCGGCATGGCTTATTCGGTCTATTCGCATCTCAACGAATATGATCATTGTCCGATGCTGATCGGCGCCGCCGCGACGAAGAATGAGCGCGCCGGCGAAGCGATCGGCGTGATCGAGGAAGAGTTCAGACGCTTCGTCGCCGAGGGTCCGACCGAGGAGGAATTGGATAAGGCGAAGAAATTCCTCATCGGCTCCTATGCGCTGCGCTTCGACACCTCGACGAAGATTGCGAGCCAGCTCGTCAATCTGCAGCTTGATGGATTCGAGCCGAGCTTCCTTGATGAGCGGAACGGCCGGATCGCCGCTGTGACGATGGAGGATTGCCGGCGCGGCGCGAAGCGGTTGCTCGGCGACGCTGATCTACTGGTGACGGTGGTGGGAAAACCGGCGGGGGTGTGAGGGGCATCCCTCGCAAAGCAGGATATAGCTGAAATCGCCGATGGCCCGAGACCGCTATCGTCATGATTGGTCTCGCCGAAATCGTTTGACGCGAGTGTTAGTCACGCCGAGATCGGCGACAAGATAGCGCTCCGGAAAATCGCACTTTGTGACATGCATATGACAAAACGCTTTAGCGTTTGGCCGCTGTTGCGGCGCATTTGGGCTGGACCGAGCCAAGTTGAAGCAATAAGAAGCCCCCGTCTTCGGGGCCCTTCCGGTCCCGTCCGCATCCGATTGCAGAGATGTTCGCGAATCTCCCGACTCCGCCCTTCGGTAAGAGTCGCGCAATTTGGGCCGCCGCTATTGCGGGCGTGGCGCTTCTCGCAGTCCTGGCGTTGTTCTTCCGCTCTCCATCGACCGATGGAGGGAAGACGCCGAAGAACAATCACGCCGCTACGGGCGAAGTGAGCGTCGTTTTAACCGAGACGCAGGTCGCCTCTCTCAAGATCGAAAAGTTTTCGCAGCGCGCCTTCGCCCAGGAGAGGCAGGCCATCGGCAACATAGATTTCAACCAGAATCGTCTTGTAGCGGTCTTCGCGCCCTATCAGGGGCGCATCATGAGCATCTCCGCCAATGTCGGCGACCCGGTCGAAAAGGATCAGGCGCTCTACACGATCGACAGTCCCGATTTGCTGACGGCGGAATCGAATCTTATTACGGCCGCAGGCGCGCTCGTCCTGCAGAGCCGCAATCTCTCCCGTCTGAAGCCCTTGCTGAAGATCGGCGGCGCCTCGCAACAGCAGGTGGATCAGGTGATCTCCGACCACCAGACCGCCGAAGGCGCCGTGAAGTCTGCGCGCGACGTGTTGCGCATCTTCGGCAAGACGCAGGAAGAGATCGACAAGATCATCGAAGACAGAATCGCGGACTCGCGCTTCGTCGTGCGCAGCCCTTTGTCGGGTTTCGTAACCGCGCGCGCGGCGGTTCCAGGCCAGCTCGTCCAGCCTGGCGTCGCGCCCGCTCCCTATGTCATCGCGGACACATCAACCATGTGGATGGTCGCGAATGTCGTGGAAAGCGACACGCCGCTGCTGCGGGTGGGTCAGCCTGTCAAAGCGAGAGTCGCCGCCTACCCAGGCCGCGATTTCGACGGCCGGATCACCGTGCTTGGCCCCTCTGTCGATCCGATCACGCGCCGGCAGGCGGCGAGGATCGAGATCGACGATCCGGACCATCTTCTGCGCGCGGGCATGTTCGCGAATTTCAGCATCAGGGTCGGTGAGCCGATTGTTGCGCTCGCTGCGCCTCAGAGCGCCGTGGTCCGGGAGGGCGATGGGACAATGGTTTGCTGGGTCACCAAAGACCGTCGGCGCTTCGTGCGGCGCGTGGTGACGGCAGGCCTGCGCCAGAACGGCTTCGTCCAGATCCTGTCTGGTCTCCAATTGGGCGAACTCGTCGTCGGCGAAGGCGCGATTTTTCTCAGTAATCAGGCCGCCATCGGCGAGGCCAATTAGTCAGCGCGCCAGAACGCGCCAACGCGGAAGGGGAGGTCGTCGTTGCTCAAGTCCATCGTCGAGTTCGGACTGACCCGACGGCTGACCGTTATTCTCGGCCTCGTCGCCTTTATCATTTTCGGAGCCTTCTCTTTCGCAAGGCTCAACATCGAAGCTTATCCCAATCCGGCGCCCGTCATTTTGGAAATCAGCGCGCAGGCGCCGGGCCTCTCGGCCGAGGAAATGGAGAAATATTACACGATCCCGATGGAGACCTCGCTTTATGCGACGCCTAAGGTGACGAACATTCGCTCGACGTCCTTTTACGGATTGAGCTTCGTTCGCGTGACTTTTGAATATGGCGTCGATCCGCATCTTGCCTACGTCCAGACTTCGACAAGCATTCAACAGCGTCTCAAACTGCCGAACGGGCTGGTGCCGACCATTCAGCAATCGAGCCTCGTCGGCGAGATCGTTCGATATCAGGTCGTCGGCCCGCCGAATTTTGGTTTGACCAATTTGCGGACGATTCAGGATTGGGTCGTCGCACGCCGCTTGCTGACGATCCCGGGCGTGGTGCAGATCAACTCATGGGGCGGGCTTACCAAGCAATTTTCGATCGAAGTCGATCAGGGGAAGCTCGAAGCGCACAACATCACTGTGCCGCAGGTCGTGACGGCGCTCGCCAATTCCAATCTCAATGTCGGCGGGCGCGAGATCGAACTCGGCGAGCAGTCGGTGAACATTCGCGGGGTCGGGTTGATCGACGACGGCGGCAACGGCGACGTGACCAAGGGCTTTCGCACCGACGACATCGAAAACATCGTGCTCGGCCAAGTGAATGGCGTTCCCGTTCAGATCAAGGACGTCGCCAGGGTAACGGTGGGCTCGGCGCCTCGCCTTGGCGTCCTGGGACGCGATCGCGAAGACGACGTCGTCGCGGCCATCGTCGTGATGGGGCGCACGCAGCATACGAATGAAATCCTTCCACGCGTCGAGCAGGAGATCGATAGGATCAATGCGTCGAAACTGCTGCCGGGCGTAAGACTCGAGCCCTATTACGACCGCGGCGCGCTCGTCGGCGTGACGACGCACACCGTTCTGCACAATCTCGTTTTCGGCTGTATTCTCGTCTTCCTGATTCAGTGGATCTTCATCGGCGACTTGCGCAGCGCGCTCATCGTCGCGGCCAACATTCCGCTCGCGCTGCTCTTCGCAATCGCCATCCTCGTCGCGCGCGAGGAGGACGCCAATCTGCTCTCCATGGGCGCCGTCGATTTTGGCATCATCGTCGATTCAGGCGTCATTCTCATCGAAAACATTTTCCGAAATTTCCAATCCCAGCCTTCTGAACGCGCACGCCTCCTCAAACTTTTCGCGCAAGGATTCTGGGGTCCCGACAAGACGCGCGCGTCGGGTGCGCGAAAGATCTGGGACGACCGGTTGCGGCTCATTTTCATCAGCGCGATGGAGGTCGACAGGGCTGTCTTTTTCACCGGGGCGATCACGGTCACGGCCTTCCTGCCGCTTTTCACCATGACGGGCGTCGAGGGCCAAATCTTCGGACCCATGGCGAGAACCTATGCCTATGCGCTGATCGGCGCCCTGGTTGCGACCTTCACCGTCACCCCGGTTCTTGCGGCGATTCTCCTGCCCGTCCGCATCGAGGAGGCGGAAACGCTGATCGTTCGCTGGTTGCGGTCGATCTACAACCCGGCGCTGGGTTGGGCGATCTCGCACCGGCTGGCGATACTTGGCGTCGGCGCTGCCTTCCTGAGCTTGTCGGGCCTCATGGCTTCGCGGCTCGGCGCCGAATTCCTGCCCGCGCTGGAAGAAGGCAGCTATTGGATTCGCGCCAATCTGCCGCCGACGACATCGCTGCGCGTCGGCGAAGCGGCGACGCGAAAGATGCGGGAGATACTTCTTAGCCATCCGGAGATCGTCACCGTCATCTCTCAGCATGGACGACCGGATAATGGCAGCGAGGCGTCTTCATTTGCGGAAGTGCAGCTATTCGCGCCCTTAAAGCCGATGGACGAATGGCCGTCGGGGCTTACCAAAGAGGCGCTCACCAAGCAGCTCGACAAAGAATTAAGGGCGGCGCTGCCTGGCGTGCTTTTTAATTTCTCCCAGCCTATTCAGGACAATATCAACGAAGCCGTCTCGGGCGTCCGGGGCGCGAATTCGATCAAGATCGTCGGTCCCGAGCTCGATACGCTCGAGCGCATCGCCGACAAGGTGATGGAGCAGTTGCGACTCGTCGAAGGAATCGCCGATCTCGCGGTGCTGCACACACTCGGCCAGCCCAACCTCAACATAAAGATCGATCGGGCCAAGGCTGGCCGCTATGGCCTGACCGCGGCCGATATCAACAGCGTCATTCAGGCGGCGATCGGCGGCGCGCCGGCGACCGCCGTGCTCGAAGGCGACCGGCAGTTTCAAGCGGTCGTCAGGCTGGCCCCGACCTATCGCGGATCGATCGAGGCGATCGAAAATGTGAAGGTCGCCGCGCAGGCGGGCGCGAATACGCAGAATTTTTACATTCCTTTGAAGGAGGTGGCGCAGATTTCGCTCGATACGGGCGCCTCCTTTGTTTACCGCGAACAGAGCCAGCGCTTCGTTCCGGTCAAATTCAGCGTCCGCGATCGCGACCTCGCCTCGGCGATCTCCGAGGCACAGCAAAGAATCGCACAGCACGTGCCGCTTCCAGTCGGCTACCAGATACTCTGGGCCGGCGAGTTCGGCAGCCTCGAACAGGCGAAAAAGCGGCTCGCGGTCGTCGTGCCGCTCTCCTTCCTGCTCATCTTCGCCTTGCTCTACAGCCTGTTTAATTCATTCCGGGAAAGCCTGGTGGCGCTCGCAGGCATCCCTTTCGCCATTGGCGGCGGCGTGATCGCGCTTTATGTCGCCGATCTGCCGCTCAGCGTCTCGGCGGCCATCGGTTTCGTATCCTTGTTCGGCGTCGCGGTGATGGATGGCATTCTCAACATCACCTATTGGAAGGAACTCTCGAATCAGGGAATGGGCTTCATCGAGGCCGTGACTTACGCCGCGGAACAGCGCATGCGGCCGATGCTGATGATGGCGCTCTCTGCAGGCGTCGGCCTTCTCCCGGCCGCGCTCTCCCACGCCATCGGCTCCCAGGTTCAGCGCCCGCTGGCGACGGTCGTCGTCGGCGGCATGTTTATCGGCCCCGCGCTGTTGCTGCTTGTCGGACCGGTCTTGCGCAGCATCTTTCTAATCCCGCCCGCGCCGCCGGCTGAAATCATCGAAGGCGGCGGCGACTTCAGCGAAGGCGCGCAGGATCAATAGGCAATTTCCGTCGCGGAATTGGTCTGTTGAGTGCGACTCTTTGTTTGTTGCAGCCGAACTGTTCTCGCCGGAGCTGGCGCAAGTTCGGACAGCGGAGCCCGCCGGATTTGGTGAGAGGCGTGCAGCTTGCCGCCGTGAAAGCCAAACAGCACTCGCGCCCTCTGCCCGAACGTGGATGCCCGCGACAAGCACGGGCATGACGCGGCAAGCGCGTCACTTCTCCTGCGGCAATAGCGCCAAGAGATCCGCCATTTTCGGCGCGGCTGACGGATTCATCATGCCCACCACATGATAGCCGGCGTCGACATGCAGCACTTCGCCGGAGACGCCGCGCGCCAGCGGCGACAAGAGATAGACCGCCGTCTCGCCGACTTCCTCGATCGTCACGACCCGGCGCAGCGGCGAATTATATTCGTTCCAGCGCAGGATATAGCGGAAGTCGCCGATGCCTGAGGCCGCCATCGTTTTGATCGGTCCCGCCGAAATCGCGTTGACGCGGATGTTCTTCACGCCGAGATCGGCGGCGAGATAGCGCACCGAGGCCTCTAACGCCGCTTTCGCCACGCCCATCACATTATAATGCGGCATCCATTTCTCGGCGCCGTAATAGGTGAGCGTTAAGAGCGAGCCGCCGTCGGTCATCAGCTTTTCGGCGCGCTGCGCCAGAGCGGTGAAGGAGTAGCAGGAGATGTTGAGCGACATCTGGAAGTTTTCCAGCGTCGTCTCGACATAGCGCCCGTCGAGCTGGTCCTTGTCGGAATAGGCGAGGCAGTGCACGACGAAATCGAGTCTGCCCCAGAGCTTTTCGATCTCGGCGAAGACGGCGTCCATTGTTTCCGGCTCGGCGACGTCGCAGCGGCCAACGACGGTCGCGCCGATCTCCGCCGCCAGCGGACGCACGCGCTTTTCAAGCGCCTCGATCTGGTAAGTGAGCGCGAGTTCGGCGCCGGCGTCGGCGCAGGCCTTGGCGATGCCCCAGGCGATCGAGCGATTGTTGGCGACGCCCAGAATGAGCCCTTTTTTTCCCTTAAGAAGTCCGGCGAAAAGAGCGGCGGGCGCAGCTTGCTGTGTCATGCGTGTCCATTTCCTGGGCGTGAAATCTGCTTTCGCGGTTGCGCGCCCTTTAGCGTGGTTTTGGCGCAAAGGAAACCCTCGCGCCACAGGCCGCTGAAACAGGAAATCGAACGCGCCTGAGCGGCCAACCGTAGCCAATCGGGCGGCTTTGCCCTATCATTTGATAGGAAACGTCACTGGCCGCGCAGACAGGCAAAAGACCGAGCGGAGCGGGCCGCATGGGCAGAAGAGCCGACATCATAGCGGGACTGGGCGGAGCGACTCCGGCCTTGAGGCGCTATGCCCGCGCGCTCTGCGCCGGCGCCGGACCCGC
Source organism: Alphaproteobacteria bacterium (assembly GCA_016869595.1). Lineage (GTDB taxonomy): Bacteria > Pseudomonadota > Alphaproteobacteria > Rhizobiales > Beijerinckiaceae > Methylocystis. The sequence continues at coordinate 40,415 of VGDT01000015.1, forward strand.
GATCGCGGACGATCTCGTCCAAAGCGCACTGCAATCGGTCGGCGCGCGCATCCGCTCCCGCGAGCTGCGCCCCGCAGACCTCGCCGAAGCGCGAATCGAAACCTATGCGACGCTCGTCGCGCTCGCCGAGAAAAAGCTCGGGAATGCTCCCGGCCCTGCGGCGCGACACCCGCCGATCGTTCACGGACTCGCGGGTCTCGCCTTTGACGAGCGCGCCGTGCTGCTGCTCGTCTCGCTCGAAGGCTTCGGCTATGACGCCGCGGCGCGTATCGTCGGCGCGAGTCGAGAGACGGCGCTGGCGCAGTTGATGCGCGCCCGCATGGCGTTGGGCGCCGAAGGATTGCGGCCAGTCGCGCCGCTCGAGAGCGGACGTCGCGCCGCCTCGCATCTGCGGGTCGTGAAGTAGCGGCTATGACGCCTTCGGCCCTCATTGAAGAAGCCGATCTGCACGCGCTTGTCGACGGGGAGCTTGATCCCGAGCGCCGGCGCAAGGTCGAAGACCATCTTCTGCAGCATCCCGAGGACGCGGCGCTCGTCGAAGGCTGGCGGCGCCAGAACGCCGCGCTGCGGGCGGCTTTTGAACCCGTGGCGCTCGAGCCGGCGCCGCTGTCCCTGCGCGAGGCGGCTGCGCGGCCGCCTGCGCCGCCCGTCGGCCAGGGACCGATCGAAACCGGCGCCATTCATTGGGGGCGACCGGGCGCAGCGCCGCGTCCGATGCGCAAGCTCGATGAAATCCGCGCCAGCCGGCGCCGGCAAGCGCTCGCCTCGACGCTGCTCACGCTCGTCGCTGGCGCGGCCGTCGCGGTTGCGGCGCTGCTCTTCTTGGCCAGCCGGCCGCCGACGCAGAGCCCGACGTTGACGAGGGCCGCCACGAGCTATGCCGCGCGCGCTGGGCTGACCTACGCCACCTATATTCTCGACGCGCGGCCAGTTGAGATCGACGCCGCCCATCACGACGAGCTTCTCACATGGCTTCAGGAGCGCGTGGGCTTTTCGCGCGCGCCGGATTTGGACGGCGTCGGATTGCGGCTTCTTGGCGGACGCGTTGCGCCAGGCGTCGCGGCGCCGGCGGCGTTTCTCATTTATCAGCGCGATGACGGCGCGCGCGTCGGTCTTTATTTCGAGCGCGCCGAGGCTGTCGCTGCGCCCTCAGGCCAACGCGGCCAAGGCGTCACTGTCATTGAATGGCGCGCTTCCGGCTTCGCCTTTGTGCTTGTCGGCGCGCTGCCGCCCGACGCAATGCAGGCTGCGGCGGAAGCTGCTGCGGCCGCCGTCCTTACGCCGCCGACTGAATCCAAATAGCCGAGGGCCTTACGATATTTTGGCGCGCGGATCGTAAGGGTGCGCATCGCGCCATTCCCGCATCCGCGCGTCGAGATCGCTGGATGATTTCTCCGGCAGCATGATTTTCAACGAGACATAAAGGTCGCCGGCGATCTTCCCTTCCGACGCCGGAAGGCCTTTGCCGCGCAGCCGCAGAACCCGTCCACTGTTCGAGTGCGGCGGGATCGTCAGCTCCACCTGGCCATCGAGCGTCGGCGTCGGGATTCGCCCGCCGAGCGTGGCTTCATAAACGGTCACCGGCAGCTCCAGCCGCAAATCACGGCCGTCCAGTTTGAAATAAGGATGCGGCGCGACTTTCACCGTGACGATGGCGTCGCCGGGTTCGCCCCCCATCGCGCCGGGCTGTCCCTGGCCGCGCAGGCGGATCTGCTGCCCGTCTTCGATTCCGGCCGGAATCTTGACCTCGAGCGTTCGTCCGCTCGGCAGGATGACGCGCGCCGATCCGCCGTGGGCCACCGTTTCAAGCGGCACGGTCGCGGTGGCGACGACGTCGTCGCCTCGGATCGGCTGCGGTCCGGCGCGACGACGGCCCCCGCTGCTGAAGAGATCTGAAAGGATGTCCTCGAAGCCCCCCCGGCCCCCGGCCGCTTCATTGCCGAAGTGAAATTCAAAGTGCTGGTCGCCGCCGGGCGCCCCGCCGCCCGTGCGCCAGCCGCGCGTGAAGCCGCCAGGACCTCCGCCTGCGCCTGCGCCTGAGCCGAAGCCTTCGAAGCCGGTGAAGCGGGGCTTCCCGTCCGGTCCAATCTCGCCCTTATCGAACTGCGCCTTTTTCTTTTCGTCGCCGACGATTTCATAAGCCGAGTTGATCTCGGAGAAGCGTTCCTTGGCCTTCGCGTCGTCCTTGTTTCGATCGGGATGGTATTTCTTGGCGAGCTGGCGATAGGCCTTTTTGATTTCGGCGGGGCTCGCCGATTTCGCCACGCCGAGAACGTCGTAAGGATCGCGCATAATTCTCCAATCAGCCCATTTGTGCGCCCGCCCTTCGCGGCGCAGGCGCCCATGTCCGACTTAATATTTGGGAGAAGCGCGTCGGCAACGCAAGCGGCGAAGGTCGCGCCGCGCTGAAGGCTAACGCGCCTTCGAAGCGAAAAAGGCGGTAAAGCGCTCGCGCGCTTCGGCCGACATAAGGGCCTCAGCGAAAACTGCCGCCTCTGCGTCAATTCGTCCGAGAATCTCGCGGGGGTCGCCGCGCATGAGCCGCCGCGCCGCGCGAAGCGCTTTAGCCGGCTTGGCCGCGAGGCGACGCGCGGCGTCCGTGGCGAGATCGAGGACTTCTTCGGTCGAGGCCAGAGCGTTCGCAAGGCCAAGCCGTAGCGCCTCTGCGCCGTCGAAGCCCTCTCCAAGCAACAGATATTGGGAAGCTTTGGCCATCCCGAAGCGCTCGGGGACAAGTAGGCTTGCAGCGCCTTCCGGGGGCAAAGCGAGATCGATGAATGGCATTTTGAAGCGCGCATCTAGGCTCGCGTAGACGAGGTCGCAATGGAAGAGCAGCGTGGTCCCGATTCCAACGGCGTCGCCCGCGACGGCGGCGACGAGCGGCTTTTCGAAGGCCGCTGCAGCGCGAATGAAGCCAAGCGCTGGAAAGGTTTCGGCGCTTGGGGCGTAGTCGCGAAAGTCTGCAAGGTCGTTGCCTGCGGTGAAATTTCCGCCGGCGCCGGCGAAGACAACGGCGCGCACCGCGTCGTCTCCAGCCGCCGCTTCGAGGGTTGCGATCAATGCGCGATACATTTCGCGGTCGAGCGCATTCTTCTTTTCGGGTCGATTCATCAGCAGGCGCAGAACCCCTTGCTCTCTCGAAACGACGATCTTTTCCGACATGCGGGTCTCCGGATCGGCTACCGAGACGCGCCGTAGCCGCGAAAGCTTTGATAAGGTTCGTTGCGAAGCAGGGAAGCAGACGCTCTAATCCGCGAGATTTTCGATGACTCGCAGCTTCGCTGCAAGCGGCGAGAATCTCTTTAAGACTGAAGGCCAGCGGCTTGAATGGCGGTGCGTTGAATCGGTTGCGCTGAGGCGATCGCGGCCAGAGGCGAGCGCTTAAGCCTTTATTCCAAATAATACTGGTATTTCTAATAGATAGACGGCATAGTGACGAGGTTTTGACGATTGTACTTCCCTGTGACAAACGGGTCGCTCGCGCGCTGACCCACTCCAAAAGAAAGGATTTTGATTGAATCTTTTCGAGCAACCGCAGGGGATGTTGCGCAAGGCGCCAAGCGAGGAAGACTTGGCCGCCCTCGCGCATTTTCGTTACGCGTTGCGCCGGTTTCTCGCGTTTAGCGAGCAGGTCGCCGCCGATCATGGCGTCACCGTGCAGTGGTATCAGGCGCTGCTCGTGGTGCGCACCTATAGAGGCGCAAAACATATCAGCGTCGGCGAACTCGCCGAGCAGCTGATGATCCGCGACCACAGCGCTGCGGAACTGGTGTCGCGTTTGGCGCAAGCCAAGCTTGTCAGGCGAAAGACCGATCCGAAGGACCGCCGCCGATCACTCGTCGTCATCACGCGCGCCGGCGAACGGCGATTGGCCGAACTCGCCGCCGTTCATTTGAAAAAGCTCCGTGAAACAAAGGGCGTCTTCTTCCATTTCTTTCGCTAGAGCAGGTTTTCGAAAAAGTTGACAGACTTTTCGATGAGAACCTGCTCCAACGTTTTGATTTTGAGTGATTCCTTATCGATCACATGATTCCATGTGATCGGGAAGCGCTCTGGGCCGCTGAATCTCAATAGCCCGTCATTTCGAGATAGCCCTCGCCTATGTGCGAACCGCTGAACCGGATCGGTCCCTCCCAATAGGCGGGATCAGTTCCCATCCAGCTTCGCGGATTGAGCGGTTGCGTTTTGATGTCGAGGCCGCGACTTTTAATCTGCACGCGCCATCTGATCGGCACGTCGCGATCGGCGATGCGTATTGTCTCCAAAGGCTCGAGGCCGATGTCTTCGCCGGTCAGTAGCGAGGTTGCGCCTCCGGCGTCTATCCAATTTCCGAAAAGATGCGGCGCCGCCTCGACGCTGCGCATGCGATACAGCATCAGCTTGGCGCCGCCGTCCAAGTGGAGCGCAAACCAGTCCCAGCCTTTTTGATCGGGACCGAGCGGCTGACTCGACCATTCGCGATCCATCCAGGCGCGGCCGGAGACCTGCATTTTGCGCCCATGGAGCGAAATCGAGCCTTCGGCTTTGAAGAATGGCTGGCTGAAATAATAGGACGCCTGACCGGTCTCGGATTTGCGGCTGTAGCCGCTTTCGCCTTGCAATACGATCGGCCCGGTCGCGGTGAGATCGAGCGCATAGGCGAAGTCTCTGTCTCCCGCTAAAACGCGTAGGCGCTCGATCCCGGCGCCCGTCGAATCGTCGCGCGTTTCAAGAACCCAATCGTCGATAAAGGCGCGAAAAGGCGTGGCCTCGACGCCAGCCTGACCGATTCCGCCGCGCGCGAATTTTTGTGCGAATAAATGTTCGCTCGTGCTCGTCGCCGCCGCATGGCCCATCCAAACATTGCGGTCATTCCAGCCGCCGCGCGTCGCGTTTGGCTCCAGCGCATGGCGAAACAGCGTCCATTGAACGCCATAAGAGGCGCCGTCGGCGCCGGATAGATTTGCGGTGACGTACCACCATTCCGTGCGAAAATTTGGATGGGGACCATGGTCCTTTGGAAAGACGAGCGGCGTTCCCGGTTGCGGAACCGCGAAGCCCGGCGCTTTATCGGCGAGTCCACCGAAGCCTTTCGCGAGCGCGCCGCTGGACGACAGCGCCAGAAGCAGCGCCGATCGCCTCGAAATCGAGCGCCTATCTTTCATTGGAGAAGACTCGGAGCAATTCCGTCGGCGCCGAGCGCGCGAGTCTTACGAGCGGAACAAGCGCGGCGAAGAATGCTGCGCCAAGCGCGATCAGCAAAACCACAAGCCATTGCGCCGGAAACATATGGAACGGAAGCCGCCATCCGAAGGCGGCGACGTTGACGATCGCGACAAGACACCAGGTCATGAACAGGCCGAGCGGCGTTGCAAGAACCGCTGCGCCTGCGGCGAATGCGAGCACTCGGATCATTTCTAGTCCGGCTAGCTGTGATCGCGTTGCGCCTAACGCCCAGACGGGCGCGATGCGCGCGCGCCGCATCTCGCTCAACGTCAGCAGACTCGCGAAAAGCGCGACGCCGGACACGATCAGCGTCAGCGTGTTCAACGCCGTTGTCACGGCGAATGTGCGTTCGAAGACCTCCGTCGATAGCGCCTTGAGTTCGGACTGATCGACGATGCGCGCGATTTTTCCGTCGAAGCGCTGTTGCAAGTCTTCGATGACGCGCGGCGTCGCGTCGGGAGCGGCGCGCAGGCTGTAATGTATGCCCGAAGCGTCGTCGAAATAGCGCTTCAACTTCTCATGGTCGATGCGGAGCTGGCCTTTCGGATTGCCGTAATCGGGAAAGACGCCAACGACGCGCGCGCGCCAGTCTTCATGTGACGTTGGCACGTCGATCATCGCGCCGACGCCGAGACCGAGGCGCCGAGCCAATTGCTCGCTGACAAGGACTGCGTCTTGGTCGTGCAGAGCCGTCCATACGTTCGGCTCGGCGTCGAGCAATGGAAAATGCGCCGTGTAGGTTTCATGAGACGTCATGCCGAAGACGTCGACCGGCCAACCGCCGATGCGCGTCTTCGCGCGAAAGACAGGCAAAATGGCCGATATTTCGGGTTGTTTGCGCGCCCATGTCTCGATGTCTTGCGCGTCTGCGGGCGTCGCAGCTTCGAAATAGATCTCGGCGACGAGGCGCGCGTCGAGCCAGCGGCCGAATGTCTGTCGAAAACCCTCGACCATGCCGCCGACGCCGATGTTGGCGGCAAGAGCTATGAGCAGCGCCATCAGCGCAAGCGACAGGCCGGAAATTTCCTGCCGTCCGTCGGCGAAGAACCAGCGGGCGAGCGGCCGGCGCGCGACATGTTCGCCGAGCGCCAGGGCGCCGGCGAGGCCGACGGGCAAGAAAAGCGCGGCGGCAAGAAGCGTAAGACCGATGACGGCGAACCCCGACGCGAGCCCCTTGCCAAATCCGTAGGCGCAAGCTGCAACGACAAGAGCAAGGACCGCGAGCGCCGTCTGTCGTCGCAGATAGCTGTGATGCTCGGCGCGCCAGGCGATTGGACGCGAGACGGATAGCGGCGGCAACCGCAATGTTTTCAGTAAACCGCTTGCCGCCGCAAGAACCGCCCCGGCGCCGGCCATTGCGAGCCCGGAAAACCACCAACGCGCGTCGAGCGCAAGGTTTTCCGAAATTTGCGCGCCATAGAGGCTCTCGAGACTTCTCGCCACATCCGGCAGAAGCGCCCGCGCCAACGCATAACCGCCGATCACGCCCACGCCGCCGGCGGCAAGGGTGAGAACGGCAATTTCCCACGCCATGGCCGCGACGAGATGCATTGGCGCAACGCCGAGCGCGCGCAAAGTGCGCAGGGTCGGCAAGCGCTGCTCGAAGGCGAGGCCGTAAGCGGCGTGGACGATGAACAGTCCGACGAGAAAAGCGAGGAAGCCGAAAGCGGTAAGATTGAGATGAAAACTGTCGGCGAGGCGGTCGAGTTCGCTTTCTTCATTTGCCGCGACGAGCCGAAGCGCGTCTCCGGCTATGCTTTTAAGCCGCGCTTCGTCGAGCGTCTCGTCATCGGCCATGATGAGACGCGAAAGTTTTTCGTGTCGATCGAGCAGATGCTGCGCGACTCCGATGTCGACCACGATGGCGCCGGGCGGCGCTTCGGCAAGCGCGGCAAGCGGCGGAAGCTGCCGACCGCGATTGGTTAGCGGCTGCGCGCCCTCCGCAAGATTAAAGCGGCGCAAGGTCTCGGGCGAAGCGAAGCCGCGGCCGGGACCTGAAAAGAAATCTTCGATCAGGTCCGCTCGCGACCGCATGCGCGCAATCGGCGATCGGCGCGGCAGCGACAGCGGCTCGACGCCGATGATGCGAACGTTTTGTTCTCCGATGCGGACTAAGCCTTCCAAAACGGGCGAGACGTTGAAGCCGGCGCGACGCAGCTTCACGAAGAGATCCTGATCGAACAGGCCGCTGCGAGAGGAACCGAGCGTTCTTGCGCCACCGCCGGAAACCGCCGCCGTCGCGGCGTCATAACTGTTGCGCGCCTGAGCGTTCAGCGCCTGCACGCCGCTCCACAAGGCGGTCGCCATAGCGAGTCCGAGAAGGAGCATTCCGAGGTTTCCAGGCCGTCGGCGCCAGTGACTCGCGAGCGCGGCGAGCGTCCAGAGCGTCTCTTTCATTGCGCCAGGAAACCCGATTCCAACCGAACGCGCTTTTGCAGCCGAGCGGCCAGCCGTTCGTTGTGAGTCGCCATCAAAAAGGCGCAGCCCGTCGCCGCGACAAGGTCGAGCGCGAGCGACATGACATTATCGCCCGTCGCTTCGTCGAGATTGCCGGTAGGCTCGTCGGCGAGCAAAAGCTTTGGGCGCACGGCGAGCGCGCGGCCGATGGCGACGCGCTGCTGCTGTCCCCCTGAAAGCTCCTCGGGATAACGCGCCGCGAGCGCGGAAAGTCCCAGACGCTGGGTCAGTTCTTCCTGCCATGCAGGATCGTAGCGCCCGGCCAATCGCGCCTGAAAGCCAAGATTCTCAGCGACAGTGAGGCTCGGGATCAGATTGAACTGCTGGAAGACGACGCCAATCTTTTCGCGTCGTATCGCAGCCCGCGCGTTTTCCGACAGCCGCGTCAGCGCAACGCCATCGAGAACGACCTCGCCAGAATCGGCGTCATCGAGCGCGCCGACAAGATGGATGAGCGTGCTCTTGCCGCTGCCGGATTCGCCGGTCAGCGCCAGACTGGCGCCAGCGTCGAGTGTGAAATCCACCCCGCGCAGCACGGGAATGGGGCCCTGAGGCGTGGGATAGGACTTGCTGAGTCCTTCGACGCGCAGCATCGGCGCGCCTGCCTGAGCAACTGCGAGGTTTTCCAACGTTGATTGAATCGACAAGCAGTGCGCCCTGGTGGGCCGGCGAAGGCGGCCGGCGCGCCAGTGCTATATATGCCCCGCCCTGCCGATCGCCCAACGCTGCTAAGGCGGAAGCGGCGCCGGAAAGCGCCGCTCGGCCCTTGCTAGAACGCGAGGCGCAAGCCGCCATACACCGCTCGCCCCACGCCCGGATAGAAGACGCGCGGATCGAGGCCGCGCGCGTCGACGATCGTCGTCACGTCGCTGATGTAGTGGCGATTGGTTAGGTTACGCGCCTCGACATAGAAGGACAGGCCGTAAGGAAGCTTCATGCCCGTCTGAACGCCGAACAAGACATAGCCTGGCGCCTGCAGCGTGTGCGCGTAGTCGACATAGGCGCCTTCCGGAACCCAATCGATCTGTGGCGCGAGATAGAGTCCGTCGGCAGGCCGCCAGTAGGAAAGCGTCGTGCGCAAGATATGGCGCGGAATGCCGGCCAGCTGATTATCGCCGAAGTCGCGATCGCCGACGAAGCGGAAATCATTCCACGTCCAGACCTGTGACAGCGTCAGCGTGTCTCCCGCATCGGGCGCAAAAATATCGCGCAAGAGTTCGGCGCTCGCCGCGAATTCAACGCCCTGGTGCATGGTGCGCTTGGCGTTAAATGTCGTCGCCGGAATGCCGAGGCCAGGATTGGCAGTGAATTTCAGCAGCTCGTCCTGCAATTCCGAATGGTAAAAGGTCACGTCCCAAGTGTAGCGGTCCCATCTGCCGCGCGCGCCGAGCTCCCCTGTCCAGGCTTTCTGCGCCGCGAGCGGCGTGAACTTCGTGCCGTCGCGCGGCGGCGGAAACACGCCTTGCGTTAAATCGATGAAGTCAGGCACGTCGCGGCTTCCCGTCATGTCGGCGAAGAACTGAATGTCCGGCGTCGCTTCGAACATCAGGCCGACTTTCGGAACGATGCCGCGGTAGACTTGGTCCGCCACGCCGGGAATAGGCTCGAAAGGAATGCCGCCGAGAACCGTATAGCGGCGCGTATCGGCGAAAAGCTTTGCGCCGAACATGAAGATGAGCTGCGGGGCGATATGCAATCGATTTTCGAAATAGGCTTCCAGATTGAGCGCCGTCATCCGGTTATTGCGGAGGCGCGGATCCAACCAAGGATTGATGAACAGGCCGCAAAAGCCAAAGCATGAATTCGCCGCGCCGAATTGCGCGAGTCCGTTGAATGAATAGGGTGGAAAGGAGAACTGCGCATTGGCGAAATTCGCCGGTATTGCGCCATAGGGATTGAGCCGCATGCCATTGTAGTTGTCGTACCAATTGTCGCTCGAAGAGCCGCCCCAGACACGCCCGCCGAGAATAAGTTCATTGGGATGTCCGTCGACGAGGAAATTCGAGGTGAGCCGCGGCGTGAAACCCCAGGTTCCGCCTTCCTGCTCGATGACGACAAAAATCGGATGATAGAGATAATTGCTCGTGTACCAGCCGTTGAGATCGATGCGGCCGAACTCGCTCAAGATCGTCGTCTTGTTGGAAACGCGCCAGTTCTTGACGTTTCTTGCCTGATTGGCGCCAAAGCCGTCCGAACCGAAGCCCGGCGGAAAGGGCGGCAGAGACAATCTCGGATCGTTGCGGGCGTCGAAGAGCGTCAATTGTCCCGGCAGCAATTGCCAGGTGTCGTAGACGCCGAAATAGAATCTCGTTTCGAGATCGTTGGAAAAGCGGTAGCCGATATTGCCGTTAAGCTGCGTGTAATCGGTCGTCGAATGTTTTCTGTAGTTGTCGGCGTGGGTGAATGTGCCGTTGATGAGAAAGTCGAAATTGCCGATGATGCGCGACATCTGCGCTTGTCCGCGCACCGTCCCATAGCTGCCGCCTTCGATCGACGAAATGTTCGGCGCCAGCGCCGTATAGGCGGTTGGAGAGATGAAATTGATCGCGCCCCCGAGCGTCGAGGAGCCATATGCAAGAGCATTGCCGCCCTTCAAGACTTCGACTGCGCGGAAATATTTGGGATCGATCTGATACATGTCGCCGGCGCCATCGGCGTAGTTCATCGGAATGCCGTCCTGCAGTAGCTCCAATCCGCGCAGATGGAAGTCGCGTGTCAGGTTTGAGCCGCGGATCGAAAGACGCAGTTCCTGTCCATAACGGCTTTCGACATAGACGCCCGGAACGTCCTTGAGCGCATCGCGCAGGTCATGGACATAGCGGGTTTGAATCGCCGGCGTATTGGCGTCGACGAAGGCGACGGACCCGACTGTGCGTTCAAGTTCGCGGCGTTGTTGGGCGACCGAGGGGACCGTCAATGACCCGCCGCCGCCGGGCGCCGGTTCAGCGGAAGCCGGTCCGGCTGTCGGAGACAGGGCGCGACCGCCGCCGCGTCCGGCGACGGGCGGTCTGGCCCCGCCGATATCGATGGTCGGCAAGCTCTGCTGTCCGAGGGCGCTTGAATCTGCGAGCAAAATAACGAGAGCGACGGCGGATGCGCCGCGCTGCAAGCCGGTCCGAAACATGGGTATCTCCTGAGCGGCCTCTCGCCGCGCGATCGTTAGGGGAAAGACTGACGGATCAGGAGAAAGAGGGCGGCGCACGCGGCGCGGCGCGCGAGCGCTCGCGGACGTTTTTTTCGGCCGGCGATTGAAAGACGCAGAACGTCCGACTTGCGGCGCGCGGAGGCGCATAGGCGATTTCGCCAGATGCGGGCTCGGCAGGAAGGAGCCTCGGCTCCTTCTGGCTATGACCGCAGAGCGGACAGCATTTGTCGCCGCCAAAAGGATGTTTCGTCTGCGCAGGTTTGGAAGATTGGGAACATTGCATGGCCGTCCCAAGCGGCGCCTGCGAGGCGTGCGCGGGGACGGCGAATGAAATCGCCGCGAGCGCGAAGAGCAGCGCGATGCAAAAGGTCCCGGCGCGCCGAATAGTTATGGAGCAAAGCGTTCTCGCAAGGGCCGCCATATTTTTTCAAATTCCCGAGCTGCGCCTCGCCGCCGAGGCGTCAGACGAGGAACGGCGGTAGCGCCGAGCCTGAATCTTGGTAATATACCAAACTGAGCCGAGCAACCGCGCGGTCGTGCAAACGCGTATTTTTTCGATGCTGTTGCTCGATCGCAACAGTTACCGGGTCAGGGAAGGGGCTTGTGATGCGGATCGAGCGACGAATGGCTGCCGTCCGCCTCGATGGCGGCCATGCCGTCGAATTTGGAGAAACGTTCGACGACGTCAGGAGGGAGCCGTTTCTCCTCGCTCGCCAGACGTCTGGAAAGCGCCTCAGCGTTCGCTTTCGAAAGGCCGAGCCTTTCGAGCGTGGCGCTGTCCGTCAAGGCGTCGCCTCCGCAGAGCGCAATGCTCCACCTATCGCCCTTGCGCGTGAGAAACGCCCGACCGCCGAGTTCGCCTTGACGCCAGTCGGCGATGGCGGCGTCGCCTTCAACGACAACGGCGTCAACAAAGAGGCGCGACTCGGGCTTGTCGAATGTTTCGAAAAGCAGCCGGCGCGCCGAGTCAGAACCGTCATCGGCGCGCGCGCTCAGGCACATCGCCGCAGCGATTGTCACAATTAGAAAACATCTCATCAATTTCTCTCCAACGTCAGCGCGGCGCGCGGACATATTGGTATATTACCAACTCGCCGCGGCGCAAGAGCGGCGGAGGCGTTTCCGCGACGCGCTTTTTTTGATACGACGCTCGCGCGGCGAAAATTTTTAATGGGCTGAGATGGCGACGGAGCAAAAGGGCGCGCGTCAGCGCATTCTCGACGCTGCGCTGAAAATTTTAAGGAAACAGGGCGTCTCTGCGCTGACTCAAACCCGAGTCGCCGCCGCGGCCGGACTGCGTCAGTCGCATCTGACGTACTATTTTCCCCGCAAGACGGATCTGCTCGCCGCGACGCTGGAGGCCTCTCATCTGCAGGCGCATAAGCCGAAGCGCGGTTCAGCGAAAAACGACGCCGATCCTGTCGAGGCGGTGCGCGGGCTCATGTTCGATCGAAATAAGATGCGCTTCTTCTTGAGCGTCGTAGCCCAGGCGAGCGACCAGGCCGAAATTCGAGGCACGCTCGCAGCGCACGCCCGTGGCGTGGCCGAGCAGCTCGCGCCCGTTTTCGGCCGGACGCCCGACGATCCCGACATCATCGCCTTCGTTGACATGCTTCGGGGGATGGGATTGCGCCTTTTGCTCGAAACCGACGACAAGCGCCATGCAACGGTCGATCTTGACGCGCTCGCCGTGCGTTTTGGCCTCAGGCGCGCGCCAAAGCCGCGGCTTTCGGCTGCGGTTAGAAACCGCTAGAACGCGGCAATGCAAAGAATCGACGCAAACGCGGGCGATGCGGAAGGTCAGCCATATGCCTTGGCCGCGGCGTTCTTCCTCCTTTGCGCGTTGGCGCTCGCCTTCCCATGGCTCGCTGGGCGCGTCACCATCCCCTGGGACGCCAAGGCGCATTTCTATCCGCAATTCGTCTTTCTCGCCCACGCCTTGCACAACGGCCAATCGCCCTTCTGGACGCCGAACGTCTTTGCTGGAATGCCGCAGATCGCCGATCCGCAATCGCTGATCTTCTCGCCCTTCTTTCTGCTGGCGGCCGCGCTCGTTCCGGAGCCCTCCTTCGCGCTCGCCGACGCAATCGTTTTCGCGATGCTGGCGATGGGCGGTCTCGCCTTCATCGCCTATTTCCGCGATCGCGGATGGAGCGCAGCAGGTGGACTGCTCGCTGCGTGCGCTTTCGCTTTCGGCGGCTCGGCGGCATGGCGAATCCAGCACGTCGGGCAGATCATGAGTCTTTCCTGGTTGGCGGTCACCCTATGGCTGCTGGCGCGCGCGCTCGATCGCCGTTCAGCGCTTTATGGCGCGGCGGCGGGAGCGGTCGCCGCTCTGTTGGTGTTGGGACGAGATCAGGTTGCGTTCCTGAGCGTGTTGACGCTGTCCGCCTATGCCGCCTATCGCATCGCGACCGATCAATCTCCAAAACTCAGCGCGGTGGCGCCGCTCGCGGCTGGGGGGCTCGTCGGCCTGACGATCATCGCCGTTCCGCTCGCTTTCACGCTGGAGCTCGCTGCGCATTCGAATCGTCCGGAGATCGATCTCGACGGCGCGTTTAAAGGCTCGCTGCCGCCCGGCTCCTTCCTGACGCTGATCTCCGCCAATATGTTCGGAACGGACGGTCCGCTCAAAGATTTTTGGGGTCCGCCGGTTGGCGAACGGGACCTTTTCCTCGCGCGCAATATGGCGAATGTTTACATGGGCGAATTGCCGCTCGTCGCGTTGATCGCGGCGATGGGGAAGCGGTTCTTTGCGAATAAGGACATTCGCTTTTTCGCCGTCGCGGCGCTGTTTTTCTTTTTTTACGCCGTCGGCCGCTACACGCCGGCCTTCGCTTTCTTTTATCACCTGCCGGGCGTCGATCTTTGGCGTCGGCCGGCGGACGCGACCTTCTTGTTCGGCGTGACCCTCGCGATACTCGCGGGCTATGGCTTCAATCTGATCGAGCGCGGCGACGTCGCGCCGCGCGCCACATGGCTCATCGCCGTCGTCGTCGCGCTCTTCGTAGTTGCGATGTTTGTCGCGGGCGCGAAGGGACATCTTGTCCAGGCTTCCTGGCCGCTCGCGACGAGCGCGATTTTCGCCGCGCTCGCCGTCGCGCTCATTCTCGCGACTCGCGATAAGCGATTGCGCGGCCCATATCTGCTCGCAGCCGTCGCCGCGCTGATGAGCGCCGATCTCGCGATCGGCAATGGACCCAATGAATCGACGGCCTTGCCGCCCGAGCAGTTCGAAGTTTTGCGGCCCGATGGCAAGGATCCGGTGATCGCCTATCTGCGCGAAAGGCTCAAAGAGACAGCCGCGCCCGATCGCCGCGATCGCGTTGAGCTTGCCGCGATCGACTTTCATTGGCCCAACGCCTCGCTCGTCCACGGCTTCGATCACGATCTCGGCTACAACCCCATCCGGCTTCGCATCTTTGAAGACGCAACTGGCGCCGGCGATCATCTCGCGCTTCCAGAGCAGCGGGAGTTTTCGAAACTCTATCCTTCCTATCGCTCAATAGTTTCGGACATGCTCGGCTTGCGGTTCGTCGCGACCGGCGTTCCGATCGAAGAGATCGATGAGACTTACAAGCCGGGCGACTTCGTCGAACTCACGCGCATCGGCGACGTTCACATTTACGAAAATCCGCGCGCCATGCCGCGCGTCATTCTCGCGACCTGCGCCCTGCATGTCGATTTCGCCGATATGATCAAAAGCGGGGAGTGGCCGGAGGCCGACTATCGCGAGACGGTGCTCCTCGAGGCGCCGCCGATCTGTCATACGCGCAAGGATGCGCCGCCGGCGACGGCGAAGATCGACTCATATGAAAACGATCGCGTCGTCGTCGAAGTCAGCGCGCCTCCTGGCGGCGGATGGCTCGTTTTAAACGACGTCTGGCATCCGTGGTGGTTTGCGCGCGTCGATGGCGTCGAAGCGCCCATTCTGCGGGCCAACGTGATCTTCCGCGCGGTCGCTGTTCCGGAAGGCCGCCACGAGGTCCGCTTCGATTTTCAGCCGCTGCGCGGCTTGTTGACGGAACTATCCAGGCGCTGAAGGCGCGTCAGCTACAGCAGCGCTCGTGATGTGGTTAAAAAACTTGCTGAAAGCGGAAACGATTTCGACCGCCTAGCGTTAACCGTGTGCCCTTTTTGGGCGGATGACTATAGAGCATGGATGTGGCGCATGAGTGCGACCGTCCAATCAATTTCGAAACACTAAATATTACAGGAGTATGTTATGCGCACAATTTTGGCGACAGTTCTTTTCGGCTTCTTGTTCGCAATCATGGGCACAGAGCCTGCGCGGAGCGAGAACGCAAGCTTCAAACTCACTAACTCAGCTCCCCACATCATCTGGGTCAAGCTTTTCTCGCAGACGCGGCGCGGTTGGCAATGGCCGAGCTCAACGCGACACTGGATTCTCGACGATGGACGTCAGCACACGCTGACGGCGGGACAATGCCAGCCGGGCGAAAAAATCTGCTACGGCGGGTCCTATCAGAACAGGGCTTCTCATTGGGGCGTCGGCCTTAGTGGGAAGCGCGGTTGCGCCCGTTGCTGCATCACCTGCGGCCAGTCGCACGCATGGAATTTGACTAGCGGAGCATCCGACGTTGCGTCCCGGCCAGCGGGCGGACAGGTGATAGACCACGGGCCAGAGCTTGTGCCGGTGGATGACTAAAGGCATCGCTATAGAAACTATTGCGAGCCCGCGCTACAGCCAGCCCGCGGTCTCGCGTTTCGCCAAAGTTTCGATCAACGCCATGCCTTCCTCGCTGTCGTTGAGACAGGACAGGCGAGCGAATTTCTCGCCGCCCTTCGCAAGAAAAAGATCGCGAATTTCAACGCCGAGCTCCTCGATCGTCTCCAGGCAATCGGAGGAAAATCCAGGCGCGACAACGGCGATGCGCTTGACGCCTTCGCCAGCAAGCTCGGTCACGACGTCCGACGTATAGGGCTCCATCCACTGCACGCGGCCGAAGCGCGACTGAAAAGCGATCCGCAGACTTTGCGGGCTCATTCCAAGCCTTCCACAAAGCAGCCGCCAGGTCGCTTCACAGTGATCGCGATAGGGATCGCCGCGATTGATCTGCGCCTGCGGCAGGCCATGAAATGAAGCGACGATGACCTCAGGCTCGAAATCGAGAGCGGCGAGCGCGCCTCTAATGTTTGCGGCGAGCGCGTCGATATAGGCAGGGTCGTCGTAATAGGGCGCGCCGATGCGCAGGGCCGGCTGTTTGCGCATGTCGCGCAGCGCGTCGAAAGCGGCGTCGGCGGCGGAGCCGGTGCTCGACGAGGCATATTGCGGATAGAGCGGCAACAGCGCGATCCGCTCGCAGCCTCTCGCTGTCAGAGATTCGATCTGCGTCGCGATCGACGGCGCGCCATAGCGCAGCGCGTAATCGACGATAACGCGCGAACCGCCCATGCGCGCTTGCAGCTTCTCGGCTTGCAGGCGCGTAAAGGTCTTCAGCGGACCTTCGCCCGTGTCGCTATTCCAGATCAATTCATAAAGCTTCGCCGACCGCTGCGGACGTGTGTTGAGTACGACGCCATAGAGGATCGGCAGCCACAGCGCGCGCGGCAGATCGACGACTCTGCGGTCCGACAGAAATTGCGCGAGATAGCGCCGCACGGACGCAATGTCGGGCGCCTCTGGCGTTCCGAGATTGACGAGGAGCAACCCCACGGGGAAATCTGACGAACTCACGGCCGCAGGCTTTCGAAAGCCGCCCGCTCGTCGTCGGCCATGTGGAAGACGTGCTCCTCCGCCGGAAAAAGGCCAGCGCGCACGTCGCGCGCATAGGACGCGACGGCCTCGCGCAGCGCCGCGCCGACCGCGCCGTAGCGCCGGTTATGCTTGAACTCGCGCTCGGTGATCCCCGCAAGATCGTTGATGACGAGCACTTGTCCGTCCGTCTCGGCGCCGGCGCCGATGCCAATCGTCGGAGCCTTGATCGCGCGCGTGACTCGGGCGGCGAGCTCTTGCGGCACAAGCTCCAGCACCAGAAATTTCTGCCCGGCGGCGTCGAGCGCCAGCGCGTCGTCATAGAGCCTGGCGGCGGCCAGCGCCGTCTTGCCCTGGCGCCGCTTGACGTCGTGATGCTGCGACTCAAGTCCCAGATGACAGCAGACGTCGAAGCCGGCCACCGTGAGAGCGCGCACGATTTCAGGCCGCGCGCCTTCGAATTTCACGCAATTGGCCCCGGCCTCGCGCAGGATGCGCGAACTCTGGGTCGCCTGTTCGGGCGTGTCGTAGGTCGCATAGGGCAGGTCGCCGATGATGTAGACGTGGGGCGCGCCGCGCCTCACTGCTGCAATATGATGCGCCATGTCGGCGAGCGTCACCTCGCGCTCATGCGCGTAGCCCAGAATATTTACGCCGACGCTGTCGCCGACGAGAATAATGTCCACGCCCGCCTCGACCTCCAAACGCGCGGTCGGCGCGTCGTAGGCGGTGACGACAACGATCTTCTCGCCCCGGCGCTTCATGTCGAGGAAGGTGCTGGCGTTCGACAAACGGGGCTCCGGCGCGCCTATCGTCAGGGCGGCGACTTTATATCAAAACGGCTTCAGCTTCCTGGGGATAGACTTAGCGGGGCGCGCCGTCCTGGCAGGAGTGCGGCTGGCCTGGCACGCGAAGCTCCTGGAGACCGCCGCATTTGTCGCAGGCGGAAAGCAGCGCGGAGAGGCCGGCGAGCAGCGCGAATAGTCTGAATTTCCGCGTCATCTCATCTCTCCTGGCGGCGGCCGGACGGCGGGACCATAGTGGCGCGGCCGCCCCCCGGCAAGCCGCACCGCCTCGCATACTTGCATCCTGCCTAAAGCCCGGTATAAACCGCCGATCGCGAGGTTCCCGGCCGGGGGCTGAACGGAAGCGCTTTACGGGCATATTCGGACAAGAATATGCCCAAAAAGCGAGGGGCTCGATCCCCGTCTTCCCGTGTCTCCGCCTTCGAACTTTCCTGTTCGAGCCTTTCCGGGGCAGGTCCCCTATGAAACGCTCGAAGGGCTTGGCGCCGGAACGGCTCGCGGCAACGGAAAGGCGAAAAATCCATGCCTCTTTACGAGCATGTCTACCTCGCCCGTCAGGACGTTTCTCCCCAGCAGGTGGAGGCTCTGACCGGGCAGTTCAAAAACGTCATCGCGTCGCTCGGCGGCACGGTGGGCAAGACCGAATATTGGGGCGTCAAATCGCTCGCCTATCGGATCAAGAAGAACCGCAAGGCGCATTTCACCCTGATGAACATCGACGCGCCGCCGGCGGCGATCGCCGAGATGGAGCGCCAGCAGGGCATCAACGAAGACATTCTGCGCGTGTTGACGCTGCGCGTCGACGAGCTGGAGGAGGGTCCCTCCGCGCAGCTCCGCAAGCGGGAAGACGACGACCGCGGCGAGCGCCGCGGCCCGCGCGGCGATAGAGGCGATCGAGGAGATCGTGGCGATCGTCCGGAGCGTCGCCCGCGTCGCGAGGAAAGCAAGGTTGAAGGAGGAGAGGAAGAATGAGCACCGCGCCCCGTCGTCCCTTCTTCCGTCGCCGCAAATCCTGCCCGTTCTCCGGCACGAATGCGCCGAAGATCGACTATAAGGACACGCGTCTGCTTTCGCGCTACATCAGCGAGCGCGGCAAGATCGTGCCCTCGCGCATCACCGCCGTTTCGGCCAAGAAGCAGCGCGAACTCGCGCAGGCGATCAAGCGCGCCCGCTTCTTGGGCCTACTGCCTTACGTGATCCGCTAGAAGATCGCGTTTTTGAAGCCTGCGGCCGCGTTCTGAAAAGAGCGCGGCTTTTTCTTGGTCCGATGGCGCAGTCGCTGCGCCAGTTTCTTCCCCGAGTGAGGCCGAAAGCCTACCCCACTGCCGTCTGCTCCGCGGTCGCCTCGTAAAGCCCGTCGAGCGGCGTCGTCGAAACTGTCGGTTCGGTCATGAATTGCGCGGCCGCGAGAGTGGCGAAGCGGCCGCCCTTCGCGACCAACTCGTCGAAGGCGCCGCTTTCGACGATCTCGCCCTGATCGAAGACGAGAATATGATCGGCGTTGCGCACTGTCGCGAGCCGATGGGCGATGACGAAGGTGGTGCGCCCCTGCATCGCCGCCTCCAGCGCCTTCTGGATCAGACGTTCGGTCGTCGCGTCGAGCGCGCTCGTCGCCTCGTCGAACACCATGATCGGCGGATTTTTCAAAAGCGCTCTGGCGATCGAGAGCCGTTGGCGTTCGCCGCCCGAAAGCGAGCGGCCGCGTTCGCTGACGCGGGTCGCCCGGCCGTCGCTCTGATGCGAGACAAACTCCGTCGCCTGCGCCAGTTCGAGCGCCTGGGCGATCTCTTCGTCTGTCGCGTCCGGATTGCCGATGCGCAGATTTTCCTCGATTGAGCGCGCGAACAGCATCGGCTCCTGAAAGACGACGCCGATGTTGCGGCGTAGCGAGCTTAAGGTGAATTCGCGAATGTCGACGCCGTCGATTTTGACCGCGCCGCTGTCTGGATCGAACACTCGATGCAGGAGCGCGAGCGTCGTTGATTTTCCCGAGCCGGTTGAGCCGACGAGCGCGATCGTCTCTCCGGGCTTCGCCGCAAAGGACACGTCGCGCACAGCCGGCCGACGCCCGTCATAGGAGAAGGTCACGTTCTCGAATTCGACTGCGCCGATAAGCCGATCGGCGTCGCGCGCATGCGGGCGATCGGCGACCGTCGGCTGCGTGTCGAGCACGGCGAAGAATTCCGCAATCTTTGCGGACTGCTGAAACAGGACATTGACGAAGCCGACGACCTGTTCGAGCCGGGCGATCAGCATGGTCGCAAAGCTCATGAAGGCGACGATTTCGCCGATCGTCGCCTGTCCGCGCAAATGCAGCCAGACGCCAAGGAGGAAAATCGCGAGAATGGTCAGCGTCGCCGAAGCGCGGCTGGCGACGACCACGAACGCCCACCAGGAGAGCACCGGCAACTGTGCCGCGAGCACATCGTCGATGATGCGGTTCAGCGCATGCGACTCGCTTTCGATGCGCGTGAAGCTCTGCACCACTGGAATGTTGCCGAGCGCGTCCGAGGCGTGTTCGACGAGCGTGGAATTATAGCGCTCGACCTGGCCTTGCAGATCTTCTGTGCGTCGCAGGACGAAGCTTGTCGCGAAATAGAAGATCGCGACGAGCGCCATCAGCAGCGAGCCGAGACGCCAATTGACGAAAAGCGTGGCGGGCAGCAGCACGAAGAGCGCGACAAAGGAGGCGCAATTCTCGCGAAAGAACGACAGCCAAAGTCCCCACATGGCGTTGGCGCCGTCGAGCATCGTCTTCAGCAGACGTCCGGAATGGACATTGGTGTGAAAACTCAGCGGCAGGCTCAGAACATGGTCGAAATAATCCGACATCACCGCGAGGCGCCGGCGATGCGCGAGACGATCGGCGTTAAGTCCCACGAGAATGGCGCCGCCGATCGAAAAGAGGCCGAAGGCCGCCCAGGCCGACACGAGCGGCAGCAAATCATTCCAGGTCAAAGTCTCGCCGGGCGCTTGCGCGCGCGTCATGCGGTCGATGATGCGCCCAAACAGCATCGGCTCGGCGAAGGCGGCGATCGCGAGCGCCAGATTGGCGGCGACGAGAATCATCACGAGCCGCGCCTGAGGCCGCAGCAGCCCTAGCACCCGCGCGTAAACGGCAAAGACGGACATTTTACTCGCCTGCAAGCAGGAGGAGGGTCAGCAATGTGCGACGACTCGCAACTTCGGCGCTTGCACGACCGTGTTCAAGTAGCGCGCGACTGTGCCGGGCGCCCCCATAAGGCGCGCCGTTTTCGCGCAAGGCTCCAATGCAAAAGGATCGCGGTCAGCGCGGCTCTATTCATCCTCGCCGAAGCGATTGGCGACGAGCGCCTCCAATGCATCAAGCGCCGCCCTGGCCTGAGGCCCCGTTGCGGTGACGGTGATCGTTGAGCCCTGGCCTGCGCCGAGCGTCAGAATGCCCATGATCG
>VGDT01000016.1 GCA_016869595.1 Alphaproteobacteria bacterium
TTCTCGAGATAATTGCGTTTGGTGGAGCGCCAGGTAGGCCTCTCATTTGGCGCAAAGGGCGTAAAATCTGGATCGTGAAACATCGCAGGCTCCCCTGAGCAGGCAATCGGATTTTCCGTCTCAATCGGCGCAGAAAAAAGGCCCACGGTCTCCGTCAAATCCCGCAGCGGCGGAAGCCGCGCCAAGCGAAAACCG
The DNA here is from genome assembly GCA_016869595.1 of Alphaproteobacteria bacterium. Classification (GTDB taxonomy): domain Bacteria; phylum Pseudomonadota; class Alphaproteobacteria; order Rhizobiales; family Beijerinckiaceae; genus Methylocystis. The sequence goes on from VGDT01000016.1 coordinate 196, forward strand.
CGAGTATCAGCGCCGGCAGTGCGACGCCAATAAGTGGACCGGCGAGGCCGGGCGCCGGATCGTCATCCGCCTGGGTGAATTTCGGCAGGGCGGCGTAGTCCTGCGCCGTCAGCGCCGCGCCGGCCTTGGCGCGGGAAAGGAAGAATTCGCGCCAATCGACATGGAAGGCGCGGATGCGATCGAGAAAGGCGCGATAGCGCGTCTCGCCGGAGCCGGCGATGTCGGCCATCGCCTGAAAGGTCAGATAGGCGGGCGAGAGATAGCCGAGCCTGTCCGAGAGGCCGCGCTGACGGGCGAGTTGCGCGTCATGCTCGGCGACGATCGCCTCGACGCGCTGAAACGCCGCCTCCTGCGTCGCGAGACGCCGCAGCGTCATCTCCTGCGAGCCGCCCGCGGGCTTGCCGCCGCCATGTTCGTCGGCGTAGCGGGCGAGCGAAGCGTCGCGCGCCTTGTCGGCGTCGGTCGAGGCCGCCCGGGCCGCGAGGACCATGTCGATACGCGAGGGCGCGGGATGGGCGAAAGCCGCGAGGCTATTGATCGCGGCCGGCAGGATCATTGTGATCGCCACCCAGGCGCCGATCAATGTCAACGCGTTGAAGGCGGAACTCCGGCCGAGCCCGTCAATGGCGGCGGCGAGCGCCGCCCAGAACAGCCCATAGAGCAGCACGAGAACAAGCAGCGCCGCAAAACCAGGCGAAGCGAGCCGCTCCCATCCGGCGAAAACCCACACGCCGACAGTCACGGCCAGCAGCATGGCGATGATCGGCGCAGCGACGCGCGCCGCGAGCTTGCCGGCGAGCGCCGCGCCCGGTCGGCGCGCCGAGGCGAGCGTCACGGCGAGCGTTCCCTGCTCGCGCTCGCCGGCGAGCAGATTAAATACAAAGGCCAGAATGACGAGCGGATAGACGAAGACGATGACAAAGGCGAGATCGGTCGCGCCGGACATTAGATTAGCGGGATTGTCGATCTCGTCGGCGAAGAGAAAACTGTCCTTCGAATTAGTCGTCACCCGAACTGCGGGCGGCAAAAGGTCGCTCTGCCCTATCGCGACGAGCGCCAGAGGCGCGGGGGCGAGCGCCGCCACCGCCGCGGCAGGCCCGCCGCCCATGAAGGTTGGATTACGCGGATCGCGAAACGGCGGCGGCTCGGGCGCAGGCTTTCCCTGAGCATCGCCTTCCTGCAACTGTCCGAGCGTCTTCTGGAGGTTCGCAATGCGCTGCATCTCGTCGGCGCGAGCCGCCGCGATCGCCGCCTGTTGCGCCGAGACCCGCGCCGATCCCATGGCGAGGGCGAAGAGCGCGACGCCCGCCAGAGTCAACAGGGCGAACCAGATTGCGCCGTCGCGGCGCATCATGCGCGCTTCGAAACGAAAGCCTGCAAAGAATGCAGAAGACATTGCGCGGCTCATACGGGCCGCAGCCGCCGCGCGGCGAACGCCGCGAAGACGACCGCGATCACGAGCCAACCGAGAAGCGCCGCGATCGGCAGCGCGCTATGGGCGAAGGCGAAGATGGCGCCGGGCGCCTGATAGGCGAACGAACCGATTTTTCGCCACAGCTCCGGTCCCGCGACGTAATGATTGTCACGGGCGAAATGGATAATGTTGTCGCTGACCTGATTTTGGATGTCGCGGCGATGGGCTTCGGCGGCCGTGGCGAAATCGAACTGGCTGCGGCTGTCGACTCCGGCGAAGGCCATCGAGATCGGACGCAGCGCCAGAAGCGGAAACAGAAAGCCTGGCGCGGCGCGCAATGCATCCTGGCGGTCGAAGGCCGATTGCAGCAGGCCGAAATGGCGGTCGAAAATCGCATAGCCGGCCTCGTCATCCTTGCGCAGCGCAAGGCCACGGAAGTTGACGGGCAGATCCTCAATCCGCGTGACGCCGTATTTCTTCAAGGTCTCGTCGCGGAACGCGATGAAGCCCGGATGACTCTCGTCATGGCCGAAGGTTTTCGACTTGTCCTGAATGACGCCGGCCCGAAACTCCAGCCATGTCGGCGTCGGCGCAAACGCGCGCGCGGCGTCGGTCGCAAGCCGCGGCGCAAGGAAGGAATTGGCGAGCCAAAAGGCGAGCAGCGTCACGAGCGCGGCGCGCGAGTTTTTGGCGAGCGCCGAAACGCCAAGCGCGAGAAAAGCGAAGCCGGCGAGGTAAATGGCGTAGCCGGCGCCGAGAGCGCAAAGACGAATGAATTGGTCGGCAAGCGACAGGCGTTCGCGATCGACGAAGAAGAACAGCGCGAGCGCCGCGCCGATGAAAGCCGGCGCGAGCAGCGCGAAAATCGCGCCGATGAGCGCCAGCGCCTTGCCGGCGAGAATATCGCGCGGGCGCGCGCCGACGCTCAGCAATTGTTTCAGCGCGCCGCTTTCGCGCTCGCCGGAGAAGCTTGCAAATCCCATGAGAATGACGATGAGCGGCGCGATCGTCTGCAGGATGAAGGCGAGCGACAATGAACCGAGCCGCGCGCCGACGCCGCCGTCGCGCGCTTGCTTAAACTGCGTCTCATTCTGCTTATGCGCCTCGAGCCACACAGCCGAGCCGACATAGGCGTCGACGCCCGGATCGGCGAGCGCGAGCGGGCTCAACGGCTTGAAGGCGTATTGGCCGAAATGCGCTGCGGCGTGCGGATTCTTCGCGCTCTGGCCGACCCAGAGTTCGCGATCGGCTTTCCTCGCCGCGTCGCGCTCGCGCAGGATGCGCGCGTTCTCGGCATAGCCGAAGGCGAGCGCGCCCAGCATCAACGCTACGATGAGCGCGCATAGCGCGACGAGACGCCGGTCGCGAGCAAGCTCCAACCATTCCTTGGCGGCGACGGCGCGCATGACCCGCCAATGGCTTTTCGCAGACGCCGTGGCGGCGATGGGGGCGAGGGCGAGATCGCTCACGCCGCCCTCGCGAAGAGATCGAGATAGGCGCGCTCCAAGCCGAGATGGTCGACATCGTCTGCGCCGAAGACGGAAGCAAGACGGCCCTGCGCCATGATGCCGATCCGCGTGCCGCATTGCTTGGCGAGGAAGAGGTCGTGCGTGACCATCAGCACAGCCATGCCGTCCTTGCGCAGCCGCTCGATGAGCGCCGCGAACTCATTCGCCGCGAGCGGATCTAGGCCCGACGTCGGTTCGTCGAGCACAAGCGCCTGAGCGCGCCGCGCAAGAGCGATGGCGACGCCGACCTTCTGCCGCATGCCCTTTGAATAGAAGCGCACGGGGCGATGAAAGGCGTCGCTCGGCAGACCGGCCGCCGCGAGCAATGACAGAAGCGTCTCGCGCGGCGCCTCGGCGCCGGAGACTTCGGTGAAATATTGCAGATTTTCGAGGCCGGTGAGCGCCCCATAGAGCATCACCTGCTCCGGAATATAGGCGAGCCGGGCGCGCGCCGCCGATGGATCGACCGCGGCGTCAATTCCGCAGACGAGCGCCTGGCCCGCCGTCGGCTCGACGAAATTGAGAAAGAGATTGACGGTCGTCGTCTTGCCAGCGCCATTGGGGCCGAGCAGGCAGAACACCTCCCCCGCCGGCACCGTCAAATTCAAACGGTCGAGCGCCGGAGCATCGGCCCCGTCGTAAATTTTCGTCAGATCGCGCGCTTCGAGCATCGCCGCATCCGCCTCACGGCCCGACATAGCGCGCGTGGCCTCGCGCCGTAGTCGAAGTTTACCCAAGCGTGCCTTTCGAGACGCCGGCCGTCAAGCGAGCGGCGGTCCCTACTTCTGCTTGTAGGCTTCTGTCACATCCTCGACCGTATGCAAGCCGGGCTTCGGCGACATGACGAGCACCGCCATATTGCCGGGCGCATGTTCGTTCTTCCACATCTTGGTATGCGCCACGGGAATCTTCTCCCAGGAGAAGACTTCCGACATGCAGGGGTCGACGCGGCGGTCCAGAACGAAGCGATTGGCGGCCGACGCCTGCTTCAGATGCGCGAAATGCGAACCCTGAATGCGCTTCTGGCGCATCCACACATAGCGCGCGTCGAAGGTGAGGTTGAAGCCGGTCGTGCCGGCGCAGAACACCACCATGCCGCCGCGCTTCACCACGAGGCAGGAAACAGGAAAAGTCGCTTCGCCCGGATGTTCGAAGACGATGTCGACGTCCTTCTTGCCGGTGATGTCCCAGATCGCCTTGCCGAAGGCGCGGGCGTTCTTGGTCCATTCGATATATTCGGGCGTGTTGACCTTCGGCAACTGCCCCCAGCACTTGAAGTCCTTGCGATTGATGACGCCCTTGGCGCCAAGCGACAGCACGTAATCGCGCTTGCTCTCGTCCGAAATGACGCCGATGGCGTTGGCGCCGGCGGCGGCGCAGAGCTGCACGCCGAAGACTCCGAGGCCGCCGGACGCGCCCCACACCAGCACATTGTCGCCGGGCTTCAATTGATGCGGCGCGTGGCCGAAAAGCATGCGATAGGCGGTGGCGAGAGTGAGCGTATAGCAGGCCGCCTCCTCCCAGCTGAGGTGCTTGGGACGCTCCATGAGCTGGCGGTCCTGGACCCGGCAGAACTGGGCGAAGGAGCCGTCCGGCGTCTCATAGCCCCAGATGCGCTGCGAAGGCGAGAACATCGGGTCGCCGCCGTTGCATTCCTCGTCGTCGCCGTCATCCTGGTTGCAGTGAACGACCACCTCGTCGCCGACCTTCCAGCGCTTCACCTTGGACCCGACCGCCCAGACGACGCCCGAAGCGTCGGAGCCCGCGATGTGATAGGGATTCTTGTGCGCGTCGAGCACGGAGATGGGCTCGCCGAGCGCGGCCCAGACCCCGTTGTAATTGACGCCGGCCGCCATCACGAGAACGAGCACGTCGTGGCTGTCGAGCTCCCAGGTCGGCAAGACCTCGAGCTGCATGGCGGTTTCGGGCGGCCCGTGCCGCTCCTTCCGGATCACCCAGGCGTACATGTTCTTCGGCACATGCCCGAGCGGCGGAATCTCGCCTATCTCGTAGAGGTCTTTCTTCTCAGTCAATTTTGGGCTCCTCGCCTTGCCGCCCCGCTGGGCTTTGGAATTGGCGGGAGCTTATAGACGCGGCGGCGCGGCGCGAATAGCCCTATGTTACCGGCGCCGACGGCCATTTATCGCGAAGCGGATCGTCCCGGCGCATTGCTCAATAGCGCGCCAACCCTTATCATTAAGCTGGTTAAGCCAGTTGATGGGACAAACGATGGAAATCGGCGCCTTTGAGGCAAAAAACACGCTCGGCAGCCTCCTCGACCGGGTCGAGAAAGGCGAGGAGATCATCATCACCCGCCGCGGCAAGCCTGTCGCCCGGCTCGCGCCCGTACGAGCGGAGCGCGACATAAAGCGCGCGCGCAAGGCGATGGAAGAGCTTCGCCAACTCTCGAAAGGCAACAGGCTCGACGGTCTCAAGATCAAGGATTTGATCAACGAAGGGCGCCCGTGAGTCTGGTTCTCGATAGTTCCGTCGCGCTTGCCTATTGCTTCGACGAAGAGATCACGCCTCAGATTCTTGCGACATTCGACAGGGTCATCGACGAAGGCATAGTCGTTCCAAGCTTGTGGCGATATGAAGTCGCCAATGTTCTGGCGCTCGCCGAGCGGAGGGGACGGGTGACGCTCGGCTTCCCGAAAATCGCCTTTGACCGGTTCGAGAAAATCTCGATTGTTGTGGACGAAGAGAGCGACGAACAGGCTTGGATAACAACAATACGGCTCGCCGCGCTCTACAAGCTCACCGTCTACGACGCCGCCTATCTGGAGCTTGCGCAACGTCGCCGCCTGCCGCTGGCGACCCTCGACGCCGCCTTGGCGCAAGCGGCGCGCGTCGCCGGCGTCGAGACCCTGATCTGAGCCGCTGGCGCCTCATCTTGTCAAAACAGGGTCATGTGCTATCGCAACGGGCGGAGGAGCCCTTAAAGTGAACGATCTGACCACGCCGCGCCGCGATAAGCCTTGGATGTTTCGCACTTACGCCGGCCACTCCAACGCCGCGGACTCGAACCAGCTTTATCGCTCCAATCTCGCCAAGGGTCAGACTGGTCTCTCCATCGCCTTCGATCTGCCGACGCAGACGGGCTACGACAGCGACCACGTCCTGTCGCGCGGCGAGGTCGGCAAGGTGGGCGTGCCGGTCTCGCATCTTGGCGACATGCGCGCGCTCTTCGAGGGCATTCCGCTCGCCGAGATGAACACGTCGATGACCATCAACGCCACCGCCGTGTGGCTGATGGCGCTCTATATCGCCGCCGCCGAGGGACAGGGCGCGCCGCGCGCCAAGCTGCAGGGCACCACGCAAAACGACATCATCAAGGAATATCTGTCGCGCGGCTCCTATGTGTTTCCGCCGGCGCAGTCGCTGCGGCTGACGCAGGACCTCATTCTCTTCACCACGAAGGAATGCCCGAAGTTCAATCCGATCAACGTCTGCTCCTACCATTTGCAGGAAGCTGGCGCGACGCCGTCGCAGGAGCTGGCTTACGCGCTCGCGACCGCCGTCGCCATTCTCGACAACGTGAAGAAATCGGGCGAAATTTCGGACGAAGATTTTGCCCAGGTCGTCGGCCGCATTTCCTTCTTCGTCAACGCCGGCATGCGCTTCGTCACCGAACTGTGCAAAATGCGCGCCTTCGTGGAGCTTTGGGAAGAGATCACGCGCGAGCGCTATGGCGTGAAGGACGAAAAGCTCCGCCGCTTCCGCTATGGCGTGCAGGTCAATTCGCTGGGGCTGACCGAGCAGCAGCCTGAGAACAATGTCTACCGCATCTTGATCGAGATGCTGGCCGTCGTTCTCTCCAAGAACGCGCGCGCCCGCGCCGTGCAGCTGCCCGCATGGAATGAGGCGCTCGGCCTGCCGCGCCCCTTCGATCAGCAATGGTCGCTGCGCATGCAGCAGATCATGGCTTACGAGACGGATCTACTCGAATATGGCGACATCTTCGACGGTAATCCCGAGATCGCCCGCAAGGTCGCGGAACTGAAGGCGGAGGCGAAAGCCGAACTCAAGAAGATCGAAGAGCTCGGCGGCGCGGCGGCGGCGGTCGAGATCGGCTATATGAAGTCGAAGCTCGTCGAAGCCAACACCGCGCGTCTCGAAGCGATCGAGGCCGGCGAGCAGATCGTCGTCGGCGTCAACAAATTCACCGGCGGCGAGCCGTCACCGCTCGCCTCGGGCGACGATCAGATCATGGTCGTGCCGGAACATGTCGAAGCCGAACAGATTTCGCGGTTGAAGGCGTGGCGCGAAAGCCGAGATCAGAAAGCGGCTAGGGACGCCATCGAAGAGCTGGCGCGCGCCGCGAAAGAAGGCCGCAACATGGTCGAGCCGTCGATCGCCGCGGCGAAAGCGGGCGTCACCACCGGCGAATGGGGCAATGTGCTCCGCGGGGTCTTCGGCGAGTATCGCGCGCCGACGGGCGTTTCCTCGACGGCGCGTCAGGTCGGCGGCCAGCTCGACGCGGTGCGCGAGGAAGTCGCGCGCGTGTCGCAAAAGCTCGGCAAGCGCGCGAAATTCCTCGTCGGCAAGCCGGGCCTCGACGGCCATTCGAACGGCGCCGAGCAGATTGCGGTGCGCGCGCGCGACGCCGGCTTCGATGTGATCTACGCCGGAATCCGCTCAACGCCCGCCGAACTCGTCGAGGCGGCGAAGAAGGAAGGCGCGCATTGCATCGGCCTTTCTATTCTCTCAGGCTCGCATGTGACGCTCGCGCATGAAGTGATCAAATTGATGAAGCAGGAGGGCGTAGACGCGCCGCTCGTCGTCGGCGGCATTATTCCGCCGGCCGACGAAAAGCTCCTGCGCGACGCCGGCGTCGCGGCGGTCTACACGCCGAAGAACTACGACCTCAACGCTATCATGACCGACTTGGCGCATATTATCGAGAAGGCGGCGGTCTAAGGCAGGCGCTATCTCTCCACGTCATGCCCGCGCTTGTCGCGGGCATCCACGCCGCGCCGTTCCACATAGAATGCAGTAAAAGCGCCATCCCCTTTCGTGGATGGCCGGGACAAGCCCGGCCATGACGGAGGCGCCGGCGTTCCCGCTGATGTAATTTCAAACGCAGTTGCTCCTCCCCACCCTGCGCGCTGTGCGGGAGAAAGCGCCAGTGGAAGATCCCTCATCCTGAGGAGCGTGCGTCTCGAAGGATGAGGATCAGTTGGGCCGTCAGGACTTGTGCCGGGCGTCACGCATACGCAATAACCACTAGGCTAAATTATTAGCCTGGGAAGTATTAATGACTGCCGACGCCATCGCCCGTTCCGATTTTTTCAGCCGCGAGCGCACCATCGCTTTGCCAACGTTCAATCGTTGGCTCGTGCCGCCGGCGGCGCTGGCGATTCATCTTTGCATCGGCATGGCCTATGGCTTTTCCGTCTTCTGGCTGCCGCTGTCGCGCGTCGTCGGCGGCGCGCAGCCAAAAGAATGCCCGGAGACGCTCGGCTTCTTCGCGACGCTTGTCGCGACCGATTGTGACTGGAAGATCAGCTGGCTCGGGTGGACGTTCACGCTGTTCTTCGTCTTCCTCGGCTCCTCGGCGGCTGTCTTCGGCCATTGGCTCGAAACGGCCGGGCCGCGCAAGGCCGGCCTCGCGGCGGCCTGCTGCTGGTGCGGCGGCCTGCTCATTTCGGCGCTCGGCGTCTATCTGCATCAGATCTGGATGTTGTGGATCGGCTCGGGCGTGATCGGCGGCATTGGTCTGGGGCTCGGATACATTTCGCCCGTCTCGACGCTCATCAAATGGTTCCCGGACCGGCGCGGGCTTGCGACTGGGCTCGCCATCATGGGGTTCGGCGGCGGCGCGATGATCGGCGCCCCGCTCGCCGACCGGCTGATGGGCTTCTATGCCACGCCGGCCTCGCCCGGCGTCTGGCAGACCTTCGTCACGCTCGCGGCGATCTATTTCGCCTTCATGGTCGCCGGAGCGCTCGGCTACCGGGTGCCGCCCGAAGGCTGGACGCCCCAAGGTTTTACGCCCCCGGCGGCGACCAAGAACGCCCTGGTGACGCAACGGCATGTGCATCTGGACGTCGCATGGAAGACCCCGCAGTTTTGGCTCCTCTGGGGCGTTCTCTGTCTCAACGTATCGGCGGGTATCGGCGTTCTCGGCATGGCGTCGCCGATGCTGCAGGAAGTATTCGGCGGCAGGCTGATAGGGTTGGACGTCGGTTTCGATCAGCTCAATGCCGACCAGAAGAAGCAGATTGCGGCGATTGCGGCGGGCTTCACCGGCCTTTTGAGTCTGTGCAACATCGGCGGGCGCATCGGCTGGGCGTCGGCCTCAGATAAATTCGGCCGCAAGATCACTTACGCCATCTTCTTCATTGTCGGCCTGGCGCTTTATTCGGCGATACCCTTCGCGGCGAATGGCGGAATGGTCGGCCTTTTCGTTCTGCTCTTCGCTGTCATCATAACCATGTATGGCGGCGGCTTCGCGACGATCCCCGCCTACCTCGCCGACATCTTCGGCACGCACCATGTCGGCGCCATCCATGGCCGGCTTTTGACCGCCTGGTCGACGGCGGGCGTGCTCGGACCTGTGCTCGTCAATTACATCCGCGAATACCAGCTTGCGCACGGCGTCGCGCGCGAGGCCGCTTATAACCAGACGATGTATGTGCTCGCAGGACTGCTGCTCTGCGGGCTCGTCTGCGATCTGCTTGTGCGGCCATGCGCCGAGAAATATTTCATGAGCGACGAAGAGGTCGCGGCGCAAAAGCACATCCCCGTCGCTGAAGTCGTCAAGGAAGATGACGACGTCCACGCCGACTTCGAGGATTTTGTCGAAGAGACGCTGGAGCCTGCCGCAAAAGGCCATCCGCCGGGCGCGCCACGCGGGCTGCAGGACTCAAAGGGCGGGTCGCTGCCGCTCATTCTCGCCTGGACCGCCGTCGGCGCGCCGCTCGCCTGGGGCGTCTGGGTGACGCTCCTCAAAACCGCCGCGCTCTTTCATTAGTCGCACTCCTATCGGCGATATGCGCGTCGCCTTGATCGTGGCCGTCTTGTTTGACAGAAGTCGGGGTCGATCGGGCGGCTTCGCGATTCGTCGGGGGCCTTGGCGATTCGGCGCGGCCCCCGGTAAACGAGACGAGGATCTTTATGGCGACCGCTTGCACCAATGGGCTCGACACGGGTTTCGTCGATCTCGGCTATATGAAAGTCGCCATTCTTGGCGTGGTGCAGGGCATCACGGAGCTGTTGCCGATCTCCTCAACGGCGCATATGCGCATCGTGCCGGCGCTCTTGGGCTGGAAGGATCCCGGCTCCGCCTTCTCCGCCGCCATGCAGCTCGCGGCGCTCGCGGCGGTCGTCAGCTATTTCTGGAGCGACATTCGCGCCCTCGCCGAGGGCTCTATTCGCGCGCTTGTGCGGCGCGATTTCAACGATTGGACCCTTCGCTTCGTCGTTTGGATCGGGCTCGCGACCGTTCCCATCGGGATCGCTGGTCTCGCCCTGTCGCATACGCTGAACACCTGCGGCTCGCCATTGCGCACGCTGCCGGTGATCGGCATTTCCTGCATCGTCATGGCGGCGCTGCTCGCCATCGCCGAACTCTATTGCAATCACAAGCGCACGCTTGAACATGTCAGTCTGAAGGACGCGATGATCGTCGGCTTCGCGCAAGTCGGCGCGCTCATTCCCGGCGTGTCGCGATCCGGCTCGACTCTGACGGCGGCGCTTTTCCTCGATCTCAGGCGCGAGGAAGCGGCGCGATTCTCGTTTCTTCTCGGCCTGCCGGCGATCGCGCTCGCGGGCTTAAAGGAACTGTGGGAGCTGCATAAGGCGCAGCTCGATTTCCACGCCTGGGCGGTGCTGACGCTCGGGCTCTTCGTTGCGTCGATCTCGGCCTTTATCGCCATCTGGGGCTTGCTGCGAATTCTCGAACGCTTTTCAGCCTGGCCCTTCGTCTTCTATCGCGCCTTCATCGGCGTCGTGCTGCTCGTCGGCTTCTACGCAGGCTTTTTGGCTTAGCGCTTAACCCTCTCCCATGGGGAGAGGGTCGGTCCGAAGGACCGGGGTGAGGGGAATCGATCTCAATCGGTTTTTTTTAGGCGCTCAAGCGACCTATGCCGCAACCCCTCACCCGGCTCGCTTCGCTCGCTACACTCCCCCACAGGGAGAGGGTGGGCTGCGCGTAGCCCGTTGCTTTGGATAAAACGGCGAGCGCTTCTCTCTCATAAAAAGGGCGCGCGTCTTTTCCCTCTGGGAGAAAGTCTTTACTCCGCCGCGACGCGCAATCGCTCACGCGCTTCACTACGCAGATCGTCAATCGGCGTGAGCGCGTCCTTTTCTTCATAGTGCCAGAAAGTCCAGCCGTTGCAGGCCGGCAGGCCCTGCGCCAGCGCCCCGGTCTTGTGAATTGAGCCGACGAAGCCTGAGAGCGACAGCGCGCCGTCGGCGCGCACCACCGCACGGTGGCGACGCTTTGCGTCGAAAAGCGTCGCGCCCGGCGCGATGAGTCCCGCTTCGACGAGGCTCGCGAAGGCGATGCGCGGCTCGGCGCGCTTTGACGGCGCCGTTGCGACCGCCTCATGCGGCAAGGGCTCGATCGCCGCGATCCGCGCGTTCGCCGCGGCTCTATAATCGCCATCGCGCTCGATGCCGAGCCAGTCGCGGCCCAAGCGCTTGGCGACGGCGCCGGTTGTTCCCGTGCCAAAGAAGGGGTCAAGCACCAGATCGCCAGGCCTCGAGGCGGAGAGGATGACGCGCGCAAGCAACGCCTCCGGCTTTTGCGTCGGATGAGTCTTGCGGCCCGCGCCGTCCTTAAGGCGTTCCGCCCCGCCGCAGATCGGCAGCAGCCAATCGGAGCGCATCTGGCAATCTTCGTTCGCGGCCTTCAGCGCCTCATAATTGAAAGTGTAGTTCTTGGCGCTTTGATCTCGCGCCGCCCAGATCATCGTCTCATGCGCGTTGGTGAAGCGACGGCCGCGAAAGTTCGGCATCGGATTGTTCTTGCGCCAGACGATGTCGTTCAAGATCCAGAAGCCCAGATCCTGCATGATGGCGCCGACGCGAAAAATATTGTGATAGGAGCCGATGACGAAAATCGTCGCCGAAGGCTTCATCAAGCGGCGCGCCTGAGAGAGCCAATCGCGCGTAAAGGCGTCATAGGCGGCGAAATTGGCGAATTTGTCCCAGTCGTTATCGACGGCGTCGACCAGACTTTGGTCCGGGCGATGCAGGGGATTGGCGAGCTGGAGATTGTAGGGCGGATCGGCAAAGACGAGATCGACGCTCTCGTCCGCCATTCGCTCCATGAGCGCGGCGCAGTCGCCACACAGGATTTCGTTGCGCGCCGTCGCGCGGAGCGGCCTTTCGCTAGTGCGCCCGATACGCGTGACCTGAATTCGGGCTTTAAGACGAGCCGCCCCGACGCGCGCGCTACGCATGAACTCAACACCATCTACGCAACCAACAGGCGCGATAGTGAATGAGGGAGGTAAAGGCTGCGTTTAGATCGAGTAACGGCTTGCGTCTCTTTTTCGAACGGAAATCTTAAAGAAATAAAAAGGTTAGCAAAGTCTTGCCAAGAACCTCACGCCTCGCGCACTGGCGTAAAGCTCGCACGATGCGCGGGGCTCGCGCCGTGCAGCGCCAGCGCTTCGAGGTGATGCTGCACGGCATAGCCGACATTGGTCTCGAAACCATATTGCGGATAATGCGCGGCAAGACGGCGCATCATGGCGTCGCGCGCGACCTTGGCGACGATCGAGGCTGCGGCGATCGAGAGCGCTGTCGCATCGCCCTTGATGATCAACTGGCAGGGACAATTGACCGGCGGCCGGTCATTGCCGTCGACGAGAAGATAGGCCGGCGCGTGGGAAAGGCCGGCGACGGCGCGCGCCATCGCCGCGAGCGAGGCCTGCCGAATATTAATGCGATCGATTTCGGCGGCGGTGACGAAAGCGACGCTGACGGCGAGCGCGCTGGCCATGATGCGTTCGAAAGCTTCTTCGCGCTGCGCCTGGTTCAGAGCCTTGGAATCATCGAGGCCGCGCGGCCGCCGCTCGGGATCGAGAATCACCGCCGCCGCGGCGACCGGTCCCGCGAGCGGCCCGCGACCGACTTCGTCGACGCCGGCGATCGGCCATACGCCTTTCCGGCGCAATTGGGCCTCCAGCCGAAAACTGACCCCTTTGGCCGTCACAAACGCTCCCCTCCGGGCGGCTCGCTCGGTCTTGCGCAGAATGGCGATCTCAAGCGCCGGGCCGCGTGCGAATAAAGCGCGGAGGGCGGGCTGCTGGCAAGCCGAAGGACGGCGCCTGCGGCGAAGTCCAAAGGATTTTCAGTTAACGGCGGACGGCTGCGCCAGAGGCGCCCGTAATCGGCCTAAAAAAGGCTAAGCTGCTGCGGCGCGCGGCGGGGCGGCTCGAACAGATCCGTTCGCAATCTTGTTTTCTGCGTAAAGCCCAGTCTCGCGGCGGCGACCTCGAAACGCCGGCCGATCATCCAGGCGTAGGGGCCTTCGCCTTTCATGCGGGCGCCAAAGGCGGAATCATAAAGCTTGCCGTCTCGCGTCGAACGCACCAGCGCGAGGGCATGGCGGGCCCTGTCAGGGAAATGCGCCACCAGCCATTCGGTGAAGAGATCGCGCAATTCGAGCGGCAGGCGCAGCAGAACATAGCCCGCCTCACGCGCGCCGGCGGCATGCGCCCGCGTCAAAATCCGCTCGATCTCGTCGTCGTTGATCGAAGGAATGATCGGCGCCGTCATCACCGCGGTCGGCACGCCAGCGGCGCTGAGCTTCTCTATGGTCTCGATCCGCAGCTCCGGAGTCGCGGCGCGCGGCTCCATGAGGCGCGCGAGCTTGCGATCGAGCGTCGTGACCGAGATCGCCACCTTCGCGAGGCCCTTCGCCGCCATCGGCGCGAGGAGATCAAGGTCGCGTAACACGAGCGCCGACTTCGTCACGATGCCGACCGGATGATTGGCCCGCGAGAGCGCCTCTAGGATCGAGCGCATGACGCGATGGATCTTCTCGGCCGGTTGATAAGGGTCGGTGTTGGTGCCGATGGCGATCGTCTTCGGCACATAGCCGGGGGCCGATAATTCACGTTCAAGACGCTGCGCTGCGCCTTCTTTGACAAAGATCTCCGTCTCGAAATCAAGGCCTGGGGAAAAGCCCATATAAGCGTGCGTCGGCCGCGCGAAACAATAGACGCAGCCATGCTCGCAGCCGCGGTAGGGATTGATCGAGCGGTCGAAGGAAATATCGGGCGAATCGTTCCTAGTGATGATGGTGCGCGGCTTCTCGACGTGGAAATTGGTCTTGAGCGCCTCGAGGCTCTCCAGCGACCCCCAGCCGTCGTCCGCTTCTTCACGCGTTTCCTTCTCGAACCGGCCGCTACGCTTTGACAGCGCGCCCCGCCCGCGCCGGCGCTCCGCCTCGACGATCGCCCCCGCGTCGATCCGCGCGCCTTTCATTTCCGCTACTGATTGAGCCGCATGTCCCATATCCGCAACCTCTGCCGCAGCCGCGAGCATCGCCGTCTCGACCGCCAGAACCTACATGAGAACATATAGAGAACACTATCCCCGGGCAAGTGGCTTGCCCGAAAAAAAAATGCGCGCCGGCTTTCGACGGCGCGCCGTTCTCGGGGTGCGGCAATGCGCCCTCAGCGCACCAGAATATTCCTGAACTGCCAGGGATCGCTTTCGTCGATGTCTTCCGGAAAGAGCCCCGGACGGCCTTCGAGCGGCGTCCAATCCGTATAATAGCCCTTCACCGGCCCGAGATAAGGCAACTGCACGTCGAGGCAGCGCTTGTAGTCGACCTCGTCCGCCTCGACGATACCGGCCTCTGGATTCTCCAGCGCCCAGACCATGCCGGCGAGCGCGGCTGAGGAGACCTGAAGGCCGGTGGCGTTTTGATAGGGCGCGAGATCGCGCGTCTCCTCGATCGAGAGCTGCGAGCCGTACCAATAAGCGTTTTTCGCGTGGCCGTAGACCAGCACGCCGAGTTCGTCGATGCCGTCGACGATTTCATGCTCGTCGAGAATCTGCCAGCTCGCCTGCATCTTGCCGGCGGCACCGAATATTTCATGCAGAGAGAGAACGGCGTCGTCAGCGGGATGATAGGCATAATGGCAGGTTGGGCGGTAAATCACCTGTCCCGAACCATTGCGCAGCGTCAGATAATCGGCGATCGAGATCGACTCATTATGCGTGACGAGAAAGCCATATTGGGCGCCGGGCGTCGGACACCATGAGCGCACGCGCGTATTGGCGCCGGGCGAGAGCAGATAGATCGCCGCGCCACAGCCGGTCGGATGCGTGCGGCCAATGTCGGGCAGCGCCTTTTCATGCGTCCCCCAGCCGAGTTCGGCGGGCTGCATGCCCTCGGAGACGAAGCCTTCGACCGACCAGGTATTGACGAAGACGTTGCGCGGCTTCGGATCGCGTGCGCGTTGCGTATCGCGTTCGGCGATGTGAATGCCCTTGACGCCGAGCCTTTGGGCGAGCGCGCCCCACTCGGCGCGCGTTTCCGGCTCCTTGCCGAGCGCGCCCGTATCGCGCGCAATATTCACAAGCGCCTGCTTGACGAACCAGGACACCATGCCCGGATTGGCGCCGACGCAGGAGACAGCCGTCGATCCGCCCGGATTCTTCCGACGCTCTTCGAGCACCGTTTCGCGCAGCGCGTAATTGGTGCGCGCTTCATTGCCCATGCTCTTGTCGAAGTAGAAGCCCGGCCATGGCTCCACCACCGTGTCTACACAGAGCGCGTTCAGTTCGCGCGCGAGCTTGATGATCGCGAGAGAAGAAACGTCGACGGAGAGATTGACGATAAAGCCCTGGCCTTCGCCTTTCGTCAGCAGCGGCGTCAAAATCTCCCGGTAGTTGTCGGGCTTGAGGCTTGCTTTCAAAAAGGCGATGCCGCGTTCGTCCAGCAAACGACGATGCGTATCCACAGGATCGATGACGGTGAAGCGCGACTTGTCGAAATCGAAATGGCGCTCGATCAGCGGCAAAATGCCTCGGCCAATGGAGCCGAAGCCGATCAGTACAATCGGACCAGTGATTTTGCCATGGTGAGGCCAAGTCGACATGAGGCGGAGCTCCCGAGAAGAATATCGCGCCGCGATAAAGCAAGCGCGGATGTATTAATCAAGGGCTTGAGGGAGAGGATTTCGCGCGCTTAACGTGGCGCCGTCCGCGCCGAACCCTATGTTTGCGTTAGTTCTGCAGTAGAGCGTCTGTATGGAGCTATCAGAGCCCCCGAGTTCACCTGCGCGCGACGATGCGCAGCAGGCGTCCAGCGCCGCCGAAGCGTCGGCGGCGATCAAGGCGAAGCCGATCGAGCTCTCTGAAGACGACACGCTCGAAGGCGCGGCGGCGGCCATCTTCTTCGCCTCGCTCGAACATTTTCTGGCCAATCTTCCGCTTCTTCCAACCTCGAGCGCGCCGGAAAGCGTGCATCAGATGCGCGTCGCCTTGCGTCGCCTGCGCGCGGCGATCGGTCTGTTGCGGCCCACTCTCACCGGGCCGTCACTCGAAACCGCGCGCGATCGCGCCAAGACTCTCGCTTCCGTTCTCGGCGCGGCGCGCGATTGGGACGTCTTCGGCGCGGCGTTGAAGTCCGGCGTGCAGGAGGCGATTGGCGACGACGCGAGCTTTCATGCGCTAACCGACACTCTCGAATCGTTCCACGAAAAGGCTTATCGCGCGGCGCATGAAGCGGTGTCGTCTGATGACACGTCGCGGCTCGTCGACGAACTGCGGCTGGCGATAGAGCGGCATGACTGGGAAGCCGAGCCCGAGATGCGCGCGCCAGGATCGGCATCCAGTTTTGCCGCTCATGCGTTGACGCGGCTTCACAAGCGGCTCTTGAAGAAGAGCAAGGGTTTCGCGACGCTTTCGGCCGACGAACGACATCTTGTCCGCATTGCGCTCAAAAAGGCGCGCTATGGCGCTGAATTTTTTGAAAGCCTGTTTGAGGATCGTAAAGCCGCGCGCGCTTATTTACGCACGCTTGGCGACATGCAAGACCAATTGGGCGTCTTCAATGACATGGAGGTCGCCAACGGGCTTCTCGACCGCATCGATGCGGAGAATCCAGAAGCGCTGCGAGCTTCGGGCTTCATACGCGGCTGGTTCGCCCATGCGGCGCAGCAAGGCGTCGCCCACGCAAAAAAGAGCGAGAAGCGGCTGAAGAAGCTCGCGCCGTTTTGGACGTAGTTTTTTGCCCCAATAGGGCTCAGATGCAAAGGCGTCTGAGCCCGCGCTTATTCGGCTTCGTCCAAGTCCATCTCTGTCTGGTCGCCATTCTTAGGGAATGCGATATCCAGGTGTCGCTTGAATGTCTTCCAATCCTTGGAAATCCTCATGACCGGCAAAATTTGCAGAATGTGATCCCGCAAGTCGGGTTGTCCGATCTCTTTCGATAGAAACTGGTGATGCTTGAAGCGTCGGCGCTTCGAGTCTTCAAGCGTCGGGTTTAGTTCGCGAAGTTTCGGGAGCACCCCTTCAGGCAAGCGCTCATACACAATGTCGTTTGTGATGTGCCCGAGATAAGGCGTCTTTGCTTTGCCGACTGGCCACGGCCATCCTTTGAGACGATAGACCTGTCTGTAGAACTCGTCAGGAAACCTCTTTGCCCAGGCCAATCGTTCTTCGACCAGATAGACCGACAGCAACTTGTGCAGTTCGTCGCGATCGCGCTCTGTCTGGAACCCTGTCGCTTCATCAACCAGCGCGACAATGCCAACTTTGGCTAGCGCCCGGACGAGCATTTCGCACTTTTCAGCGACGGGCAGTTGTTGCGTCGTCAGCAAGCCCTCTGTTCTGGCTTGTAAGAAAAGATCGCAGACCTTCGGTAGCAGCTCAGCCTTAAACCCCAGCGCCTTTCCGCCCTTCGGCGTAACGAAAACGATGGGAGCCGTCGAGCTGATAATATCTTCCGATATGAGAGACTTAAGGCTCTTGGTAGCCAAAAAAGGAGGCAAACCGTCGGTCACCTGTTGAGAGCGCCCTTTCGGCTTTGTCGAACGTCCGAGGGCGCCTAGAAATCCTTCCTGCGTTAACAGCCTTGTGCCGTCTGATAGGACAGCGCAGGGGATTTCTGCGTCACCAATGCGCAGGCTTCCTGTATGCGTCGCCTTTGGAAGACTTGCGGCTTCCGCCCATCTCGCCTGCGCCGCGCGTTGAGCGATCTCTTTCTTTTCATCAGACGAAAGTTTATCCGCCCGCTTCCTGCCGCCGATCGCGCCGAACTCGGCGGGAGTTTGGGGTGGCTTCTTCGAATCGGCCATAGCCGCACCTCATGCTTAGGGTGCAGCAATAAAGAATGCTTAGCCTGATTCTGTCAAGCCAAGCATCGTGAACCGTTGTGCAGTAGATGCTTAGCTGAGAAAATCGCCAATCCATTCAAACTATTGGCGTCGCTTGCATCAGCTGCATAATAGCGGTTTTTTGTTCAAACCGACGCTCGCAAAAGCGCGTCAATCAAGAACGAGAGCGCTCGCAAGACTATCGAGCCATGAACATGCGTCATCGGCCCCTCGTCCTTCGAGACGGCCTCTTCGAGGCCTCCTCAGGATGAGGCGCCTTAGATTTCGCAAAATGACATGTTTGAGGAGCGCCCGATGCGTTAAAGGGCTCCAAAGTGGTCCTCATCCTGAGGAGCCGCTGAAAGCGGCGTCTCGAAGGACGAGGACCGTGACGGTTTAAGCCGACATCGCGGCGTCGCCATCAATCCGTCCGTGCAGCCCATTCGGCAGGCGCGGATTAGGCAAAATATAGCGCCCGCGCTCGCGCACCAATTTCGTCACTGCGGCGAAATCGACTTTGCCTGAACCAAGAAGCGGCACGTGTTCGACGATCATGATTTCCGCCGGGATCATCAGATCGGATGCGCCCTTCGACTTGGCGTAGGTCTGGAAATTTGCGCGCGTTGCGTCCTTCTGTTGCGTGATGAGAACTACCCTCTCGCCCTTGCGCGGGTCGATCTCCGTCGCCGCGGACGATAGCGCGTCGGGCCAAAGTTCGGCCGCCAGTTGTTCGATGGCCGCCAGCGAAATCATCTCGCCGCCGATCTTGGCGAAACGCTTGGCGCGACCTTTGATTGTCACATAACCTTGCGCGTCGATCGTGACGATATCGCCCGTATCATGCCAGCCATTCTCCGGAGGCTGCACCATGCCGGGCTTATCGACTTTGAGATAGCCCATCATGACGTTGGGTCCGCGCACCAACAGACGTCCGCCGTCCTCCACGCCAGGGACGGGTTCGAGCTTATGTTCGACGCCGGGCATCAGCCGTCCGACTGTGCCGAATTTATTGAACATCGGCGTGTTGAGCGCGAGCACTGGCGCGGCTTCCGTCACGCCATAACCTTCGAGAATGCGGACGCCGAACTTCTCCAACCACGTATTGCGCGTCGCTTGCTTCACGGGTTCGGCGCCGGCGACGACATAGCGAATAGATCGGAAATCATAAGAGTGCGCCGCGCGGGCGTAACCCACAAGAAACGTGTCAGTGCCGAAAAGGATGGTGGCGTTCGAGCCGTAAACGAGCTCGGGCACGATGCGATAGTGCAACGGCGAGGGATAGAGATAGATCGGAACGCCCGAGATCAGCGGCAGGGTGAAGCCGACAGTCAAACCGAAGGAGTGGAACATCGGCAGGACATTGAAGACCTTGTCCGCGCGCCCGAAATCGATGCGCGCCGCCGCCTGCGCCGCATTGGCGAGCATGTTTTTATGCGACAGCGCCACGCCTTTTGGCGCGCCTTCCGAACCTGAGGTGAAAAGAATCGCCGCCATGTCGTCGGCCTTGCGCGCGACAATGGGCTGGCGGAATCGTCGGAAGGCGCCGAGCTTATCGCCAAGAGAGACGCGCGCCCTTATGTCCTCAAGATAGACGATCGCTACTTTCTCTTCGAGAGCGGCGACGAGTTTTTCGAGGTTGGCCTTCTCAATAAAGCCGCGCGACGTCAAAATGGTCCCCGCCTGCGCCGCCTCGCAGCCCGCGAGAATATTTGCGGCGCCGGCGGTGAAATTGATCATCGCCGGGATGCGACCGGCGGAAATGATCGCAAGGAAAGTCACTCCCGCGCCATTGGCGTTCGGCAACATGAGTCCGATTGCCTCGCTCGGCTTGCCGATATTCGCAATTTTGCTGGCGAGCGCGCGCGTTCCGATCAAAAGCCTGCGATAGTTGACCTTGCCGGCGACCGGATCTTCAAGCGCGACTCGCGAGAACCCATGCGCGCGCGCCGCTTCGACAACCGCTTCAAAAAGAGTGCGGTCGATATTCGTCGTGCGGAAGACGAGATCCGACATGACGTGATAGAGCGCCGCGCCTGCCGCAATCCGACGCGCCTTGCCCTTCAGCGCGTCGTCAATGGCAAGTCGAACGGGTTCGATTACGGTAAGCGTGACTTTTGGAAACCAGCGGCGGCGCGCCTGTTCACGCGTCAGCCGGGAGAACATCGTCGCCTCGGCGCCATCAATGCGAACAGGCACGATCATCGCGCCGGATTTCTCCGCAACCAGTCCGGCTCCATCATAGACTTTCATCAGACTGCCGGTGACGGTAAGCCTGCCTTCCGGGAAGATGACGAGCGGATTTCCGTCCTTGACCGCATTGACGAGCGCGCGCGCGCCGAACGGATTTGATGGATCAAGCGGGATGGCGCGCGCGAATTTGAGAAACAGCTTCGCCCACCATTTTTTCGCGATCGTGTGGTCGACGGCGAAAACCGGCTCTTTTGGCATGACGGCGAGAATCGCCGCGGCGTCGAGGAAACTCACATGATTGAGCGCGACGATCGGATTGGGCCCGGCCCGGTCGAAATTTTCGAGCCCTTTCACGTCGAGACGGTAGAAGGCGCGAAAGAAAATCGAGAGCAGATCCTGCAACGGCGAGGCGACGACCGCATTAACCATCCAGATTGAAGCGGCGAACGCAATGGCCGCTACGCCAAGCAGGATCGCCGCGAACGAGACGCCCAGGCTCTGCAGTCCCGCCACGCCGACGCCTCCGAGCGCCATGAAAGCGGCGTTCTGCACGCTGACCGCGGCGATGGTGCGGGCGCGTTCCTGCGGCGCGCTCCGCGCCTGAATGGCGGCGAAGGACGGCACGATCATCAGGCCGCCGGCGATCGCGAGCAATGAAAAATCGATCGCCGCGCGCCAGGCGAGCGGCTGAGCGAAATAGGCTTCCGGCAATAGCGCCGGCGCTGCGGCGGGCGCAGGCGAAAGTAGAAGCGCAACGCCGAGGTCCGCTGACCCCAAGGCGACGAGGGCCGCGCCGACGGCCGAGGGGAGCAGCACGATCTTGCCCTTGAGCAGAAAGGCGGCGAGGCCCGACCCTGCAGCGATGCCGACGGCAAACAGCGCAAGATGCACGCTCACGACGATCTCGGCGCCATGCAGCGTCTGGGTGATGAGCGAGGGCGCCACCGACATGGCGATGGAGCCGAACAGCCAAAAGAGGCTTGTGACGATTGCAAGCCGCCGCAACTCTGGCTGGGCGCGCAAATGCCGCAAAAGTTTGAAGGTCGAGCGGAAGACATTCGCGTCGACTGCAAGATCGGGATCGGCGCGCCCCGTTGGCGGAATGAGCCACGCCGCGCCAAGAGCGAGAACCGCAACGCCCATGACCGCCCCGGCGAGGATCACCCCATCTCCCACATGGAGGGCGACGCCGCCGGCGATGGTGCCGGTCAATATCGCGAAGAAGGTCGCGCTCTCGACGAGCGCATTGCCCGCCGGAAGCTCCTCCTGGGTCAGATGGTCCGGCAGAATGCCGTATTTGATCGGGCCAAAGAGCGCGCCGATGACGCCAAAGAGAATGAGCGCGCCAAAGAGCGCCGGTATATTGGCGAAAAGAAAGCCCGCCGCCGACAGGACGGCGACGCCGAGTTCGGCGACGCTCAGCCAACGCACGACGCGCGCCTTGTCATATTTATCGGCGAATTCGCCGCCAATCGCCGATAGGAAAAAGAACGGCGCGATAAAGGCTGCGCCGGCGAGAGTCACGAGAGTGGCCCCGCTCTCGGCCGTGTGGGCCAAGATCAAAAGCACCAAAGCGTTCTTTAGAAAATTATCGTTGAAGGCCGCGAGAAACTGACGCCAGAACAACGGCGCGAAGCGCCGCGAAGCGAGAAGCGAATGCGTCATGTCCAAAACATCCGGGAGGGGCGCGGAGACTTTCGTCCATTACCCTTAAGGATCGGTCAAGTCTGGCGCGTTGCAATGGGCTTTAAGGCCAGCCTTTCGCCATGAACTGCGTTCATAATTGAGACTAAGCGCTTTCGCGCTGCCGTCAATGATAAATGAACTATGTTCAAGATCGGGAGGAGATTCCCCGTTGAATCAGAAAACGATCGAGGCTGGAGCCGACCGCCGTTCTCAATTGCGCGAGCGATTGATCGAAGTCGCCCAGGAAACAGTCGCCACACAAGGCCTCGCCGGTCTCAAGGCGCGAGATCTCGCCGCTGCGGCGGGCTGCGCGCTCGGCGCTATCTATACCGCCTTCGACGACCTCGACGAATTGATCCTGCGCGTCAACGAGCGAACGCTGGCGCGCCTCGAATCCGCGATCGATTTGGCGCTAGGAGACGCGGAGGCCGAGCAGGCGCTGCAGACCATGGCGCGGACCTATTTGCATTTCGCGAGAGCGGAACAGCCAAGTTGGCGCGCGCTTTTCGAACATCGCCTGCCGCCGGGCGTCGCGCCACCGCAATGGTATGTCGACGCGCGCAATCGCCTGTTCAATCGGCTCGACGCGCCCCTATCCCAGCTGCTGCCGGGAACGAACCATTTGGCGCGCGCGGCTTTCGCCCGAACGCTATTCTCGGCCGTGCATGGCGTCGTGTCGCTCGGACTTGAGGAGAAGATCGCCGACATGCCGCCCAAGCTCCTCGACGACCAGCTCGAGAAGCTCATTCGCGTCGTCGCCGACGGGCTGATGATGGAGTCCGCCCGCTTGATTTGAATGGCGCGACCTGACATAGGCGCGCATGGCTTTCATTCTGCTGTTTGCCGTGGCGACTTGGGCGGGCGCGCAGAATGCGCTTGCCGGCGGCGGCTCGTTCCTCACGCTTCCCATGCTGATGTTTACGGGCATGGACGCGCTCGCCGCCAATGTCACGTCATGCGTGGCGCTGTTTCCGGCGCAGGTCGCGACTGGTTGGACCGGCCGCAAGCTTGCGACGGGCGCCAACGGGCTTTCGCTACGCACGCTATTCATCATCAGCATCGTCGGCGGCGCCGTTGGCGCGGCGGTGCTGCTGGCGACGCCGCGCGGGCTCTTCGCGCGTCTCGTGCCATGGCTGGTGCTCTTCGCGACAGGGGTCTTCGCCTGGGGCAGTTTCTTTCGCAAGCAGGGCGAAACGCATGCCCATCTCAGCGCGCCGGGCGCGGGGCTCGCGCAATTGCTGATCTCGGTATACGGCGGCTATTTCGGCGGCGGCATCGGCTTTCTCATGGTCGCCGCGCTCACCATGGCGGGACAGGGCGTGCGCATCGCCAGCGCCACCAAGAATGTTCTGGCGGGCGTCATGAACGCCTCGGCCGTCGTCATCTTCCTGTTTTCGCCGGATCTGCACTGGCCGCAGGCGCTGGTGACGAGCGCGGGGGCGACGATCGGCGGGATCATCGGCGCGCGCCTGATCCATCACATCGATGAAAAGCTCCTGCGCATCTTTATCATCGTGATCGGCGCGGCGCTGACCGTTGGGCTCTTCCTCAGAGCGCCTTAACCCCCCACGCTTAGCGCGTCACGCCGCCGCCGCTGGCCTTTTCGATCTCGGGAATGAGCGTCGTCGCGACGGCGGAAGGCGTTAGCGGCCCGACGAATTTGTAGGCGATGGTTCCGTCGCCCTTGACCACGAAGGTCTCCGGCACGCCATAGACGCCGAAATCAATCGCCGTGCGGCCTAGGGGATCAACGCCGACGCGCGCGAAAGGATTGCCGCCCCCCTCAAGGAAGCCCAACGCTTTCCCCGTCTCGTCCTTGTAGGAAAGACCGTAGAGCGCGACGCCTTTCGCCTTAAGCGCTTCGTCGCCGGCGATCGCCATTAGAACAGGATGCTCCTGTCGGCATGGCCCGCACCAACTCGCAAAAACATTGACGAGGCTGACGTGACCTTTTCGCAAATCGTCTGTCGAGAGACCCGGAACGCCAGCTAATCCTTCAAGCGCCGGCAGATCGAAGCTAGGCGCGGGCTTGCCAATGAGCGCCGAGGGAATGCGCGACGCGTCGCCGGAGAAGAGCCGCACAAGAAACACGAGCGCCAGCAGCGCGAAGAGCGCCAGCGGCAAAAAGCGCAGCGGCGAGCGCGGCGCGACGGCGTCGCTCACGCGTCCTCTCCTTGATCGCGCGAGCCAGCAGCGCCGAAACGCGCCAGCTCTGCGCGCAGACGGCGATAATCGAGGATGATGCGCAAGGTGACGACGCCGAGCGTCACGATCGTCACCCCATAGGCGGCGGCGATATAGAACCAGTGATCGCTCACTCCGCCGCCTCCATGCTTTCGTCGCCGGCAGGTTCACCGGCGCGGACCGCCTGCAACGAAAGTCGCGCGAGGCGACGCCGCAGGATTTCGTTGCGGATCGCCATCACATGCAGCGTCAAAAATAGCAGCGTCCCGGCGAGCGCCATGACGATCAGCGGCCAAAGCATCGATCCGGAGATCGAAGGTCCGCCGATGCGAAACACCGACGCAGGCTGATGCAGCGTATTCCACCAGTCGACCGAATATTTGATGATCGGGATGTCGATGGCGCCGACGAGCGTCATGATCGCCGCGATGCGCGCGCCGCGCGGCGTGTCGTCCATTGTCTGCCTTACGGCGATGAGGCCGAGATAGAGAAGAAAAAGAACGAGCATTGAGGTGAGGCGCGCGTCCCACACCCAGAACGTGCCCCACATCGGCTTGCCCCAAAGCGAGCCGGTGACGAGACAGATGAATGTGAAAGCCGCGCCGAGATTCGCCGCGGTCTTCTGCGCGGCGTCGGCCAGCGGATGACGCCACACGAGAATGCCGAGCGACGCCGAGGTCATCACGACATAAGCGAAGATTGCGAGCCAGGCGGACGGAACATGAATGTACATGATCCGGACCGTTTCGCCTTGCTGATAATCAGGCGGCGCCGTGAAGGCGCCATAGAGCCCGATCGCGAGCAGAAGCAGCGTGGCGCCCGAAAGCCACGGCAACGCGCCTTCTGCAAATCGCAGAAAGCGCGTTGGGTTAGCGTAAGTAGAGAGAAAGCTCATCGACGGCCGGAAACTCCCGCCGACTGCCTAAGCCCCCCGGCCTGCGCCGTCAATTCGCGGCTTTGGCCGGCGGTTTGGTGGCGTCCTTGGCGACGTCCTTTGTCTGCTCGGCGAGGATTTGCGCCCTCGGCTTGCCGTGTAGAAGTTCGACCGCGGCGATGAGCTGCTTGTCCTTCGTCTCGTCCGGCGGGACATAGGCCTGCGAGCCGGTCTTCTCGTCCTCGCCATTCTTGAGATGCCCCTTGAGCGAGGCCTCGCCCTTGGTGTCGTCCTTGCCTTTAAGCTCGTCCGGCACCTCCTGCAGGATGACCATGTCCGGATCGATGCCTTTGGCTTGGATGGAGCGGCCCGATGGCGTGTAATAGCGCGCCGTCGTCAGACGTAGCGCGCCGGCGCTGCCGCCGAGCGGAATGATGGTCTGCACGGAGCCCTTGCCGAAGGAACGCGTCCCAATCAGCGTCGCGCGCTTGTGGTCTTGCAGAGCGCCGGCGACGATTTCGGACGCCGAAGCCGAACCGCCATTGATCAGCACGACAACCGGCTTGCCCTTCGACAGATCGCCAGAGCCGCGAGCGTTATAGCGCTGGGTTTCATCGGCGTTGCGGCCGCGCGTGGAAACGATCTCGCCCTTGTCAATAAAGGTGTTGACGACCTGGATCGACTGATCGAGCAATCCGCCCGGATTGTTGCGCAGGTCGATGATGTAGCCCTTGAACTTATCCGCAGGGATTTCCTGCACCGCCTTGGCCATCGCGTTGCGCAGGCCTTCCGCCGTCTCCTCATTGAATTGCGAGACGCGAATATAAGCGATGTCATCGCCCTGTTTGCGCGAACGCACGGATTTGATGTGAATCTCGGCCCGGACGAGCTTAACGTCGATCTTGTCCTTGTTCTTGCCGCGGAAGATCGTCAGCTTGACCGGCGTGTTGATCGCGCCGCGCATCTTGTCGACAGCCTGATTGAGCGTCATGCCCTGCACGGTCTCGTCGTCGATGGCGCCGATGAGGTCGCCCGAAAGGATCCCGGCCTTCGAGGCTGGGGTATCGTCGATCGGCGCGACGACCTTAACGAGTCCGTCTTCCTGCGTGACTTCGATGCCCAGACCGCCGAACTTGCCTTCGGTCTGAGTCCGCATGTCCTTGAACGCCTTGGCGTCGAGGTAGCTGGAATGCGGATCGAGCGAGGTCAGCATGCCATTGATGGCGTTTTCGACAAGCTTCTGCTCGTCGGGCTTCTCGACATAGTCGGCCCGCACCTTGTCGAACACGTCGCCGAAAAGGCTCAAGTTCTTATAGGTGTCGGCGGAAGCCGCCTGAGCGGGAGCGCCGATGACGGCGCGCGCCTGCTGACCCAGCGTGGCGCATCCCGCTCCAATAGCGATTCCCGTAGCGATAAGGACTGTTTTGCGAATCATCCGCCGACCTTCCGACTGTCTGACTTTGCCCACCATGGGCCCGAGTCGATTGACGCTCCGTCCTTGCGGAACTCAACATAAAGTATGGGTTGTTTCGCGCCGATTGCGATGGTCGCCGCGGTTTGCGCGGTCCCGTCACCCATGCTGGCTACCGGCTCACCCGCGAGAACAAACTGTCCCACGTTGACATTGGTGCGACTCATGCCGGCCAGGACCACATAATAGCCGCCGCCGGCGTTGATGATCAAGAGTTGCCCATAACTTCGGTAAGGGCCTGAAAAGGCTATCCAACCGTCGCAAGGGGCGATAACGACGCCATTTTCCCGCGCCGCGATCGACAGGCCCTTCTCCTTCCCCCCGAACCCGTCAGGCGCGCCAAATCGGCGCACCACGAGGCCGGAAGCCGGCGCCGGCAGCCGGCCTTTGAGATCGACGAAGGCGACCGCCGGCGTAAGCCGAGCCGGGTCTTTGAACGGGGCGGACAGCGCCTTGAGCCGTTCTTGCTCGGAAAGCTTCGCCTGAGCGGCGGTGCGCTCTTCGTCGGCCTTGCGCGCCGCCTCCGCCGCGCGCTGCGCCGCCACGCTTTCCGCCTCCATCCGCGCAATGAGGTCCTTAAGGCTCGTTGCGCGTTGCGCCAGCGACCGTGCGCGTTCCTGCTCCGCCTTCAATGCGCTTTGCGCGGTCGAGAGCGCCTCCTGGCGCTCGGCGATCATCGGCGCAAGCCTTTCGCGCTGCGCCTTGAGGCTTGCGCGCTGTTCGCCAAGAAGATTCTGCTCGCGTCGGACGCCGTCGCGCACCTGCTCCAATTCGGTCAGGTCGCGCTGAAGCTGCCGCGCCTCGCCGCGCATTTGCGGGAGCACCGCGCCGAGCGCGAGCGACGCGCGCACGGCTTCGAGAATCTCCTGCGGTCGCGCCATCAGCGCCGGCGGCGGCCGACGGCCCATGCGCTGCAGGACGGTGAGAATTTCCATAATCAACGCGCGCCGACTGTCGAGTGAGGACACAATCTTCCGCTCGTTCTCGGTGAGCGTCGAAAGCCGCTCCTCGATCTCGGCTGCGCGCGTTTCCGTCTCCTGCAGCCGCAGCGTCGCATCAATAAGCGCGCCGTTCAGTCTTTCGCGGGCGGCGGCATGATCTATGAGCTGTTCTTCGAGCTTACGGGCGCGTTCCTGGGCGGCGCCCATGGTGTCTTCGACGCCGCGCAATTCCTGCTGCCTTGACGAGACGTCCGGGCTCTGTTGCTCGGCGTGCGCCGAGAAGGCGAAAGGAATCGCAACGAGCGCCGCAGACATCAGCCCGCGCTTCGTGGC
Organism: Alphaproteobacteria bacterium; assembly: GCA_016869595.1. Lineage (GTDB taxonomy): Bacteria > Pseudomonadota > Alphaproteobacteria > Rhizobiales > Beijerinckiaceae > Methylocystis. Next base: position 28,087 of record VGDT01000016.1, read on the forward strand.
CTCGTTACGCGCCCTGCCCGAAACGCTCATGTCCATCCGCGGCATCAATTTCGCCCGACGGCGGATATGCCCCTGAAATAGCGTCCACATTGCGGCAAAGCCCGGCGAGGATCGCGCATGCGCGCGGCGAATCAAAAAGTTCATTGAGCAATCTGGGCAACCTTCGCCGCCAATTCGAGCGTTCCCGATCCGTGCCGGGCAGATTGATGGCGCTCGTCTCGCCCGCGAGATCGTCGAGCTGCGCCATGGCGAGCACGCAAGGCGTGCGCGCGACGAACGCATGGAGCGCCTGCGCCAAGGCGTCGTCAAAGGGACTCGATGATTGATGGGCGGCGCCGATCAGCGCCTGTCCACGGAGCGCTTTGAGAAGCGCGTCCTTTTCCGCGCGTCGCGCGATGCGGGCCGCTTCAGCCGCTTCGGGCGTGATGAGCCCCAGCGCTTCTCGTTCTGCTATGTCGGCCGCCGCCCACCAGCCTGCGACGGTCGGCAGGTCGTGCGTCGACACGCAAGCCATGGCGCTCTTCGGATAAAGTCTCGGCGGCGCGAAGCCTTCGCCCGAACGCTCGAACCATAGGACGCGATAGCTCAGGACGTCGGCCTGCGCGAGGCGCTCCCGGAACCCTCGCGGCACAGTGCCGAGGTCTTCGCCGACGACGACGCATTGCGCGCGCCGGCTCTCGAGCGCGAGTTGGCCAAGTAAGGCGTCAAACGGGTAGCTGACATAGGCGCCGGCCGCGGGCCTTTCGCCGTCCGGAACGAGGAACAGCCGCGCGAGGCCCATGACGTGATCGATGCGCAGCGCGCCGGCATGGCGCATGTTGGCGCGCAACAGCTCCGCGAAATCGGCGCCGCCATCTTTTTCCATTTCGATTGGATTGGGCGGCGGGAGGCCCCAGCTCTGGCCTTCCGGATTGAATGGATCAGGCGGCGCGCCGATCGAGAAGCCGTCGATGAAACTTTTCGAGCGACTCCAACACTCCGCGCCGTCGGGCGCCGCGCCGATCGCGAGGTCGCGGCAGAAGCCAAGCGACAGGCCGGCCCCACGCGCATCCTGCGCTGCTTTCGCAAACTGCGCGTCAGCGAGCCATTGCAGGAACTGGTGGAAGCGGATGCGCGACTCATGTTCGCTCGCGAAAGCAAATAACGCCGCAGCGCTCGCCTCGCCAAGCTCGTGCGGCCACATCCGCCAGCTTTGGCCGTTGCGCGCCTCGCTGATCGACTCGAACAGGCAGAAGCGCGCGAGCGCCGCCCCGCCTTGTGCAACGAAGTGAGAGAACGAGGCGGCAGGCGCTGCGTCAGGCTGGCGGCGCATGAGATCGAGGAAAACTTCAAAAGCGCGCTCGAGCGCCGCCATCTTCAACGTATGAACGCCAGGATAGTCGACCTCTGGAACGGCGCGGAGCGCGACCGCAGAACTCTCGTCGAAATCGATCGGCGCGCCGAGCGTGCGCGCCAAGTTAGCGACGTCGATATAAAGCGGATCGAGAAAGCGCCGGTCGGAAGGATAGTACGGGCTGGCGCGGGTGCGATCTTGCGCGAACAAAGCGTGCAGCGGATTGATCGCGATGAGCGAAGCGCCCGCCTTGGCGCCGACGCGCGCAAGTTCCACGAGCGTCGAAAAATCGCCGATACCCTGATCGTTGTCGCGGCGCACGGAATAAAGCTGCGCCGAGAGGCCGAATTCGCGGCGCGCATTTTCCGGCAAGTAGCAGCGCGCCGGAGCGACAGTGAGCGCACAAATCTCTCCGCTCTCGAGCGACAAGCGATGACGACCCGCCGGAAGCGGAGGAAGCCGCGCCTCGACCCCTTCGCAGCGTCTTCCGTCCAGTCCCTGCCATGTGGTCGGCGCGGCGTTTTCTGCGCGTAGCGCAATGCGCGACTTGGCTCCGTCTTCGTGCGTGACGACAATCCAGCCCGGGATGCGGCCGTCGCGCGCGGCGAGCCGAAGGGTGAAGGGCTCGCCCTCCTTCGCCGAGCAACTCTCTGGCAGGGCGCGTCTGTCGCGAAAGTCGGAAATGCGCGCGAGGCTGTCGCGGGCGTCGTTAATCGTGCTTGCCGGAAAGCCGAGTTGCGCCAGCAGCGCGCGGACCGTCTCGCGGGGAACGTCATGCAGCGCGCCTTCTACGCTCCGCCACTGTCTTTGAACGCCTGCCGCCTCGGCAAGACGCGATAGCATTTCTTCCGAAGCTGGCGCAGAAGGCCGGCGCGCGGCGCACTTTTCCTCCACAAGAAACACGACCGAGCGGGGCGCGACGAAGAGGCTTCCTTCAACATCTTCGTCCACGCCGTCCATCGCTGAATTGAACGCCAATCTCCAGCCGTGATTATCGCGGCCAGGCGGCGGTCGCACGACGATCTCGTCCGTACCGCGATGCAGAATGACAATGACGCGGTCGCCTTCGGCATAAAGCGCCGCGATGAGCGTTTGCGCGTCGCCATCGCGCCAGTCGTCTTCGCGCATCGGCGCGCCATCAGGGCGCAGCCATTCGACGTCGGGGATGAGCGCAGCGTCATGCGATTCGCCGTCAAGAAAGCGATCATCGCGCAATGCCGGATGTCGGTTGCGCAGCGCGATGAGCTTCGCCGTCATATCGATCAGCTGCTCGTCGGCTTGCGCCCAATCGATCCATGAGAGGGCGTTATCCTGCGCATAGGCGTTATTGTTGCCGGACTGCGTCTTGCCGAGTTCCGAGCCCATGAGGAGCATCGGCGTCCCGCGTGAGAAAAGCAGCGTCGCAAGCAGATTGCGCGCGTCCCGCGCGCGCGCCGCATTGATCGCCGCGTCTTCGCTCTCGCCTTCGACGCCATTGTTCCAGGAGAGATTGTGGTCGGCGCCGTCGCGGTTCTCTTCGTCGTTCGCTTCATTATGTTTATGCGCGTAGGAGACGAGATCGCGCAGCGTGAAGCCGTCATGCGCCACGATGAAATTGACGCTGCGTGAGGGACGCCTGCGCGCAAACACATCCTGCGATCCGGCGAAGCGCGTCGCGAGCTCGGCGACGCCGCAAGAATCGCCGCGCCAGAATCGTCGCGCGCTATCCTTGTAACGATCATTCCATTCGGCGAAAGGCTCGGGAAACTTGCCGAGCTGATAGCCGCCGGGGCCGAGGTCCCACGGTTCGGCGATGAGCTTCAAATCCCGCAACACCGGATCTTGCAGCAGCGCTGAAAGAAACGGCGCGTCGCGATTAAACCCCGAGGGGCTCCGCGCAAGCGTCGGCGCCAGATCGAAGCGAAAACCGTCGACCCCGCCATAGAGCGCCCAGGCGCGCAGCGCATCCATGACGAGGCGCACGACAGGACGGCGGTCGCAGGCGAGAACATTGCCGCAAGCGGAGTCATTGACGTAACGCACGCGATCTTCCGAAAGCCGGTAATAGCTGGCGTTGTCGAAGCCCCGGAAAGAGACCGTCGGACCGAATTCGTCGCTTTCGCCCGTATGGTTGAACACGACGTCGAGGATGACTTCGAATCCGGAGTCATGAAGCCTCGCGACGGCTTCGCGAACTTCGCGCCAGCCGCCCGGCGCCAGACGCTTATCGGGCGCCATCATCGCGATCGGGTTATAGCCCCAGTAATCGGAAAGGCCGAGCGGCGGCAGATGGCGCTCGTCGATCCACGCAGCGCAGGGCAACAGCTCCAGCGTCGTCACACCGAGCCGTTTCAGATGCGCGATCGCCGCTTCATGCGCGAGACCGGCAAAGGTCCCGCGCAGATGCGGCGGAATGTCAGGATGAAGCGCGGTGAAGCCTTTGACGTGAAGCTCATAGATGATCGTATCGCGCCAGGGATGTTTGGGCCGCGGCCCATCCGCATGAACCGGCTTCGTGATGATCGCCTTCGGCAGATGCGCGGCGCTATCGGCATCCGCCGCCTCGCCATAGGCGAACAACAAAGGATGCAGCGTGAAGACGCGGTCGAGCGCGAGCGCGTAAGGATCGACGAGAAGTTTCGCTGGATTAAAACGATGACCGTCGCGGGGCGTGTCGGGTCCATAAGCGCGAAAGCCGTAGCGCTGGCCTTCTCTCAGACCTTCGATATATCCGTGAAAAACGTCGCCGCTGCGCGCCGGCAATTTTATGCGCGCAACTTCTTCGTCAGCTTCGTTGAAGAAACAAAGCTCGATTGCCTCCGCATGCGCAGAAAAGATAGCGACATTCGCGCCGCTCTCGTCCAGCGTGACGCCAAGCGGCTCTGGAGCCCCGTCGGCGACGCGGTTCATGCCCCCTCCCCATCCCTCCCCCGCTTCGCTTCGCTTGCAGGAGAGGGGGCGAGATGCGGCGAACATTGCGGACTATGCGCTGCGCGGATCGTTTGGGTTCCCTCTCCCGCGCAAGCGGGGGAGGGACAGGGAGGGGGTTTCGTCACAGTAACGATCACACCGACCGCTCTGCGACCGCGTCCCGAAACAGCGTGGCGTAGCGGCGCGCCGGATTGCGCCAGGACACGTCTGTCCTCATGCCGCTGACCTGAATCTTGCGCCATGTCTCGGCGTCGCCGAACAGCCGTTCGGCTTCGCGCAACGCCATGGCGAGCGCTTCCTCAGTCGTCGGCGAAAATTGCAGCCCAGTCGCGACTTCGGCTTGCAACGCCATTTCATTAGCGTCGATGATCGTGTCTTTCAATCCGCCAACGCGCGAGACGATCGGCACGGCGCCGTAACGCAGCGCATAAAGCTGAGTCAGTCCGCAAGGCTCGAAGCGCGACGGCGCCAGAAAAGCGTCGACGCCGGCCTGAATCATATGCGCAAGCTCTTCGCTGTAGCCGATGTGCACGCCGACGCGTCCGGGATGCGCGGCTTCTGCGGCCACAAATCCTTCCTCTAACGTCTCATCTCCAGCGCCGAGCAACGCGAGTTGCGCGCGGCCGCGCATGAGCTGCGGCAAGACCTCAAGCAGCAGGTCAAGCCCCTTTTGCCAGGTCAGGCGGCTGACGACGCCGACAAGAAAAACCTCGGGGTCGACGCGCAGCCCCAGACGCTTTTGCAAAGCGGCTTTGTTCTTGGCGCGCGACGCCAGACTCCAATGATCATAGAGCGCTTCAATATGCGTATCGGTCGCGGGGTTCCATGTCTCCTCGTCAACGCCGTTCAATATGCCGCTCACATCGCCCGCCCGCGCCCGCAAGAGTCCCTCGAGACCCATGCCGAATTCTGGCGTTTCAATCTCGCGCGCATAGCTTGGCGACACCGTGGTAATGCGGTCCGCGAGTTGCAGGCCGGCCTTCAAGAAGCCGATCCCGCCGTAATATTCGACGCCATCGATCGAAAAAGCGCGCGGCGGTAAGCGTAGCGGTTCGAGCAGCGCCTTTGGAAATTTACCCTGAAAGGCGATGTTGTGAATGCTGACGATCGTGGCCGGCCGCGGATGATCGGCATAATGCATATAGGCTGGCGCAAGCGCCGCCTGCCAGTCATGCGCATGCACCACGTCAGGCGCAAATCCGTCCGCGCCAAGCCCGATCTGCGCGCCCGCCCAAGCCAGCGCGGCAAAGCGAAAGGCGTTGTCGGGATAATCGACGCCATCTAGTCCTGTATAAAGTCCGCCTTCGCGCGCATAAAGATGCGGCGCAATGAGCGTGTAGATCACGACGCCATGATGGCGGGCGGCGTGAACCCATGCGGGACCGCCAAAGAGATCATCGAACTCAAGAACCGTCTCGCCCGAGCGCAGCGTCGCAAGAACGTCGGGATAGCCCGGAATAAGCGTGCGCAATTCGATGTTTTCGTCGGCGAGCGCATGCGGCAGCGCGCCGACGACATCCGCCAGTCCGCCGGTCTTGACGAAGGGCGCCATTTCCGAGGCGATGGCGAGCGCGCGTAGCGAACTCATGCGCCGAGCCTGTCGATCATCGGCTGCGTAATGAGGCAAACGCCGGCTTCGGTGCGTCGGAAGCGCGCGGCGTCGAATCGTGGATCCTCCCCAACAACGAGGCCCTGTGGAATCTGCACGCCCCGATCGACGACGACATTGGCAAGCCGCGCCGAACGGCCGACGTCGACATAGGGCAGAACGACGGCGTTCTCGACTGTGGCGTAGGAATTCACACGCACGCCGGTAAAGAGCAGCGTTCGGCGCAGCGTCGCGCCGGAGACGATGCAGCCTCCTGCGACGAGCGAGGACAGCGCCTGTCCGCGCCGCCCGACCTGATCGTGAACGAATTTCGCCGGCGGCGTGATTTCGGCGTAAGTCCAGATCGGCCAGTTGCGATCATAAAGATCGAGTTGCGGCGTGAAATCGGTGAGATCGATGTTCGCCGCCCAATAGGCGTCGACAGTTCCGACGTCGCGCCAATAGGCGTTCTGTTCGCTCGCCGAGCGCACGCAGGAGCGCTCGAAATGATGCGCGACTGCTTTGCCATGCGAGACGATATAGGGAATCACGTCCTTGCCGAAGTCATGTGTCGAGAGCGCATCGGCGGCGTCGCGGCGCAATTCTTCATAGAGAAACTTCGCCTCGAAGACATAGATGCCCATGCTGACGAGCGCGCGGTCGGGGCGTCCAGGCATCGCCGGCGGATCGCGCGGCTTTTCGACAAAAGACATGATGCGATCGTTTTCGTCGACATGCATGACGCCGAAACCGGACGCCTCGGCGCGTGGAACTTCGAGACAACCGATCGTCACATCGGCGCCGGAGTCCACATGCTGTTGCAGCATGGGCTCATAATCCATCTTGTAGACGTGATCGCCCGCGAGCAGCACGATATATTTAGGATCATAGCTCTCGACGATATCGAGGTTCTGAAAAACGGCGTCCGCCGTGCCGAGATACCAGTGGTCTTCGGAAACGCGCTGGCTCGCCGGAAGAATGTCGAAGCTTTCATTGCGTTCGGTGCGAAAGAAGCTCCAACCGCGTTGCAAATGGCGGATAAGGCTGTGCGCCTTGTACTGCGTCGCGACGCAAATGCGTCTGATGCCGGAGTTGAGCGCATTGGAAAGCGCGAAGTCGATGATGCGCGACTTGCCGCCGAAATAGACTGCGGGCTTGGCGCGTCGATCGGTCAGTTCCATCAGCCGCGCGCCGCGTCCGCCGGCGAGGACATAGGCCATGGCGTGACGCGCGAGCGGCGGATTTTCAAAGGCGGACATCGCCACTTCCTATCGGATTGACGGCCCTGTGATCGAATGAACGGCGTATCATCGCCCTCATGCCGAGGAGCCTGCGAAGCAGGCGTCTCGAAGCGGGAGGGCGAGGATTGTCGCGTCTTCGGGTTTCCTCGTCCTTCGAGACGGCCCTTTCGGGCCTCCTCAGGATGAGGAAACCTCTGGCCCGGTCTCCTGAAGCGGACATCTTCATCGCCCCACTCGATTCGATATTCATTTTAATTCATCAGTTTCGAATGCGAAGAAGAGAGTCGACAGCGGCGGCAGAAGAATGTCGGCGCTCGCCGGAAACTCGCCGAACGCCTCGCCGCGCGCATGAATCGCGCCGAGATTGCCAAGTCCAGAGCCCCCATAGATCATTGCGTCGGAATTGACGAGTTCCCGCCAGCGTCCCGCGCACGGGAAGCCGAGTCTATAAGCGTTGCGCGTCACCGGCGTAAAATTCGAGACGACGACGATAGGGTGCGACCGGTCGGCGCCAAAACGCACGAAGGCGAATACCGAGCTCTCTGCGTCGTCGACCACGATCCACTGAAAGCCCTCGGCCTCGCAATCGCGCGCATAGAGCGTCTCGTGATCGCGGTAGATGCGATTAAGATCGCGGATGAAGGCCTGAAGTCCGCGATGCGGCGGGAAATCGAGCAACCACCAGTCGAGGCTCGATGCATAATTCCATTCATTCGTCTGGCCGAATTCCTGGCCCATGAACAGAAGCTTCTTGCCCGGATGGCCCCACATAAATCCGTAATAGGCTCGCGCGGACGCGAAACGGCGCCATTCATCGCCGGGGATTTTGCTAACGATCGATCCCTTGCCATGCACGACCTCGTCATGAGAGATCGGCAGCACGAAATTTTCGGTGAAGGCATAGAGCAAGCCAAACGTAAACTCGTTGTGGCGCCATTTGCGATGGACCGGATCGGACGAGAGATAGCGCAGCGTATCGTTCATCCACCCCATGTTCCATTTGAAGCCGAAGCCGAGCCCGGCGGCATAGGTCGGCCGCGTCACGCCGCCCCAAGCGGTCGATTCTTCGGCGATCGTCACGACGCCGGGATAAAGCGCGTAGACGAGTTCGTTGAACTTTTGAAGAAAGGCGACGGCGTCGCGATTGTCATTGGAGCCGTCGGGATTGGGCGACCATTCGCCCGCTTTGCGCGAATAATCGAGATAGAGCATGGAGGCGACGGCGTCGACGCGCAGCCCGTCGATATGGAAGCGATCGAGCCAATAGAGCGCGCTGGCGATGAGAAAATTCGCCACTTCGCGCCGCCCATAATCATAGATCGCCGTGTTCCAGTCTGGATGAAAACCTCGCTTCGGATCGGAATGCTCATACAGCGGCCCCCCGTCGAATTGCGAGAGGCCATGTTCGTCGGTCGGAAAATGCGCCGGAACCCAATCGAGAATGACGCTCAAGCCCGCCTGATGGGCCCGGTCGACGAAACGGCGAAAGCCATAAGAGTCGCCGTGCCGGCGCGTCGGCGCGAAAAGCCCGATCGGCTGATAGCCCCAGGAGGCGTCGAGCGGGTGCTCGTTGATCGGCATCAGCTCGATATGGGTGAAGCCGAGATCGGCGACATAGGGCACGAGCTGGTCGGCAAGCTCATCATAGGTGAGAAAGCGTCCGTTTTCGCCGCGCCGCCATGAGGGCAGATGAACCTCATAGATCGACATGGGCGAACGTCGCGGGTCATATCTGACCCGTTCGCGCATGTGTATCTTGTCGCCCCAGCGATAGGGCGCATTCGCTGCGACGACGGAAGCTGTGGATGGCCGCAGCTCCGCCTCAAAGCCAAGCGGGTCGGCTTTGAGCGGCAGGAGTTCGCCATGTCGCCCGATAATCTCATATTTGTAATTCGCGCCCGCGCCGACGCCGGGAATGAAAATCTCCCAGACGCCGCTGTCGATGCGCTTGCGCATCTGCGCGCGGCACCCGTCCCATTGATTGAAGTCGCCGACGACGGAGACGCGCCTGGCGTTCGGCGCCCAGACGGCGAAATGCGTCCCTTCAACGCCTTCATGCGTCAGCCCATGCGCACCAAGCTTTTCATAAAGCTTCTGGTGCGCGCCTTCGACGAGAAGATAATCATCGGTTGGACCGAGCACTGGCGAAAAGGCGTAAGGGTCTGAGAATTCCCATTGCGCCGCCTCGTTAGAGGCGCGAAGGCGATATGACGCTCGCGCTTTGAGTGAGGTCAGCCCTTCAAAGAACCCATCAACGTGCACGCGATCGAGCGGCGCGATCACGCGGGCGTCGGACGTAGACGCCTCCACTTTCGTCGCGCCGGGAACGAAAGCGCGTATCACAAAGCCCGCAGGCGTCTCATGCAGGCCAAGCACTGCGAACGGATCGCCATGGCGCGCAGCGATGATCGCGTCGATGTCGTGCGCGGAGACGCGCCAGTCGGCTTGGGTCATTTCGTTCATTCAAGCGAGGCCCCCTTCTCCCGCTTGCGGGAGAAGGCGTCATGCGAAGCATGATGGATGAGGGAAACTGTAAGCGCCCTCACCCGACCCGGCTTCGCCGGGCCATCCTCTCCCGTCTTACGGGAGAGAGAATCGCGCTTCACACAGGAATATTCCAGATCTCTTGCGCATATTCGCGGATGGTGCGATCGGACGAGAACCAGCCGACCCGCGCCGTATTCAGAATGCTCGAGCACCGCCAGGCCTTCTGGTCCCGCCAGCGCGCGTCGACGCGTCGCTGCGCCTCCCAATAGGCGTCGAAATCTTTCGCCACGAGGAAGTGGTCGTAATAGGTGAGCGTATCGACAAGCTGCGCGTAGCGATGCGGATCATCGGGCGAAAAAACGCCGCCGGCGATGGCCCGCAGCGCCTCGGCGAGACGCGGACTCGCGGCGATCGTCTCGCGCGCGTCGATGCCCCGCGCGCGGCTTTCCTCCACTTCTTGCGCCGTGAGGCCGAAAATGAAGATGTTGTCGTCGCCGACGCGCTCCCTGATTTCGACATTGGCGCCGTCGAGCGTGCCGATGGTCAGCGCGCCATTCAGCGCGAATTTCATATTGCCGGTGCCGGAGGCCTCCATGCCGGCGGTCGAAATCTGCTCGGAGAGATCAGCCGCTGGAATGATCGTCTCGGCAAGGCTGACATTGTAGTTCGGCAGGAAAACGATCTTTAAGAGGCCGCGCGCTGCAGGATCGCCGTTCACGACCTTTGCCACGTCATTCGCGAGCTTGATGATGAGCTTCGCCTGATGATAGCTCGCCGCCGCCTTGCCGGCGAAGATTTTCACCCGCGGCGCAAATTCGCGAGCGGGTTGTGCGATGATGTCCTGATAGAGCGCGACGGCTTCGAGCACGTTCAACAGTTGGCGCTTATATTCATGAATGCGCTTGATCTGTGCGTCAAAGAGCGCGGCGGGATCGACCCTGACGCCGACGCGCTCAAAGACTGTCGTCGCGAGGCGCGCCTTGTTCTCTCGCTTGGCCGCCGCGAAGCGATTCTGGAACTCGATGTCGTCAGCAAACTTCTCCAGCTCAATCAATCGCTCAGGGTGATCGAAGACGCCAGCGCCGATCGTTTCGATAAGCAGTCGCGAAAGCGCCGGATTCGCCTCAAGCAGCCAGCGGCGAAAGGTGACGCCATTCGTCTTGTTAACGATGCGATCTGGATAGAGCCGGTGGAAATCCTTGAACACCGTCTCCTTGACCAACTCGCTATGCAGCGCCGAGACGCCGTTCACCTTATGCGAGCCGAGAAACGCCAAATGGCCCATGCGAACATGCCGCGCATTATGCTCGTCGATGAGCGACACTGAGGAGAGCGTCGCCGGGTCGCTCGCTCCTTTCGCGCGCAATGAGTCGAGGTGCATGGCGTTGATGAGATAGATGATCTGCATATGGCGCGGCAGCAGCCGCTCCACGAGCTGCACCGGCCAGGTCTCCAGCGCCTCCGGCAAAAGCGTATGATTGGTGTAGGAAAAGGTCGCCTGGGTGATGCGCCACGCTTCCTTCCACTCGACGCCGTGGACATCGACAAGAAGCCGCATCAGCTCGGCGACGCCGATCGCCGGATGCGTGTCATTGAGCTGGATCGCCACCTTGTCGGCGAGCTTATGGATGTCGCCAGTCTGCCGCATATGACGGCGGATCAGATCCTGCAACGAGGCCGAAGCGAAGAAATATTCCTGCCGCAGCCGCAGTTCCTGTCCGGCAGGCGTCGAGTCGCCCGGATAAAGAACCTTGGAGATCGCTTCGGCGCGCGCTTGCTCCGATTGCGCGCCGACATGGTCGCCTTGATTGAAGGCATCGAGGCGCAGCGCGTCAGGCGCCCTCGCCGACCAGAGCCGTAGCGTGTTGACATATTTGCCCCGCCACCCAACGACAGGCGTGTCATAGGCGACGGCGACGATGGTTTCGCCCGGTCGCCACACATGCGCGAGCATCCCGTCGGCCAAGCGCGAACTTTCGACATGGCCGAAGAAGCCAATGTCATAAGTGATTTCCGGCCGCGGGAATTGCCAGGCATTGCCGAAGGAGAGCCAGTCTTCGGGATATTCGTGCTGCCAACCGTCCTTGATCGTTTGCCGAAACAGGCCGTGATCATAGCGAATGCCGTAACCCATGGCGGCGATTCCGAGCGTCGCCATGCTGTCCATGAAACAAGCGGCGAGACGCCCGAGACCGCCATTGCCGAGCGCTGCGTCCGGCTCCACCGCGCGCAGCGCATCGAGATCGACGTCCAGCTCGGCGAGCGCCTCACGCATCGCTTCGGTCAGACCGAGGTTTGTCAACGCGTCGATGAGCAGCCGGCCGATGAGGAATTCGAGCGAAAGATAGTAAACGCGCCGCCGATCTTCCTGGTAATTGCGTTTCGTCGACTCGAGCCATGCAGGAACGAGGCGGTCGCGCGTCGCAAGCGCGGCGGCGACGAACCAGTCGCGCGGACTTGCGTCGACGTTGTCCTTGCCGACGGTATAAGTGAGGCGCCGCTGCACGTCGTCGCGCAGCGCCGCGACAACGGCTCTATGAGCGATCTCGGGAGAATCGTACGCGTTCAAGTCGATCCTTTCGCGACGGACGCGATTGTCGTCGCAGACTGTCTCTTAAGGCCGCTGTTTTAAGTAGAATTCGATTTTGGCGCCACCGCGCCGCGCTGGCGCCTGAAATCGAGACGCCGGCGCGGTGTCAGCGAACCTCGAAACTGATGGCCTGGCTTTCCAATTGCTGCGACTCGCCGCGAGAGGCGACGAGGCGGCGACCGCTCACGCCCTGACGTTCGAGATAGCCGACCGCCGCCTGCGCGCGCCGGTGCGCGAGCGCGTCATTGTGAGCTTTCGGCGCGGAACCCCGGACATGGCCAATAATCTCGATCGTCGCATTTTCCGGACAGCGGCGAATGATCGCCGCCGCTTTGTCGAGCGCGTGCGCCGCCGACAATGTTATTTGCGCGTCGCCTTTACGAAAGACGAGGTCGCCCGAAGTCGAAGATTCTTCGAGCGCAGCTTGGCAATCTACGAGCGTCATGCCGCCGGACATGGGCAATGCTGACGCGCGTGGCGGCTTTGCATCCACGGGCAACGCGGCGGGCGCGACGATCGGCGCTTCGACGGGAGGCGCGGCAGTCGCCTGCGGTAAGTCTACGCCCGCGCCTTCGATCGGCTGGGCGTAGCGGCGGCTCATCTCTGCGCCATAGTCCGAACGCTCGATCAGCATGGCGCCCACCCAGACGAGCGCCGCGGCGATCAGCCCAACCGCCCAGCCCTCATGCGCCGACATCGATCCGTGCCGGAGCAATGCGCCAAGCGCCGCGCCGACAATGAAGACGGCATAGGCTGCGAGCGCGCCCTTGATGAACGTCGCCGCGTCGGCGAGCGCGCCGAGATGGACAACAAGCGCGCCGACGCCAAAGGCGAGCGCGGTCCAAATCAGCCAGCGCGCGACGACGCCATTTTCAGGCGTACGGCGGCTGACTGCCCCGGCGCCAGCGCCGATCGCGAAACAGGCGAGAAGCCAAGGCCACAGACGGAAGATTTCGGCAAGCACGGGCCGAGCCTAACCGGCTAAAGGCGCCGCTCCAAGACTAAACGCGCATCAAGACTAAACGCGCATCGGCATCAAGACGTAGAGCGCGGTGGCGCCGTCGCGGTCCTGCACCAGCGTCGGAGAGCCCGGGTCGGCGAGCTTAAATAGGGCCGTATCGCTATCAAGTTGCTGGGTAATATCCAGCAAATAACGGGCGTTGAAGCCAATATCGAGCGGCGGTCCGTCGTAATCCGCCTCAAGCTCCTCGACCGCCGAGCCCTGGTCGGGGTTGGTGACCGACAGCACGAGTTTGCCCTCAGCAAGCGAGAGTTTGACGGCGCGTCCGCGCTCCGACGAAATCGTCGAAACGCGGTCGACCGCCTTGGCGAAGGCGTCGCGCTCGACAGTGAGCCGCTTGTCGTTGCCGGAAGGAATGACGCGCGCGTAATCAGGAAATGTGCCGTCGATCAGCTTCGTCGTCAGCAGGGCATCGCCGAATGTGAAGCGCATCTTGTTGATCGAAAGCTCGACCGAGACGTCGCCCTGCGCATCTTCGATGAGACGCTGCACTTCGGTGACGGCCTTGCGCGGCAGGATGACGCCCGGCATGCCGGGGCTCCCTTCAGGCGCTGGCAGCTCCAGCCGCGCCAGACGATGGCCGTCGGTTGCGACAGCCCGAAGCATCGGTCGGCCTTCGACGTCGAGCGTGTGCAGATAGATGCCGTTGAGATAGTAGCGCGTCTCTTCCTGAGAGATGGCGAACTGCGTCTTTTCAATGAGCCGCTTGAGATCAGCGGGCCCCAGCGTGAACTTATGGCTGAAGTCGCCGGAGGTCACGTCGGGAAAGTCGCTCTCGGGAAGACTCGACAGATTGAATCGCGAACGTCCCGAGCGCAGCGTGAGCTGTCCGGCGTCGCCTGTCGCCTCTAGAGAGACCTGCGCGCCTTCCGGCAATTTGCGAACGATGTCGTAGAGCGTATGCGCCGGCAGCGTCGTCGCGCTGGGCTGCGCGACCTCGGCGACGGTCTTTTCGGTGATTTCGAGGTCGAGGTCGGTGGCCTTGAGCGTCAGCCCGCCGTCCTTGGCGGAGAGCAGCACATTGGCCAGAATCGGGATGGTCGTGCGCCGCTCCACCACGCGGTGAACATGGCCGAGCGCCCGCAGAAGCGCCGCTCTCTCGATCGTGACCTTCATCGCCGGGAAATCCGTCCGAATATTATTGCGGCGCGGCAGGCCGCCGCGCCGGGGGCGAAGACTTTGGCGCGGCAGCGCAGGAAGCGCAAGGGCAAGCGCCGCTTAGGACTTGCTTGTCCAATAGATTTTGCTGGCCGCCACGCTGAGCGACCCCGGCCCTTAACCGGCCCTTAAACGGCCTTCGTTACGCTTCATCAAGCATTTCGGCCCCTGCGGCGGCGACAGGCGAGCAATCCGATGGCGCGCAGCGACAATCGTCGCGAACCGCGGTTCGATGACGACGAAGAGGACGAATTGCGCGCCGAACGCCGTCCTCCGCCTCGCGCGCGCGCGCGCAAGAAGTCGCGCCGCTCGCGCTCTCTTCTCGGTTCGCTAATCTATTGGAGCGTAACGCTCGCCCTTTGGGGGGCGATCGCAGGCGGCGGACTCGCCGTCTACTACGGCTCACGTTTGCCGCCGATCGATCAACTCGCGGTCCCCAAGCGCCCGCCCAATATCGCCATCCTCGACGTCAACGGCGAACTTCTCGCCAACCGTGGCGACACCGGCGGCGCCGCGATCCGGCTCACGGACCTCCCGCCCTATGTGCCCAAGGCCTTCATCGCCATCGAGGACCGCCGCTTCTACGCGCATTGGGGCGTCGATCCGATCGGCATCGGCCGCGCGATCATGCGCAACGTCACCGGCCGCGGCGGCATGCAGGGCGGCTCGACCTTAACGCAGCAACTCGCCAAGAACCTGTTCCTCACGCAAGAGCGCACGATTTCGCGCAAGATTCAGGAAGCGATTCTCGCGCTCTGGCTCGAGCGTAAATATTCGAAGGATCAGATCCTCGAACTCTATCTCAACCGCGTCTATTTCGGTTCCGGCGCATATGGCGTCGAAGCCGCCGCCGAGCGTTACTTCGGCCATGGCGCGAAGACGATCACGCTCTCCGAAGCCGCCATTCTCGCCGGATTGATGAAGGCGCCGAGCAAGCTCGCGCCGGATCGCAATCCCGAAGGGGCCGCCGAGCGCGCCGCGCAAGTGATCGCCGCCATGGCGCAGGAAGGTCACATCAGCGAGGCGATGGCGAAGGCGGCATTGGCGCGTCCCGCGCAAGCGCGAAGCGACATCGGCGCCGGGTCGATCAATTACGCCGCCGACTACGTCATGGACATGCTCGACGACACGGTCGGCGCGATCGACCAGGACATCGTCGTAACGACGACCATAGACGCGCGCATGCAAATGGCGGCGGAAGGCGCGCTCAAGCAGGAGCTCGACGAAAAGGGCGCGAAATTTGGCGTCGCTCAGGGCGCGCTGATCGCCATGGATCCGAATGGCGCGATCCGCGCGCTCGTCGGCGGACGGGACTACTCGGAAAGTCAGTTCAACCGCGCCGTGTCGGCGAAACGCCAGCCGGGCTCCGCCTTCAAGCCCTTCGTCTATCTCACCGGGCTTGAACAAGGTCTTACCCCTGAGTCCGTTCGCGAGGACGGTCCGCTCGACGTCAAAGGTTGGAGGCCAGAAAACTACAGCCGCCAGTATCTGGGGCCAGTCACGCTCACCAAGGCGCTGTCGCTGTCACTTAATACTGTGGCGGTGCGCGTCGGACTGGAAGTCGGCCCGAAGACCGTTGCGAAGACGGCGCATCGTCTGGGCATTCAGTCCGACCTGCAGCCCAACGCCTCCATCGCTCTTGGCACGTCGGAGGTGACGCCGCTCGAACTCGTCGCCGCCTATGCGCCATTCGCCAATGGCGGCATCGCCGTGCAGCCGCATGTCATCCTCAAAGTGAAGACCGCCGCCGGCAAAGCGCTCTACCAGCGCAAGGGCGCTTCGCTAGGCCGCGTGATCGCGCCGCAATATGTGGCGATGATGAATGACATGATGCGCGAAACGCTGCTCACCGGAACCGCGCGCAAGGCCGAACTTCCTGGTTGGGAAGCCGCGGGCAAAACCGGCACCAGCCAGGATTTCCGCGACGCCTGGTTTGTCGGTTACACGGGCCGCCTGATCGCTGGCGTCTGGCTCGGCAATGACGACAACTCGCCGACCAAAAAAGCCTCGGGAGGAACTCTTCCGGTCGAGATCTGGAGCCGGTTCATGGGCGTCGCCTTGAAAGGCCAGCAGGTCGCCGGGCTGCCGTCGGGCGCTTGGCGATCAGAGAACGCTGCAATTCCCGAAGAGATCGCCAAGCCGATCGACGATCTCATTGGCCTCTTCACCGGAGAAACCAAGCCAGCGCCGCGTCCGCAACGGGCGAGAACCGCGCCGGCGCCGCTCCCTCCGGCGGCTGTTCCCGGCGGAACGCCCGAGGCGCCGCCGCCGATTGCAGAGGCGCGGCCCGATCCGCCAGCGCCGCGCGCGCCGGCGCCTCGCGAGATCGACGATCTTCTGCCGCCCGAAGACATTCCGACGGTCGGCTCGATCGAACGTCCACGGCAAAGGCGCGGCGCATCGGAAAGAAGCGTTTTCGAGCAGCTCTTCGGCGGCGGCTAAAAAAGCCAAACGCGTCGCGGTTCGCCAGGCGCTACTCCGCCGGCGCTCGGACCGCAGCCGAAGGCGGCCGCGAGGCGAAGAACTTCGTCGCAGCGATAATGGCGGCGAGCGTCGCGAGATAGACAGCGACCTGCATGTCTGAAGGCTGGTCGGCATAGCCGATCAGCGTATGCAGCACCCTTCCGACGATGCTCTTATCGGACAAGACCCATGACGTGTCCCAGGCGGTGTCGGAAAGCACCGTGATAAAACCCGCCTGCTGAAGAAAAGCCACGCATTGCGCCGCAAGTCCGGCGGCAAGCAGCGTGATAAGCCACGTCGTCACGGAAAAGAGGCGTTTCGCCGGGATGGCGACAAGGCCGTAGAAGGTCGCGACGCTCGTCGCCGCGCCGAGCGCCAGCCCGCCAACTCCCCCAGCAAGAACGTCCCAGCCGGACTCGCCCGAGGCGAGAATGCCGTAGAGAAACAGCGCCACCTCGGCGCCTTCGCGCAGCACCGCCAGTCCGACGACGGCGGTGAGCGCGAAGAGCGTCTCGTCGCCGCGCGCAACCGCCCGCCCGACGTCAGAAAGGTTCTGCGCCAGCTCGCGCCCGTGCTGCGCCATCCAGATGTTGTGCCAAACGAGCATGACGACGGCGAGCGCGAGGATCGCTGCGTTGAAAAGCTCCTGGCCACTGCCGGCGAAGGCTCGCGACAGACGGTCGGCGAAGGCGGCGACGATGACCGCGCCGAGCGCGCCTATTCCGACGCCGGCCGTAACGAAGCTTCGCGAACCGGAAACGCCACGCGTGACGGCGAGGACGATGCCAACGATCAGCCCGGCTTCAATGGCTTCGCGAAAGACGATGATGAGCGCGCCGAGCATGGCCTATTCCGCGATGACCTCGCCCTTGGCGTCGTCCTCGTGGAATTCGCCGACGAATTTGTAGCGGCCGGCTTTGAGGGGCCGAAGCGTGAAGGTCGCTTCGCTGCTGCCTGGAATCACCTTCTCGATGCGCAGGGGTTTGCTTTCAAACTCTTCTGGCGTCGGGTCAAGGTTCTTCACAGTCAGCGTCGCCGCCTGATTGGCGGGCACGCGGAGTTCGGCAGGTTCGAAATGGTGATCCTTGATGGTGAGCGTGAAGGCATTTTCAGCCGCCGCGGCGCCGGAAAGACCCAAAGCCGAAGCCGCGAGGATCGCATACAGACAATAGCGCTTCAAAAACCGCATCTCCTTCAGTTCGCCGCGCCGCCGTCCGCCGCGTCTGCAACCGAAAGTAAGAACGCCAAAACATGAGGTCAATCAATCTAATCTGGATCGCTTCCAAGCTGGTGTCGCAGGGTACGCAGCCAGCGCGACGCTCACCCTGGATAACCATGACGCGATTTCGATGCGCGCAGCAGCGACAGCGCTCTGCCCTCTTGGCCGCCGGAGCAGGCCGAAGCCGCCTCGCCGATCTCGCTCGAGATCTGCGCGTGAACGCTCTTATTGACATGGCCCATCGCCAGATCGTTGTCGATCACCGACCGATAGCGCGCGACGGCGCCGGCGCAGCCAGGGCCGTCCGGCGCTTCCGCAGTCGGCGTCGGGGGCGGAACCGCGGGTCCGGGCGGCGCGGCTTGCGGCTGACGGGCGGCGTTGCAGCCGGCGCTCATAGCCGCCATCAATACGGCTAGGAGAATTAAGCGTGCGCGCATCCTTTTCTCCAATGCTTGGCTGAAGTTCCGCTTGTCATAGAGGGGAACGCTCCCCTCGCGCAAATTTATCGTCTTCGCTTGCGGAGGCCGTCAAAGCGCGTCACCCTCCTAAAAAACCGCACTGCGTAATTGCCTTAGGCTCGCCCGCTGTTGGAGGGAAAATGATACGCAACATTGTCCTGCTCGACGGCACCTGGAATACGCCTCGCGATTTCACAAACATCTGCAAGAAGTCATGGGAGGAGAAAGTCGCGGAGCGGCTCATTCCTTCAAGAGGCGCCGGCGGCGTCGAACAGAAGGTCCCCTATTTCTCCGGCGTCGGCGCGCAAGGATTTAAGATCGTCGGCGGCGCCGTCGGCTTCGGCCTGCGCACCATCGTGCAGGACGCCTACGATTGGGTCGTCGACAATTACCGGGACGACCAGGAGCTCTACATCTATGGATTCTCGCGCGGCGCCTATGCGGCCCGCGCCTTGGCCGGCCTGATCGGCGACTGCGGCATCAGAAAGACGAAGGACAAGAGCATCTTCGACATCTCGCGCGCCAACAGGAGCGCGCGGCAGGGCTCGCGTAGCGGCGCACCGCCAAGCGGTCCCGACATTCAGGCGAACAATCGCATTAAGCTGCTCGGCGTGTTCGACACGGTCGGCTCATATGGCGTGCCGGCGGGCTTCAGCGGGCTTGCGCCGCTTGGCCGCTATATCACACTGGCGGTCTTCGGCGGCTTCGAGGATACGCAGCTCGGCCCGCACGTCGATCACGCCCTCCACGCGATCGGCGTCGACGAGCGCCGCCGTCCCTTTACGCCAACATTCTGGACGGTGAAGAAGGGGGACCCGCATCCTCAGAATATCGAACAGAATTGGTTTCCGGGCGTCCATTGCAATGTGGGCGGCGGCTACGAGGATTCGCGCCTCTCCGATATCGCGCTGATCTGGATGATCGCGCGCACGCAGGCGCTCACGGGACTGACATTCGATAACGACGCGATCAGGCGGACGCTAAAGCCGAACATCGACGGAAACATCCCGGACTCAGCCGAAAAATATCCGATCGACAGGAATTTTCCGCGCAGTCGCGAGATGTTTCCCGCCGGCGCGCCGGCCAATGGCCTCCTTTGGGGCGGAAACCTTGACGAGGAACAGGTCAACGAGAAGGTCCATTGGAGCGTGCTGGCGAAGCTCGGCCGCAACTGCGACATCTATGGCGCGAACACACGATATGATCCTCCTAACTTGAAAGAGGCGATGGCGCGCCTCGGCCCCGACCTCGCGGGCCGGATCGCGTTCATCACGCCTGAAGAGGCCCGACTTCTGCCGCCCGATCTCGTGGGGCTGGCGGAAGCGCGCGCCGTCCTTCAGTCCGCCGCCGCATTGTCGTGACGGTCTCGCAAGGGGTCTCCGCGCTGCGCTTCCTCGGGAGCGCGTTTTTCCGCTTGGCGGCGCGGCGCTAAAGGGCTATAACCACTCGAATTCGTGGCGCGCGGCCGACAGGTCCCGCGCCGCGATCGTTTTACGGCGCGCGCATTAAGGGTCTTTCGCGCGCCCTCGCACAGCCCGGTAGTCGAATGGTCAATCCGTTTCAATTCCTGCAGGAAGTCCGCGCCGAGGGGAACAAGGTCACCTGGCCTACGCGCCGCGAGACGCTGATCACGACCGGCCTCGTCATCCTTATGGTCTTATTCGCGAGCCTGTTTTTCGTCGTCGTCGATTCGGCGCTGCGTTTCGGCGTCGGTCTGATGATCGGCATCGGACATTAGATAATTGGAGCTGATGGCGCCGCTATGAGCATGCGCTGGTATATCGTCCACGCCTATTCGAACTTCGAAAAGAAGGTCGCTGACGCCATTCGCGAAGGCGCGGCGCAGCGCGGTCTCTCCGACCAGTTCGAAGAGATTCTGGTGCCGACCGAGCAGGTCGTGGAAGTGCGGCGCGGCCGCAAGGTCTCAGCCGAGCGCAAATTCTTCCCCGGCTATGTGCTGGTGAAATGCGACCTCACCGACCAGGTCTTCTCACTCATCAAGAATACGCCGAAGGTCACGGGCTTTCTCGGCGCCGACAACAAGCCGATGCCGATCAGCGAGGAAGAGGCGCTGCGCATCAAGGGCCAGGTCGCCGAGGGCGTGGAACGGCCAAAGCCGACGATCATGTTCGAGGTCGGCGAGACGGTGCGCGTCGCCGACGGGCCTTTCGCCTCCTTCAACGGCCTCGTCGAGGAGATCGACGAGGCGCGTTCGCGCCTCAAGGTCGCCGTCTCGATCTTCGGGCGCCCGACGCCGGTCGAACTGGAGTTCGGCCAGGTCGAGAAGGTTTAAGGAGAATCCCTTCTCCCGCTCGCGGGAGAAGGTGTCGCGCGAGGGCGCGACGGATGAGGGTCGCTGCGGCCGCCCTCACCCGACCCTGCTTTGCAGGGCCACCCTCTCCCGCAAGCGGGAGAGGGAGAAACGTGGCGGGTCTGCCCTGACGCCATCGGGGAGTCCAGACCGGACCACGAACTGCAACCGGCGCCGACGCGTGAGAAATCGCGGCGGGCGCCAAATGTTGGAGAAAGCAAATGGCGAAGAAAATCGCCGGCTATATCAAACTGCAAGTGCCGGCCGGCGCGGCCAATCCGTCGCCGCCGATCGGACCCGCGCTCGGCCAGCGCGGCCTCAACATCATGGAGTTCTGCAAGGCGTTCAACGCCAAGACGGGACAGATGGAGAAGGGGATGCCGATCCCCGTCGTCATCACCGCCTATCAGGACCGCTCCTTCACCTTCGAGATGAAGCAGCCGCCGGTCAGCTTCTTCCTCAAGAAGGCCGTTGGCCTCAAGATCGGCAAGAAGCCCGCCTCCGGCGCGAAGGCGCCGGGGCGCGACGTCGTCGGCAAGGTGACCAAGGCGCAGATCCGGGAAATCGCGGAAAAGAAAATGCCCGATCTCAACTGCGCCACGGTCGAATCCGCAATGTCGATGATCGAAGGCTCGGCCCGCGCGATGGGCCTCCAGGTGGTGGAGTAAGACCATGGCGCACATCGGAAAACGTATTGCGAAGACCCGCGAGGGCGTTGAGCGCACGAAGCTCTACGCGATCGACGAGGCGGTGAAGCTCGTGCGCGAACGCGCCAAAGCCAAATTCGACGAATCCGTCGAAATCGCCATGAATCTGGGCGTCGATCCCAAGCACGCCGACCAGATGGTGCGCGGCGTCGTCAATTTGCCGAACGGCACCGGCCGCACACTGCGCGTCGCGGTCTTCGCCCGCGGCCCTAAGGCCGACGAAGCCAAGGCCGCTGGCGCCGATATCGTCGGCGCCGAGGATCTGGTCAATGCGGTGCAGGGCGGCACGATCGACTTCGACCGCTGCATCGCGACGCCCGATCTGATGCCGCTTGTCGGCCGTCTCGGCAAGGTGCTGGGCCCCCGCGGCCTGATGCCGAACCCGAAAGTCGGCACGGTGACGATGGACGTCGCCGGCGCGGTGAAGGCCAGTAAGGGCGGCGCCGTCGAGTTCCGCGTCGAAAAGGCCGGCATCGTCCAGGGCACGGTCGGCAAGGCCTCTTTCGACGACGGCAAACTCGTCGAGAACATCAAGGCTTTCGTCGACGCCGTGGCCAAGGCGAAGCCGCAGGGCGCCAAGGGCACTTATATCCAGCGCGTCGCCATCTGCTCGACCCAGGGTCCGGGCGTGAAGGTCGACGTGTCGAGCCTCGGCGCGACGCCGCACTAAAGCAAAACGCGCACTTCAAGCTTCAAAAACCGGCGGGCGACCGCCGGTTTTTTTATTTTGGTTCATCCAACGTAAAGGTGGCTGCGCCACAATAGAGAACGTCCTGAGGGCGATTCGCGGCGGCCTGTCGCAGGGGTCTTTGCCGCCTTGTGCGGCTGAGCTTTTGTCAATAGGTTCCGCGCCGGCGACGACGGGAGGCGGCTCTTAAGTTTTCGCTTCATCCAAAAGGCGCGCGCGCCGTTTCGCTTGCTCCAGGATTTGCGCTTCATGTCCGTGCTGATCGACAAGAACACTAAAGTCATCACTCAAGGCTTCACCGGCAAGACCGCCACCTTTCACTCTGTTCAGGCCCTCGACTACGGCACCAAAATGGTCGGCGGCGTCTCTCCGGGCAAAGGCGGCTCGATCCATCTTGATCTTCCGGTTTTCGACACCGTCGTTGAGGCGCGCGAAAAGACCGGCGCCGACGCCTCGGTCGTCTATGTGCCGCCGCCTGGCGCGGCGGACGCCATCTGCGAGGCCATCGATGCGGAGGTCCCGCTCATCGTTTGCATTACCGAGGGCGTTCCGGTTCAGGACATGATCCGCGTCAAGCGCGCCCTTTGCGGCTCCAAGTCGCGACTCATCGGACCTAACTGCCCGGGCGTCGTTACCGCCGGCGAGAGCAAGATCGGCATCATGCCCGGCAATATTTTCTCGCCCGGCTCGGTCGGCGTCGTGTCGCGTTCCGGCACGCTCACCTATGAGGCGGTGTTCCAGACGACGCGCGAAGGCTTAGGTCAGACGACGGCGGTCGGCATCGGCGGCGACCCGGTGAAAGGCACGGATTTTATCGAAGTGCTGGAGTTGTTTCTCGCCGACGACGCAACTAAGTCCATCATCATGATCGGCGAAATCGGCGGGTCGGCGGAGGAGGACGCGGCCCAATTCTTGAAAGACGAGGCCAAGCGTGGCCGCAAGAAGCCGATGGTCGGATTTATCGCCGGTCGCACCGCGCCTCCTGGCCGCCGAATGGGCCATGCCGGCGCAATCGTTTCGGGCGGCAAGGGCGACGCGGAAAGTAAGATCGCAGCCATGGAGTCGGCGGGCATCAAAGTGTCGCCGTCGCCTGCAAGGCTTGGAAAGACATTGGTCGAAGCGCTGAAGGGCTAACGCCAAAGTCCGCTCAACGCTTCGAAAGTCGTCGGCGCCCTTGAGCGCCGGCGCTTTTGGGAAAGATTGAGATGGCGCGTTTTGAAACCAATGGCGGCGCCGGACCAGCGCCGGCGGGCGCTCGCTCGCCGCAAAATGATTTTTTGGCGTCGACATCCTTTTTGCAGGGCGCGAACGCCGCCTATCTGGAAAGCCTGCTTGCGGCCTATGAGTCCGATCCGTCTTCCATCAGCCCCGATTGGCGCAATTTCTTCGCCGAGATGGGCATCCGGCCGGGGGAGAAGCTCGCCTTAGGCGGGCCGAGCTGGGCGCGGCGCGATTGGCCGCAGCCCGCAAACGGCGAATGGGTCAAGGCGCTCGCCGGCGAGGCGCCGGCGCCTGTCAAAGCGCCAGCCGCTCCTGCCGCGGCGCCCGCGCCCATCGGCGAGGATGTGTTGCGCGCAACGCGCGACTCGGTGCGCGCCTTGATGATGATCCGCGCCTATCGCATGCGCGGCCATCTGCACGCCAATCTCGATCCGCTTGGACTGGAGCAGCGCCACGATCACGGCGAGCTCAATCCGCAGACTTACGGTTTCACCGACGAGGACTACGAGCGCAAAATTTTCCTCGATGGCGTGTTGGGCATGCGCTACGCCACGCTTTTCGAAATGGTCACGATCCTGCGACGCACCTATTGCGGCACGATCGGCTTCGAATTCATGCATATCACCAATCCGGAGGAGAAGGCCTGGCTGCAGGCGCGCATCGAAGGGCCGAAGAAGGAGATTGTCTTCACCCAGGAAGGCAAACGCGCAATTCTCAACAAGCTCGTCGAGGCGGAAGGCTTCGAAAAGTTCCTCGACGTCAAATACACGGGCACCAAGCGCTTTGGCCTCGACGGCGCCGAAGCCATCGTTCCGGCGCTGGAGCAGATCGTCAAGCGCGGGGGCGCGCTCGGCGTGAAGGAAATCGTGCTGGGTATGGCGCATCGCGGCCGCCTCAATGTGCTGTCGCAAGTGATGGCGAAGCCGCACCGCGCTCTATTTCACGAATTCAAGGGCGGCTCCTTCCTGCCGGACGAAGTCGAAGGTTCAGGCGACGTCAAATATCATCTCGGCGCGTCGTCGGACCGCGTGTTTGACGACAATAAGGTGCATCTCTCGCTCACTGCCAATCCGTCGCATCTCGAGATTGTCGATCCGGTCGTGCTCGGCAAAGTCCGCGCGAAGCAAGATCAGCATCATTGCACGGATGGCGATCGCCGCTCGGTGATGCCGCTACTGATCCACGGCGACGCGGCATTCGCCGGCCAGGGCGTGGTCGCCGAATGTTTCGGGCTTTCCGGATTGAAGGGGCATCGCACCGGCGGCTCTGTTCACTTCATCATTAACAATCAGATCGGCTTTACGACCTATCCGCGTTATTCGCGATCGTCGCCCTACCCTTCCGACGTCGCCAAGATGGTCGAGGCGCCGATTCTTCACGTGAACGGCGACGATCCCGAGGCGGTCGTCTTCGCCGCGCGCGTCGCCGCAGAATTTCGTCAGCAGTTCCAAAAACCCGTCGTCATCGACATGTGGTGCTATCGCCGCTTCGGCCATAACGAAGGCGACGAGCCAGGCTTCACCCAGCCGCTGATGTATAAAAAGATACGGGCGCATCGCACGACGCTCGATATCTATGCGGACCGTCTGATCGCCGAAGGCGTAATTTCGCGCGATGACGTCGACCGCATGAAAGAAGAGTGGCGCACACGGCTCAACCAGGAGTTCGAATCCGGCCAGGGCTACAAGCCCAATAAGGCGGATTGGCTCGACGGCCGTTGGGCCGGCAAGAAGCCTGGCTCGCAAATCTCCGAGAACGAGCGCCGGGGACAAACCGGAGTCGCGCTCGAGACGCTGCAGCATATCGGCGAAAAGATCACGTCGACGCCGCCGGATTTCCACGTGCATCGCACGATCCAGCGCTTTCTGGATAATCGCAAAGCAACGATCGAACACGGCGGACCAATCGATTGGGCGACCGCCGAAGCGCTGGCGATCAGTTCGCTGCTTTATGAGGGCTATAACGTGCGGCTCTCGGGGCAGGACAGCGAGCGCGGCACCTTTTCGCAACGCCACAGCGTGCTGATCGATCAGGAGAATGAGGCCCGCTACCTGCCTTTCAATCACATTGCGGATGGCCAGGGCCGCTACGAGGTCGTCAACTCGATGCTCTCGGAAGAAGCCGTGCTCGGCTTCGAATATGGCTATTCCCTCGCTGAACCCGACGCTCTGGTGTTGTGGGAAGCGCAGTTCGGCGATTTCGCCAATGGCGCGCAGGTCGTCTTCGACCAGTTCATTTCGTCGGCCGAGCGCAAGTGGCTGCGCATGTCCGGCCTCGTCTGCCTGCTGCCGCATGGCTATGAAGGTCAGGGCCCGGAACATTCCTCCGCGCGCCTTGAGCGCTATCTCCAGCTTTGCGCCGAAGACAATATGCAGGTCGCCAATTGCTCGACGCCTGCGAATTACTTTCACATCCTTCGCCGACAGTTGCACAGAAGCTTCCGCAAGCCTCTCGTGCTAATGACGCCGAAATCATTGCTGCGACACAAACGGGCCGTCTCGCGTCTCGGCGAGATGGGCATGGCTTCGAGCTTCCAACGACTTCTACTCGATGACGCCGAAACCGCGCCAAACGAGACATTCGTTCTCAAAGCCGACGAAAATATTCGTCGCGTCATTTTGTGTTCGGGCAAGGTCTATTACGATCTCATAGAGGAGCGCGAGAAACGCGGCGTCGATGACGTGTATCTGCTGCGGGTCGAGCAGCTCTATCCCTTCCCGCTCAAGAGCCTCGTCACCGCGCTCGGACGCTTCAAAAGCGCCGATGTCGTGTGGTGCCAGGAGGAGCCCAAGAACATGGGCGCCTGGTCGTTCGTCGAATCTTATCTTGAATGGGTGCTAACTCAGATCGGCGGCAAGTCGAAGCGCGCCCGCTTCGTCGGGCGCCCTGCTTCGGCCTCGACCGCCGCAGGCACCATGTCCCGTCACCTTGCGCAGCTGAAATTGTTCTTGGACGAA
Organism: Alphaproteobacteria bacterium; assembly: GCA_016869595.1. Lineage (GTDB taxonomy): Bacteria > Pseudomonadota > Alphaproteobacteria > Rhizobiales > Beijerinckiaceae > Methylocystis. Next base: position 54,439 of record VGDT01000016.1, read on the forward strand.
GCGTTCGCGGCGTGACGCCCGACGCCAGGAAAGAGAGAGCCGATGGCTGAAATTCGCGTGCCGACCCTAGGCGAATCGGTGACTGAAGCGACCATCGGCCGCTGGTTCAAGAAAGCCGGCGACGCGGTGCGCGCCGACGAAGCTCTCGCCGAACTCGAAACCGACAAAGTCACGCTCGAAGTCAACGCGCCTGCGGCCGGCGTGCTCGCGGAGATCGTCGCCAAGGAAGGCGAAACCGTAGCGCCCGGCGCGCTGCTCGGGCAGATCGCTGAAGGAGCGACGGCTTCCTATGCGAAGAGCGGCGAGGGCGCCGCCAAGCCCGGCGCGCCAAAGCCAGCCGCAACGCAAGCCGCGCCAGCGCCCAAGCCAGCGCCGGCTGCGCCTGGAACGACGGCGATGCCTCCTTCGCCTTCCGCCGCCAAAATCGCGGTCGAACAGGGAATCGACATTGCTCAGGTTCCCGGCAGCGGCAAGCGCGGACAGGCGCTGAAATCCGACGTCGTCCAATTCGCCGCGCGTCAGGCGGCCGCTCCGCAGCCGGCGCGAGAAGCCCGCGCGCAAGAGCTTCCCGCACAGGAAGCGCGAGTCGAAGCGCCGCCGCCGAGCGCGCCCATTCCGCAAGAAGACGCCCGCCGCGAAGAGCGGGTGAAGATGACGCGCCTACGCCAGACGATCGCGCGCCGGCTAAAAGAAGCGCAAAACACAGCCGCCATGCTGACGACGTTCAACGAAGTCGACATGTCGGCGCTCATCGACTTGCGCAAACGCTATAAGGAGTCCTTCGAGAAGAGGCACGGCGTGAAGCTTGGCTTCATGGGCTTCTTCGTAAAGGCCTGTTGCCAGGCGCTTGAAGAGATCCCGGCCGTCAATGCGGAGATCGACGGAACCGACATCATCTATAAGCGCTTCTGCCACATCGGCGTCGCCGTCGGCACCGACAAGGGCCTCGTGGTGCCGGTGGTGCGCGACGCCGACCGTCTGTCGCTCGCGGAAATCGAAACAGCGATCGCCGAGCTCGGCCGAAAAGCGCGCGACGGCGCCCTCGACATCGCCGATTTGCAGGGCGGCACCTTCACGATTTCCAACGGCGGCGTTTACGGTTCATTGATGTCGACGCCGATCCTGAACGCGCCGCAATCGGGCATTCTCGGCATGCACAAGATCGAGGAGCGGCCCGTGGTCGTCGACGGCAAAATCGAAGCGCGGCCGATGATGTATCTTGCGCTTTCCTACGATCACCGCCTCGTCGACGGGAAAGAAGCGGTGACTTTCCTCGTTCGAGTCAAGGAGTTGCTGGAAGACCCCGCAAGGCTTGCGCTCGGCCTGTAGCCGCGCGCGCCTCTTCAAAATCTCCAAAGCATACACATCTAATTTTGGACGGCGCGCCGATTACTGGGCGTCGTCGGCGGGGGCGAAAGGACCGCCATGGAGGTGAAGATGGACATGAAAGCCGCGACCGAAACGAGAGAGTCTTTGCTGACGGCCGAGCAGTTCGCACATCTGGGCGATGGCCTTATCGCTTATGTGCGGCCGATGCGCTCAGAGGACGTCAACCGGCTGTACCCGCAGGCGCCTCACATTGCGCCAGGGCTGACGATCTTCGCGCTCTTTGGCGCGGATGGCGCGCCGATTGTGCTTGCGGATTCGGAAGAAGGCTGCATCGGCAACGCCCGCGAAAACCATCTTCAGATGGTCAGCCTGCATTAAAGCTCCCCGACATGGCGCGCCAACGGCGCGCCAAGCTGGGCCAAGGCCAGGCCCGTCGAAAACCTCTTTCCACTGCCTATATGCCTTAGCGTTTTCGCAGTCGCGGCAGCGTTTGCGATTGCGATCTAGCGCTTTGACGCGACGCTGATTGAGACCGCGGGCGCTGGTTTCAGAGCGCGGAATTGTTTCGCGCGCGGGTTAGTTCGGCGCCCAAGCCATCAAGCCGGTCGGCTCCGCGTCGAAATTCCATTTCATGCCGGCGTAGAACGCGGTCGGCGGTCCGACCGAGACCATCTTCGGATTGTAAAAATTCACAAAGTTGATGGCGTTCGTCTCGAAGAATGTGCCGAAACTGCGCGCCCGCGTGTTCGTCACATTCTCGATCAATGCATAGAGCTGCAGATAGGGCGTTATGTCATAGGACGTGCGCAGGTTCAGAATGCCGTAGGGCGACAGCGTGCCGAACTGATTGGCCCAGTCGCCCGCGAGATAGGGACCGGTCGCATAGACGAAATCGCCGCCGACCTTCCATTTTGGCGTCATCGCATAATCGACGCCCGTCTTGAAACGATGGCGCGCAATCGACGGCAGCGTGGCGCCTGGATTGACCATAACGCCAGTCGATCCAACCGCGACGACCGCGGGGTTGTTCGGCGAGCCAAGGATGTTCTGCGAATTGAAATAAGCGTCGGTCAGCGTGTAATTCATATAGGCCCACATGCGCTCGTCGGCATAGCGCATGGACAACTCAACGCCTTGACGCACCGTGTTGCCGGCGTTGGTGAAATAGCCGCGGCCAACGATCTGGCTCGGAATGCTGAGAATGTCGTCGAAGACATTGGTTCGGAATATTCCCGCCGACCACTGAACGGTTCCGGGCAAGCGGCCGAGCATATCGGGCAGAGCTTCGGCGGGCCTGAAGCCCCCGCGCAGGCCCATGTCGATCGTGTTGGACGTCACCTGCTTCAGCGGCGGATCGGCCACCAGGAAGGCGTCGATCACGCAGGGGCGGTTCGGGTCCGAACAGCCGAGCTCGAGAGGCGTCGGCGCCCGGTTTGCGACCGAATAGCTGGCGAAGGCGGCGATCTGCGGCGTGATTTTGTATGTCAGGCCGCCCATCGGATTTATGTGATCGAAAATATGGGTCGAGTTTAGCGCCGTGCCGACATTGTCATACATCTGGACGCTGGCGCGGTTGTAGCGCAAGCCGCCGGTGACAGTGAGTTGATCGGTCAGATCGAGCGCGTCCAGCGCATAGGCGCCGAAATAATAGTTCGAGACGTTGAGGTTGACCGGCGCGATTCCCGCGGCGGGCTCGTTGGTGAAGTAGTTGAAGCCAGTGACCGTGTAATCGGCGTTGATGATGCCGAGTTCCTGATTCGCCTTAAAGCCAGTGTAACCGTGCTCGAGGTTGACGCCGACGGTGAATCTGTTGGGAAAGCCGAGAATCTTGTCCGTATTGTTGAGCTGCCCGGTGAAGCCGAGCGTATTGATCTTCGTCCAGGTGCGGTCGATGGCGCCGAGCGCTGGACCCCGGATGAGTTCGTCTCCCGTATTGAAAAAATTCGGGACGCTTGTGGGCTGGCCGTCGCCTGTCGTGCAAAAGTCCTCGCCGCCCTCGCATTCGAACTCGGTGGTATTGCCGTCGACGCGCGCCTGATTATAGCCGCGGTAATGAATGTCGCCGAGCAGTCTTGTCGTCGGGCTGACGTCGACCACGCCGTTGAGGTCAAACATCATGACCTGGTTTTTATAGGTCTGCGGCGTCGTGTAGGTCGAACTCTTGTCCACTGCGACCAGCTCCACAGGCGACGGCCCAGAGGCGCCGAAATGGTTCGAGCCGAGCGTGGCGTTCGCGTGAATCTCGACGCTTTCGGCGCGATAGCCGATATCGCCATAGAAGCGCTTGATCTGCGAGCCCGAAAAATAACGATAGCCGGAATCGCCCGACGCCTCGCCGGCGGCGTAGATGGCGAAGTCCGCGATCTTACGCCCATATTGAAATACGCCCTGGCGGCGTCTGAACGAGCCGCCGCGAATATCGAGTTCTGAGCCCTGCCAGGTGAAGCCGTTCTTCATGTCGAGAACGATCGCGCCGCCAATGGCGTTCAAACCATAGAGAGGATTGCCCGTCTCGATCGCGATTCGGTCGATAGCGACGCTCGGAATCAAGTCCCAATTGACGGTGTCGCCCCACATCTCATTGATGCGAACGCCATTCTGGAACACGGCGAGACCTTGCGGCACGCCAGCGAAAGGCGAAGCGACGAAGCCGCGATAATCAACCTCAGGGAAAGAGGGATTGCCGCCGACATCGTTGATCGCCACTCCGGGCGCTGTGCGTTGCAGCGCTTCGCCGAGGTTAAACTTACGGCTATTGGCGATTTCCCGGCTGTCGACGACGTGAACGGACGCCGGAACCTGATAGGTCACGAGCGGCGAAATATAGGGAGCGGGGGCCGGCGCGGGCGCGGGGCCCGCCGGACGCACGGCGGGCGCAGCGGCGACAGTTGGCGAAGGACGAGAGGTAGAGCGTAGAGGCGTTGCGCCGACCTCGATCGTCGGGAGCGCTTGCTGGGCATGCGCCGCCCCAGACGCCAGCGACGCGGCAAGCGCAATCAAAGAAGCTTGTTTTTTGGAACCGATCATTTCTGCCCCATGGCGTTAGCCTGGGCGTTATACCGCTGGAAACAACTTTTCGTCCCTGATCAGCTTGGCTGTAGAGCTAAAATTCCTAGGGTGTGACATGATATCTACACTACTGAAAAATAACGACTTTTACGGGTCATAATCCCGCAATAATCGGGAAGTTTTCCCGATGTTAGGACTGCAGTTGAACTCCTGATGATGAGTCCTGATGGCGCCCTTTCTCGGAGCGCCAAATTAGCTTAACCGCGACGTAAATGGCGTCGCCAAACGGGGCGCGATTGATTTCGTTTTGGCGAGACGCGACGCCAACGGCGGGACAAAGCCCTTCCCAATTTTCATTCGTCCGGAAATGACGAGATGCCGCAAATCGTGATTCAGTCGGACTGACGGCGGCCCTCACTCGCGCGCGGCGATTTCGATCTTCTTGATGACCCGCTCGGGCTCTGGCCGCGCGAGATCGACCGAAAGCAAGCCGTTGACGAGATCCGCGCCGAGCACCTGCATCCCTTCGGCAAGAAGAAACGCCCGCTGAAACTGGCGCGCGGCGATGCCGCGATGAAGGAAGTGGCGCTCCCGCTCTTCGGTTTGGCGCCCGCGAATAACGAGCTGATTCTCTTCGAGCGAAACGTCAAGCTGATCGCGCGTGAAGCCGGCGACCGCGAGCGTGATGCGAAGCAGCTCCGGCGCACTGTCGCTGCGCGGGATGCGTTCGATATTGTAAGGCGGATAGCCATCCGACGCAGTGCGGGCGACGCGGTCGAGCGCCCGTTCGATTTCATCGAATCCGAGCAGGAATGGCGAATTGAGCGGCGGACGCGACATGTGAATGAAGCCCTGTTGGCGCCTCTTCGGCCAGAACCCTAAAGCGCTCCGGCTATAGCTATATGGCCGAGGCCGTCCCAGCGTTCAAGCGCGGGCGGTCGAGCTGAGGCCACCGCCGAGGCCGCGCCGACGCCATTGACGCGCGAACCGCAAGCGCCCATTTGCGATCAAACTTCTCCACTAAGTGGCGGCGCATGAGCCAATCACGGCGTCTTTTACTGGCCATTGGCGTTGTCGCCGTTTTTCGAGCGCCGGCGTTCGCCGAGACGCCGGCGATCGTGGCGCCGGAGGGCGAACGCTTCACGCTTACTCCGGCAGAGGGCGGCTATATGCGGCTCAATAAGGAAACGGGCGCCGTGTCCTATTGTTCGGTGAAGGACGGCGTCGCGGTGTGCCGGCTCGGCGCCGAAGAGCGCGCCGGACTCGAAGCGGAGATTGACCGGCTGCGCAAGGAGAACGCGGCGCTCAAAGCGCGCGCCGAGGCCGCGCCAATTCCGCCTGCGGCACGGCCGAACGATGCGCCAAATAATGCGCCAAGTGAAGAGCAGTTTGAGCGCGCGCTCTCCTTTACCGAGCGCTTTCTGCGCCGCATAATGCGCATCTTCCGCGAAGAGGCGTCGCCCGGAGGCTCTTTGTGAGCCGTAGGACGCGTCCGCAGGAGCGCCCCGATGGCTGATCAGGGACCCTTCGCCAATTGGCCGCATCTCGACAAGGCGCGTCAGCTGGCGCCGCGCGAGGTCCGGCGCGATCTGCTGATGCTACCCAGGTCCGACGAACTTTCACAGGAAACCAGAGCGATGGCCTCGAACAACACGCTTGAAAATTTCCTTGGCGGCTCGCCGCTCAACACTTTCGTGCGGTTGTTCTTTATCTCGCTCGTCGTCGGCGCCCTGCTGATGTGGCTCGAACTGCGGCCGATCGATATTTTTCGCGGCGTACAAGCCTTCTTCGACCGCATTTATCAGCTGGGCTTCGGCGCGGTGAAAGAGCTTATCCCCACATTCGCCAGATGGCCAGCGATTGTGAGCCTATCTTCACCCGACTGACGGTTTTCGGCAAGCCCATAGCCCCAGCCGGCCAAGTGAGCGGGGCTGGGGGTCGGCGAATGCCGCGCCGAGCGG
>VGDT01000017.1 GCA_016869595.1 Alphaproteobacteria bacterium
CCTCGATCGCGTCGACCCAATCATCGAAAAGCAAATTCTCGGCGACGACAGCCGCCGCCTTCGTGGTATCCTTCGTCATGGCGTGGTCTCCGTTCCAGCGCGTCAACGCTGGAATCATTCGGGTTGAGGAACCCGGAGACTACGCCAACCAATTTCCAACCACCTCCGCGACGGGACCCTCAGGGGAGCCTGCGATGTTTCACGATCCAGATTTTACGCCCTTTGCGCCAAATGAGAGGCCTACCTGGCGCTCCACCAAACGCAATTATCTCGAGAACTGGCCGCCCGCCGCCTATCGTGAAGACTACTTCACGCTTAATCGCGTCTGGCCGTTCGTCCAGCGCACGCACTATCTTGCCGATCCCGAACTGATCGAGGACATGCTGATCACGCGCGCTGAAAGTTTTACGCGCGACTTCATCACCGTTGGCGCGCTGTCATCGATGATCAACCAAGATGCGCTGTTCTTTGTTGAAGGCGCTGACTGGAAATGGCAGCGGCGCGCCTTGGCGCCGGCCTTCCGACATGAAAATCTTCTTGCTCTCACGCCGACATTTGTCGATTGCGCTAAAGCCCAAGCGGAGGCCTGGCGTCGCTCGCCGCAGGATGCCCCGATCGACGCGATGAACGCGATGTCGAACGTCACTTTTGCGGTCATCGAAAGGGCCGTGCTCGGCGTCACAGGCGCCTTCGATCGCGGCAAGTTTGTCGCCGCCTTGCAGGAGAGTTTTGCTGGCATGTCCTGGCAGCGGATTTTCACCCTGCTTCGGTTGCCGGTATGGCTGCCGTTTCCCGGATCATCAAAGATCAATCGCAACATGCGCTACCTCTATGACGAGACCGCGCGACTTCTTGCGGCGCGGCGCGCATCAGGCGTCGAAACGCAGGCGATTATCGATCGGCTGCTTGCAGCCAAAGACCCCGAAAGCGGCCGGTCGATGACGGACGCCGAGCTCATCGCCAATCTCTACGGCTTTCTGGTCGCGGGGCATGAAACGTCGGCGGTCGCGCTTGGCTGGAGTCTATGGCTGCTGGCCAAGGATCAAGCGTCGCAAGAGCGCGTGCGCGACGAAGCGCGCGCCATCGCGGACGACTCAGATATCAGCGGCGATACAATCGAGAAACTGCAATTTACAAAGCAGGTGATACAGGAATCGATGCGCCTCTTTCCGCCGGCTGCCGCGATTGGGCGACAGCCGCGCGAAGACATGATGCTCGGCTCACATAAAATTTCCAAGAACGAGCCGGTCTTTGCGGCGCTTTGGGCGCTACATCGCCATGAGAAATTATGGGACGCGCCCAACGCTTTCGACCCCGACCGCTTTGCGCCGGAAAAATCCAAGACGCGCCACCGTTGCGCTTACATGCCTTTCGGCGCCGGCCCGCGCATCTGTATCGGGATGGGTTTCGCCATGCTGGAAATGACCGTGATCCTTGCGACGCTCGTGCGCGATTTCCGCTTCACGCCGGTCGAGGGCTATCGGCTGGAGCTTGCCCCCGATTTCACCACGCGGCCCAAAGACGGCCTGCCGCTGCATGTCCGGCCGCTATAAGGGCGGTGCTCCACCATCTCGGGCCGCGCCGCAATCGAGCGCCGCCGGTAGTGTTTTCAGTTTGAGTTTCGGCTTACGATCCTTCGCAGCTGCCCGCCGAGCGGACGATGAATGGCTTGATTTGACCCAAAGTGGTCACTAGTGCCAGAGGCGACCCGCTCCAAAGAAGGATTCGCCATTGTGGTGACCGGAGTCATCATCGCGCCGCCTCCCGCAATTGCCGTTGAGGCGCGGCCCAAACACTGTCGGCCGGTCCATATTCCGCTCGACGGGCGGCCGACCGCGCCATCCAGACGAAGCATAGAGCGGCAAAAAGAGCGACGAGGTCGACGCCAAGCGCCGCCATGCTCGCCGAGCCCTGCATGCCGAGCGCGGGCGATGTCCAACCGGTCAGCGTGGTAAGTGGAATTGCAGCGGCGGCAATCGCGGCGAGCCAGAGAAGCTCAACGCTCGCCGCGGCGGCTCCTCTGAGGAACGACCAGAGCACGCTCCCAAGGAAAACACAGTAATAAATGGCGTTGCGCCAAACATCGATGTTCGCGACCCTGCCGCCCAACCACTTCTCCGCCACGATCGTGATGGAGATCGCGCAGATTGCGCCGAGACAAACGCCGACAGTGGCCGCGGACATCATACGCGTCGATGTTTTCTGATTTACCGGGCCGCCATGTCGCCGCTCAGTTCGCCGGCGTGATTCAATCCAGAGCAAATTGCCTGAATAAAACAGAAAGGCGCCCGCAATGCCGAGAAGAAAGTAACAGACGCGGACGACATCGCCGCCGAAGGTGGCGAAATGCAGCGCGAAAAACGTCGCCACGATGCCGGTCCAAGTTCCCTCTCTGCCGGGCAAATAGTCCGTGTTCGCAATCTCGCCGGTGACCGGACTGATGACTGCAAACCCCTTGCCTCTCGTCATGTAACGCGTGTCGTATCCCCAAACTTGAACCGACGCGCCACGAAGCCCAGCATTTCGATACCGCATCTCGACGGGGACAAAACTCGGTGAAGCCCCCTTCACCCGGTCAAGGAGAACATTGACCGGCAACATGGGCGCTGGTTGCTCGTCCTTCTTGATCGCGGTGAAGGGGTTGCTCGCGGCCATGATCGATTTCAGACGGCCGTCATAGACGACATAGTCGAGCGCGTCGTACAATGGCTCATGCAGGCAGAAAACGACGGCGCTTAAAGCGATGACGATATGGAACGGCAGGCTGACCACGCCCACGACATTATGCGCATCGAGCCACATGCGCTTAAGATTGGGTCCGATCCGCAGTGCGAAGAGATCCTTAACGAGCGAAGGCAGAATAACGATCAGTCCCGAGACAAGCGCGACGGCGTAGACAGCGCTCACGACGCCCATAACGGTCTCGCCAATATCGTTCGCGCCCGGAATGCCTGCGGTCCGGTGAATGTTGTCGACGAAGTCGGCAAGACTCGAGCGATATGACTGCGCGAGCCGAAGGTCGCCTGCCGAAGAAAGATCCGCTGACCACGGCGTCTTATCGTCCTTGCCTTTCTTCCATGTCAGGCGCGCCCAAAGATCTTCGGTCTCGCCCAAATGAAGCGTGAATTCCTTGCCGGCGTCGGGACGAGCGGCAAGCGTGCGCGCGATCAATTCATCCGACTGAGCGAGCGCCGTGAGGCGGACTGGAGCGGACGATGAGGACCAGCGCGCGAGCGGCTCGGCGAACACGGTGATGGAGCCGGCATAGAAGGCGATGAAGAGGAACATACCGGCAGTAATGCCAGTCCACGTATGAACAACCTTATAGAGTCGAACAACGTCGCTGCGCATCGAGTGTCGTCCCGTCAGTGAATGAAATGACGACAGGCGAACAGACCGGCGTAGGCGGCAAGATTTGCGCCGCCCAGACAGAGCCAGGCGCGCATTCCGCTTGTAAAGAGGAAGGAAAGACTCATTGTGGTCAGCCAGATCGGCGAGATGAGCCACATCACAAGCTGAAATTTGTTAGGAGTCGCCAATCCACCGGGGCCCAGCCACGCAAAGAGTCCTGCGAGCGCGAGCGCGAGACTGAAGCCCAAAATGGCGCCCGCTAATGTTTTGCTGATCCAGTCAGGTCGGATCTCTTTCATGGCGCATTCCTGACGACAGTGCGCAGCGCCCCCAGACACGGAAAAATGATGAAGAGAAGCATGATCAAAACGAGCGTCGCGAAAATCGCGGTCGAGAGTTGGACGACCTGACTCCACAGGAGAACGCCGAGAAACAGCAGCGCCGCGCCAGCAATGCGGCTCGGCCACGCCGGCAAGCGCCGCGACAGCCAGCGCTGATTGGGCGCGCCGAGATAGAAGCAGGCGGCGCCCGCTACGATGGCGACAAGGGCTGCGATCGTAACGGCTGCGGGTGAGAGGTTCATTGTCCGCTCCCGCCGTCAGAAGTTGAAAGTCGCCGACAGAAGGACAGTGCGCGGCGCGTCGAGCGTGGCGAAACCGTCGTTGAAGGCACCTGACCAATAGCTGTGATCGAACAGATTGTTCACATTCGCCCGCAGCGTCATGTTCGTTCCGTAAACCGTCGTCGCATAGCGCACGCCGGCGTCGAAACGCGCCCATTCAGGAATTCGATACCAGTTCAATGAATCGACATAGAGGGCGCTCGTATAGACGACGCGGCCTTCCGCGGTCACCCCGACGAGATAGGGAAGATCCCACTCGCCATACATGTTCACCTGCCATCGCGGAATGCCGAAGGCGTTCTTCCCAGTGGTGCGTCCGTCCGCGCTCTGCGTGATGACGCCAATCATGTAAGAGACGCCGCCCAGCACGCGGACGCCAGGGACCGGTTCGCCGAAGACGTTCCACTCTATGCCCTGGTTGCGCTGCCGGACCGGCTTGTAAGAGACGAGCCCCCCCGTCGTCACCGTGGCAAGAGTCGGTTGCGTAATCTCGTAGAAGCTCAACGTATTCGCGAGAATGCCTAAATCGAGCTTCGCGCCGGTCTCGACCTGCTTGGAAACGAAGGGCGGGAACGACTCGTTAAAATTTGTCGCGAGAGGGTTGGTGACGCGCAAGCCCTGAGTGAGGCCTTCGATATAGTTGGCGTAAAGCGACAGGCGGTTGTCGAACGGCTTTACGATCAGCGCAAAGGCTGGCGAGAGACGATGGCTGTCATAGGAGTTCGTCTCCAAACCCGTGTTGGCCGTATAAGTCTTGGTCATCACCCGCTGACTGCGCAGACCGCCGATAAACTGGATGCGTTCATCGAAAGCCGAGATGGTGTCGGCGAAGGCGAGGCTCGCCAGATAGGTGTCTCCCGTCTTCCTCGGATCGGTCACGAAATACGGTCGACTCGGATTGAACGCCGTATTGGGGACAACCGGCGGCGGCGGGGCCAAAGGCGGCACGACGGGGATATAGATGTTCGATCGATAAGACCCGCTGAACCCGAACTCGGAACTTTGGCTGAATTTCAGCGCCGCTGCGCTCACTACGAATTGATGGCGAAGCGGTCCCATGTCGAACACGCCACGCAATCCGCCCTGCGTGGAGAGCGTGTTCGTATAGCCGCGCAGATTGACGATTCGCTGTCCAGTGAAGTTGCCGAGCAGGTTTACGCTCGGCGCCTGGGTTCCGTTGGTGAAGCCGAAGTTTCTGCTATCCAAAAAGCCGATGCCGGCAAAGACCGTGACATTCTCGGCGACATCCAGCTCGGCCCTCGCTTCGATGGCCTTGTTCTCGAATCGGGCGTTCGTGCCGAGAAAAAGATTCGTGCTGGCGTGAGGCGCAGCCGCCACTCCAATGCCGCTAAAGCTCGCAAAGAAGGCGCTGCCGTTCTTAAAGATTTCCTGGCTGTGATAGGCGTCAATCGACAGCCTCACGCGCTCTTCCCGGTAATCGAGCGCCAGCGCATTGAGCCCGCGCACTTTCCACTGATCGTCGAGCGCAGTCTCGCCTTTGCGGAAAACGCCGTTGTAGCGGATGCCGAACTGATTGTGGTCGCCGACGCGCCGTCCGACGTCGATATGCGTGCCGAACTGAGTATTCGACGTGTAGTCGCTGCTGACGCTGGTGATCGGCGCGTCGCCAGCATGTTTCGTGACGAGATTGATCGAGCCGCCGACTGCGCCAAAAGGCGCCATTCCATTGAGCAGGGCCCCCGGGCCCTTGAGCACTTCGACCCGCTCCAAGAACTCTGTCGGCACATGACCGTCGGGCGCGAGGCCATACAGGCCGTTGAGCGCAAGTTCGCTGCCGAGTACGGGAAAGCCGCGAATTCTGAAATTCTCACGAATATGGCCGGCTGACGTGGCCATGCGGACCGATGGATCGTTCTCCAACACCTGCTGTAAAGTGCGCGCCTGCTGGTTCTCGATAAGCGCCGACGTGTAGCTCGTGACGTTGAACGGCGTGTCCATGAAATCGCGGTTGCCGAGCATGCCGAGTCTTGCGCCGCGAGCGACTTCGCCGCCGGCATAGGCCGGCGGCAGATTGCCGATTTCTCCCGTTGGCGGCGTCGGCGCAGTGATTGGCCCGGCTAACAGCGGCCCAGCGTTCGGCGGTCCGGACTGCGCGCCAGACCCGGCGGCGACATTTGGTCTTGGTCCGGTTGAATGGGCGCCGCGCGCGACGCGCGATCCCGAGGAGGTCGGACGAGCTGGCTGTTGCTGCTTGGCTTGGGGCTTTTCGCGCGGCGCGTCCACGGTGACGGCAGGCAAGGTTTGCGAAGCGTTCTGCGCTGCAGCAGACGCGATTTCGAGCGCGATGATTGGCGCGCCGAGGCTGCAAACAAGCAGGGATTTCTTCCCGATTTCTATAGCATCGAAGCGGGATTTTTCGGAATATTTCTTAGTCATATATCCCGCCTTTACTGATGTGCAGCGGCGAACAGGATCGCATGATCGATTATCGATACCGCCAATACTTTTTTTCCGTCAATCGACTCAGACATAATTCAGAAATTTTTCAAAGAACTATCCTACAATTGTTAGGATTTATTCTTATTCCAAAGAAGTATCTCTGTTTATTGCGTAAGTTTACACGCACGATGACTGCGTATGATTGGTAAGCACGCAAAATGAGACAGGTACACAAGGCGCGTCGCCTCGCGTCGACCGAAGCGCGGCTGGCGAGAGGATACCGATCACGGGAGAAGGCGTTGGCGCAGGAAACAGCGATTCTCCAGGTGGGCCTTTCGTCAGAAGCCAAGAGTTGCGTGTCAGCAATTCGCAGTTGAAGACGCCGGTTTGTTTGATTGAAGGTCTGCTTCGGGCGCGAACCGGCTCCTAGCCTACCGGCCGAAGGTTTCGGTTTTTCACCGAAAGCCGAAATTCGAACTGAGACACTATCCCGCCGCCAGCGCGGTTGCGTCTCAGGCCAAATGCCGGCATGTAGGGCGCAAAATACCTCCCCCCTGAAGGCGGAATCCCGGTCGATGGGAGGTCAGGCGTCCGCCCCATCGGGGCTCTCATTCCGGAAAGTGAAATGACCGCAGCCGTCGCGACGAAACTTGAAGCCGCCGATTGGACGAGTGACGCGAAAGAGGCCCTCGCCGCCGTCGAGGCGCTTTATAAGGATGCGCTCGCGAGCGTGCGCGCCCGCGTCACGAAAGACGGCAAGCTTTCCAACGAGCTGATCGAGGCCGATCAGCACGCCGCCCACGGCCTCGCCTGGCTTGCGACCTATGTGCAGGGCCTGCGCGAACTTATCGACTACGCCGAGCGGCTCTCGGCCGAGGGCGCTTATGGCGAGACCGAGGAGCTCCTGAACCAGATCGGCTTCGCCGAATTCCTCGCGCAAATCTACGGCGGCATTCCGATGAGCCAGGGCGAGATCGTCCGGCTCAGCGATTTTGGGCTCACAAGCCAGCAGATCGCGGCGCGACGTCCCGCCTCGGTCGACCGGCTTATCCTCTCGGGCAATACGCCGGCGAACCGCGCGCGGCTTGCCGAACTCATCGATCACCACGCGGCGGCGGAGACGATAGGCGCTTCCGGCCTCGACGAGACGCTGGAAGCGATCCGCAGCGAGATGCGCAAATTCGCTTCCGCCAATGCCACGCCCTATGCGCAGGAATGGCACGGTAAGAACCAGTATATACCGCTGGACGTCATCTCGGGCCTCGCCGAACTCGGCGTCTTCGGCCTGACGATCCCCGAAGAATATGGCGGCTCCGGCATGGGCAAGATCGCCATGTGCGTCGTCTCCGAGGAGCTGTCGCGCGCCTATATCGGCGTCGGCTCGCTCGGCACGCGCTCGGAGATCGCCGGCGAATTGATCCTGGTCGGCGGCACGCGGGCGCAGAAAGAGAAATATCTCCCCAAGATCGCGAGCGGAGAAATCCTGCCGACCGCCGTCTTCACCGAGCCCAACAATGGCTCCGATCTCGCGGGGCTGCGCACCCGCGCGACGCTGGAGGACGGCGTCTACAAGGTCTTTGGCAATAAGACCTGGATCACCCATCCGGTGCGCGCCGATCTGATGACGCTTCTCGTGCGCACCAACCCGAATGAGAAGGGCTATAAGGGCCTCTCCATGCTGCTTGCCGAGAAGCCGCGTGGAACCGACAGCGATCCCTTCCCAGCGAAGGGCATGACCGGCGGCGAGATCGAAGTGCTCGGCTATCGCGGCATGAAGGAGTTCGAGATCGGCTTCGACAATTTCGAAGTGCCGGCCGAAAACCTTCTCGGCGGCGAGGAAGGCAAAGGGTTCAAACAGCTCATGGAGACCTTCGAGTCGGCGCGCATCCAGACGGCGGCGCGCGCGCTCGGCGTCGCCCAATGCGCGCTCGACCTCGGACTGAAATACGCCAAGGAGCGTATCCAGTTCGGCAAGCCGCTGTTCTCCTTCCCGCGCGTCTTCAACAAGATCGTCTCAATGGCGGTCGAGATTCACATCGCCCGCCAGATCACCTATTTCGCCGCGCGGGAGAAGGACGAGGGCAAGCGCTGCGATCTCGAGGCCGGCATGGCGAAGCTGCTCGGCGCCCGCGTCGCCTGGGCGGCGGCGGACAACGCCCTGCAGATTCATGGCGGCAATGGCTTTGCGTTGGAATATCCGGTCTCGCGCGTGCTCTGCGACGCCCGTATCCTCAACATTTTCGAGGGCGCCGCGGAGATTCAGGCGCAGGTGATCGCGCGGCGGTTGCTGGAAGGCTGAGCAGCGCACGGCGTCCGACGGGATGAATTTCGTGGATGCCCGCGATAAGCGTGGGCATGACGCTCAGGGTCCGAGAGCGCGCTCCGCAGCCGTCATGGCGGGGCTTGTCCCGGCCATCTACGGCCTCTCCCTCATCCTTGCGCCCAAAAAGCTATCAGCGCGCCCATGGCCAGCATTGAGATTGCCTGCACGAAGTAAAAGCCGAAGCGGATCGAAGCCACGACATTCGTCTGCTCGAAGAGCAGATGAACCGCGCTCTGGCAGATTCTCGTGACAAGGATCGTGATCGCCAGCACGTCGAGAGCGGGGCTCGCGACCCGCGCGGCGAGCATCGCGACGACGATCGCGCCATAGACCGGCAGGTTCTCGACGCAGTTCATATGGGCGCGCATCGCGCGCCGATACCATTCGCCGCCCTGCGGCTCATCGGCGCGCCAGGCGGAGACCGCGGTGCGGCCGGTCAATATGCGGCTCCAGCGATAGACGCCAACCGTCGTGAAGAGCAGCAACAGCGTCCACAGCGCAAAACCGAGCAAAACCCAGACGGGGATGGGCATTCGAGCCTCCATGAAGAGCGCGGCCTGAAGAAACCGGCGTGCGTTGCGGCACTGCGCCGAAGCCTAAGACTTGTGGCGTGCAGGCCATAGACGCTCGTCGTCCCCTTTTCGGTTATCGTCTTCTCCCGCGGGTCTTCCTCGCTATGGCTCGTCCAACCTTTGGAAGGTAGTCATGACCAAGCGCGTCTATCGCCTCGTTGACGGCTCGCGCGGGCCGCGGCGAGATTTCCGCATCACCGTCGGACTGCGCGAGGGCTGGGAGGCCGAGGGGCGCGTCTTTGATGTTTCCGAAGCGGTGCGTTGTGCGCACGCCTGGATGCGTCGGCGCGTCGAAACGGGCCAGCCCGCGCTCTCCGGCATGTTCACCCGCGGCGAGGTGACCTACGCCTGGCCGAAGGAGGACGGCGCGGTCGGCTCTGACCGCGAGCCGGTCGCGATTTTCACCGGCGAAGCGGTGCATGCTTATCTCGGGCGCCTGCCCGACGCGCAGATCGAAGCGATGCTCAATGAGCTCGCTGGAGAACTTGGGACGGCGCTCGGACAGGAGCGCCTCTATGTCGCTTTTTGCGACAAGACCTGGATTCTCGACTGCGGCGAGGGGTAGGCACGACCCTCCCGTGAGAGCGCCCTATCCTATGAGCGACGCTCTCAACCGGAGGCCCCCATGGTCACGCTCTATTACCACACGGGCGCATGCTCCCTCGCGCCGCACATTGCCCTCGAATGGATCGGCGAGCCTTACGAGACCAAGGAGGTCGAGTTTGGCGACAAGGAATATTTGAAGGTCAATCCCGCAGGCGCGGCGGCGTGGACGGTTTGACCAAGACGGTCGCGCTTGAGGTCGCCAAGGAGAATATCGGCGTCAACGCCATCTGCGCCTGCGGCATCGACGCGCCCGGTGACGTGTTCCATCAATGGATGGAGAAGGAAGGCATGACGCCCCAGCAGGCGGGCGAGCTCTTTCCGATCGGGCGCATGGGCAAGGCCGAAGAGCTGACGGAGGCCGTGCTGTTCCTGTGCTCCGAAAAGGCGCGATTCATCGTCGGTCACCTGCTTGTGGTCGATGGCGGATGGATCGCCCGCTAGAGGCCTATTCCTCGCTTGATTATCCGCTGCGTCTCCCGTAACGTCTCCCGCAACCAAGAGGGCGGGACGCGAATGCGCGCAATTCTCGTATCTGAAGCGCCAGGAACGGAGCGGGGCTAGGCCCGGCCTCCGCCAGCGGCGCTTGACCCAAGGCCCCAAGAGGGCCTTTTTTGTTGCCCGAAAAACGAAACATCCTGGCCGCCCGCCGCGAGAAGCAAGACGGAAAGAGACGATGTCGAAGGAAATGACCGGCGCCGAAATGGTGGTCGAAGCCCTGAGGGACCAGGGCGTGGAGATTATTTTCGGCTATCCCGGCGGCGCCGTCCTTCCGATCTATGACGTGCTTTTCCATCAGGACAAGGTGCAGCACATTCTCGTGCGCCACGAGCAGGGCGCCGCGCATGCGGCCGAGGGCTATGCGCGCTCCTCCGGCAAGGTGGGGGTGCTGCTCGTCACCTCGGGGCCAGGCGCCACCAATACGGTGACGGGCCTGACCGACGCGCTGATGGATTCAATCCCGGTCGTCTGCATCACTGGCCAGGTGCCGACGCATCTCATCGGCTCCGACGCCTTCCAGGAGTGCGACACGGTCGGCATCACCCGCCACTGCACCAAGCATAATTATCTCGTCAAGAATATCGCCGATCTGCCGCGCGTGCTGCATGAGGCCTTTTACGTGGCCTCATCCGGCCGGCCCGGACCTGTGGTCATCGACATCCCCAAGGACGTGCAATTTGCGCGCGGAGTCTACGCGCCGCCGCGCAGCGCTGCGCACAAGACTTATCATCCCAAGCTCGACGCCGACCTGGAGACGATCCAGCAGGCTGTGCGCATGATGGCGGCTGCGAAACGACCGATCTTTTACACGGGCGGCGGCGTCATCAATTCCGGCCCGGCGGCGTCGACGCTATTGCGTGAACTCGTCGGCCTGACGGGCTTTCCCATCACCTCGACGCTGATGGGGCTCGGCGCCTATCCGGGATCAGGAAAGAACTGGCTCGGCATGCTCGGCATGCACGGCACCTGGGAAGCCAATCACGCCATGCATGACTGCGATCTGATGATTGCGGTCGGCGCGCGCTTCGACGATCGCATCACGGGTCGTCTCGACGCCTTCTCGCCGGGCTCGAAGAAGATCCACATCGACATCGATCGCTCGTCGATCAACAAGAACGTCAAGGTCGATCTCGCCATCGTCGGCGATTGCGCCCATGTTCTCGAAGCCATGGTGCGCCTGTGGCGCGCCGAGGCGATGAGCGCCGAGAAGCAGCCGCTCGATCATTGGTGGGCGGAGATCGAGGAGTGGCGCGCAAGGAAATCGCTTGCGTTTCGCAATTCCGAAACGGCGATCAAGCCGCAATATGCGGTGCAGCGGCTCTATGCGCTGACCAAAGATCGCGACGTCTATGTCACGACCGAGGTCGGGCAGCATCAGATGTGGGCCGCCCAGCATTATCATTTCGAGGAGCCGAACCGCTGGATGACGTCGGGGGGGCTCGGCACAATGGGCTACGGCCTGCCGGCGGCGATCGGCGCGCAGCTCGCGCATCCGGGATCGCTTGTGATCGACATTGCGGGCGAGGCCTCGATCCTGATGTGCATTCAGGAAATGTCGACGGCGATCCAATATCGCCTGCCGGTGAAGATCTTCATCCTCAACAATGAGTATATGGGCATGGTCCGCCAGTGGCAGGAACTGCTGCATGGCGGACGCTATTCCCATAGCTACTCCGAAGCGCTTCCCGATTTCGTCAAGCTCGCTGAAGCGTTTGGCGCAAAGGGCCTTCGCTGCTCCGACCCCGCATCGCTCGACGCGGCGATAAAGGAGATGATCGACTATGACGGACCGGTCATCTTCGACTGCGTCGTCGACAAGGTCGAAAATTGCTTCCCGATGATCCCGTCGGGCAAGGCGCATAATGACATGCTGCTCGCCGATCTTTCCGACGACGCCGGAATCGAGCTCGGCGCGGTGATCGACGAAAAGGGAAAGATGCTTGTTTAGGCGGTCGGGCTTCGGCGGTCGGCAGTCGTAAGAACAACGCTGCTTGCCGACTGCCGATCTGCCGATTGCCGAAGGACCGAAATGAACGCCCCCGCTTCTCCGCCTTCTCCCTACGCCGCCGCGACGACGAACTCCAAGGTCGAGTCGCATACGCTTTCCGTGCTCGTCGACAATGAGCCGGGCGTGTTAGCGCGCGTCGTCGGCCTGTTCTCGGGCCGCGGCTATAATATTGAGAGCCTTACCGTCGCTGAGGTGGCGCATGCCGAGCATCTTTCGCGCATCACCATTTTGACCTCCGGCGCGCCCGAGACGATCGAGCAGATCCATCACCAGCTCGAGCGCCTCGTTCCGGTGCATCAGGTCACCGATCTCACCGTGTCGAAGCGCTCGCTCGAGCGCGAGCTCGCCATGGTCAAAGTCAAGGGCCGCGGCGAGCATCGCACATTCGCGCTACAGCTCGCGGAAGCCTTCCGCGCCCGGATTGTCGACGCAACCACTGAAAGCTTCATCTTCGAACTGACCGGCAAGCCTCACAAGATTGACGAATTCGTTGATCTGATGCGCCCGATCGGGCTCGTCGAGGTGTCCCGCACAGGCGTGGCCGCCATCGCCCGCGGACCGGAGCCGATCTGAAGCGCGAGAATTTTGACCTCGCCGGGCCGCCCGCGTAGAAGGAGCCCGCCAGCGAATTCGACGGCGCGGGGCGCGCCGTTCCCCCACGAGCGCACGCACATCAAGGGAAGCAGAGCACATGCGCGTTTATTACGATCGGGACGCCGACATTAATTTGATCAAAGGCAAGAAAGTCGCCATCGTCGGCTACGGCAGCCAGGGTCACGCGCATGCGCTCAATCTGAAAGAGAGTGGCGTTCCAGAAGTGGCCGTGGCGCTGCGCGCGGGCTCCGCGTCGGCCAAAAAGGCCGAGAGCGCCGGGCTGAAGGTGATGAGCGTCGCCGACGCGGCCAAATGGGCTGATGTCGTCATGATGCTGACGCCCGACGAACTTCAGGGCGAGATCTATGCCAATGAGCTTGCGCCAAATCTCAAGCAAGGGGCTGCGCTTTTCTTCGCGCATGGGCTCAATATTCATTTCAATCTGATCGAGCCGCGCGCCGATCTCGACGTCGCCATGGTCGCGCCCAAGGGGCCGGGCCACACGGTGCGCGGCGAATATCTGAAAGGCGGGGGCGTGCCCTGCCTAATGGCTGTGCACCAGGACGCTTCGGGCAACGCCAAGCAGATCGCGCTGTCCTATGCGTCGGCGATCGGCGGCGGCCGCGCCGGCATCATTGAAACGACGTTCCGTGAAGAATGCGAGACCGATCTTTTCGGCGAGCAGGTCGTGCTTTGCGGCGGCCTCGTTGAACTGATCCGCGCCGGATTCGAGACGCTGGTCGAGGCCGGCTATGCGCCGGAAATGGCCTATTTTGAATGTCTTCATGAGGTGAAGCTGATTGTTGACCTTATTTATGAGGGCGGCATCGCGAATATGAACTATTCGGTGTCCAATACGGCAGAGTATGGCGAATATGTCACTGGTCCGCGCATCATCACCAAGGAAACCAAGGCTGAGATGAAGCGTGTGCTTGACGATATCCAGACCGGCAAATTCACGCGCGACTGGATGCTGGAGAACAAGGTCGGCCAGACCTCTTTTAAGGCGATCCGCGCTCGAAATAACGCGCATCCGATCGAAGAGGTCGGCGTTCGCCTGCGCGACATGATGCCCTGGATAGGCAAGAATAAGTTGGTCGACAAGGACCGCAATTAGCGCATAATAATCCCAAAAAGGCGAGCGCGCGCTCGGGTTTGGCAGTTTTTCGAGCGCGACGAATGCATCGCCACGGGGGATGAATGCACGGTCCGGGCGAGCGTTCGAGTCAGGTCATCGAGAACGAAACGCGGCGGCGCGTGCATGAGATCGTGCGAAGCCGCATGACTTATGACGTCTCGACCTTGGTTGAACATTTCGTCGAAGACGTTGAGCTGAACTATAGCTGCTCCCGGCTTGGCCTGCTCCCTCCTGGGCAGTGGCGTGGGCGGGACGCTCTGCGCGCCCATTTGCGTCGGGTCGACGTCGACTATGAACCGCTTGAGGCGGAGATTCTCTCGGTTCTCGTCGAAGGCGAGAACACGGTGGTGCGATGGATCGGCAGTTGGCGTCACCGCGCCACCGGCCTTGTCCAGAGCATGTGCATGGCGCATTTTCTACGCTGGCAAAACGGATTGGTCTCGGAAATGTATGAGTTTCGGGACCACCATTGCGAAGCGCGCGGCGCGGATTACCTGCTGCAAAGTCTCGACGATATTCTGAATCCACGCGGCCCCGGACTGACGCGCGATGAAATGGCGCGCCGGCTGGTCGCAATGAGCAGCTTCTCTTGCGGGCCGGATATTGAGCTGATCCGAGAATTGTGCTCGCCCGACGTCATCTGCGAATTCGTCGGCGATCGCGCGACGATCTCGTATGCGGGACGACATCGCGGCGTTGACGCGCTAGTCAATGTTGTGCGCGGCATCGGGGTGGACTTCGAACAATTGGGACACGCAATGTCCGACGAAGTCATCGTTGACGGCGGAAACGCGGCTGCGCGTCGGACCGTCGAATGGCGCCATCGGGGCACCGGCCGTCGCGGTCAGGTTCAGCTCGCCGATTTCGTGCGCTTCGAAGATGGACTCATCGTCGAGATCGTCGAATTCCGCGACAGCACCGCGCTTCTGCAGATGCAGGCGTAACCAAGCGCCGTGGCGTGTTCTGCGCGTATCAGTCTCTCTCCACCCAACCCAAGCGAAACGGCGGATCGTCCGTGACTGTCGAAATTGCAGAGGTAGATCGGCTCGATTGTCGGTTCGTCGATCACCACTGGCGCTTTGCGGAGGAGCGCGCCGCGGAGATCGAGCGTCGCTGGGAGGAGCGCCGGCGGGCCAATCCGGCGCTATACGACGGCGCCGTGCTACTGGCCTCTCGAGTCGAGCGCGTAATCGGCGAGGATGGCGTGTGCGCCTTGCACATGTCGCTCTTCAAGACGCGCTTCTCGCGCTTTCTGGCCTGGCGCGATTTCGGCTGGCCGGACAAAACCATATACAACTGCTTTTCGATGCCGGCGGTGCGTGCGCGCGACGGCGCATATCTTATCGGCGAGATGGCGTCGAGCCACTCAGCCGCCGGTCGCCGCTATTTTCCCTCTGGCACGCCCGATCCCTCCGACATTGTCGCTGACGGCAAGATCGATCTTATCGGCAACCTTGTGCGCGAGCTTGCCGAAGAGACGGGTCTTGCCGCGGCGCAGGCGCGAATGGCGACAGGCTGGACGGTGATATTCGATCGCCAGCATATCGCCTGCATCAAGAGACTGGATTACGATGCGCCATCACACGACCTGCTGGCCAAAGTGAAGGCCTTTCTCGCGAGCGAAAGCGCGCCTGAACTCGCAGATGCTCTGATGGTTTCCACGTCGGAGGCGCTCTCCGACCCGCGGCTGCCCGCTTTCATGGTCGCCTATCTTTCGCGTGCGCTCGGCGAAGCGGATGAAATTTCGCTCCGTGCAGGGTAGATTTGGCGCAAATGACTCGACCGCAACATTCTGGCGTCCTTCCGGCTCAGCAAGCGCCGATGGATGAGCGCGCTTTGTCGGTGCGCGCCGCGCTCGATGGGAAGTCAATCGTGCTCGTCGGCATGATGGGCTCCGGCAAGAGCGCGATCGGCCAGAGACTCGCTGTGCGGCTCGGCCTGCCCTTTGTCGACGCCGATGCGGAGATCGTCTCGGCGGCCGGCATGTCCATTCCAGAGATTTTCGCCAAATATGGCGAGCGCTATTTCCGCGACGGCGAGCGCCGCGTGATCATGCGCCTCTTAAACGGCGGCCCGATCGTTCTCGCGACTGGCGGCGGCGCGTTTCTCGACCCGCGCACGCGCGATCGCATAGCCGAGCGGGGCGTGTCCCTCTGGCTCGACGCGGACCTCAAAACTCTGTTGAAGCGCGTGCGCCGCAAGAATGATCGTCCTCTTCTACAGACGGACGATCCGGAGGAAACGCTACGCAACTTGATGGAGGCGCGACGCTCCATATACGAATTGGCTGATCTTCGCGTCGAGTCGCGCGAGATTCCCCAGGACGCCATGGTCGATGATACGCTTGCGGTCCTCGCCGTCGAATTGCCCCAAATTGAAGAGCTACGACGGCAAGCGCAAAGCAAAGGTTTCACCAAAGCCATGGCCCATTTGCATCCCCCGCGCGCCGAAAGCGAAGACGCCAGCCGTCAGGAGATCGTGCGGGTCGCGCTCGGCGGACGCTCCTATGACATCATCATTGGCGACGGGCTGTTGCAGAGGTCGGGCGAATATATTGCACAGATCGCTCCTGGCGCCGCCTGCGCGGTCATCACGGATGAAAACGTCGCGCGACTGCACCTTCCAACCGTCGGACAGAGTCTGAAGGACGCTGGCCTGCGCACGTCGACCATCATCGTTCCGCCCGGCGAGGCGTCAAAATCCCTTTCGGTTTATGGTCGCGTCTGTGATGATGTGCTGGCCGCCAGGATTGAAAGACGCGATCTGATCGTCGCGCTTGGCGGCGGCGTGGTCGGCGACCTCGCCGGTTTCGTGGCGGCGAGCGTGCGCCGCGGCTCGCGCTTTGTCCAAATCCCGACGACTCTGCTGTCCCAAGTCGACTCTTCGGTCGGCGGCAAGACGGGGATCAATTCTCGACACGGCAAGAATCTCATCGGCGCGTTCCATCAGCCGTCGCTGGTTCTTGCTGACGTCGATACGTTGCGAACATTGCCACTACGCGAATTTCGCGCCGGTTATGCCGAGGTCGTAAAATACGGGCTTATTGGCGACGCTCGTTTCTTCGACTGGCTGGAGGCCGATGCGGATGCTGTTTTCCGGAGCCAGGCGGAGCAGATCTGCGCGGTCGCGGTGAGCTGCGAGACGAAAGCGACGATCGTTGGCCGCGATGAGACCGAGCAGGGCGAACGCGCGCTTCTCAATCTCGGCCATACTTTCGGACACGCATTCGAGCGCCTGACCGACTATGACAGCGCGCGCCTCGTTCATGGCGAAGGCGTCGCGATCGGGATGGTTTGCGCGGCGCGTTTCTCGGCGCGCCGCGGTCTATGCGCCCCAGCCGTGGCGGAGCGCGTCGAACGTCACCTGAAAGCTGTCGGTCTGCCGACCAAGATAGGCGACATTCCGGGTTGGAGGGATGACGCGCAGACCATCCTCGACGCCATGTATCAGGACAAGAAGGTCGAGCGCGGCGCGCTAACCTTCATTCTCCTGCGTGGCATTGGCCAGGCGTTCATCGCAAAATCCGTCGACGCCAATGAGGCGCTTGGCTTTCTCAAGGACGAATTGAAGCGGACATAGTCCCATGCATGGACTCGAAACCGGCGCGCCGCAGGTCGACATATGGACTGCGGTCGCCATTGTCGCGATCTGCGTCTTGCTGTCTGCATTTTTCGCCGGGTCGGAGACGGCGCTCACCGCCGCCTCCCACGCCCGGATGCACTCGCTCGAAAAAGAAGGCGACAAGCGCGCCGCGGCCGTCAACCGCCTGCTGCGCCAGCGCAACCGGATGATCGCCGCGCTGCTGCTCGGCGGCACGCTGGTCAATATCGGCGGCTCCGCCTTCACGACGAGCGTGCTCGTCGTGATCGCGGGCGATAATGGCGCGATCTACGCGACCATCATCATGACCGTGCTGCTGCTCATTTTCGCTGAAGTCCTGCCGAAGACGCTGGCGATCAATCATCCCGACGAGACGTCGCTGCGCGTCGCGAAATTTATCGCGCCCTTCGTGCGCATCGTGGGCCCGCTCCTCGCCGGCGTCGAATATGTCGTGCTGGCGGTGCTCAAGATGATGGGCGTTGAAGTCGGGCACGGCCGAACTGTGCTCTCGCCCTATGATGAACTGAAAAGCGCGGTTGATATCTTGCATGAAGAAGGCAATGTCGAGCGCGCCGCGCGCGACATGTTCGGCGGCGTGCTTGATTTACAAGTGCTGCATGTTTCGGATGTGATGATCCATCGCACGAAAATGCGCACGATCGACGCCGATCTGCCGCCGGCGCAAATCGTACGTGAGGTGCTGTCCTCGCCCTTCACCCGCATGCCGCTTTGGCGTGAGCGGCCGGATAATTTCGTCGGCGTCCTTCATTCCAAGGACATGCTGCGGGCGCTGGACGCCGCTGGCGGCGACGCCGCAAAAATCAATGTTGACGAGGTGATGTTGGCGCCCTGGTTCGTGCCTGAGGCGACGACGCTTGAAGATCAGCTCGAAGCCTTTCTGAAGCGCAAGACCCACTTTGCTCTTGTCGTCGATGAGTATGGCGAGGTGATGGGACTCGTCACCCTCGAAGACATACTCGAGGAAATCGTCGGCGACATTCGCGACGAACACGATCTCGCCGTGCAGGGCGTGCGTCCACAGCCCGATGGGTCGGTGCTCGTCGACGGCGCCGTGCCGGTGCGCGATCTCAACCGCGTCATGGCCTGGGACCTGCCCGACGAGGAAGCGACGACGATCGCCGGGCTCGTGATCCATGAGGCGGGGGCGATTCCCGAAGCCGGACAGGTCTTCACCTATCATGGCTTCCGTTTCGAGGTGATGCGTAAGATCAGGAACCGCGTCACGGCCTTGCGGGTGACTCCACAGAATGCCGCGTGACCGGCGCGCCGCCGAGCGGCTTCAGATTTCGGCGGATATTTCGGCTTGCAAGCCTTCGGCGTGATAAGTCAGCCTGACGTCGCCGCCCATTTGCCGTGCGAGCACGTTGGTGATCAGGAAATGCCCGACACCCGTTTGCTGCGGGTTTTCGACGATCGGCCCGCCTGTCTCAGTCCAGTTCAATATGAGACGCGGCCGATCCGTTTCGCGATCGACGCGCCAGCTGATTGAGATCCGGCCATCGTCGTCCGACAGCGCGCCATGCTGCTCAGCGTTGGCGAGCAATTCATTGAGCGCCAAACCCAAGGCCGAAGCGACCGCCGAGCGCAATTCAACGTCTTCGCCGGACACTGAGATGCGGTCTCCATAGTCGTGGCTGCTGCAGGACAGTGCGACCAGGATCAGGTCCTTAAGCGGCGTCTTCTCCCACGAAGTCTGCACAAGCAGCGTGGAGATGCGGCTTAAGCACTGCACGCGGTGGGAGAAGCCCTGCTGAAAGCTCGCAAAATCCTGCGCCGTGCGCGCGGTGATATTAGCGATTCCCTGAATCATCGCGAGTGAATTGTTCACCCGATGATGCAGTTCGCGGTTCATCATCTGATTGTGGATTTCGGCATTTTTGATGTCGTCGACGTCAGTGACCGCCACGATCGCGCCAATGATTGCTCTCTGGTCATCGCGGATCGGCGCGCCAACAATGTTAATCCAGACGTAAGCGCCGTCGCCGCGCTCGATCATGCATTCAAGTTGGGGATGATCTTCGCCATCGAGCGCCCGGGCGAGCGGATATTCGTCGCTCGCGACAGGCCGGCCATCCTGATGGATAGCATTCCATTCATAGTAGCTTTCCGTGTTTTCCGAATAGCGAATGGGCCGACGCAGGATAGTTTCCATGAGGTGATTGCCCTCGACGATGCGTCCGCTCGGCGCTTCGGCGACGAGAATTCCGACAGGCACGGCGTCGAGCAGCGCGCGCAGTTGCAGATTGGCGCCGGCTCGGCTGACGATCGTCGAACTTTTCAACAACAGATCGTTCAACTCAGAGAGTCTTTTGCGCTTTTCTCGCAAGCGCTCGTCGATGTCCTGGATGCTGTGGGCGATGGCGTCGACCTCGGCGACGCCAGTGTCGCTCCAATAAGAGGTTCCGCGCGCTTCCACCGCCAGCGTCAATTCAGCGAGTTCATGCTGCGCGCTTTGCGCCTCGCGGCGCTGCTTCACCAGCCAGAAAATCACAACAAAGGCCGTCGCTAACGCGACGGCGAGCGCTCCAATCACGCCGAGCCAGACTCCAGTAATTGCCGTGGCGCCATCTGCGGCAAGCGTCGGCGAGGGCGACGAGAAAAGCAGAAATACGGGCAGCGCGCGAACAGGGACGCAAACATCCGTCTCGGCCTTCGCCGCCGCCGCGTACGGCAAGGGCCGGGAATATTGACCTTCGCGGCCTTTCATCATCTACGCTGCCAGTTTTGTGACGGGGCGCAAAGGTTAGATAGAGCGCAACGTTTCCCTGCGCATACTCACACAAAGCCTTGGCCTGTTAAATCGCGCGGGAGGGTCGGCGCGCGGCGAGATCCGACACTGTCGGATCGGTATCGATGTCGTTCGGCGTCAGGAGACCCAGATGTTCAGCGAGTTTGGCGCGGGCGCGGTTCAAGCGGCTCTTAACCGTGCCGATGGCGACGCCGCAAATCTCGGCCGCTTCCTCATAAGAGAGCTCGGTGATCCCGATCATTAATAGAATTTCCTTATGTTCGGGGGCGAGCTTATCCAACGCCGATTGGACGTCCGTGAGGGTTAGCGCCGATTCCTGGCCGCCTTTTACTGGAATTTGCTGGGCCAGGAGATTGTCGCTGTCCTGCACTTCCCGCGAGCGCTTGCGATAGCTTGAAAAATAAGTGTTGCGGAGAATGGTCACCAGCCAAGCGCGCAGATTGGTGTTCGGCTGGAAGGAATCGGCATGCGACCAGGCCTTGACCAGAGTGTCCTGGACGAGATCATCGGCGAGACTATGCGAGCCGCAAAGCGAAATCGCGAAGGCGCGCAAATAGGGCATTTGCGCCACCATCTGGTCTCCAAAGGATTCTTCGTTCATTTCTTTGCGCGCTGTTTGGCTTCCAGCTTGGCCAGCAGCACAGAAAATTTATCAGGAATTGGTTGATGTATCAGATCATCGCAATAAGCCCGAAACACTCGCCCGAGCTGAGCTTGTATCTTCGGATCGAGCGTGACGCCGTCGGCGTTGGAGCCATCAGCGTCGCCATCGCTGCGACCTCCAGCAGCATTATGCAAATCAGATTCCGCGTCGCGGCGGGGGCCATCGTCGTCGTGTTGATTTTCGCGTTGGCTCATTCTCGACCCCGAGTTCACCCCGAGATTGGCCGCCTGAACTCGGGGTGGCCGCGCGACGACCTCCCTTGTTGGAACGCGTAAGAACACTAATTGTTCCGCCATTGCAAGCAGGGAACGCTGTGAGGCGCCAAACCGGCGGCGGAATTGACTCCGCTGTTTGGCGGGCAATAGGATAAAGCTATGAACCTCTCCCGTGAGATTGCGGTGCACCTACCCTATTTGCGCCGCTTCGCGAGGGCGCTTTGCGGCTCGCAGAAAAGCGGGGACGCCTATGTTGTCGCCACACTCGAGGCGCTAGTCGCCGACCCCGACGACTTCCCTGCGAATATGTCGCCTAAGGTTGGGCTTTACCATCTGTTCATGGCCTCCTGGTCGTCGATCCGGTTGAACACGGAAACATCGCCCAACGACGAGATTTCCGCGGCTCAACGCAACATCAGCATGCTGACGCCGCGCTCGCGACAAGCCTTTCTACTGCGCACGGTCGAAGGCTTCTCAGTTGCAGACGCCGCCACGATCTTGAGCGTGACCGACGAGGAGGTCGAAGCGCTTGTCAGAGAGGCGGGCCGCGAAATCGCCGAGCGCGTCGCGACGGACGTGCTCATCATCGAGGACGAGTCGCTTATTGCGC
The DNA here is from genome assembly GCA_016869595.1 of Alphaproteobacteria bacterium. GTDB lineage: Bacteria > Pseudomonadota > Alphaproteobacteria > Rhizobiales > Beijerinckiaceae > Methylocystis. The sequence goes on from VGDT01000017.1 coordinate 21,972, forward strand.
AGGACATAGAATTCATTGCGCGCGATCTCGGCCATCGCGTGATTGGCGTCGCGCGTACGCATCAGGAGGCTGTGGAGCTCGCCAAGCGCCAGCGGCCCGGGCTGATCCTCGCCGACATTCAGCTCGCTGACGGCAGTTCCGGTCTGAACGCCGTCAATGAAATGCTCGAAAGTTTTGACGCCCCAGTGATTTTTATTACGGCATTTCCAGAACGTCTGTTGACCGGCGAACGGCCGGAGCCCGCATTTCTCATCAGCAAGCCGTACAAGGTCGACACGGTTAAGGCCACGATCAGCCAGGCGCTGTTCTTCGAGCGCAAGGCGTCTCGCGCAGCTTAGCAGTCGCGCCGATATCCCTGTCTTCAGCCTCGTTCCACGAAAACGCCGCTTCAAAGTTGTAGTCTCGTGTTTTTTGGCCGCCATATAAGGGACGCGCATGAGCTTGGATGACGCGCGCATGAGCGAGGCGCGCCAAGCCGCTCGAAAGGAGCCGTTCGTTCGAGCTCGAGCGCTCAAGCAGAGGGGCGCTTCCAACGTTGAATGGTCAAGCCATAGCGCAGGCCGCTGTCGCTTCGCAGATCAAGCCGTCAGGTCGAGTCCGTTGGCGTGAGTTCTGTGCGTTCGCGCTGGAATTCTGGACCGGCGAGACCAGCCGGCGAGCGTGGACTCTAACGTGCCTCGTCGCACTTTGCATCGCATTGCAGCTTGGGGCGCAGCTAAGCGTCAACGAATGGAACCGCAAGTTTTTCGACGCGCTTGAAAGCAGAAGCGTCGAATCTCTTGGGTGGGCGACGGCGTTGTTGCCCGCGCTCGTCGCATTCAGCGGCCTCGCCGTCAGCGGCGCGCTTGTCGCGCGCATGACATTGCAGATGCGCTGGCGGGAATGGCTCACGGAGAAACTCGCCGGCTGGTGGCTCGAGGACCAGCGCTACTATCGGCTGGAAATCGCCGCGGCCGAGCAAACTTCGCCGGAATATCGGATCGCCAAGGACGTGCAGCTGGCGATCGATCCGCTTGTCGAATTCGCCGTCGGGTTTTTGACCGCTCTGGCGACGGCGACGGCCTTCATCGGCGTGCTTTGGACCGTCGGCGGCGCTCTGGAGCTCAATCTGTTTGGAGCGCGGATTGCGTTGCCGGGATATCTCGGCTTTGCGGCGGTCGTCTATGCGACGGCCGCCGGCGGCGTCGCCTATCTTGCGGGACGGCCGCTCGTTCCGGCTGTTGCGCAAAAGAACGAAGCCGAAGCGCAGTTCCTCGCAGAACTCACCCGGCTGAAGGAGAACGCGGAAAGCATCGCCCTCATTCGCGGCGACGCCGACGAGTTAAGCTCTGTCTTGCAGAATTATCGACGCGTCGTCGTCGCCTGGATCCGCCAGATCCATCGCAACGGGGTGATCGCCACCGTGCAGAGCGCCAATGGCGCGCTGGTTCCGCTCATTCCGCTCGTGCTCGTCGCGCCAAAATATCTTTCGGGCGCTTTGACCCTCGGCGCAGTCATGCAGCTCGCGTCCGCATTCATCTTGGTGCAGGTCGCCTTCAACTGGTTCATCGACAATTCCGTGCGCGTCGCGGAATGGATGGCTTCAGCCAACCGCGTCGATGAACTCGCCGAAGCCCTCGAGAGCCTTGATATCGGCGTCATCATGGAAGAGAAGGAGTTTATCGAGTTCGGCGTCAGCGACGACGGCACGATCCATATCGAGGATCTTGCTGTCGCTCATCGCAATGGGCGTATCGTGATCGCCGGCGCGAATGTCGTCATTCCCGCCGGCGAAAAGCTGCTCGTCGCCGGTCCGAGCGGTACGGGAAAAAGCACGCTTGTTCGCGCGCTCGCCGGACTATGGCGATGGGGCTCTGGCCGCATTCTGTTGCCGAAGAACGCGCACATGGCCTTCGTGCCGCAGAAGCCGTACATTCCGTTGGGCGCGCTTCGTCAGGCTATGATCTATTCCATCTCCGACAAGGAAATCACTGACGAGATGATTGAAGGCGCGATGCGGCGGTGCGGCCTGGGCTATCTCATCAAACATCTCGACGAAGAGCAGCGTTGGGACCAAATCCTCTCCGGCGGCGAGCGGCAGCGAACGGCTTTTGTTCGACTCCTGCTGCAAAGGCCGCAGATCATCATTATGGACGAGGCGACGTCGGCGCTCGACGAAGAGAGTCAAGTTTCGATGCTGCGCCTCTTCAATGAAGATCTGGCCGGCGTGACGGTGATCAGCGTCGGCCATCGCGCCGGCATGGAAGATTTTCACGACAAGAAACTCATTCTCGAGCGTCGGACCGCCGGCGCGCATGTCACCAGCCGCAAGCTACAAAAATCGCTGTGGCACTTGTTCGACGACGCCGCGCTTTATTAACTGCTAGGAGGACGCGTCTCGGCGGCGGTTTTCGCGCCCCAGACAAGAATGCGCTCAGTTTCGATAAACGCCTGGGTTTTTGCCCCTTCCTCGCTTCATCTCACGTTCTGAAAGACGTGCGTGTGCGGAGCTTCGCCGCTGCGCGCTGCCAGCGATGCGGCGCGTCGACGCAGAAAAATTTCGCCTGCGCCAGCGACCGAGGTTCAATTTTTCTCAGCAAGGCTGCAACCGAAGCTCTTTCGTCTGTGTATTGGCTGCAGGTCGCGAAATGAGCGCGGCCTCTTGAATGGAGGAGAAATCATGAAGACGATCGTTTTTGCCGGAGCTGCAGCCGCCTTATTGCTTGCGGCGACGCCATTCGCCACTGCCGCGGATACGCCGACCGATCCGCAAATCGCCCATATTGCTTACACGGCCGGAACGGTGGACATCGGCTATGCCGAAATCGCGTTGCAACGTTCGAAGACCAAGGCCGTTCGCGAATTCGCCGCCGAGATGGTGAAGGACCACAAGGCTGTCAACGACAAGGCGCTGGCGCTCGTCAAAAAGCTCGGCGTGACGCCTGAGGATAATGAAACGAGCCAGACGCTCGCCAAGCAGGCGGCGGAAAAGCGCGCCGAACTCATGCGGCTTTCGGGCGCAGCCTTCGATCGCGCCTATGCCGAAAATGAAGTGGCTTATCACTCTTTCGTGAACAATGCGGTCGACAAGCTGCTCATTCCCTCGGCGACCAATCAGGAGCTCAAGGGCCTGCTCAGAGTCGGCCTGAAAATCTTCCAAGGCCATCAGCAGCACGCCGAACATATGGTCCAGAAGCTCGCCAAGATGTCGCGCAGCTGGAAATCGACGGCGAGCGCGGAGTGACAGCGATGAAGGATTTCGCGCGCCGCGCGGGATTTTTGATCACATTCGCAGTGGCGGGCGCGGTTTCCGCGTCCGCCGGCGAGCGTGTCAGAATCTCGATCAACGATCTCGATTTCGCGCCATCGGCCGTCACCGTGCATTTGGGCGACATCGTCGAGTGGACCAATAAGGATATCGTCGAACATACGGCGACAGCACGCAACGGCGCATTTGACGTGGCGACTCCTAAAGGCAAGCCGGCCACAGCGCGCATGACCGCTGTCGGCAGAACGGAGTATTTCTGCCGGTTGCATCCAAATATGGTCGGCGTGATCAATGTGGTGAAATAGGCTTGCCGAGCAACCGATCGCGACGCTCTCCATGCGCAATTGGAGAGCGCCGCGCTTTCTTGCCGTCTCGTCGATCGACAAGCGTTGGATTGATCTAGGGAAGGTCGCGGCGCGACGTCACATCGCCATAGAGACGATGCAGCGGCAGCCCGCGCGGGTCATAGTCGCCGGATGGCGGCTGCCCTTGGGCGATACATGGAAATCGCCTGGGCCCAATTCCTCGTCGCCGATCGTAAGGTCGCCCGAGATCACGTAGATCTCCTCGTCCTGCTCATGCGCATGCGCCGGGTAGACTGTGCCAGGCTCTATGTCGAAAAGCACCGTCTTGCGCTGGAGTTCCTCGTCTTGGTGCAGGAGCTGCACTCGCACGCCTGGCGCGAACCTTATCCATTCGCTGGATTCGACGCGTAGCGTACGGCTTAAGGTTTCGAGCCGCAGACGCGACTCCAGACGCGCTTCGATCTTCTCCAAGAGGCCGCTTGGCGCTCCGACATGCGGCCTGAGGGCGGCAAGCGGCGCAAGCGCCTCCTCCCATTCGCGCGCTCTGGCTGCAAGCTCGGGATCGCGCTTAAGCCGCTCCTTGACGATCGCGTGTTCGGACGCCGTCAGGGCCCCGGCGGCCCAAAGCGCCGCGTCGATGTCGTCGTCGTCGCTCATGAGATGCACTTTCTGAGGTCCGCAAGCCCGCGAAACAACGCCGACTTCATCGTGCCGAGCGGACGCTCGAAACGCCGCGCCAGCTCCTCATGCGAATAGCCGTGGACATAGGCGAGCAGCACCCATTGCCGACGCTCGGCCTCGAGCTTGTCGAGGCATTCCATGAGGCGGCCTTTGCCGATCGGATCGTATTCAGGAAGATCGGCCGCGATTTCGAATGACTCGTCGCCGTCTAGCGAATCATGCGCATTGTCGCGACGGCGCAGATCATTAAGCGCGATGCGGCGCGTTACGACGCTCATCCATGCCAGCGCCGCGCCTTTCGCTGTGTCATAGGCGTTGGCGCGCTCCCAGATACGCACGAATGATTCTTGCAACGCTTCCTCGGCGCGCGCGCGGTCTTTCAGCAAGGCGAGACAAATCGCATAGAGCCGCGACGATGTCGCCGCGTAGAGATCGCGAAAAGCCGTCCGATCTCCCGCCGCGACGCGCAACAACAATGCTTCGTTGGAAGACGATTTCGCGCTCACCCTTGCTTCCTGCCCCGCACATGCCGCGTGAAAGAAAGTATAGTCAAAGCGCGGTCCTCCGTCGAGACGGAGCGTGGGGCCGTAGGCGCGAGAAGCGTTGTTCACTCGAGAAACCCTAGACGCCGGTGACGCCTTACGCCGCGATGGCGCCGACGACGGCGGCGGTGTCATAAAACTCGCGAAAGCGAGAAAGTTTGCCATTCTTTACGGTGAAGACATGCGCCCAGGCGCAGTCGAAGACGCCGCCGTTAGATTTGAGACGCGCGCGCGTGCGGCCGATGACGATCACCGTGTCGCCCGCATCGAAGAAATCGCGGGGTTCGAAGATCTCAAAGTCCAGATTTTCGGAGAGCGACTTGAAAAAGTACGCCGTCCCTGCGACGCCTTTGCGGCGACCGCTCCAAGGAATTGCGTTCGCGTCGCCGTTCGAGATCCATTCTATCGACGGATCGACATTGTCGAGTATCGTCTTGACGTCGCCCCGGCCGAAGGCGGCGTATAGCGAACGGATAAAGCTGCAATTGTCGGCCATGGCGTTCTCCCCAGCTAAACAGAATCGACGCGGCGCTTTGGTGAGCCGCTGATCTGTTACAGACGGCCGGGGAGAACGGATGCAGCTAATCTTGCTTATTTTGCGTGCTGAGGCGGTCGAGCCGTCTGCTGCGCATGTATCCTCAACTGTGCCCAACGATCCATATGTCGGGCTTCCCAAAGCGCCTATCGTTTACACTGCGTCGATGAGCAAATGCGACAGGCGTTTGAGCGACGCAGATTCCTTTGACCTTTGGGAGGTTGAGATATGCAAGTCGCTTTCAATGGAGCAACGCCTACGGTCGCGCCCATGGGCGTCGTTGTCGATCAGAACTTTGCGCCGCAGGGCATCATCGGCGGCGCGCTTGGCAGCGCGCTTGGCGGATTAGGCGGCGGCGCGCTCGGCCGCGCCTTTGGCAATCAGAATCTCGGTCGGCAGATCGGCAGCGTCGCTGGCGGCGTGCTCGGCGGTTTTCTGCCGTTTGAGGCCGGTCCGCAAGCTTACGCTGGAACCTATTATGTCCCGCAGACGGCTGTGCCTGGATTTGCGCCGCAAGGCGTTATCGTCGATCAGCAGTTCGCGCCACAGGGCATTATCGGCGGCGCGCTTGGCAGCGCGCTCGGAGGCCTTGGCGGCGGTGCGCTCGGCCGAGCCCTGGGCAACCAGAATATCGGTCAGCAGATCGGCCGCGTCGCGGGCGGTTTTCTCGGCGGCTTGCTGCCCTTCGAGGCTGCGCCCCAGTTCGTGCCGCAGAGCCTGTTCGGCAATGCGCCCTGGGCGCGCCAGCCCATCGGCATCGTCGATAATTGGGGTCCTCAGACAAGGCCGAATATTTTGCCCTTCGAGGCGGCTCCCGTTTTCGCTCCGCAGGGCATTGTCGGCGATGCGCTTGGCGCGATCGGCGCGCCGCTTGGCGGCTTTATCGGCGGCCGTTTCGGCAACGCCGGCCTCGGCCAGACGATTGGCGGCACGGTGGGCGGACTGGCCCAACGCTTCCTGCCGTTCGAAGCTGCGCCTGTGTTTGCGCCGCAGGGGATCGTCGGGGACGCGCTTGGCGCGATCGGCGCGCCGCTTGGCGGCTTCATTGGCGGCCGTTTCGGCAACGCCGGCCTCGGCCAGACGATTGGCGGCACGGTGGGTGGTCTCGCTCAGCGTTTCCTGCCGTTCGAGGCGGAGCCGGTTTTCGTTCCGCAGGGCTTCATCGGCGATGCGCTCGGCGCGGTCGGGGGCCGGGTCGGCAACTGGATTGGCGGACGCTTCGGCAACGCCGGCGTCGGCCAGACGGTTGGCAATGTGGTGGGCGGTCTCGCCCAGCGCTTCCTGCCGTTCGAAGCCGGCCCGCAGCAGCCTGTCTACTATGCGCCGCAGGCGGCCGCGCCGGTGTTAGCGCCGCAGGGCATTGTCGGCGACGCGCTTGGCGCGATCGGGGCGCCGCTCGGCGGCTTTATCGGCGGCCGCTTCGGCAACGCCGGCCTCGGCCAGACGATCGGCGGCACGGTGGGCGGTCTCGCCCAGCGCTTCCTGCCGTTCGAGGCGGAGCCGGTTTTCGTTCCGCAGGGCTTCATCGGCGATGCGCTCGGCGCGGTCGGGGGCCGGGTCGGCAACTGGATCGGCGGACGCTTCGGCAACGCCGGCGTCGGCCAGACGGTTGGCAATGTGGTGGGCGGTCTCGCCCAGCGCTTCCTGCCGTTCGAAGCCGGCCCGCAGCAGCCTGTCTACTATGCGCCGCAGGCGGCCGCGCCGATGTTCGCGCCGCAGGGCATTGTCGGCGACGCGCTTGGCGCGATCGGGGCGCCGCTTGGCGGCTTTATCGGCGGACGCTTCGGCAACGCCGGCCTCGGCCAGACGATTGGCGGCACGGTGGGCGGTCTCGCTCAGCGCTTCCTGCCGTTCGAAGCTGGCCCGCAACCCGTCTACTACATGCCGCAGATGCAGGCCCCGATGTACGGCTGACGTTGAGCCGCACAATCGACGCGGCGTGTGAAGGATGCTTTGCTGCCGCTCCCAGGCCGATCGTTCGGCCTGGGAGCCCACAAAAGATCAGGATCGCGACATGAGCGCAACGAACGGCAACGATCAATTTCTGGTGGCGCCGCGGAACGCGGCGAGCGCAGGCGATTTGGCGGCTTTCGAACAGGCGATGCAGTCTGTCCCGGGCGCCGCAATCCTTCAGCGCGCCGGCAAGGCCGGTCAACCGAGACTGGTCGTCACCCTTCCTGCCGCAAGCGCAAGTCAGTTGCGCGAACAATTCGGCGCGACCCTGATCATTGAACCAAACGCTCCGCTCAAACCATTTTAGCGCCGGCGTCGCGTCCTCCCGGCGCGAAGGCTGGCCTGCGCATTCATTAGGAGAGTCGAAATGGCTGGTCCCGACAATAGTAATCCGGCGCCCAACGGTCGTAGTTCTGGGCCCGCCGCGCCATCGCCGAATGGCGCCGACACGCGCGTGGAGCCGATGGCGCTCGCGCCCACAGAGCGCTTTATGATCGCCTCGCGGCGCCTTCCGGGATTCGCGCCCGCTTCGGCGACGGATCTGGCCAATGCGCTCCCCGATGTGAAGATTGTGCGGCGGATTGCCCCCCGCGGGCTTAACGCCTTTTCAGCCGGCGGGCCATCTTCTCAGACGCCAGAAATTCTTGTCGCTGAGATGGACCCTGCGCGCGGCGTCGCGCTGCAGGCGTCAGCGCCGCCCAACGTCGTCGTCGAGCGCGACGCCTTTCTCCGCGCCTCGGACGATTTTCGTCCCTTCGACTTCAATGGAGTCATGCCGATCGCTGCAGGCGTCGGAGTCGACGTGCAGCTTCGCGTCGTAGGAGCGGGCGGCAAACCGCTGCCGAAAGCGACGGTCTATGTCTATGGTCAGGGTTTTCCTGGCCAAGGCGTCACGAATGAACGCGGCGAAGTCGTCGTGACGGTTTTCGGCGGCCCGATTGAGACCGTCCAGGCGATTTACGTCAAACCTGTCGCCGATCATTGGGATCGGATGCTCCGCGCGCCAGCGCTCCAGGCCGGCGCGATGAACACGGTGCAACTGCGTCCGCTGACCGACAGCTTCAACGGCTTCCCACAAACCGGCATGATTGGCTGGGGTCAGCGGCTGATGAAGCTCGATCGGCTTGACGCTTCATTCACGGGCGCTGGCGTCAAGATCGGCATCATCGATTCGGGTTGTGACAGCGCGCATCCCCAACTGCGCCATGTGACGCGCGGCGCCGATCTCACTAATGGCGGCGACAAGACGAGTTGGTCGAACGATCAAATCGGTCATGGAACGCATTGCGCCGGAATCATCACCGCCGCCTCTGACGGAGGCGTCGCCGGCATTCGCGGCTTTGCGCCGAAAGCGGAAGTTCACTCGTTGAAGGTATTTCCGGGCGGGCGTTTTAGCGACCTTATCGACGCGCTCGACGAATGCATCGAGCGACAGCTCGACGTCGTCAATATGAGCCTTGGCAGCGGCGACCCTTCAGAACTCGTGACGCAGAAAATAGCCGAAGCGCGCCAGAACGGCGTCGCTTGCATCGTCGCGGCCGGAAATTCCAGCGGTCCCGTGCAGTTTCCTGGCATGCTGCCGACGGTGCTCACCGTGGCGGCGCTTGGAAAGTTGGAAGAGTTTCCAAGCGACAGCTATCACGCGCAGACCATTGTGCCGCAACTTGTCGCGGGAACAATGTTCTCGCCGAAGTTCACCTGCTTCGGGCCACAGATCGCCGTTGCCGCGCCCGGCGTCGCGATCGTCTCGACGGTGCCCGGCGGCGGCTATGCGGCGTGGGACGGCACGTCGATGGCGACGCCTCACGTAACGGGCATGGCGGCGTTGCTTCTCGCGCATCATCCGCTTCTCGCTGCAGCGCGGATGGCGCGGAACGAGCAGCGCGTCGCGCAGCTCTTCTCGCTGTTGGCTTCGTCGGGCGTGCGCTATCTCGGCGAGGCGACGCGCGAAGGCGTCGGAGCGCCAGATCTTGAGCGCGTGCCAAGTCTCGCGGCGGCCCAGCCGATGGGCGCTGCGGCCCCAGCCAGCGCCGGATTGGCGCCCGCCGGGGTCATGGTCGACGGATTTGCTCCCTTGAGCGCGCCGGCGCCATGGGCGGTCAATCCGGCAATGATGCAAGCGATCAATCCCGCGATCATCCAGCGCATGATTCAGCTGCGGGCCGCGGGTCTCATTTAGCCGCGAGAACAAACGGGACTTTATCGGTCGGCGTAAGAAGCGCTCCTCCATCATGTGTGGAGGAGCGCTTTCGCATGGAGTGCGCCGCTTCGCCACGTCCGCGCACTTGCAACTTCTGAAGAACATTGTGCACGTGATTCTTCACTGTGCCGAGTTCGATGCGCAGTCGACGAGCGATCTCCTTGTTCGACAGCCCGCGTTCGATGAGCGCGAGAATCTCGTGTTCGCGCGCCGTAAGCGCGTCCTTTGCGCCGGCGGTTTGCGGACTCTCGCCAATCTTCCCGCGCTCGTCGATCGAATGAATCGCAGGCGTGGCCAATTGCTCGAGCAGTTCGACGACGTCGTCGACCGATCCCTCGCGAGGAACGACGCCTACGATGGTTTGACATGCGGCGGTCAACGCCGCGCCGGCTGACGCAGGCGCTCCAATGGCGACGATTCGCAGCTCTGGATGTCGTTCGCGAAGATCTTGCGCAATCGCGAGCCCTCCTAGCTCGCCAACGTCAAGCAGGACAATATCGGGTTTAGAATCAGTGGCCGCCGCCAGAGCGGCGTCGCCCGCAACGACGGCGACAATGGACATTCCTGGATGCTGACCGAGACGCAACCCGAGCGCTTCGCTAAACATACGCACGTCGCTAACGATCAAGATGCGCGCGTTCCGCCTGAGATTCGCCGGAACAAACGCGCTTCGAGTCGACAGCTCGACGTTCACAACGGAATCGTATCGAGAGGCCGCAAAACGGGGCATAGAAAACTCCTGAGCGCTATTTTTGATTAGGGCGCCTAAGAAATTGGCGCGTTTCTCAAAGGCGCGACACTAAAGCGTCGCCGCCTGCAATCTTCTCAGCTCCGTGGCGGTTGTTAAACCGCATCGACATTTCGTCATCATGACGTTTTCGAGCGTTGCGCTGATAGTCAACATGATGGTCTTCATAAGCGCTTTTTCAAGAGCTTTGTCCTCGTGCAAACGAATGGCTTATCAAAGAGCCCGACGCGTGCTGTCGAGCGGCTCAGCTTAGTTCGCACGAGCGAGGAGAGATTAAGCAGTGTCTATTTTTTGGTCGGATAGAGAATGACATGCTCCTGTTCATTCCCATCGTTGCGGGCGACGATCGCAACCGCTGCTTCGCTGTCGCTTAAGTTTATGGGCTGATGCGGCACGTCTGGGGGAATGAAAATGAAATCGCCAGCAATGTTCACGACGCTTTTTTCGAGATGTTCTCCGTATCGCGTCTCAACTTTGCCTTGCAAAAGATAGATTGCTGACTCGTGGCCCTTATGGGTGTGAGCCTCAGCCTTGCCGCCTGGAGGAATCACGACCTTGAGCAACGACAGCCCCTTCGCGCCGGCGGTGTTTGTTGAAATTCCAGGAAAGATGGGCAGCGCTTGCTTGGACTGTGTTGCTTCGCCTACGCGCACTGTGACGATATCCCTGCCGTCCTTTTGGCCTAATATCAACGTCTCCGACGCAGCCGGCCCAATGAGCGCTGCGAGGATGAAGGAAACTAGCAATGTGTTGCGCATGGCGTTCTCCAAAATTTGGGGACGCGAGAATATAGCGCAAACGTACGGTGAGGCGACAAGCGACAGGTTGAGGAACGATGGGCTTTTCGCTGATGATTCATGGCGGCGCCGGCACGATTCGCGATCCGCAACGCTACGAAGCTTCGTTACGGGCGATCGTGACGTCGGGCGCGAACCTTCTTGCGGCAGGGTCGTCGGCGCTAGACGCGGTCGTCCACTGCGTCGCCTTGCTCGAAGACGATCCGCTATACAACGCCGGTCGGGGCTCGGTGCTCAATGCCGAAGGCGCCGCGCTGTGCGACGCCTCGATCATGGATGGGCGAACGCTCAAGGCGGGGGCCGTCGCGGCGGTTCGCGGCGTGAGAAATCCGGTGCGCCTGGCATATGAGGTCATGGAGAAGAGCGGCCAGGCGCTGCTCGTCGGGGAGGGCGCCGAGCGCTTCGCGCGAGAACGGCATTTAGCGTTCGAAAGCGAGGATTATTTCCGGACGCGAGAACGCGTCGACCAATTGACGAAAGCGAAGCGAAAGCGTGAGACTGCGCTCGATCATTCGGAATCGGACGATACTATATTTGGCACGGTGGGCGCCGTGGCGCGTGATGCAAGCAGCGATCTCGCGGCGGCGACGTCAACGGGAGGCGTCGTCAATCAGCCCGTTGGCCGCGTCGGCGATTCGCCGATCATCGGCGCCGGGACATTCGCTGACAACGCCAGTTGTGCGGTTTCATGCACCGGCGTCGGCGAGGATTTCATACGAACTGCGCTCGCTCGAACCGCCAGTTTCTTTGTCGAGTTTCGCGGCATGCAAGCTGAGGAAGCCGCACGTGAGGCGATCCGCTATCTCGTGGACAAAGTCGACGGCCAGGGCGGCCTCATCCTCGTGGATCGCCAAGGAAGGTGCGGACGCGCGCACTCGACTCCGGGCATGCTGACCGCAACCTTCGTTAACGGCGGCATACAGGTTGAGACCACTTAGGCCTCTTATCTCGCGGCAGGTCGCACCGCCGAACGGAGAACTGCTGGGCCAAGGGATGTCTGCGGTCGAGCGCAATTTGCGCCAGCGGCGCGACGAAGCCAGACACGTTGACATCGCCTGCTATTTCGAAGCGGCACATAAGACCTTGCGTTTCGCCAGCATCGAAGATGTCGACGACGACGAGCCTCGGCGCGTTTCTCCCTATTGCGCCGCGCTCGCGCAGAAAGGCGAGGAGCGGCGGCCGGGGGTGAGCGGAAAGTGGCAGCGCGCCGCGCAAATTGTGGACAAGACTTTCCTGTCTGACGCGATCGAAATTCATTTGCCGCTCCGCAAAAAAACAATGCATTCGATGCAAATCTCAGGCGCTCACGCCTCCCTCAAAGGGATGAGGCTTTAGAGAATGCGTCAAGCTGAGCGGCGAATTTTTCTGTGGCCGATCCCCGCATCTAACAATGCGATGGTTAAGAGGCCTCGTGCGGATGCATTCTGATCAAATCTTTTCAAAGAAATTCGTTTAAGCGATTCAGGCCAAATGCTGATCTACAGATAGGAGGACGCTGCGCCCCTCAGTCGAGTTCAAATCGCTCCTTATAGTCATGCTTGAGCGATGCGTCCTGATTCTCTTTGCGAAGATAGCAGTCGCCGATCGCCAGCGTGTCCATCTCAGTGCCCATGAAACAGCCAAAAGCGTCTTCCGGCGTGCAGACGATCGGTTCCCCCCGCACATTGAAACTCGTGTTGACGAGCACCGGGTAGCCAGTCATTCGTTTGAACGCCGAAAGCAGCGCGTAATAACGCGGGTTCGTCTCCTGATGCACCGTCTGGATCCGCGCCGAATAGTCGACGTGGGTGACAGCGGGAATGGAGCTGCGAGGCACGTTCAGTTTGTCGACGCCAAAGAGCGCCTGCTGCTCGGCCGTCATCGCGCGACGATGTTTTTCGGCGACGTCGGCGACAAGCAACATGTAAGGGGAGTCGCCGTCGAGTTCGAACCACTCGGCGACATCCTCACGCAGAACCGACGGCGCAAAGGGGCGAAACGACTCGCGATATTTGATTTTGAGATTGAGCGTCTTTTGCATCGTGTCTGAGCGCGGGTCGCCGAGAATGGATCGTCCGCCAAGGGCTCTCGGCCCGAATTCCATTTTTGCCTTGGAACCAGCCGACGGCTTTCTCGCCCGCGAGATCCCGCGCCGTCGCTTCAATGAGATCGGCTTCCGCCATCGTCTCGAATTTGGCGCCGACAGCGTGCAGCCGGCGTTCGATCTCGCCTTGCGAGAATGAAGGACCGAGATAGGAGCCGCTCATGGCGTCGCCCCCGCCATTGAGACTTCGGGGATTCTTCTTGTAGCTGTAATAGGCCGCAAGCGCCGCGCCGAGCGCGCCGCCAGCGTCGCCGGCTGCAGGTTGAACCCAGATCTGATCGAAACAGCCGTCGCGCAGCAGCTTCCCATTAGCGACGCAATTCAGAGCCACGCCGCCGGCGAGACACAGATTGCGGGCGCCGGTCTCGTGGGCAAGCGCGCGCGTGAGCCTGAGGACGATCTCCTCGGTAACGGACTGTATCGAGGCGGCGATGTCCATGTGCCGCTGCGTCAACAATTCGTCTGGCTTGCGCGCGGGACCGCCGAACAGTTCGTCGAACTTTGCGTTGGTCATTCGCAAGCCGGTGCAATAGTCGAAATAAGACTGATCAAGCCGGAAGGTGCCGTCCTGCTTGAGATCAATGAGGCGATCGAGGATCAGATCGACGTATTTCGGTTCGCCATAAGGGGCGAGGCCCATCAGCTTGTATTCGCCGGAGTTCACCTTGAATCCGGCATAATATGTGAAGGCCGAATAAAGCAGGCCAAGCGAATGCGGAAAGCGCAATTCGCGCTGCATGGTCAAGTCATTGTCATTGCCGAAGGCGACCGACGTCGTCGCCCATTCGCCGACGCCATCCATCGTCAAGACGATCGCGTCGTTGAAAGGAGAAGGATAGAAGGCGCTGGCGGCGTGACTGAAGTGATGTTCGGCAAAGAGCAGCCTCTTCGACCAATCGACATCCGCCGAATAGGCCTTCATCTCTTTTAAGAGCAGCGACTTTTGAAAGAGCTTCTCGCGCAGCCACAGCGGCAGCGCCATCTTGAACGATTGGAATCCTCGGGGCGCGAAGGCGACGTAGGTCTCGAGCAACCGCTCGAATTTGACGAAAGGCTTATCGTAGAAGGCGACGAAATCTATGTCTTGAGGCGCCGCGCGGGCGGCCGCAAGACAATAGTCGATTGCGTGACGCGGAAAGCGCGAGTCATGCTTTTTGCGCGAGAACCGCTCTTCCTGAGCGGCGGCGATGATTTTGCCATCCTCCACCACGGCGGCGGCGCTGTCGTGGTAGAAGGCTGAGACGCCAAGTATCCGCATCGCGCATCAGAAGAGCGTATAGATGAATGGCGCGACTGCGGTTCCTTGCAGCACGATCAACGCGCCGATCAACAGCATGATGACCAGCACCGGCGCCATCCAGTATTTCTTTCGGGTTTTGAGGTAGTCCCAAAGCTCGAACAGAAAGCTCATCTATTTTCTCCTCAGAACTGTTTGCTCATGTCGCCCGCCGCGTCGGCGGCATCGCGCATGGTCCAGTACGACGTCGCGTTCTTGTCGAACGAAAGTTTGAGCGGATCGGCCCCGCGCAATCGGAAAAGCATCGCGATTGGAAGGATCACGCCAAAGAACAGGACGCCCATGATGATCGGATTGGTGATTTTGTGCAGCGCGCCGCCGAGCTTGAACCAAAGTCGATTGAGCGGCCGCAATCGATCTGGCGCGAGGAATGCGGCCGCGGCGAATGCGATCGCTGCAGCCAGGCCCCAGAACGAAGGCGCTTCTCCGTGTCGAACCGGCAACATGCTGAGAATTGCGATCGCGGTTGCGATCACCAGCCCGAATGACCGATCCGACCCCATGCTCGGCGCACGGTCTCTCGAAAAATCCTCATGCGACATTCAGACAAACCCCAGGCCGCCTCGCCAACAAATTATCTGCAAGGCTGGCGAACCGCAAATCTTCGTATCCTTCCCATGACTTGCCGCTCGGCTTTGCTACCCGCGCCCTCATTCGTAATTTTTAATGAGGCCTTGCGCCAGGAGCGCGTTGCCCTTCGCGTTGAAGTGGAAGTCTCCCCAGAAATACAACGATCTAATGAAATCATGGTCTTGCGTTTTATAGGCGAAAAAGTCGGGGAAGTGATCGAAAAATTTTCTGCATTTGCCGGCGCACCAGTCGCGCCAGATGCGCGCTTGCCGCGAATTTTCAACGTCGTAAAGCAGCTGCTGCGGCCATGGATAGACCCCAACGGAAAGCGCGATCCCGCGCGACGACAGGAGTTGGTAGAGGCGATCCATTTGCTTCTTCGCCTTGTCGATAGACGCGTCGATCCCTAACGCGCCATAGCAGCTTGAATTCTCGCTATATGTCCAGCTCGCACGCGTGTAATCGGGGCTGTAGACGACGCCCGATTTTGAAAGGTCCGCGAAGTTCGCTCGCCCGATAGCTCGCACCAACTCCGCTGAGTAGCGCATCTCGCTAAGGAACTCCGCCATATAAGAGATTTTCTCCCACCACTGCTTTTCCGGGCGCTGCAGCGGCGGACGCGGGACAGGGGAACAAACGTTGAAACTGGTCTGAAACACGCCCATCTGCAATACGCCATTTTTATCGTACGAATAGAAAACGCCTTCGTCCTGTATGTCGGAGATATCAATGTAAACCACAGCCTCGTCGAACTTGAGGCCGGCGTCGAGGAAATATTTGAGCTTCTCGTAATAGACGGACGGCGCGTAGCTCGAGACCCCTGCATTCAGCACATCAAACCCGGGGAAGGCCTGCGCGAAAAGGCCGACAAAGGACTGTTCATAGGGGACGCCGGGACTCTCGGTGAAAGAATCGCCGATAAATATGACGCGCTTGCGGTCCATCGTCATCGGCACATTGCGTACGGCTGCGTCTCTAAAGCCCAGCGAGTTAGTGAAAATGCGAACCGTGTTCGGACCCCAGGCGTCGAAACTGTCGAAGTTCGGCTTGAGGCCGTGAGTGTAATGCGGATCGCGAACCCTGAGCTCGTTTTTAGCGGGCGCTAGAAAGGGATTGCCGCTCCTGTAAATGAGATGAAGGACAATCTCCGCAACTAAGGCAAGGCAGAGCAGAAGGCCAAGGTTGATAAGGAGAATGCGCAATAACTTGTATGTTGAATTTTTGCTGGAGAGCGACATGGCTACTCGCCAAAATTTGGCTCCCTGAAGGTTGCGGGCTTCAGTCTTGTCATGGATCGACCGAAAAGAGCAAGCTTCCTTTGCAAAAATTCGATTTGCGTAGTCGAATGCTAGGCGGTCCTCTGGTCCGCTAAGGAACCGCAATTGAATCGCGTCTCGGAGCCACTCATGACCTTGCGTCTCACTCGTTCGCTCACTGAAATCATGCCGGGCTCTGCGTCGCTGCGCATTCTCTGGACCATCCTCGCTATCGTATGGGGCGGTTACGCGGCTCATGCGCGAGACCTGTCGAGCGTCGCCATAAACGATGTTTCGGCCGCGCTTGATCGTCTTCGCGGCAATGGCGCGGCTCTGCGCAGCTTCCTTGTCGAAATGCCGAAAGGCGGCGATTTGCATAATCATCTTTCGGGCGCCGTTTATGCGGAAAGCGCTTTGGCCTGGGCGCGCGCCGAGGGCTGGTGTTTCGACGTCGCAAGCAAAGCTGCGCTG
The DNA here is from genome assembly GCA_016869595.1 of Alphaproteobacteria bacterium. Lineage (GTDB taxonomy): Bacteria > Pseudomonadota > Alphaproteobacteria > Rhizobiales > Beijerinckiaceae > Methylocystis. The sequence continues at coordinate 38,657 of VGDT01000017.1, forward strand.
CCGCCGCCTTGCGACGCCGCATCGAAGCCGCCTCTCGTCGACGCATTGCGCTCTACGCAGGCATACCGAGACGCGATTAACGCCTGGTCGATGCGCGACGTCATCACCGCGCAAGTGAGCGGCCATGATCAGTTCTTCAATAGCTTCTTCCGATTTTCAGATGTAACGGGGAACAATATCGGCGCCGCCCTCGCGGAGGTTGTCGAGCGCGCCGCGTCTCAAAATGCCTTGTATCTCGAGTTGATGATAAGTCCGCTGATGGGCGAGGCGCGCGATCTCGGCGAGCAGATCGGATGGAAGGACGATCCTGACGCAATGCTTGCGGCGCTCGATAACAAAGGCCTCGGCGACCTTGTCAAGCGCGCGGCGGCGAGCGTCGGCGCAATCGTCGATGACAAGGACCGACGGCTCAGCTGCGGCGACGCGGCCCACCGTCGGCGCGGATGCGACGTTGTGGTTCGGTTCCTCGCTCAGGTCTATCGGAATGTCGACCGCGCGAAGTTGTTTTCGCAGACGGCGCTTGCGGCGCGCCTCGCGTCGCTTGAAGGACCCGTCGTGGGATTGAATCTCGTCGCGGCGGAGGACGATGAAATCACGCTGGGAAACTACAGCGATCAGATGCGGATCGTCGGCGACATCGGACGCCGACACCCGAAAGCGCGGATCAGTCTCCATGCTGGGGAGCTGACAATGGGTCTCGTTCCTCCGAAAGACCTCACCTTCCATATTCGCGAGGCGGTTGAGATCGCCGGCGCAAAGCGCATCGGGCATGGCGTCGACATAGGTTTCGAGCGCGACGCCAAAGAACTGATGGGGCGAATGGCGCACGACGGAATATTGGTCGAAATCAATCTCACGTCCAACGCGCAAATTCTTGGCGTCGAAGGCCCGGACCATCCATTTCCGCTCTACCGCAGGGTGGGCGTGCCCACGGCGTTGTCGACAGACGACGAGGGCGTATCGCGAATCGATCTCACGCATGAGTACCAGCGCGCCGCGCGCGCCTATGCACTTTCCTATCGCGATTTGAAACAGCTCTCTCGAAACAGTCTGACCTACGCCTTTCTTCCCGGCGAAAGCTTGTGGCGGGATCCTGGCGCCGCGCGCCCTGTTTCCGCTTGCGCGGGCGGACAACTTGGAGCGACTGCGCCTTCCCGCGACTGCAGCCGCTTCATGGCGGGTTCAGAAAAAGCCAGACTGCAGTGGGAGCTCGAAGCGCGCTTCGCACGCTTCGAGTCGAAATGGAGCGGGCGGGAGGGGAAGCCGGCGAACAGCATTGCGCTCGCTTCCCCACCTTTGTCATCGTCCAAACGTGAGCGTTCTGCGCGCCGCGTTCGCTAAATAATGCTACGGCCCCGAATGACGCGCAGAAGGATCACGATGATCGCGATGACGAGCAGGATGTGGATGAAGCCGCCGAGCGTATATGACGAGACGAGGCCGAACAGCCATAGCACCAGCAGGATGACCGCTATCGTTTCAAGCATTTCTTAGTCTCCTAATGCGCAGCGCACAGAGCCTCACAGTTTTTTACCGAGCGACTTTGCGTCAGTTTCGACCTTTTTCCAAGCATCCTTGAGCTTACCCCAGAAGGACTCCTGCGGCGCCTTCTTGCAGTCGTCGATGACCATCGGAATGACCTTCTCGGTGCCTTCGATATCGACATTCTCTCCGGCCGGCTTGCCCTTCTTGTTCTGAGCAGACGACCAGTAGATCACTTTCGGCTGAAATTGATCATCGACGGCGAGGAATTCCGCGCAGGTCCACTTCGACGTCGGCTTCTTCGTTGTCGTTTCGGCGAGGACGTTCGTCGCACAAAAGGCCAAGGTGGCGGCGATGAAATAAATTCGCTTCATAGCTTGCTCCTTCGAATCGACGCTTTTCGCGAAGCGCGCCCAGAGAAACTATTGCGGAATCGAACCCATATCCAGTTGTGCCGGAGCGGTCGAGCGTCTTCGACCCGGCTATTCCACCGCTAAAATGACGTCCGACGCGTCGAAGGTCGCGAGCGCGGCGTCCCCTTTCTTCAATCCCATATCTTCGACATGGCGCCGTGGGGTCACCGCGGTCATCGTCTTTCCGAAGCCGACGTCAAGCAGGATTTCGCTATTTCGTTCGGCGTCGATCCGCTGCGTAACCACGCCACGGAAGCAATTGCGCGACGGCGGAGCGGCGTCCCCGGCCGGAGCCAAATTGACGAAGGACGCCTTGATGAGCGCCAGCGCCTTCTGTCCTCTGGAGAGATGCAACCGCTCCGCAGACTCGTTGGTGACGATCGCGAGGATCGTATCCTTCTCCGACACACGCAGCGTCACTTCGACGTCGACCGGCCATTTCTTGACCTGCGTCACTTCGGCCCTGAAAACATTGCGCGCCGAAATCGTCATTCCGGCGGTCCAGAGCAAGAAATCCTCGGCGCCGGCGAGGCCCTCTTCGGCAATGGTCGCGGATATGCGCGCAAGTTTTTCTTCGAGTCGGTGGAACGTGGCGATCAGCCGGCGCCCTTCATCGGTCACTTCGGCGCCGCCGCCGCTGCGTCCGCCCGCTTTGGTGACGAAGGCCGGCGTTGGCAGCAGATTGTTGATGGCGTTCACCGCATCCCACGCGGCCTTGTAACTGAAGCCGACCGCCTTGGCGGCCTTTGTGATGCTGCCGTGGGCCGCGACGGCTTCGAGCAGCTTGACGCGATCGCGGCCGACGAGGAGTCGGCCCTCGCTGCGCAGCGCCAGTGAAGCATCGATCTTGCCGTCGGCCATGTGAGAGCCTCGTCCTCTCGCCCGAACTACAAGGTGACGTGGCCTGAGGCAACTATAGCTTGCGACAAAAACCCCGGTGAAGCGCCGCCTTGGCGCGGCGCTCTGTCCCAAACTGACCTTGACGCCGAGCATCGAAGTGGCCGGCGCTCGCTGGACGACCATAACAAACGGCAACTGGTACTATCGGACCGGCGCCTATTGTTTGACGAATTTCAATGTCGATTATCAGCCGGGCGATAACATCAAATTTTCCGCCGGCGTGCGCAACGCCTTCGATGACTATTATGTGCTCGCCGATGGATATCCGTCTCCCGGCCGAACCTTCTATCTCGCGTCGAAAGTCAACTTTTAGCGAGTTATGCCCTTCTGACAGTCAGGTTGATCTGTTCGCTGGGCCTGTCATTCCCGGCAGGCCGAAGGCCTGACCGGGAATCTAGTGTCGATTCAGGAACGCTGGATTTGCTCTGGATTCCCGATCGCGCGAGACGCGCGTCGGGAATGACCTGGAGCCGGTTCAAACGGAAATTGAACCACAGGCGGCCCGCGCTCATACAAGGGCAATCTACTTCAGCTTCGCGTCCCATGTCGGCGCGGTCGGCGTGCGAAAATCAAAGTCCCAGTCAAATCTCCTGATGAGATTATAGCCGATCAGAAAATGAACGTCGCGGCCAAGCGCGTTGCGTAACGCGCCGAAGTCGTAGGAGATCGCATAGAGATCGTGCAGAACGCGACCTCCGCCGAGATCAATCGATTTGATCCTGTAAACTGGCGTCGACATGCGCTTTCCTCCGACGCCGCTTGCTTGGGCTGTGGCGTTCACGGGAGCGAATAACGCTTTGTGCCTACGCAGGAACTGCTGATCGACCGCCGAGACTTCCGCGCCCGTATCGAACAGGCCGACTGCAGCCGTATTGCCGAAGCGCAGGTCGACGCCAACGAGGTTTCCCTCAGGTCCCAGTCGCCGAAACGGTTTGGGGCGGCCGCTGCCGATCGCATCTCCAAAAAAGACGAGTTCGCGGCGATCTATATCGAGGCTGAAACGCGCGCCTTTGAAAAAATCGAGGCCAAGTAGGTCGTCGGCGTCGCCGGGTGGACATCGCGTGATTTGATATTTCGCTCGCGCGACATTGTTCCCTTGGTCGGCGACGAGTTCAAAATTCTGCGCTTCAACGTCTTCACAGCGCATTGTCGCGCCCGACGCTCCGGTTGAAAGGCTTTGGCCGAGAGCCGGCAGGTCCTTGTTCCAGGGCGCCAGCCTGATGCGCGTGCTCGAAGCCCCGGTATCAAGGCGCATCGTTCCCATGACATTGCTGATGCGGACCGGCAGGTAGATGCGTCCGCCGGCATATTGATCTTCGGTCACGGTCAGCGGAATGACGGAGCGGCTTCTCTCGGCGCCAGTCGCCGAGGCCGACATGAACAGGACTGCAAAAAGAAAAAAGGCCGCCGATCGAAAGAACTTCATCACTACTTCCCGCCTCCGAACAGGTTCAGCCGCTAAGAAACGCGTCCTGAGCTTCCCGCGCAAGCTCCGCGCCTTGTCCCTTGTAGCGCGGTGAATAGTGGAAGGTGACGAGCCGCTTGACCCTGGCGAGGCGTGCGATGGTTCCCGCCTGACGCGCGGTCAGATGCCGCCGCGCCGCCGCAGCGACGGAGTCGCATTCCAAAAATCCTCCTTCGATGAAGAGAGTGTCCGCGCCTTCGGCGAGTTTCACGATTCGTTCGATATTGCGTTCGGTATAGGCGCAATCGACGACATAAGCGATCTTGCGGCCCGAGGAGGTCTTCATGATCTCCTTCTTGAGTAGGCCAAAGGGCAGAGAGTCGGGTTTCGCGCCTTCAGCATTCGCCCAGGCGACGTTGATGGGAGATTGATCGTCTGCGCCCTTAAGCGTCGCCTCTTTGAATTTGCGCAGCCATGGGCCCACGGCGAGACCCATCGCGTTGAGCCTGTTGCGCCATATGTTGATATGCGCGCGTTCCTCCAGCACGAAGGCCAGAGCCGGCAGTCCGTGATCAAGCGTCGTGGCGCGAACCTGTATTCCGGATTCTTTAAGCAGCGTTCCTTCGCTCAATTGGCCTTTCTCTTCGTCGCGCCTTGCAAATTGCGTTCGTCCGGAAAACGAAGCCGAGGACGTGCGACCGGATTCGTCCATTTCAGTTACGCGGAATGTCAGATTACCGTCGTAACCGCCGATGAGATTCCAGGAATAGGCTCTGAGCTTATGCTCTACCGCGTCGATTATGCCACGCGGCCCATAAACGCCGAGCGTCATTTCGCGCCCGAGCAGACGCCGCAGCAGTTGATCGAAGCCTGCGAAGTGATCCATGTGCAGATGCGTGACGAAGACGTCGCTTATTCGCAGCATTTTTCGAGGCGAAAGCCGTCCGAGATCGCCGAGATCGAACAGCAGCGCGCGCTTTTCGAAGACGAGATCGACGTAAAGTCCCGGATCGTCGAACGGGTCGTTGATCAACGCAGGATCGAAATGGCGCGGCACGGCTTTTTCGTTCTCATTGGGCGCTCTAAGCAAAGCTCATGTGCCACCATGAGCAAGCATGCAGTAACATGTAATGCCGCGGCGCATATTGGATCGCTCTTTAGCCGTCCGTCGGAGGTCTTCAATGAAAACTCGCAAGCTTGGCGCGAATGGTCCCGCTGTGTCAGCCGTGGGGCTCGGCTGCATGGGCATGTCCGACCTCTATGGCGCGTCGGATCGCGCCGAAGGCGTCGCGACCATTTGCGCGGCGCTGGACGCCGGCGTGACGCTGCTCGACACCGGCGACTTCTACGGCATGGGCGACAATGAGATGCTCATCGCGGAAGCCCTGCAAGGCCGCCCACGTGACGCCGCTCTCCTCAGCGTCAAATTCGGCGCCCAGCGCGATCCGCAAGGAAACTGGATCGGCTTCGATGGGCGGCCATCAGCCGTGAAGACGTCGCTCGCTTACAGTTTGAAGCGACTTCGCGTCGATCATCTCGACATCTACCGTCCGGCGCGCATCGATCCGAATGTGCCGGTGGAGGAGACGATCGGCGCCATCGCCGATATGATCAAGGCGGGCTACGTCCGTTTCATTGGGCTTTCGGAAGTTGGGCCGGAAACGATCCGCCGTGCGGCCGCGGTGCATCCTATCGCCGATTTGCAGATCGAGTATTCTCTGATCTCGCGCGGAATCGAAAAATCGATCCTTCCGACCTGCCGCGCGCTTGGCTTAGGCGTCACCGCCTATGGCGTGCTGTCGCGCGGATTGATCGGCGGCCATTGGCAAGCCGACAAGCAAACCGGAGCGGGAGATTTTCGCGCAACCATTCCGCGCTTTCAGGGCAAAAATCTCGAAAAGAATCTGGGGCTCGTCGATGAGATCAAACGCGTCGCCGACGCCAGGGGCGCGAGCGTCGCGCAGATCGCCATCGCTTGGGTTCTGTCGCGCGGCGACGACATTGTGCCGCTCATCGGCGCGCGGCGGCGCGACAGGCTCGCCGAATCGCTTGGCGCGCTCGCCTTGACTCTCAATCGCGAGGAACTTTCCGCCCTGGAGACGATCGCGTCTTCTGTCGCTGGAGAGCGTTACGCCGAGGCGCAAATGGCGCATCTCGACAGCGAACGGCATTGAAGCGCCCCGCTTATGATTGCCCAGCGGGCGGCGACCAAAGCAGCTTTCCGAAAAGCGCCTCGGGGAAAAGCGCGATCACCGGTCGCTTGACAAGGAGCCTGGCGCTTTTGCTCCGCCCATGCAGCCAGGCGAGGACGGCGCGTTCACCAGTCATATCGCTCACTGGAATGGAGCGGCCCATGACGTCGACCCGCCGGCCGAGATAGCCTTCGTCCGCCGGATGGCGACCGAGGCGCGAGGGCCCGAAATCGGCGCTCCATCTCGCCCGCCAAGGAAATGGCTTGTCGATTCCGCCGCGAAAGAACGCCCAGACATCGAGGTCTTTGACGCCGGTGACGCCGTCCACAAAATGTTGCGCGCTTCCCTGGCAGAGCGCGAGCAGAATCAACCGATCCTTGTAGTTTCGACCGACTGGCGTTCGAAACGCCTTATTGCGCAACAAGTCTTGAGCAATCTCGGCGAGGCGCGCGAGATCGTCATTCGTTAAAAGTTCGAAACTGCGCTCGGCGTCCATGCCTTTGAAATATCGGCTTGCTATTTGCAGCTGATCGGCGAAAGATTCGGCTTTCGTCGTCATCTTGCCATGGAAGCCATAAATGTCCCGACAGTTTGACTCTTTCGCTTCTATACCGCCCGACGTCCTCGCCGTTCATTGGGGCTGGGTCATCGCCCTTGGAATATTGGTCGGGGCCCTTGGAATCCTCGCGATCATCCGAGCCAGGATGGCGACCATCATTACGGTCGGGTTCTTCGGCGTTCTGCTCATCGTCAGCGCGGTGTCCGTTCTCATCTTCGCCTTTACGACGGCAGGCCTGTGGACCGACTTTTTCGTCCATGTGCTCTGGGCAGGTCTTCTGGCGATCGTCGGAATCATCCTCCTGACGCGGCCGGCGATCAGCGCCGAAGCGATCACGCTTCTCATCGCCTTTTATTTCATCGCCGAAGGATTGCTCATCGTCGGCTATGCATTCACCTCTCACATCGAGGGTCTGTGGATGTATCTCTTGCAGGGCGGCGTCGCGTTGGTCCTTGGCGCGCTATTGCTCACCGGCTGGCCGTTCACCGGACTTTGGGCGATCGGCACCTTCCTTGGCGTCGATCTCCTCTTCAAAGGATGGGGGATCATTGCGCTCGGCTTTGCCCTTCGCGCGATCTCGGAAGGCAATCTGCTGTAGGCTGGCAATGGCTCGGATGTCATTCCCGACGCGCGAAGCGCGATCGGGAATCCAGAGTCACGACAAATTTCATGCAAGTTGGTCTGGATTTCCGGTCAGGCCTCCGGCCTGCCGGGAATGACAGGTCCAGCGAACGGATTAGCCAGAATTTTGTCGGAGGCCTTCGATGGACCGGCTCAATCCAGGCCGCCGGTAGGATTGGCGAGCCAATAGATCACGCAAAACGCCGCCGTAATCAGGCCGGAGCCGAAAAAGGCTCCCGCCATGCGCTCGTCAGGAATGGCGTAGCTCGCCGCCGACATCAGCAGGCCGATCGTCGCCACATAAATGGGTCGCGGGTCGCGTTCAGGCGGCTTGTCCTCGAGCCTTTTTCGCCAACTCATATGTCCCCGGCCCATGCTCCGCGGCGGACATGTCGAAATTCACCGCACATTTGCTGGCGCTAAGTTTGCTGGCGCTAAGAATATGGTACCGCCACCCCGGCTCGAACGGGGGACCCCCAGATCCACAATCTGGTGCTCTAACCAACTGAGCTATGGCGGCATTAAGCGGCGCGAACCTAAAAGCATGCGTGCCCGATTGCAAGCCTTTGCATGAGTGAGTTAGTTCAAAAGCCTGACATTAATTTCCTGAACAACAGATGTTCCTATGAACCAATAGGTAATAGCGGCGAAAGAGATAGTTGCTAGGATTTGGAAAATTGAGACGCCGTCTGTTAAGAAGCCGATCCAATCTTCTTTGATCGAAGATTTTGGTTTTTCCGCCAGCTTGTGAGCACTGGGATTAGTCAATAGTGCTTCCGCTTGCTGCAAATAATAATCCGCCATTTGTCGATCACGGTGATTCCGCGCCCGCATTAGTCTTATCCAAAATAGGGTGTGCCCTATTACGGCAACGACGAGAACGGGCACCAGAATTTTGTCGGAAGGCCGAGGTTTTGAATAAAGCGTTGCCGCTGCCATGAGAGCCCACAAGCCAATCGTGACCCTCCATTCATACCCGCGCCGGGACATCCATCTGGCATGCCAGAAATCAGCAAGCTTCATATATGCATCGAATCGCTCTTTTCTTGTGATTATGCTGGCCATCGCTGGGCGCTTCGGTTGTTTCGTAAACCAGATGTGGGATGTTAACTTCGGCAAATTTCAAGCTGATCAACTACCTGAGGGTGCGGTCAAGCGTCGCTTGGCGCGCCGCTTGAGCCGGCGAGCGCCCTTTCGCCGAGCTTGATGAGCGCGGCGCGCAAACCTTCTTCAGCGACGCCTTCGGTCGCCTTTACGGCGCGGGCGCGCGCCGCAGCGTCGGGCTTTGGCGCGCGATCAGCGCCCGGCCGCGACGCAGACTCGGAAGCCAGTTCTTCCTGCCGCAGCGCGACCCGCGCGACGCATCGCCAGCCAAGATGCGCATTCACCCGGTCGATGATGATCGGGGCGAGATGCTGCGCTTCAAGTCCGAATCCGGGGTCCACCCGCAACACGAGAGTCGCCGGCTCTCGCGGCGTCTTTTCGCGGCGTTTCGTCACGGACGGGGCGCTCGATTTGCCCCGCGGCCGCGGCGGCCATTGCAACGATGCGGGCGCGCAGATTCGCGCGATTCGCGCGCCGACGATCTCGCGCCAGGACAAAAGCAGCGAGGCTTCGCTAAAGCCGCGCGCGGCGACAAGCGGGTCGAGCTCGCGAAGGACGTAATCCGCGAGCGGGCGCGCTCTCAAACCTTTCGCGCGCGAGGAAGCGCTCATTGGGCTCTCGGCGAAGCCGCCTTCTTGCGGGGGCGAGGTTTCGCCCTCTATCAATCGCCCTCATGATAAAGCCTCGCGCGAGATCGACCAAACCGGCCGAGGCGCTGCTCGCCTGGTACGACGCTGAGCGGCGCGATCTGCCCTGGCGCGCGCGGCGCGGCGAAGCGCCCGACCCCTATCGGGTGTGGCTTTCCGAAATCATGTTGCAGCAGACGACCGTCGCAACGGTGAAGGAGCGTTACGCAGCGTTTCTGTCGCGATGGCCGAGCGTCGAAGATCTGGCGCGCGCCCCGCTCGACGATGTTCTCGGGCAATGGGCGGGGCTCGGCTATTACGCCCGAGCGCGCAATCTGCATGCCTGCGCCCGAGCGGTCGCAGACTCTCGCGGATTTCCCCAAGAAGAAGCGGCTCTGCGAAATCTTCCAGGCATCGGCCCCTATACGGCGGCGGCGATCGCCGCCATCGCCTTCGATCAGCCTTGCGTCGCGGTCGACGGCAATGTCGAGCGCGTTATCGCCCGTCTTCATGCGATCGAGCAGCCGCCGTGCAAGATCGCGCCGCTGATTCGCGAGAAGGCCGCGGCTCTCATGAGCCGTGCGTGTCCCGGCGATTCAGTCCAGGCGTTGATGGAGCTCGGCGCCCTTATATGCACGCCACGCACGCCGGACTGCGCCGCCTGTCCGCTGTCGTCCTTCTGCGCGGCGCGGCGCCTAGGCTCCCAGCGCGACTACCCGGTGCGCGAGCCTAAGCGACCAAAGCCTAGGCGCCATGGCGCGATCTTTATCCTGCGGCGCGGCGACGAGGCGTTGCTGCGTCGTCTGCCGCCGAAGGGACTTTTTGGCGGCATGAACGCCTTTCCGTCGACGCCATTGACGCAGGATATCGCCGCCGCGGAATTCTCGCATTTCGCGCCCAGCTTGGCGCGGTGGCGCGCGCTCGACGCGCCGGTCACTCATGTGTTCACACATTTCGCTTTGGAAGCGACAGTGTTCGTCGCGCATACGCGCGCCAAATCGGCGCCTTCAGATTGCCGCTGGGCGGCGTGCGCCAATCTCGATAAAGAGGGATTGCCGACGCTCATGCGCAAGGCCGCCGCTCACGCCGGACTTGTCGAAATGTGAGAACCGCGAGGCTGGAGGAAGCCATGGCGCGACGCGCAAGCGGCTATGAGGTTGAGGTGACGGAGGGCGCGATTCGCGTGCGGCGCGCCGGAAAAACGCTCACCATTCCCGCCGCGCCGCCAGACGCAGAATCCGACGAAGACGCCGACTTCGTCGTGCGTCTTGACGACCTCGACCATTGGGACGCGCCGGACGACGAAACGCCGATCGACATAGACGAGCTGCAAAAAATCCTCGACGCTGTCGAAAAACAGCTTGAGAAACACGGTTTGAGCGTCGATTTCGACTAGCGCGTCCCTCAGATTGCCCAGCCTAGCGAACGCTCCACGGCCTTTTCCCATGACGCAATGAGACGGACGCGCTCTTGCGGCGACATATCAGGCATAAAGCGATGGGACTCGCGCGTATGCGCGGCGATGTCGTCCAAGCTTTTGTAAAAGCCAACGGCGAGCCCCGCCGCATAGGCGGCGCCGACCGCCGTCAATTCCAGTTGCCTCGGCCGAACGACCGGCGCATCGATGATGTCTGCCTGAAATTGCATCAGCAGGTCGTTCGCCGCCATGCCGCCGTCGACCTTTAGCGCGCTGATCTCGACGTCAGCGTCCACGACCATTGCGGCCAACACTTCTCTTGTCTGAAAGGCCGCGGCCTCGAGCGCCGCACGCGCGATATGGCCCCTGTTGGAAAATCGCGTCAGCCCGGCGATGATTCCACGCGCGTCGCCGCGCCATCGCGGCGCAAACAGCCCCGAAAACGCCGGCACGAAATACACGTCGCCATTGTCGGGCACGCTTCTCGCCAGCGCTTCGATCTCGTGGCTCTCTTGGATGATGCCGAGATTATCGCGCAGCCATTGCACCAAAGCGCCGGCGATGGCGATCGAGCCTTCGAGCGCGTAACAGGGTTTTGCGTCCCCAAGCTTATAAGCGAGCGTCGTCAGCAGACCTTTGGTCGAGACGCGCGGGGTCTCGCCGACGTTCATCAGCAGGAAGCAGCCGGTGCCATAAGTGTTCTTGGCGTCGCCTGCATTGACGCAGCCTTGCCCGAGCAGCGCCGCGTGCTGGTCGCCAAGCGCGCCGGCGAGGGGAACGGCCGCGAGCGCGCCGACGCAATCTCCGTAAACTTCGCTCGATGAGCATATTCTCGGAAGGCAAGCGGGCGGAATGTCGAAGACCCGCAGCAGCTCTTCGTCCCAGCTCAGGGTCTCAATGTTCATAAGCTGCGTCCGCGAGGCGTTGGTCGCGTCGATGACGTGACAGCCGCCGCGGGGGCCCCCCGTTAAATTCCAGATGATCCAGGAATCGACAGTGCCGAAAAGCGCGGCGCCTTGCGCCGCCCGCTCACGCGCGCCGGGGATTTCGTCGAGGACCCAGGCGAGCTTGAGCGCGGAAAAATAGGTCGCGAGCGGCAGTCCGGTTTTTGCGCGGACCAGATCGCCCAACCCTTCCGCCGCGAGCCGATCGACAGCCGCTTGCGTGCGCGTGTCCATCCAGACGATCGCGTTATGGAGGGGCGCGCCGGTCGCCGCGTCCCATAAGACCGTCGTCTCTCGCTGATTGGTGACGCCGATTGCGGCGAGGTCCTGAGCCGAAAGATTCGCCTTGCTAAACGCGGCTTCAATCACGGCCTGCGCGTTGGCCCAAATTTCAGCGGCGTCGTGCTCGACCCAGCCGGGACGGGGATAGATTTGCCGATGCTCACGCTGGGCTTGCGCGACGATCTCGCCCGCCGCGTCCATGATGACGAAGCGGGTGCTGGTCGTGCCTTGATCGAGGGCGCCCAGAAATTTCGACATCATAACTCTCTGATGAATGGAAGTTTCAGCCGCGGTTCACGGGCTACGCCGTAGTTTGAAAATCGGTTCCGTGATGTCTCACGAGGAGGATGCTCCATGAAATCGGCAGCCGTCAAAACCCTATCAGGGCCAGTCAAGCCTGCCTTCGCCGCGCTTGTTTTCGTTCTCGCCTCGGCCGCATTCGCGCCTGAGGCTTCTGCGCTGCCTGGGATCGATCGCGCGCTCCCGGCCCAGGACGGTCAAAACATCGAGAAGACGCGCTGGGTCTGCGGGCCGTACCGCTGCTGGTGGCGGCCCGGTTATGGCTACGGCTGGGGCGGTCCGCGCTGGGGCGGAGGATGGGGACGCCCGTATTGGGGGCCGCGCTACGGATGGGGCGGCGGATGGGGCGGAGGATGGGGCCCCGGCTACTGAGAGGAACGAATCAATCTAGCTATGCTGAGCCGCGGACGCCGTTCGCGGCTCTTTTTGTCTTCCTCTTGTTTTGCTTCACTCTTGCCGCAAGGCCGATCGGTCCAAAATGAGTTTGATGAACCGGCACGTTACTTGCCACTCACAGCCCAACGGCGCGCTTCTGTCAGGAAGCTGACACGCGAGAGTTGGCAAACTATAGGAGATCGTGTAACCTACTGATACGAAAGGTAGTTTGCAATCTTTCCAAAGAAGAAAGTTTGCGAGCCTTTCCAAAAGTAGTTTGCAATCTTTCCAAACTAGGCTAAGCAATGATCGTCTGTTCGTGCAACGTCCTATCAGACCGCGATGTGCGCGATACGCTCGGGCCACGAAGCGACCGGCCGTCGGTTGCAGCAGTGTTCCGGCACATGGGTTGCGAGGCGAAATGTGGGCGCTGCGTGCGCAGCATCGTCGCCATCGTCGACCAGCACGCCGCGAGAGGACTGGATGACTGCCCAGGGAACGGCGATTGTGAGGGCTGTCGCGCCGACGAACTGGCGGCGTAAGTCTATTTCATGGAAAGGATGCGGACATGCGCGGTGACGCGAAGGTCATCGAGTATCTTAATCGCGGATTGCGCGCAGAATTGACGGCCGTCAATCAGTACTGGCTGCATTACCGAATCTTCCACAATTGGGGCTTTCTCGAACTCGCCAAGAAATGGAAAGAAGAATCGATCGAGGAGATGCATCACGCGGATCACTTCGCTGAACGCATCCTGTTCCTCGAAGGCTTCCCGAATATGCAGGTGCTGGATCCATTGCGCATCGGCCAGTCCGTCGAGGAAATCATCAAGGCGGATCTCGCCACCGAGCTCGACGCCCGCGATCTCTATCTCGAAGCCGCGGCCTATTGCCTTTCAATCAATGACCGCGTTTCCGAGCAGCTGTTCGAAGGCGTGGTCAAGAGCGAGGAAAGGCACATCGACTTCCTCGAGACGCAGCTTGAGTTGATCAAGCAGCTCGGCGTCCAGCTCTACTCGCAAAAACACGTCGGCGAACTGCATTCCTGACAGCGGACATCGCCATCGGCCGCCGCAGCGCTTTGACGCCCTGCGGCGGCAAGCGTCATTCCATTACCGCCGCTTTCAGAATGCAGACCATCGTCGCCTGCGCCGGCGTTTTTCCGAGATTGCGGATGACATGGGGCTTGTCGCAGCGATAACGCAAGGTTTCGCCCGCCTTGACGCTCGACTTTGCGCCCGCCACTTCGACCTCGAGTTCGCCCTGGCGCACGGATAGGCTTTCGACCGAACCGCGCTGATGCGCGTCGGATTCCAGCACCCCTCCAGGGTCGGCGGCGAATTCATAGGACTGCAGCCATTCGACGGTCTTGATCCAACCGATGATCGCCAACCGACACTTGCCGTCGTCGGAGACGAGGATCGGCGTGTCGGCCTTGCTGGTTTTCTCGAGGAAGGGTTCTTCTTCCGTCGTCTGCAACACCCGCTCGATCGAGACGTCGAGAGCTTGCGCCAGGCGCCAGATCGTCGCGAGCGTCGGATTGGTTTCATTGCGTTCGATCTGACTGATGATCGATTTGGCGACGCCAGACTGCTGTGAGAGTTCGGAAAGCGACAGATTATAGGCCTTCCGGAGGCGCTGCACGGTCGCGCCAAGCTGACCCGAAAGCGCCAGCGCCCCCGCCTCTAGTATTTTCTGCTTGTCCTGGCCCTCGACGCCCATAATCCCTGGCGCTTTGACCGCGCCCATCCGTTCAGAATCGATCCGGTAAGATATCCGATTTCGTTCGAAATATCGAACGGACGGCTTCCCGGCGCCGCTGACGGCCGTGTCGAGGCTAAGCCGTGTCATCTCGCTGTGATGCGAATCTGGTCAATCAAGCCACGCGGCGAAGCGAGAGGCGAACAGGCTCATGCTCGACAGAAACGCCAGGGTGGATGTCTCCCAAGCGGCGCGCTCCAGCAGGGCGCATATGTCGGATCCAACAAGCGAACATGCAGTTAAACGCTATCGGACGCTGTTTTTGTCCGATCTGCATCTCGGCGCGCGAGGCGCCCAGGCCGAACTGCTGGTCGATTTTCTCAAGCATAATGACGCCGACACATTCTATCTCGTCGGCGACATCGTCGACGGTTGGCGACTAAAAAACGGCTGGTACTGGCCGCAGGCGCACAATGACGTCGTACAAAAGCTGCTGCGCAAGGCCAGAAAAGGGGCCCGCGTCATCTATGTGCCGGGCAACCACGATGAATTCGCCCGTGATTATACGGGGCTCAATTTCGGCGGCGTCGAAGTCGTCGAGGACGCGCTGCATGAGACCGCCGACGGCAAGACCATGCTCGTCATTCATGGCGATCAATTCGACATCGTCGTGCGCAACGCGCGCTGGCTCGCCTTCTTCGGCGACTGGGCCTATGATTTTGCGATTGTCGTCAATACTTGGTTCAACCGCGCGCGCCGCATGTTTGGCGTCGGCTATTGGTCGCTGTCGGCCTGGGCGAAACTGAAGGTCAAGAACGCCGTCAATTTCATCGGCGATTTCGAGAACGCACTGGCGTCAGAGGCTGCTAGGCGCAATGTCGACGGCGTCATCTGCGGGCATATCCATCACGCGACGATCAAGACGATTGGCGGCAAGCTCTACGTCAATACCGGAGATTTCGTCGAAAGCTGCACCGCGATCGCTGAACACAATGACGGAACATTCGAGATTCTGCGTTGGCACGATACGGCGGCTGAACGCGCGGCGGCCGAGGCCTCGGAGCGCGCGAAGGTCTTGCAAAACGAGAGAGCTGCGGCGGCTTAATGCGAATATTGGTTGCGACGGACGCCTGGCGTCCACAGGTCAATGGCGTCGTCCGCTCCCTCGAGACCATGGCGGAATCAGCGCGCGCGCTCGGCGCCGAGATCGACTTTCTGACGCCGCGCGATTTCAACTCGCTGCCAATGCCAACCTATCCGGAGATCGCGCTGGCGCTCGCCTCGCCGCGCGCCGTTCGTCGTCGGCTCGAAGACGGCTATGATCATGTCCATATCGCCACGGAAGGACCAATCGGGCTCGTGACCCGCGCCGTGTTGCTGCGGGAGCGCCGATGCTTCACCACGAGCTTCCACACGCGTTTCCCTGAATATATACAGGCGCGTTTCGGACTGCCTGTCGGACTCGCTTATGCGGCTCTTCGCCGCTTTCATAATGCCGGGGCCGGCGTGATGGTGTCGACGCCGAGCCTATCTCGCGAATTATCGGAGCGCGGATTTCGTCGGATTCTGCGCTGGTCGCGCGGCGTTGACCACGCGCTGTTTACGCCGAATGCGGCGACGCCACTGCCTTATCCGCGGCCGATCTTCCTTTACGCCGGGCGCCTCGCCGTCGAGAAAAACATAGAGGCCTTCCTGTCGCTTGATTTGCCGGGCACGAAGCTTGTCGCCGGCGACGGACCGGCGCGTGTCGGCCTAGAAGCGCGATTTCCGCAGGCGCGCTTTCTTGGCGTCAAGACGAGCGCCGAACTTGCGGCGCTCTACGCCTCCTCGGATGTGTTCGTCTTCCCGAGCCGCACCGACACTTTCGGCATGGTGCTGCTTGAAGCCATGGCCTGCGGACTGCCGGTCGCGGCCTATCCGGTAATGGGACCGCTCGACGTCATCGGCGCGAGCGGAGCGGGAGCGTTGAACGAAGATCTGCGGACGGCGGCGCTGGCGGCGCTCGACATTAAACGCGATGCCGCGCGCGCCCATGCGCTGACCTTCACCTGGGAGAATTGCGCCCGGCAGTTCCTCGACAACATCGCTTACGCCCGCGGCGCGGCCGCCCTCGGCGGCGTCGGCCTGGAGGCGCTGCGCGCTGCGAACCCGCCGTCTGCCGAAGAGCGACGCTCGGCAAAAAAGCGTCAACCTGTCCAACCGTAACGTCATCATTTCCGCGCCCACATTCGCCTTAGCTGGAGACGAGCGCACGAAGCCGCTATGGTCGCCCGCGCCGCATCCAGAGCGCGGCGTCGGAGCGCCTTTTGAACCTTTCGCCTGAAGAGATCGAACGCTACGCAAGGCATCTCGTGCTGCGCGACATTGGCGGGCCCGGGCAGAGCAAGCTCAAAAATGCGCGGGTTCTCGTGATCGGCGCGGGCGGGTTGGGTGCGCCGCTGTTGCAATATCTCGCCGCCGCCGGCGTCGGCGCGCTCGGGGTCGTCGACGACGACGCCGTGTCACTGTCAAATTTGCAGCGCCAGGTGATCCACGCGACGGATGACGTCGGTCGCCCTAAGGTCGAAAGCGCACAGGACGCGATCGCCCGCATCAATCCGCACGTCGCCGTCGAGCTTCACGCGCTGCGACTCGACGCGGCGAATGCGCGAGCGATGATCGCGCGCTATGACGTCGTGGCCGATGGTTCGGATAATTTCGCGACGCGCTATGTCGTCTCTGACGCCTGCTTTTATGAAAAAAAGCCGCTTGTCACCGCCGCGCTCGGGGGGTTCGATGCATCGCTGACGACGCTGCGCCCGTTCGAACGCGGCCCCGAGGGGCCGAACCCAACCTATCGCTGTCTATTTCCGACGCCGCCTCAGGCAGGCGAAATCCCGACCTGCGAAGAGGCAGGCGTTCTCGGCGCGCTTGCAGGCGTCGTCGGCGCGATGATGGCGCTTGAAGTCGTGCGCGAGATCGTCGGCTTCGGCGAGGGACTGGTTGGCCGCCTGTTGCTCATCGACGCGCATGGCATGCGATTCGAAACAGTCCGCTACGCCTTTGATCCAGAGAATCCGCTGAGCGGCGCCGGAGCGCATTTATGAATGCGCTCCGTCTTTAGAGCGCTTCCCGATCACATGGAATCATGTGATCGATAAGGAATCGCTCAAAATCAAAAACCTTAGAGCAGGTTCTCATCGAAAAAGTCTGTCAACTTTTTCGGAACCTGCTCTAAGGGCGCATTTTCAATGCCGAACCGGCGTCCACTTCGGCGTAAAATGCGCTAGAGCGCCGCGATGACCGCGATTTCAACCTTATAGGCCGGCGATACAAGCTTTGCTTCGACGGTGGCGCGCGCGGGCGGATTGGCCTTGTCGACCCATTCATCCCAGACGCTGTTCATCTCTGCGAAAGTCGAGATATCGGCAAGATAGATTGTCGCCGACAGGATATTCGCCTTCGCGCTGCCGGCTTCGGCGAGAAGCGCGTCGATCTGCGCGAGAATTTCGCGGGTCTGATCGGCGACCGATCCTCCCTTCGTCTTATCCGCCACCTGTCCGGCCGTATAGACCGCGTTGCCGCGAACGACCGCCTGGCTCATGCGCGGTCCCGCGCCAATCCTTTTGATGCTGCTCATCTCGCCTCCGATTTCGCAGGCGGGTTTAGGGGAAGGGCGGCGCGCCGGCAAGGGCGCCGGAAGGGCGTGAAAGAAGCGACGGTCAAAGAAGCGGCGGTCTAAGACTTAATCGCCTGTCTCCTCTCCAAGGCGTCTCCTCTGAGCCTCAACTCTCGCGGTGATGATGCGAAGCAATGCGCGAGCCAAGCGACGTCGGCGTTCAACAGGATCGCTCTCTTCAAGCGCGAGGGCAAAGGCGTCGATAATCTCGTCGAGTGCGCTGTCGCCATAAAGATTGAGCACGGCTGTCAAAGTAATGACGACCTCGCTTTTGCGGCGATCTGACATTGAGCCTCCGGCTTGAAGAACATTGGTTCCGGCGATTCGGAAAAATGAAGCGAAAAACCTTCGATCGATATTGGCTGGCGACCCCTTGCTTCAGGGGCGAGGAGGTCTGGACGGACCGCGACTGCGCGAGATACGGTTGACGGTGGGAACTCGTGTGGAGACAGAATTGGTGAGTCTGTCGAGCAGGATGGCGACGGCGGGTAGCGCGAAAGAGGGTCGAATTTCAGCGGCAGATTTGCCCTTCGCATGTGTTTCGCGACAAGTGATGGCCACGCGACTCGCACGGGGCCCTCGCATTGCCTCAACCGAAAGGGCATTCATGCAGCAGCCGCCAATCCATCGACCAAATTTGATCGGATCATACAGCGGCGCCTGCGATTGTCAACCATTATTAGTTCGTCGAAGCGCATGAAGGGCCGGAAAGACCCAAATTTGGTTGAATTCGCGCGCCGTCTCAAAGGTTTGCTGGCGAAATACAAATCGTACCGCGAAGCCGCGGAAGATCTCGACATTCCTGAAAGCACGCTGGCGCGCGTGGCGCGCGGCGCCAATGAGCCGGGCTCGGCCTTGCTCCTCGCCCTGTCGACGAAACTCAATATCTCGATGAGCTATTTGCTCGGGCTCGATGACGAGCCAGCGCCGGCGGTGAGGACGGGCGAGCGTTCGAAGCCGGACGTGAGCCTCGTGCATATTCGCAGCCTCGACGCACGCGCGGCCGCTGGCGCGGGAGAGATCAATCATATTGTGGCGATTGAAAAATCACTGCCGTTTCCTGTTTGGATGCTGCACAAGCTCGCTTCCCCGGGCGCCAAGGTGAGTTTCATGCGCGCGTCGGGCGATAGCATGTCGCCGACCTTCGAGAACAGCGCCCTGTTGCTCGTCAACGAAAGCGAAAATGAGCTGCAGCCAAAAACCGCCAAGCTCAAAAGCGATCGGGACAACGCCGATATCTTTGTTTTTTTGCAGGGAGCCGATCAAAGAGTGAAGCGGCTGCGTCGCCTGGCCTCGGGCGAAATCCTCATCTTGAGCGACAACGCCGCCTATGAACCGGAAATCCTGCGCGGGCCCGAGATCAAGCGCCTCAAGATCGTCGGCCGCGTCATTTGGTGGGACAACCGCCTGTGAGCGCGCCGGATCAGCCGCGCGTGGGGTCTGGACAAGGGGCGGCGCGCTTCCTATAAGCCCCCGACATATCGCGTTCGCGCGCGCCCAGGTAGCTCAGTTGGTAGAGCATGCGACTGAAAATCGCAGTGTCGGTGGTTCGATTCCGCCCCTGGGCACCATTGCCTAAAATTA
>VGDT01000018.1 GCA_016869595.1 Alphaproteobacteria bacterium
GAATTTTGTCGCGTGGGTCCCGCTTTGCGAGACTGTGACAACTTGCCGGCATGCGACGCGTCGTCGCGCAGGCCCCACGGTCCGCCTTGGCGGCGAAAGACATTCGATTAGACCTTTCGCGGCGCAATGGTAGTGTGCGCCGGGCCGCCCGGCGCCCAGCCTATGTCACACGGAAAGAAATGATGCGCGCAGCGCCGCTTAGCCTTTGCCCGCGTGTTCTTGCGCTCGCTCTCGTCTTGATCGCCTTCGCAACCGAATGCGCAGCCCGGCCCTTATCTCCGGCTCAGCCTGTCATCGTCAGCCCCGACGCCACGACATCCGCCCCGGCGGAAAGACTCGCCATTCGCGGACGCACGTTCATTCCGCTGCACTCGACGCTCATTGGGCAAGGCGGCGTGACGCGGCTGAACTTCTCCGGCGCGCTCTCTATTCATAACGCCTCGGCGACGAACATTCTTGCGATCGACAAGATCGAATATCGCAGCGGCTCGGGGCAATTGATTGAAAGCTACTTGACCGAGCCCCTTTATCTGAAGCCCTATGCCTCTCTGCAGGTGATCATTGCGCAAGATGACGTTCGCGGCGGAACGGGCGCGAGTTTCACAGTCGATTGGTCGAGCGTTGAAGGTTCGGACGAACCTTTGATCGAAGCCGTCATGACGTCCTACACCGGGCCTCACAGCTACGCCATCCTCTCGCCGGGCCGCCGCGTTTCCAGGCCACAATGATCGTCCGCGCGCGCGCGCCGCATCGCTTCGGCGGGACAGTGTCATAATGGCGGTCGCGATCAAGAGCGCGCCGCGCGTGCGCCGTCTGACGCTTGGCGATTTCCGATCTTATGCGGCGCTCGACTGCCGGTTCGAGTCAGCGATGATTGCGCTCTTTGGAGAGAATGGAGCCGGCAAAACCAATTTGCTCGAAGCCTTGTCGTTGTTCTCGCCCGGCCGCGGCCTGCGTCGCGCGGAGCTTGCCGAATGCGCAAGACGCGGCGGTCCCGGCGGTTTCGCCGGCTCGATCGAAGTCGAGATCGATGGCGCGACGACGCAGCTCGGTCATGGGCTGACAGCGTCGGGCGAGCGGCTTTTCCGTATCGATCGCGAGCCTGCGACGTCTGCGCGCGCCTTTGCCGATTACGTACGCGTGCTCTGGCTCACCCCAGCGATGGATGGGCTGTTTTCGGGGCCCGCGGGCGAGCGCCGACGCTTTTTGGACCGGCTGGCGCTCGGCGTCGACGCCGAGCACGGCGCGCGGGCCAATAGGCTGGAGCGTGCGCTGCGCAATCGAAACCGGCTTCTCGAAGAAGGCGTTTCAGACCGGCGCTGGCTCGACGCCGCAGAACAGGAAATCGCTGCGCTTGGCGTTGCGGTAGCCGCCGCCAGACGCGAGACCGTCTCGCGGCTTGCTGCGCTGATCGCCGCAGGCCGCGACGACGCTTCGTCGTTTCCCTGGGCGGACGTGACGATCGAAGGCGAGCTAGAGCAGCGCCTTGGGCTTGAGCCTGCGCTCGTCGTCGAAGAATGGTATCGCGGCGAACTCGCGGCGTCGCGCCGCCGCGACGCCGCCGCCGGACGCACGCTGATCGGTCCGCAGGCGAGCGACCTGGCCGTGCGGCATGGTCCCAAGAATGAAGCGGCGCGCGCCTGTTCGACCGGCGAGCAGAAGGCGCTGCTGATGGGGCTCACGCTGGCGCACGCCAAGCTGGTCGATGCGATGACCGGCCAGGCGCCGATCCTCCTGCTCGATGAGGTCGCGGCGCATTTCGACGTGAAGCGCCGCGAGGCGCTCTACGACGAACTGCAGGCGCTTGGCGGACAGGTCTGGATGACCGGCGCCGACCCCGCGCTGTTTGAGCCCTTGCGGGGTCGCGCTGAGCTTCTGCTCGTGACTCCCGGACGAATAACCTCTGCTTAGCGACCGCCCGGACCTCGACGATGGCGCCGCGCGGTGGCGCCGGGGTTGCAACGGCTGCGCAACCCTCCAGAGGCATCAATGAAATTCTACATGACGCCGGGCTCCTGTTCGACCGGCATTCACATCCTACTCGAAGAGATCGGCCTTGTTTTCGAAGCCTATGTGCTCAATCTGCCGCGCGGCGACCATTTGAAGCCGGAATATCTGGCGATCAATCCCCATGGCACGATCCCGACGCTCGTGCGCGACGATGGCACGGCGCTGACGGATTTCGTCAGCATCGCGACGTGGCTGGCGCAGACCTACCCACGGCGGAAGCTACTGCCCTCCGACCCCACACGGGCGCAAGAAGCGTTCGCGATGCTCGTTTTCTGCACCGGCCACATCCACGGCGAAGGTTTTCGCCGCGTCTTCACGCCAGAGCGCTATGGCGACGCGCGGGAGCAGATCGTCGCCGATGGGCGCGCCATCGCTGAGGCGGCCTTTCAAACAGTGAACGCCGAACTCGCCGGCCGCGACTATGTGGCGGGCGACTTCTCCATCGCCGACGCGGCCCTGTTCTATGTCGAATTCTGGGCCGACAAGACGGGCATGACGCTGCCGCCGAACTGCGCTGCGCACTACCAGCGCATGAAGTCGCGAGCCGCGGTCCGCCAAGTGCTCGCCGAGGAAGGATACCACTGACGCGCGAATCGTCGAATTGGACCTATCCGATTGATTCGAAAGGGTAGAAAAAGGCGCATGGCGCCGCCTTTTTTCGTGCATCCAGCCGCCCTTCGCAGTATATTGTTCTAGCTACGAATCATGCGATTTTTCGCCCCCTCGAAACCACGGAAATTATGAGCAACGACGACGCCGAAAGCCCGGCCGGCGATCCCAACGCCTATGGCGCCGACTCCATTCGCGTGCTGCGCGGCCTCGACGCCGTGCGCAAGCGCCCTGGCATGTATATCGGCGACACCGACGACGGCACCGGCCTCCATCACATGGTCTATGAGGTCGTTGACAACGCCATCGACGAGGCGCTCGCCGGCCATGCGACCGATGTCGCCGTGACGCTCAACGCCGACGGCTCCTGCACGGTGACGGACAACGGCCGCGGCGTTCCGACCGGCATCCACAAGGAGGAAGGCGTCTCGGCCGCCGAGGTCATCATGACCCAGCTCCACGCCGGCGGTAAATTCGACCAGAATTCCTACAAGGTCTCCGGCGGCCTGCACGGCGTCGGCGTCTCCGTCGTCAACGCGCTCTCCGTTTGGCTGAAGCTGCGCATCTGGCAGGATGGGCGCGAGCATTTCATGGAGTTCTCCAACGGCGACGCGGTCGCGCCGCTCGCTGTCGTCGGCGACGCGCCGGTCGAGAACGGCAAGGCCAAGCGCGGCACTGAAGTGACCTTCTTGCCCTCGCCTGTGACCTTCACGATGACCGAGTTCGACTATGCGACGATCGAGCATCGTCTGCGCGAACTCGCTTTCCTCAATTCCGGCGTGCGCATCGTTCTGACCGACGCGCGCCACGCCGAAGTCAAACGCGAAGAGCTTTTTTACGAAGGCGGGCTTGAGGCTTTCGTCCGCTGGCTCGATCGCGCCAAAACGCCGCTCGTCTCCGCGCCGATTCTCATTCACGGCCAGCGCGAACACATCAGCGTCGAAGTCGCGCTGTGGTGGAACGACAGCTATCACGAGAATGTGCTGGCCTTCACCAACAACATTCCGCAGCGCGACGGCGGCACGCATCTCGCGGGTTTCCGCGGCGCGCTGACCCGCCAGATCACCGGCTACGCCGAATCCTCGGGCCTCGCCAAGCGCGAGAAGGTCGATCTCGCCGGCGACGACTGCCGCGAGGGCTTAACCTGCGTTCTGTCGGTGAAAGTGCCGGACCCGAAATTCTCCTCGCAGACGAAGGACAAGCTCGTCTCCTCGGAGGTGCGGCCCGCGGTCGAGAACGTCGTCAACGAGATGCTCGGCCAATGGCTCGAAGAACATCCCGCCGAAGCCAAGAACGTCGTCTCCAAGGTCGTCGAGGCGGCGGCCGCGCGCGAAGCGGCGCGCAAGGCGCGCGAGCTGACGCGCCGCAAGGGCGCGCTCGACATCGCCAATCTTCCCGGCAAGCTCGCCGACTGCCAGGAGCGCGATCCGGCAAAGTCCGAACTCTTCATCGTCGAGGGCGACTCGGCCGGCGGCACGGCAAAACAGGGCCGCAATCGCGAGTTTCAGGCGGTGCTGCCGCTACGCGGCAAAATCCTTAATGTCGAACGCGCGCGTTTCGACAAGATGCTATCGTCCGAGCAGATCGGCACGCTGATCACCGCGCTCGGCACAGGCGTCGGCCGTGACGAATTCAACGCCGACAAGCTGCGCTACCACAAGATCATCATCATGACCGACGCCGACGTCGACGGCGCCCACATCCGCACGCTGATCCTGACTTTCTTCTATCGGCAGATGCCGGAATTAATCGAGCGCGGTCATGTCTTCATCGCGCAGGCGCCGCTCTACAAGGTGACGCGCGGCAAGTCGACGCAATATCTCAAAGACGAGCGCGCGCTTGAGGATTATCTGATCGAAAGCCTGCTCGACGGCGCCGTTCTGCGCACGGGCTCCGAGGATCGCGCCGGCGCGGATCTGCGCAAAGTCCTCGAGGACGCCCGCGGCTTCCGCAATGTGATGCTGAGCCTGCATTCGCGCTACGACCGCGCTGTCGTCGAACAGGCCGCGATGGCCGGCGATCTGACGCCGCAGACTGACGAAGCGGCGGCGAAGCGCTTTGCAACCGAAGTTGCGCACCGGCTTGATGCGATTTCTGAAGAGACCGAGCGCGGTTGGTCGGGCGAGGTTCGCGATGGCGGCCAAAGTCTCGAATATGTCTTCAAGCGCACGCTGCGCGGCGTCACGCATGCCGTGACGCTCGACGCCTCGCTTTTGAATTCAAGCGAGGCGCGCAAGCTCCATGAACGCGCCGAAAGTCTGCGCGAAATTTTCGCTGGGCCGGCGACTCTGATCCGGCGCGGCGACGAAGCTTCGCTTTCAGGGCCGCTCGCGCTTTACGACGCGATGAACGCCGTCGGCCGCAAGGGCCTGACGCTTCAGCGTTACAAGGGCCTCGGCGAAATGAACGCCGAGCAGCTCTGGGAGACGACTCTCGATCGTGAGGCGCGTTCGCTGCTGCAGGTGAAGGTGAAGGAAGCCGCCGAAGCCGACGATATTTTCGTCAAGCTGATGGGCGACGTGGTGGAGCCCCGGCGCGAATTCATTCAGGAGAATGCGCTCAGCGTCGCCAATCTGGATGTGTGAGCGGCGCCGGGCTCTCGTACTAAGGCCCTCATCCTGGAGACCTTTGCACGAATCGGGCGGCGTGATTCACTCCTGCCGGAGTGCGGGAGGAGATCATGCCGAAGCGTCGGGTGGGGCGGCTTGATTTTGTTGATGGCCTGGTCGCGCAGCGTCGACAGTCCCGGCCTTCTGCTCTGACTGAGATTGCGGGGCTGGTCGACTGGTCGCCGTTCGAGAAGCTTTTGAGCGCGCTTCCCGTTTCGGCGAGAGGCGAGCCGTCCTATCCGGCGCTCGTCATGTTCAAGGCGCTGCTCTTGCAGCGCTGGCATGGCCTGTCTGACCCGGAGATGGAGACGGCGTTGGCCGATCGCCTGAGTTTCATGACCTTTGTTGGTCTATCGCTCGGCGATCCGACGCCGGATCACTCGACCATCTGGCGATTTCGCGAGAAGCTTGGCGCCCACGATCTGCTCGACAAACTGCTTGCCGAAGCCAATCGCCAGATCGCGGCGGCCGGCCTGATGGTCAGGCAAGGAACCCTGATCGACGCGACGCTGGTGACGAGCGCCGCGCGTCGTCCGCGCATGGAGGAAGGCAAGACCAGCGCGACGGACAAGGCGGCGCGGTTCGGCACAACCAATGAACGCGGCCGTTTCGCCTTCGGCTATAAGATGCATGTCGCCGTCGACGCCGGCTCGGGTCTCGTGCGCGACATGAAGGTGACGCCCGCCAATGTGCAAGACGTCGTGGCGGCGCCGCAGCTTCTCGATCATGCGGCCGGGGTCGTCTATGCGGACCGCGGCTACGACAGCGACGGATTGCGCGCAGAGCTGGCGCGCCGCGGATTGGGCGACGGTCTCATGCGCAGAAAGCGCGGCCGGCCGCTGACCGCGGCGGAGGTCCTGCGCAATCACCAACTGTCGCTCAAGCGACGCGCGGTCGAAAGTCTGTTCGGCACGATGAAGCGAAGTTATCGGCTTGGCCGCATGCGCGCCTTTACGCAATTGCGCAACGCCGCCGATCTCATCCTCTTCTGCCTCGCCTTCAATCTGCGTCGCTGGCGCGTCCTCGCCGCGCCGTGAGCGCCTTGGCGACGCCAGAAGAGCGTCCCGGCGACAAGGCGCATGCAGCCGCCCGCACTCAAACCGACCTTAAAAAGCAATCAAATCGACCCAAAACACGCTACTCGCGCCAAAACCGCTTTCCATGCAAAGATCTCCAGGATGAGGAGGCGCCGCAGGCGGCGTCTCGAAGGACGAGGAGCCGTTTCGATTTGCGGCTGTCACTCCCGACAGGCCGAAGGCCTGATCGGGACTTCAGGGCTGCGTCACGAATATTTGATTCTGTGCTGGATTCCCGCTTGCGCTTCGCGCGTCGGGAATGACAGGAGGCGCTATGCCGCGCGGCGGTGAGTTGCGCCGCCAAAAAATTCGATATAGCGCGCGTCAATTTCAGCGACGGGCATCACCACGAAAACATCGGTCGTGTTGAATTTGCGGTCGACGACGGCGCCGTCGCCGAAACGCGCGCCGAGCCGCAAATAGCCCTTGATCAGCGGCGAGAGCGCGTCGCGCGCCTTCCGTGGATCGAAGGCGTCGTGCGCGAGCATCCGCATCGGCGTATGCAGTTCTTCTCGCGCGCTGACGCGCCACTCTTCTTCCGCTGGCGCGTAATGCGCGAGATAGCTTAACGCCTGCGCATGGGCGAGCGGATTGGCGCCGTGCAGGCTTGCGCAGCCGAACATCACGTCGATGTCATGCGCCCGCACATAGGCGAGAAGCCCACGCCAGAGAAGTTCGATCGTGCGCTTGCTGCGATAGGGGGCGAGCACGCAGGAACGCCCGAGCTCCAGCGCGCGCATGCCAGCGTGACGCGCGAGGAGCGGGGCGAGGTCATATTCGCTTTCGGAATAGAAGCCGCCGGCCTTCCGCGCCATGTCGTCGCGCATCAGCCGATAGACGCCGACGATTTTTGGCCTGATCTTGCCAAGGCGGGTCTGCGCCGCATGATCAATGACGATGAGATGATCGCAGAATTTGTCGAACCGGTCGACGTCTCGGCGGGTGAAGGCCGTGCGGGCGTCGGGAATGGCGCCGCCTTCTTTGTAAAAGACCTGGTAGCGCAGGCGCTGAGCCTTGCGCACTTCCCTCTTGCCACGCGCGAGTCGCACTTCGAGCGCGCCCAAACGGCCAAGCGTTTCGCTGAGCGCTTTTTTGGTCTCTTTCGGTCTTTTCGAAGCAGTTTGCGGAAAATTGACGAGGGCGAAGATCGTCTGACCGAAATCCGCGTTAACCGTCCACATGTGCGACTCGCTCCGCATCGATCCATCTGATTGAAGATCACGGAGAGGCGAAGCTTTTGTGACGAGACGATTGCTCCTGCGCCGCCCGAGTTGCGCTTCACGCTCGAACTCTTACAAGGCGAAGGGGGTCAACGAGAGCGATCATGATGAGAAGTTCGCGACGCGCCGCCGCAGCGGCGATCTGTCTCGCCGCAACGCAAGCGAGCGCCGAGACGCCGCTCGCCGGCTGCTATGAGCGAATCTATGACGAAGCGCATCTTGGCGCGCATCGCCGTCAGATCGTGCGCCATGTGCGCTTAAAGATTGCGCCGACTTCGGTGTCGCCGTCGGAAGGCGGCGCAAAGCCGCCCATCGCCGACGCGCTCCTGCAGATATGGACGGGAAAACAGAAGAAGAGCTTTGACTCGCTTGGCGCCTGCTGGTCCGAGGCCGACGGCCTCGTCTGCAACGGGTCAGATTCAGCCGCCGAGACGCGTGTCTGCAAGACGAAGGCGCCAGGCGTTCGCGATTGCCGGATCGACGACGCGCATTCGGGTCGCTTCCGCATCGCGCCGCGTCCGGGCGGAGCGTTGGTCGTTACCGTGCTGGAGACGTTGGAGCTGCCGCAGACGGGTTCCGACGTGGGGCCATTTCTTTATCTGAGCCCGACCGACCCGGAGAATCGCGATTTCTTGCTGCAAGCGTCTCCAGGGGCGTGCAAGTAGCCAAGCAGTCCTCGTCCTTCGAGACGCCGCTTACGGCGGCTCCTCAGGATGAGGACTGCTTACTGACGCCTTCGAGAGGATCAATCCGGCGTAAACCAGGCCCCTCATCCTGAGGAGGCCGCACCCAAGTCGGGTTCGCCCGACTTGGGCTTCAAATGCCGATCTCGGGTAAACCCGAGATCGGTGAGGCCGTCTCGAAGGGCGAGGGGCCGGCGTTTGTGAACGGGCTAATCGCGAGCCACAGTATCCTCGGGACGCGCCGAGGCGCGGGCCACAAACGTCGCGCTTGCCGAATCTCGCGAGATGGCCGACGCTAGCCGTTCGCGGGCTGGAATTTTCCCCAACATCCACTAAATTTTCCACATATTGTCGAATTTTTAATACCCACCACAATATCTTGTTGACGCAGGCGGAAGACTCGCACAGCTTAGGAGCTGCGATGACGCGGCGAAGAACGCTCCTACAGACGTTCAAACGCAACAAGCGCGAGCGAAGCGTCAGCGCGCTTTCTAGTTATCTGCGTGGTCTCGTCCCAGCGGCGGCGCCCAGCGTCGCGACGGGGCGCACGCGTCCTGCGTATTGCAACTATCTGACGGCGTCGCGGGCCGGCGAACGGCTGCGCGCGGGCGGACGCCTGCGCTTTGAGGGGATGGAACGATGAAAATTGACCGGCGCTACACCAAGGCGGGCGAATCTCCTTATGCGAACATCCCGTTCCGCACGACAAAGAGCGAGATTCGCAATCCCGACGGCTCAATCGTCTTTTCCCTCGACAATATCGACGTCCCGAACCAGTGGAGTCAGGTCGCCGCCGACGTTCTGGCGCAAAAATATTTCCGCAAGGCCGGCGTGCCGGCGCGCTTGAAGCGCGTCGAGGAGAACGCCGTTCCCTCCTTCCTGTGGCGCTCCGTCGCCGATACGGAGGCGCTGTCGGAATTGCCCAAGGACCAGCGCAACGGCTCCGAGACCTCCGCCAAGCAGGTTTTCGACCGTCTCGCCGGCGCCTGGACCTATTGGGGCTGGAAAGGCGGCTACTTCGACACGGAAGAGGATGCTCAGGCCTTCGAGGACGAGCTTCGCTACATGCTCGCCATGCAGATGGCGGCGCCGAATTCCCCGCAATGGTTCAACACCGGCCTGCACTGGGCTTACGGCGTCGACGGGCCGAGCCAGGGCCATTTCTATGTCGACTACGCCAATGGCAAGATGGTGAAGTCGAAATCGGCCTATGAGCATCCGCAGCCGCACGCCTGCTTCATCCAGTCGATCGCCGACGATCTCGTCAATGACGGCGGCATCATGGACCTCTGGGTGCGCGAGGCGCGGCTGTTCAAATATGGCTCGGGCACCGGCACCAATTTCTCGAAGCTGCGCGGCGAGAAGGAGAAGCTTTCGGGCGGCGGCTCCTCTTCGGGCCTGATGTCCTTCCTCAAGATCGGCGACCGCGCGGCTGGCGCGATCAAATCCGGCGGCACGACGCGGCGCGCGGCGAAAATGGTCGTCGTCGACATCGATCATCCGGACGTCGAGCAATTCATCGACTGGAAGGTGAAGGAGGAGGAGAAGGTCGCCTCGCTCGTCGCGGGCTCGAAGATCGTCAAGAAGCACCTTAAAGCGATCATGCGCGCCTGCGTGAACTGCGAAGGCCCCGGCGACGACTGCTTCAATCCCGAGATCAATCCGGCGCTGAAACGCGAGATCAAACTCGCGCGCCGCAATGAAGTGCCGGACAATTACATCAAGCGCGTCATTCAATTCGCCAAGCAGGGCTATAAGGACATCCAGTTCGACACTTATGACACGGACTGGGACAGCGAAGCCTATCTCACCGTCTCGGGCCAGAACTCCAACAATTCCGTGCGCGTCACGGATGAGTTCCTGCAGGCGGTCGAGAAGGACGGTGACTGGACTCTCATCAAGCGGCTCGACGGCAAAGTAGCGAAAACGCTGAAAGCCCGCGACCTATGGGAGAAGATCGGTTACGCCGCCTGGGCCTCCGCCGATCCTGGCATTCAGTTCCACACAACCATCAACGACTGGCACACCTGTCCTGCGGGCGGTCCCATCCGCGCATCCAATCCGTGCTCGGAATATATGTTCCTCGACGACACGGCCTGTAACCTCGCGTCCTTGAACCTACTGCAGTTCCGCGACCTCGAGACTAAGCGCATCGACATCGACTCTTACGAGCACGCCGTGCGGCTGTGGACCATCGTGCTCGAAATCTCGGTGCTGATGGCGCAGTTCCCCTCAAAGGAAATCGCGCAGCTCTCTTACGACTACCGCACGTTGGGGCTGGGCTTCGCCAATGTCGGCGGCCTCTTGATGTCGTCGGGCGTCGCTTACGACAGCGAGGCGGGCCGCGCCATCGCCGGCGCGCTTTCTGCGATCATGACCGGCGTCTGCTACGCGACTTCCGCCGAGATGGCCAAGGAGCGCGGACCCTTTGCGCGCTTCATGGAAAATCGCGAAGCGATGCTGCGCGTCATCCGCAATCATCGCCGCGCCGCGCATGGCGAACGCGTCGGCTATGAGCAGCTCGCAATTGTACCCGTGCCGCTCGACAAGGCGGCCTGCCCCGATCAGCTTTTGATCGAGCGCGCCGGCGCCGCATGGGACAAAGCGCTCGCGCAAGGCGAGCTCTATGGCTATCGCAATGCGCAGGTCACCGTCGTCGCGCCGACCGGCACGATCGGCCTTGTGATGGATTGCGATACGACCGGCATCGAACCCGATTTCGCGCTCGTTAAATTCAAGAAGCTCGCCGGCGGCGGCTATCTCAAGATCGTCAACCGCGCCGTGCCGGAAGGACTGCGCGCGCTCGGCTATCGCGAGAGCGAGATCGCCGAGATCGAAGCCTATGCCGTCGGCCACGCCTCGCTCTCCAATGCGCCGGCGATCAACACCGCGAGCCTGCGCGCGCGTGGCTTCACCGACGAGAAGATTGCCGCCATTGAGGCGGCGCTGCCTTCCGCCTTCGACATCAAATTCGTCTTCAACAAATGGACGCTTGGGCCCGACTTCCTCACCGAGACTCTGAAAGTTCCGGCGGCCGCGCTCGACGACAAGAATTTCGATCTCCTGACCCATCTCGGCTTCGCCAAGTCAGAGATCGAAGCGGCGAATATTCACGTCTGCGGCGCGATGACGCTCGAAGGCGCGCCGTACCTCAAGCGCGAACACTATCCGGTGTTCGACTGCGCCAATCCCTGCGGACGCACGGGCAAGCGCTATCTCTCGGTCGAGTCGCATATCCGCATGATGGCGGCGGCGCAGCCCTTCATTTCGGGCGCGATCAGCAAGACGATCAACATGCCAAATGACGCGTCGATCGAGGATTGCGAACAGGCCTATCTGCTGTCATGGCGCCTCGGCCTCAAGGCCAATGCGCTCTATCGCGACGGCTCCAAGCTCTCGCAGCCGCTCTCGGCGCAGCTCATCGCCGGCGACGACGATATCGACGCGATGGACGTCGTCGAGGAAATCGCGACCGCCACTATGCCAGCGCGCGCCGCGGCGATCGCCGAACGCATCGTCGAGCGCGTTGTGCATCAGGTGATCCGCGAGCGCGAGAAGCTGCCGGATCGCCGCAAGGGCTATACGCAGAAGGCGTCGGTCGGCGGCCACAAGGTCTATCTGCGCACCGGCGAATATGAAGACGGACGGTTGGGCGAAATCTTCATCGACATGCATAAGGAAGGCGCGGCCTTCCGCTCGTTGATGAACAATTTCGCCATCGCGATTTCGCTCGGCCTGCAATATGGCGTGCCGCTCGAAGAATATGTCGACGCCTTCACCTTCACGCGCTTCGAGCCAGCGGGGCCGGTGCAGGGCAATGACGCAATCAAGAACGCGACGTCGATCCTCGACTATGTGTTCCGCGAACTTGCGGTCTCCTATCTCGGCCGCAACGATCTCGCGCATGTCTCGCCCGACGACATCGGCCATGACGTGCTCGGCAAGGGTCAGCATGAAGGCAAGGCGCCGGAAACGAACTCCGTCGTCTCGCGCGGCCTCTTACGCTCCAAGACCGACAGGCTGATGGTGGTGCAAGGCGGCGAAGCTCATGGCGCCGCTCGAAACATCGGCGGCGCTGTCGCCCTGAGATCGGAGCCGACGCCGGAGGCCGTGCGCGAGGCGGAGGCGCTGTCGTCGCTTGGCTGGACCGAACCGACGAAGACGGTGCATGGCGTCGCCGAGAAACGCGCCGAAGCGCGCATGAAGGGCTATGTCGGCGAGGCCTGTCCTGAATGCGCCAATTTCACGCTGGTGCGCAACGGCACCTGTCTGAAGTGCGAGACCTGCGGCGCGACGACGGGGTGTAGTTAAGTGTGAGGCTGCGAGCGGAAAAGCGCAGCCCTCGTCCTTCGAGACGCCGCCTTCGGCGGCTCCTCAGGATGAGGACTGCTGATGGACGCTTTGAGGTCGCGAATGGTAGGCGCCATTCAATCTCTATCAGCCGCGCAACTAAGGCCCCTCATCCTGAGGAGCCTGCGCTAGCAGGCGTCTCGAAGGGCGAGGGGCCGTTGCCGAAAACGAGCAGCTGCGCTCGTCGTCGCGATCCGCAAAATTCTGAAGGCGCAGTCCTCGTCCTTCGAGACGCGCCCTGCGGGCGCTCCTCAGGATGAGGACTGCTTTTTGATGCGGCGCGCCGCGAGCGCAGGCAGCGCATCGTAATCGCCGCGGATCAATGCCTCTTTTTTCCCACGGCTCCAGCCCTTGACGCGCCGTTCAGTCGCGATGGCATCCGTCAGCAGTTCAAAATATTCAGACCAGACCAGCTTCCCTGGCCGGCGCCGCATCGTGTAATCGGCGTTAATCCCGAGATTGTGTTCGCTGACGCGGGTCTCGACCGCTTTTCGCGTCAGACCGGTGTAATAACTGCCATCGGCGCAGAGCAAGATGTAAACGCTCGCGCCTTCCGCTTGCATCGCAGTCCTACACCGCCGCCTCACCCGCGATCTTGCCGAAATCGGCGACGCCCATCATCACGCGACGCAACTCGGCGAGAAGGCGCAGGCGATTCAAGCGCAGATCGGCGTTCTCGGCGTTGACCGTCACATCGTCGAAGAAGGCGTCGACCGGCGCGCGAAGCTTTGAGAGCGCGCGCATGGCGCCGGCGAAATCTTCCGTCTTGAGATGTTCCGCAGTCTCTTCGCGCGCGCGGGCGATCGCCGCGGCGAGCTTGTGCTCCTGCGGCTCGATGCGCAGATTCGGCGCGTGGCGCTGCGCATAGGCGTCCGGCCCGTCCTTCTTCTCCTCGATCTTGAGAATATTGACGGCGCGGCGGAAGCCGGCGAGCAGGTTCTTTCCGTCGTCGGTTGAGAGGAATTTGTCGAGCGCTTCGACTTTGCGCGTGATCATCAGCAGATCGTCCTGTAGCGGCGGATTCCCTTCTCCCGCTGGCGGGAGAACGCACTCTGGCGAAGCCGGATCGGATGAGGGCAGAGCCCCAAGCGCCGCATCTATCAGATCGTATCGCGCCCCCTTGTCGCGCAAGTAGACCTTCAGGCGATCGATGAAAAATTCGAGGAGGTCCGCCGCGACGTCATGCCCGGACTTGGTCCGGGCATCCACGCCCTCGCATCGCCCGTGGATGGCCGGGACAAGCCCGGCCATGACGCCATGAAGCGGCAACCGCAACTCGTTCTCCAGCACAAGCCGGATCACGCCAAGCGCCGCTCTGCGCAACGCGTAAGGGTCCTTGCTGCCCGTCGGCTTTTCATCGATCGCCCAGAAACCCACAAGCGTGTCGAGCTTGTCAGCGAGCGCCACAGCGATTGAGACTGGATCGGTCGGGATGCGGTCGTTCGGCCCCTGCGGCTTGTAATGTTCCTCGATCGCCGCGGCGACGCTGGCGTCTTCGCCTTGCGCGGCTGCGTAATAGCGGCCCATTAGCCCCTGCAGTTCGGGGAACTCGCCGACCATTTCGGAAACGAGATCGGCCTTGCAGAGCGTCGCCGCGCGTTCAGCGAGAAAGGCGTCGGCGCCGACCAGCGGCGCAAGCTCCTTTGCGAGCGCCGCGATGCGCTTCACCCGTTCGCCCTGCGTCCCGAGCTTTTCGTGAAAGACGATTGAGTCGAGCTTCGGCAGGCGCTTTTCGAGCCTCAACTTGAGATCGGTCTCGTAAAAGAATTTCGCGTCCGACAGCCGCGCGGCGATGACGCGCTCATTGCCGGCGACGACCGTCGCGCCGCCATCGCTCGGCTCGATATTCGAGACGAGGATGAAGCGCGGCGCGAGTTCACCTCCCCCTTGAGTGGGGAGGTCGGCAGGCGAAGCCTGCCGGGTGGGGGTGACGCGCGCGTCGCTTGAGCCCTCACCCCACCCCGGCGCTTCGCGCCGACCCTCCCCCTCAAGGGGAGGGTGGTTGCGCAACACGAAACATTTCTGGTTCACGCGGATCGTCGCGCGAATGACTTCCGGCGGGATGACAAGAAAACTTTCGTCAAACGACCCCATGAGCGTCACGGGCCATTCGACGAGTCCCGCGACTTCTTCAAGAAGGCCCGCGTCTTCCACGAGCTCCAAGCCTTGCGCGAAGGCGAGGTCCTTTGCGTCATGCAAAATGATGTCGCGCCGGCGCCCTGCGTCGATGACGACCTTCGAGCGTTCGAGCGCCAGCGCGTAATCGTCGAAGCGCTTCACCTGGATCGCATAGGGCGCCATGAAGCGATGGCCGTGGGTCACATTGCCGGACGCAATGCCGTCTACCTCGAAAACCACGACGTCGGGCGTTTCGGTCTCGGGTCCAAAAGTCGCGACGATCGAATGCAGCGGGCGCACCCAGCGTAGCGAGTCCGGGCGCTCCGACGACGCGCCCCAGCGCATCGATTTCGGCCAGGGAAAGCTTTTGATGATCGCGGGAAGGATCTCGGCAAGCACGTCGATCGTTTCGGCGCCGGCGCGTTGGATGACCGCGAGATAAAACTCGGCGCCCTTCTTGTCCTTCTCAATCTTCGCCTGATCGAGCGACGCGAGTCCGGCGCTTTTGAGAAAACCGGCGATCGCCGCCTCCGGCGCGCCGACGCGCGGGCCTTTGCGCTCCTCGCGGAGATCAGGCTGGCGCGAAGGAAGGCCGACCACTTGCAGCGCGAGACGCCGCGGCGTGGCGTAGGCGGCCGCGCCCTCATAAGAGAGGCCACGCTCGACGAGCGCATTGGTGACGAGACGCTTGAGGTCGTCCGCCGCCTGGCGCTGCATGCGCGCCGGAATTTCTTCGGAAAAAAGTTCAAGAAGCAGATCGGACATTGCGCCTGACTATTCCCCTCCCCCCGCTTGCGGCGGGGAGGGGCTAGGGGTGGGGGGCTCTAGATCACGCTGCATTGGGGCGGAATTGCCCAAATGCAGATAACGTGATCGATTCAAAAAGTTTAGAGCGCGCTTTGCGCGAAAAACCGGATTCCACTTTTTCGCGAGCCGCGCTCTTACGTTTGGTAGAGCGCGGCGCAGATCGTGTCCACAACGCTTTCGAGATTGCGCAAAACTTCGTGATTCCAAAATCTCAGCACGCGATAGCCGTTTGTTTCAAGAAATCGCGTGCGCTCTTGGTCTCGCAGCCGCCCATCGTCAAAGCCATGTTGCGCGCCGTCTATCTCAACGACGATGCGCGTGCGATGACATGCGAAATCCGCGAAATAGGGACCGATCGGCGCTTGTCGGCGGAAATGAACGTTTTTGATTTCGAGCTGCCGGAGCTGTGTCCAAAGCTTGCGTTCTGCTGGCGTCGCTTCTCGTCGCAGCTTACGGGCGCGGGGCGTTCGCGGATCTGAACGACCTGTTTTGTCGTTCATCCCCCCACCCCTGCCCCTCCCCGCCGCAAGCGGGGGGAGGGAGAATGCAGCGTCCGTTGAAAACACTCAGGCGATTTCCTTGACCGCCGAGTTCGGCGTCTCAAGGAGAAATTTCTCGACTTCGAGCGCCGCCATGCAGCCGAGTCCCGCGGCGGTCACCGCCTGACGGTAGACTTCGTCGGCGACGTCGCCGGCGGCATAGACGCCCGGCATGCTCGTGCGCGTCGTTCCAGGCTCGACGGCGATGTAGCCGGAGGGCTTGATCGTCAACTGGCCACGGAAAAGTTCAGAAGCCGGCGAATGGCCGATGGCGACGAAGACGCCGTCCGCCGCAAGCGTATGGATCGCGCCAGTCGCGACATTCTTGACGCGCGCGCCGGTGACGCTCAGCGGGCCCTCCTCCCCGACGATTTCTTCGATGACGTGATTGAAGAGAATCGAGACGTTTTCTTGCGCGAGCAGACGCTTCACCAATACGCGCTCGCTGCGGAATTCGTCGCGGCGGTGGATGATCGTCACATGCGACGCGAGATTGGAAAGATACAGCGCCTCCTCGACCGCGGTGTTGCCGCCGCCGACGACGAGCACTTTCTTGCCGCGGAAGAAAAAGCCGTCGCAGGTCGCGCAGGCGGAGACGCCGAAGCCTTTGAACTTCTCCTCGCTCGGCAGGCCAAGCCATTTCGCCTTGGCGCCGGTCGCGATGATCAACGAGTCGCAGGTATATGACGCGCCGGAATCTCCGGTGAGCCTAAACGGCCGCTCGTCGAGATGCGCTTCGACGATATGATCGGAGACGAGCTTTGTCCCGACATGCTCGGCCTGCAGGCGCATCTGCTCCATGAGCCATGGCCCCTGGATCGGCTCGGCGAAGCCAGGGTAATTCTCGACCTCGGTCGTGATCATGAGCTGGCCGCCCTGATCGAAGCCGGCGATGAGCATCGGCTCGAGCAACGCGCGCGCGGCGTAGATCGCCGCCGTATAGCCGGCCGGGCCGGAGCCGATGATGATGACGCGCGCATGCTGCGGCATGAAGTGGCCTCGCGAGTGACGACGCCCGCAATCTAGCCATTCTCAGCGTCGCCGCAACCGCCAGGCTGGAAGCGATGCGATCAATGCGAAACGCCCCCCGAATATCGGAAGGGCGCTCATGTCGGACAAGCAAAAGGCTCGGCTTACCAGCCCCAACCGCCATTCGAGCC
The DNA here is from genome assembly GCA_016869595.1 of Alphaproteobacteria bacterium. Lineage (GTDB taxonomy): Bacteria > Pseudomonadota > Alphaproteobacteria > Rhizobiales > Beijerinckiaceae > Methylocystis. The sequence goes on from VGDT01000018.1 coordinate 17,182, forward strand.
GCCATAGCCGCCCCAGCCGCCGTAGCCGCCCCAGCAGACATTCACCCACTGGCGCCGCCAGCCCAAATAGGTCCATACGGGACGGAGCTGATAGCAGCTGTCAGAGGCGACGTTCGAATAATTGGGCCAACCCCAGCCCGCCCCTGCGCCGATCACGCCCGGGCCGTAGCCGGGCCCAGAGGGTCGCCGCCATGGACGGTAATAGCTCCAGCCCCAAGGCCGGCCCCAGCCCGCGGGCCGGCCCCAACCGCCCCCGTCGCCGCCCCAACCGCCGCGCCAGCCGACGCCGGGCAGAACCGCGCCGCGGAAGCTGCCGCCGCCCCAGCCGAAGCCATGCCATCCATCCCATCGCTGCGCCTTAGCGACGCCGGAATGGGCCATCAAGCCGATGAGCAGGGCGCCGGTCGCCGCCGCCGTTTTGATCGATTTAGACATGTCCAGCTCCTTTCCCGCTCTCGCTAGAAACGCACTGGCGAACCGAAATAGTCCCGCCACTCAGTGTCCGCCGCAGCTCCGCAGCCGGGTACATTGCGCGCCTCTCCCACAGTTCAAGCTGTTGAATATCCGACCTCCACCCCGACGCCCGCAGGCCTGCCGTCGTAAATAATTCTGTAGTGTTGCGTTTATGCAACATGCCATTTCAAAGGAAGTCGTGGCGCGCTGCGAAAATAGTAATAAGCAACAATTGAACAATGTTCGATCAAACATCGGCGTAACGCTCTTTGTTTCTGCTACAGGCGGGTCGAGTTTTTGGCTCTGATGCGCCTTTATTCGGTCACAGGCGATTTCTATTGGGCGAACAGCTGACGAGAAACTTGAAACAAGGAACAAAGTATTGAAAAAATTGATGTCCGCACTCTTGGTCCTTAGCGCCGCGAATGTTCTCGGCTTTGATGCGCAGGCAAGCGAGTGGGTCGGCAAGGCGTCTTACTATCGGCTCAAGGGCAGAACCGCGAGCGGCGCGCATGTCGGCGCCTACACGGCCGCGCATCGGACGCTCCCCTTTGGCTCGCGGGTTCGAGTGACCAATTTGCGTAACAATCATTCCGTCGTCGTCACGGTGAACGATCGCGGCCCCTTCACGCGCGGCCGCGTCATCGACGTGTCGGTCGCGGCTGCCGAAAGTCTCGGTTTCAGATCGGCTGGCGTGACGCAGGTCAAAGTCGAGCAGATCGTCGACTAATATCGCCACCATAACGCGCTGATCAGACCGCGCTCGGCCGGCGAATTCACGCCGCCGACGGCGGCGATCGCGCCGATTTGGAAAGAGAGTGAAGCGGTCGCGTCGTAAATGGCGCTCAGTTGAAACTTTTGCGCAGCGACCACGCCCGCTGGGCCGCCCCTCGGCGCGAAGGCCGAAAAGCTTTGCGCAAGAATCAGGACAGGAGCTAGCGGCCTCAGGCCTGCAGTAAAATCCGCCCGGATCTCCTCCCCGTTCTGCCCGCGTGATCGATAGCCCAATTCGGCGTCGATGAACGCGGGCAGGCCAAAAACATCAAACGGTCGACCGATGAGAAGCCTCAGGTCGGCCTGCACCGGGTCGCGCATGTCGAGGAAGCGCCGCGCTGCCGGAGAAGCCGCTCGCGCGCCCGCTTGCAGCGACACAATGTAATCGCCCCAGGTGAAGAGTCGCGTCCGCGCGCCGATCGCGCCCAGTCCGAGGCCCTCATAATGCGGTCCCGGCGGCGGCCTTGGCGCCGACAACGGCAGACCGGCTTTGGCTTCCTCGATGAGCACGCTGAGGTAATCGTATGGCGCGGCGGCGCCGTGGAAATTCATGTAGCCGCCCTCGCCGACAATCGTCAGCCAGTCGAAGAGGCCATGCTCGACGTAAACGCGCGACTCGAACTTTCGATAGGAGGGCGTCTCGATGAGGCGCCCACTTGCGTCATAGGCCTTGCGCGCATCGGCAAAAGTCGTAGTGACGATCGCCTGTCCCCTGCCCGATGGCATTAGCCACGCGCCAGCCAAGGCGGACTGCGCGACGATCGCCGAGCAACAAACGAACAGAACGGCCGACGCACGCATAGCGGCGCCACGTAAAACAAGAGTCCGGCCGCTCCCGGCGGCCGGAGAGCCTTATAACGCTGGAAACGATGCGTTCAGTTGACAATCGACGGTCGCGCTTACGCCCCGACATGGGCATGCACGTCGCGTCCGCCGTGACGCCGCATAATCTCCATCGCCGCGCGCTCCCGCTCGTCGTTCCAGGCGCGGGCCCAAAGCAGCAGTCCGCCGTGCTTCAATTGCGACTGCGCCCAACTGGTCTGACGGTCGGCCACGAGCTTCGAAATCATCAGACCCACGACGCCGGCTGCGCCGCCAGTCAACAGGCCAATGGCGATGGCGCTCGTAAGCGATAGACCCAACGCCAGGGCGAGCCCCGCGCCAATGATCACGCCCACATAGAAGAGAACGCCCACGATCGAGGCCTTGCCGATATTGAGCGACTCGGTGTCGATGTAGGGCGTGCGCGGCGCAGAGGGACTGTCTTCGAGCTCATTAGCGCTCACGTCCTTGTCGCCGAGCTTCTGCCGCACTTTATCCTCTTCGGCGAGGAGGCTGATCTCCGAACGATCGAAGCCGCCGGTAAGAAGATCGTCGATCGCCGACTGCAAATTGTCGACCGTGTCGAAAACGCCGACGACTTCGCGCAGTTCATGACGTTCTTCGGGTGTGGGAACCTTGTTCGTTTCCATGTCGGTGCTCCCTGCGCGGCGCTTGGCGCGCGGCCGCGCTCTTGATGCTTAAAGGGAGCAGCGTGGACGGTCTTCAAGAGGCGTCGGCGCAGGAAAATCGCCAGAGCTGAGTTGAATTTGAGGCGCGAACGCTTACGCGCCGTTGCCAGTGAAATTGCGCGGCGCCGGCGAGATGATCTTCGCCGATCCGCCGCCGATCTCGAGCACCGACAGGCCACGCTCATTGCCGCCGTCCGGCTTGAAGCGGAACACGCCGTCAGCGCCGTTAAAACCGGAGGGATTGGTCAGCACGCTTTCCGAATAGCGTTGCGAGCCCTGTGAGCGCGACAGCGCGATAGCGAGCGACACGGCGTCATAGGCGAGCGTCGCGACGCGCGCAGGATCGGAGCCGTATTTTGCCTTATAGCGCTGCGCGAAAGCATTGAAGCCGGCGTTTTCCGGCGCCGTAAACCAGGCCCCCTGCAGCGCCGGAAGGCTCAACGTGCGCGCGTCATTCCACAGGCCTGTGCCGAATATCTGCACCTTCTTCGAGTCGATGCCGTTCGCCACAAGCTCCTTAGACACCGCCTGCATCGCCTCGGCCTGTTCCGGGATGAATAACGCGTCGAACTGATCGCGCACGGCGGCGAGACGCTTCACGGAATCGCCCGGCGCGCCGGGCTTGTAGCGCTCGATCACCGGCACGCGAATTCCATAGGTGGCGGCGCTCTGCTGGAACTGCGCCATCGCCAGCGTGCCGTAGTCATTTTCAGGAACAAGCGCCGCGATCGACTTCTTGCCGTGCTGCGAAGCGAAACTGACGCCCCGGTCGACATAGCCCTCGACCGGGAAGGACAAGAGATAACTGCCGCGGCCCGCCGCCGAAGAGTCAGTGGAGAAGGCGATCATCGGCTTGTTGGCGGCGCGCGCGACGCGGCTCGCCTCCTTGACGCCGGCGCCGAACACCGGGCCTAAAATGATTTCGGCGCCCTCATTGATCGCCGCCTGAGTCGCCGAGGCGGCGCCCGACGGCGTCGACCGGTCGTCCTTGACGAGGATCGTCACGTCATTCTCGCCGCTGTCGGCATAGGCGAGCTTTGCGGCGTTAAGCAGCGACGCGCCGACCGAGGAAGGTCCAGATGGGCCCGTCAGAGGCACGATCAGCCCGATCTTCACCGCGCCTGTCCCGATGCTTTCACCTTCCCCAGGCGCGACCTGCGTCGAGGCGCTCAACTTCAGGTCGCGCGCGCCTGGCGCCCATGGTCCGGCTGTGGGATTGCAGGCGGCGAGCAGGGCCGCGAAGCCGAGAAGCGCGGCATGTTTCATCACGGCCCAGCGCCTTGGCGCGCCGGCGCGCGCGTGAGAAGACAATGTCGGCATGAAATCCCCCTGCGACCAAGGCTCCCGCCACGGCGCGGCTATTTGTGCGCTAAGGTCCGGGTCCCTGGCCGAAAGTCAATAGACAGGCCATTTGGAAGAATTGCGGCCTCGCGCACAGTTAGCGCTTGTCCTCTTTATCGAACACACAGTATCTTAAAAAGAACGAACATTGGCGACGCCCATGAATATCGAGGCTGCTTCCCCGCCTTCTACGAGCTACACCGCCTTCGGCCTACGCGCCGAAGCCGAAAGAATCGAGCCGGGACTGCATCTGGTCGCGACGCCGATCGGCAATCTGAAGGACATTTCCTTTCGCGCCCTCTCTACCCTCGCCGCCGCGGACGCGGTGATTGCGGAGGATACGCGAGTCACCAAGACTCTGCTCGCGCATTACGGGATTTCGACGCCGCTCATCGCCTATCATGAGCACAACGCCAAGGTCATTCGCCCGCATCTTTTGGCGCGGCTCGAGGCCGGCGCGAAGCTCGCGCTCGTTTCCGACGCCGGCACGCCTCTGGTTTCGGACCCTGGCTTCAAGCTTGTCCAGGAGGCGCTCGAGAAAGGCGTGCATGTGACCTCGGTGCCCGGCCCTTCCGCCGTGCTCGCGGCGCTGGTCGTCGCCGGACTGCCGACCGACCGCTTCTTTTTCGAGGGCTTTCTGCCGCACAAGAGCGGCCCGCGGCGCGCGCGGCTCGCCGAACTCGCCCAAATTCCCGGCACGCTGGTGTTCTTCGAAAGCCCGCGTCGGCTGGTCGAAACGCTCGCCGACTGCGCGGCGGCGCTCGGCAAGCGCGACGCGGCGATCGCGCGTGAACTGACCAAATTGTTTGAATCGGTGCGGCGCGGCGCGCTTGATGAACTCGCAGTTGCGCTTGCCGAAGAGGAGCCGCCGAAGGGCGAAATCGTGCTGCTCGTGGCGCCGCCCGGAGCGGGCGCCGCGCAGGCCTCGGCGGCCGATCTCGACGCAAAAATCGAAGAGGCCCTTACGGCGCATTCGGTGAAGGATGCGGCGAGCGTCGTTTCGGCGGCGACAGGCCAACCGCGTCGCCAGGTCTACGCGCGGGCGCTGGAGCTGGCGGCGGGTCGCGCGAAGTAGGGGCACTTAACCCTCTCTCCTTGTGGGAGAGGGTGACGCGCCGCCCTATTGGAGGACGCGCCGCCCTATTGGAGAGAGTGTTGAGGGACGACGCCCGCCGCGCCGCCTATGTCTACGGCCTACGCGCCGAGACGGCGGCGACGCTGTGGCTACGGGCGCGGCTCTATCAAATCCTTGCACGTAATTTTCGGGCGCATGGCGGCGAGATCGACATCGTCGCGCGGCGCGGCCGCACGATCGCCTTCGTCGAAGTGAAAGCGCGCGGCAATCTCGACGACGCCATCATCGCGATCACGCCGCAAAAACAAAAACGCTTCTCGCAGGCTGCAGGTCGATGGCTCGCGTCGAACCCCTGGGCGATGACGTATACGCTGCGCGCTGACGCCATTTTCGTCGCGCCGCGCAGGCTGCCGCGTCATCTCGAAAACGCTTTTGAGCTGCGCGTCGGCTGACGAATAGAGCGGGCCTCACCAAGTCTGGATAAACCGCCGCTCGAAGCCCTCCAGCGCCACCGCGGTGAGCACGCCGCTACTCACCGCGCGGGTGTCGAGATTGATCCGGTTCGGCAAATCCTCGACGTTAGTGTGCGGCGTATGTCCGTGCACGATCACCTTCCCGAAGGACTGCTCGCAGTCGAGAAAGCCCTCGCGAATCCACATCAGATCGTGAGGGTCCTGCAAATGCAGCGGCCGGCTTGGCCGCACGCCCGCATGACAGAAGAAATAGCCGCCATATTCGGTCCACAGCCGGGTCTCTTCGACAAATTGACGATGCTCGCTCGGAAAATGCGCGAGAAATTTTTGCTGAACGCGCGACGCCCCGCCGAGCGCGACTTCCTGACCGGCGTCGACGCCATAGGAATGCAACGTCGTGAGCGCGCCATTCGTCACCCAATCGTCGAGCGCCGCAGCGTCGTCGAGGAAGCGCAGCAGCGCCTCTTCGTGGTTGCCGCGGAGAGTGACGATTGGGGTAGGAAAATCGCCGGCCGACAAGCGCTTCAGAACGCCGTTCGAGCCTAATCCGCGATCGATATAGTCGCCGATGAAAATCGTCACCGCCTGTCGGCAAGGGTTTGCTGCGAGGTCTTCCGCGATCGCCTCAGCGAGAACGTGGAGAAGATCGGCGCGGCCATGGATATCGCCGATCGCGTAAAGGCGCATGCCGGGCGGGGCCTCGGCGGTCCTTAAAGCGGAAGGGAATGAGCGTGTCGTCATCGTTTCCCTTCATTTATCGCCACGCCGCGCCTTGACGAGCCGATCAGGGACGGGTGGCCTCATTGGCGAGAAGACCTGTGGTCCTTTCCCCTCACCGCCTTGGCGCCCGACAATGCAGCCAGACGCCGAACGGGGAACGGAACGGGCGAGAGAGAGCATGCGGAATTTGACAAAGATTTTTATTTGCGCGGCTCGCCTCATGCTGATCCTTGCGTCTACCCTGACCTTCGCCGTCGGCGCCCCTGCATTTGCCGAGACGCCGGACGAAACTTTCAAGGCGCTTGGTCTTTCAAAGAGCGCTTCCCCCAAGGAGCTCTATGACGCTCTGACCAAGCGCTACTACGACGAATCGCAAGGCGCCGGAAAAGGCTCGTTCTCGAAATATTGGGAGCCGATTCCGATCTCGAAATATCTCAACCCGCACGACTTCTATAAGCCGCCGCAGACGATCGACGTCGACGCACAGCGCGCGCAATGCGTCGAATGCCATCAGCAGGCGACGCCCGGCTGGACGCATAGCTGGAAGGGCAGCGTGCACGGCAATCTCGACGCCATCCGCAATCTGCCCGATTCGGATGCGCGCGCCTATAAGAAGGCGATGATCACGGAGGTCGAGAACAACCTCCGCTCGATGGGAACGCTCAAGGCCGGCGAAACGCTCAAAGAAGTCGGCTGCATCGATTGCCATATGGGAGTCGGCAAGGAGCACGGCCAGCACAAGACCGAACTGAAAATGCCTGACGCCGCCGCGTGCGGACAGTGCCATGTCCAGCAATTCGCCGAACGCGAGTCGGAGCGCGACACCTTCACCTGGCCGCAGGATCAATGGAAGCCGGGCCATCCGTCACATGCGCTGTCGATGAAGGCCAATGTCGAAAATGCCGTCTGGGCGGCGATGGAGCAGCGCGAAGTCGCGGAAGGCTGCACCTTCTGCCACACGCCGCAGACGACGTGTAACTCCTGCCACACGCGCCATGAATTTTCGGCCGTTGAAGCGCGCAAGCCACAGGCCTGCGCGCAATGCCACAATGGCGTCGATCACAATGAATTCGAAGGCTATATGCTCTCGAAGCACGGCACGATTTATCAGACGCGCGGCGACAATTGGGACTGGAACGTCCGTCTCGCCGACGCGATGGAAAAGGGCAAGATGAACGCCCCGACCTGCGCCTTCTGCCACATGGAATATGAGGGCAAGTTCACGCATAACATGGTGCGCAAGGCGCGCTGGGCTTTCGTGCCGATGCCGAAGATCGCGGAAAATTTGAACCACCCTTGGTTCACGCAGCGCAAGGAGTCATGGGTTTCGACCTGCTCGAACTGTCACTCCGACAGTTTCGCCCGCGCCTATCTCGACGGCATGGATAAGGGGATCATCTCCGGTCTCGAGATCACCGAGAAGGCGCGTAGCGTCCTCGTGAAGCTCTATAACGACAGGCTGCTGCCGGGTCAGACGACGAACCGTCCGGCGCCGCCTGCGCCTGAGAAGGACGACGCCGGCGGCTTCTTCCAGCTCTTCTGGCAGAAGGGCAACAATCCGAGCGCCATCGAATATGTCTTCGCCGATATGTGGGAGCACCATCAGATCAAGCACTACAAGGGGCTCGCCCATATGAACCCCGGCGGCTACACCTATACCGAGGGTTGGTCGCAGCTCATCGGCGCGGCGGCGAAGATCAATGACGAGGACACGCGGCTGCGTGAAGCCGCGGAAATCCGCTCGGAGTTGACGCGCATCTCCGGCCAGAAGCGCGGCGACCTCGATCTTGATTCGCCGACGCGCCGCGCCTGGGCGGGCGGTCTGGGGCTGCTCGCCATGCTTGCCGGCACCGGCCTGCTGATGCGCCGCGAGCGCAAGAGCGGGTGAGCGTCCCGCATATCGTTCCGGCGCACGAGCGCGCCGACTAAAAACCTCGCCGCTCGGACTCGTCGCCAAAATGCATTATGTTCGCGTAAGGAATCGGCGTCGAGCGCCGAGGAGACCCAATGCGAGAACTTGTTGCATCGCCCCACAATCCTATCCCTGACGGCGCCGCGGTCTACGCGCTGAGGACGCGCGACGGACGCTACTTGCGCGCCGCTGCTTTCCCTTGCAGCGAGAGGGCGCGCGGCACAGTGGCGTTGTTTCAGGGCCACAATGAATTCATCGAGAAATATTTCGAGACAATCCAGGATTTACGCAGGCGCCGACTCGACGTGGTCGCGCTCGACTGGCGCGGTCAGGGCGGCTCTGAACGCGAACTCGACGACCCGCGCAAGGGACATATTGACGACTTCTCGCAATATCAGCGCGACCTCGATGTTTTCATCACACATGTCTTAAGCGATCGGCCGCAACCCTGGTTCGCCCTCGCCCATTCGATGGGCGCGGCCATCATGCTCGACGCGGCGCATTCGGGAAGAACGCCGTTCCAGCGTTTCGTGCTGACCGCGCCCATGATCGATCTTGCTAATTTGCGCTTTCCGCGTGCGACGCGTTGGCTCGCCGACACCCTCGACATGTGCGGATTTGGCGGAATGTACATCCCAGGCGGGACTGGCGCTTCCTTTATCGAGAAGCCCTTCAAAGGGAATCTCTTGACTACCGATGCCGTTCGCTTCGAACGAAACGCGGCGATCCTCCGGTCGGCGCCGCAGCTCGCCATCGGCGATCCGACAATCGGCTGGGTAAACGCCGCATTCCGACTGATGAGAGGCTTCGAGTCGCCCGACTACGCGCGCAGAATCCGTGCGGCCGTTCTGATGTTTGGCTGCGGGCGCGAGATGATCGTCTCGAACGCCGCGATTGAACGTTTCGCGCTAAATCTCAACAGCGGCGCTCTCGCGATGGTCCCCGGCGCCAAGCACGAACTCATGATGGAGCGCGATGAGTTTCGCAGCCAGTTCTGGCGCGCCTTCGACGCCTTCATTCCGGGAGAAGTTTTTGTCGCCTAGAGCGCGCTGCGAAAAAGTGGAATCCGGTTTTTCGCTTAAAGCGCGCTCTAAATTTCTAAGATCGATCACGTTATCTGCATTTGGGCGATTCCGCCCAAATGCAGTGTGATCTATGCTCGGAGCAGCTTTAACGCTTCCTCGTGCAGCGCAGGATCGCCCGCCGCAATGATGGCGCCTCCCGGCGCTGCGACGCCGCCTTCCCAATTGGTGACGACGCCGCCCGCGCCCTCGATGATCGGAATCAGCGCGACGATGTCGTAGGGCTGCAAATTCGTCTCGATGACCAGATCGACATGGCCAGAGGCGAGCGCGCAATAGGCGTAGCAGTCGCCCCCATAACGCGAAAGCCGCGCCGCGCGCTCGACGCGATGGAAATTGTCGCGCAGCGCCGGGTCGATCAACAGCGGCGAGGTGGTCATCAGCGTCGCCTGCGCGAGCTTGGAACAGCAGCGCGTCGCAAGTCTTCGCGTCTCGAGAGCCCCGCGCGCGCCATCCGCCCCCCTCGACGGGCCGCGCCAATGCGCAGCCTCCCCGTCGCCGAAGAAACGCTCGCGGGTGAACGGCTGGCTCATGAGGCCATAGCAGGGCCGGCCGCCATGGGTGAGGCCAATCAGAGTGCCCCAGAGCGGCAAGCCGCAGATGAAGCTCTTGGTGCCATCGATCGGATCGAGCACCCAGACATATTCGGCGTCTTCGCGTAACTGGCCGAATTCCTCGCCATAAATGCCGTGGCCGGGAAAGGTCGTTTCGATTAAGCGCCGCATCGCGAGTTCTGCGGCGCGGTCGGCTTCCGTCACGGGATCGAAAGCCCCGCCATGCGCCTTGTCGTCAGCGGCGAGCGCCGTCCGAAAGAAGGGCATAATCGCTTCCGCCGAAACATCGGCGAGACGCTCAACGAATTTCTCGAAATCGACGGCGGTCATGCCAGCTCCAGGCGGGCCCCTCGAGCGTCCAGCTACTCGGCCGCCGCCCGCCGTTCGCCGCCCAAAATCTCGCCCAAGTCTTCGCGCCGCGCCACCGCCGCCAGAACGTCTCCGAGATCGCGGGCCACAGTGTCGAAGCGCTCGTTCTTCTGGAGCGTAGACTCGTCCATGTAAAGACCGCGCGATACTTCGATCTGCAGCGCGTGCCAACCGGCGGCGGGCTTGCCGTAATGCTCGGTGATGAAGCCGCCCGCGTAAGGACGGTTGCGCATGACGTGATAGCCGCGGCCGCGCAACCGATCCTCTATAATGTCGACCAGTCCGGTGGAGGCGCTCGCGCCGTAACGATCGCCGATGACGAAATCCATGCGCCGCTTGTCGCCTCGCGCCGCCAGCAGCGGATCGCGCGCCCCCGTCGACGGCATTGAATGGCAGTCGATCAGCACGGCGAGGGCAAAACGAGATGCGGCGCGCTCCATCAATCCACGCAGGGCGGAATGATATGGCTTGTAGAGGCTATCGATCCGCCGCAACCCCTCGTCGAGCGTGAGGCGGCTTTCATAGATTTCGCGCGCGTCGGCGACCACGCGAGGAATCGTGCCTAGTCCCGCAGCAACGCGCAGCGAACGCGTGTTGGCGAAAGCCGGCAAGGCCCCGTCGAAGAGCTTGGGATCGAGTTCGTAAGGTTCGCGATTGAGATCAAGGTAAGCGCGAGGAAAGCGCGCCCGCAATAAAGGCGCCCCGATAGACGAGGCCGCAGCGAAGAGATCATCGACATAGGCGTCTTCGGAACGGCGCAAGGTCGCCGTATCGAGCGGCGATGCGGCAAGAAAATGCGCTGGATAGATCCGGCCCGAATGCGGCGAGGAAAAAACCAGGGGCGAAGTCAGCTTATCAGGCTCGAGGATATCGAACGCGCGCTCGAACTCCGGCTCGCAGCAAGGCGTCGCCACCATCTTCGTTTCGCGCGATTCGCGCATGCGATCGTTCATTCGCTCGTCTCGGTCCCGCGTCGCAACAGCCTTGTTCAATCTAGCGCCGGCGTGGCGGATAGGCCTCGATAAAGGATGGCGCTTCACGCTATATTGGGCGCTAAGTTAACGCGCCGCCACCTCGGTTTCATCTGAAATTTAGAAATATCAGGCGATATGGCGAAAAACCCGCGAGGATGGCGATGAACGATAGGCTGGCCACACGAATTCTGCTTGCTGAAGACGACAACGACATGCGGCGTTTTCTAGTAAAGGCATTGCAACAGGCCGGTTTTTCGGTCACCTCGTTCGATAACGGGCTTTCCGCCTATGATCAGCTTCGGGTCGAGCCCTTCGAACTTCTCCTGACCGACATCGTCATGCCTGAGATGGATGGAATCGAACTCGCCCGCCGCGCGACTGAGCTCGATCCGGACATAAAAGTCATGTTCATCACCGGCTTCGCCGCCGTCGCGCTCAATCCGGACAGTCGCGCGCCGCGACAGGCAAAAATCCTCTCCAAGCCGTTTCATCTGCGGGATCTGGTCACCGAGGTGCAGAGGATGCTCGCCGCCTAGGCTAGCCGCAGGCTTCGCAGATCGCCGCGACGTGGCGGTCGTCTGTCCCGCAACAGCCGCCAAGGATGCGCAAGCCCGGATAATGCTGGCGCAGCTTGGAATACCTGCGGCCAAGATCGAGCGGATCGCCGGAATCGAGCGTGTCCGATCGATCGAGCTCGGCGTGACTCTTTGTCGAGGCGTTGGCCTTGGCGCCGAAGAGCCGCCTCATCCACGGCTCGTCCGCCGACAGCGCCTGCTCGAAATGCGTCGGATGGGCGCAATTGATCATGTAATAGGCGGGGGCCGCCCCCGTCTCGCGGTCTACCGCCTCGATGGCGTCGCGCAAGCTAAGGCCGCCGATGAGCTTGCCATCGGTCTCCACGGTGAAGGAAATTGAGCATGGCATGCCGAGCGCGCGGGCCGCGCGCGCGACGCCGATCGCTTCCTCGACATCATTTAAAGTATAGGCGGCCACCATGTCGGCCTCGGCTTCTGCGAAGGCCGCGATCTGCGGCGCGTGGTAGTCCTGCGCTTCCTTCGCGGTCATGCGCCCCGCGGCGTAGCCGTCTCCGCGAGGACCCAGGACTCCGGCGATGACGATCGGCGTTTCCGGCGTTTCCCAGGCCTCGCGAAGTTCTTCCAAGAGCTTGATCGAGAACATGTTGATGCGCTTCAAATCTTCCGCGTCGTAGCCGAGCTTACCGCCCCAGTCGCGGTTGGCGCGCCAAGTCGGCGTATCCAAGATGAGTCCGAGGCCGTGGCGGCGCGCGATGGCCAGGTAACGCTCATAATAGTCGCGCAGCCGCGCCCGCCCCTCCTCGCTGTCGAGCAGAACGAAAGACGCGAAATGCGGCAGGTCGACGCCCTCATGGAAGATAAGCGTCGTCTCCAGGCCGCCGTCGCTGATGAAGAGAGCCGGTTTCAGTTGCGGCAGATCGGCCCGGTATTTGGCCATTTTCTCTGTTCCTCGCTTTCGGCGCTTCGACGCGCCGCCCAAGGGGCAACTTGCCCATTTGCCCGCATTGCGTTATCAGCGCCGTCAAATTCGCTTGTTTCGACCGGCCGACCTCGCGCCGCTGCGGCGCGGGGCTTTCAGCCGTTTCTATCGCAGTAAGGATGCGTCGCCATGAAAAAGGACATCCACCCCAATTATCATTCGATCAAGGTCGTCATGACCGACGGCACGGAATATATGACCCGCTCCACATGGGGTAAGGAGGGGGACACGATGCATCTCGACATCGACCCCAAGACGCACCCCGCCTGGACGGGCGGATCGACCCAGCTCCTCGACCGCGGCGGCCGGCTGTCGCGCTTTAACTCCCGGTTCGGCAATATTTCGTTCGGCGGGAACAAGGGCAAGAAGTAACAGGGCGGCGGGTGAACCGCAGCCCCAATCGCCAGTCAGGATATTAGCGGGCGAAGGCTTCTCGCAGCCTCGCGATCTGCGCCTCAATTGGGCGCAGCGCCAGTGCGGGCCCGGCGGACGCAGGCTGAGGCGCATAGATCAGCCGGTCGAGATGAATGATCCGCGCCTGCAGACGCAGCGAGTGCAACGAGAGCTCGCGCAGGCGCTCAGGCAGCCGCAGGAAGACGTCGGGAGCCGAGGCCAGCTCTTGCTCACGAAGCTTTACCCGATGGCGATTGCTCGCCGCCTGATGACGCGTCAGTTCGCCCTGATTTACCGCCCTCTGCAGCAAGAGCCAGGATGCGATCTGCATCAGCCGGGTCGTCAGCCGCATGCTCTCGGCCGCATAGGCGAGAGCTTCCACTCGCGCCAGAGCTTTGGACTCCAAGCGCCCGTCGCCATCGAGATAAAAGGCCGCCTCCTCCACAAGGGTCATGCTCTCGCGGAATAGAGCGCAAAACCCTTCAGATCCCGCAAGCTTTTCGATGAAAGAGACCGGCTGCTGTTTTTCTCCGGCGCCGCCTGTGACTCTAGCCATATGCGCTCACGCAAGTTCGGCGCGACAGCGCCTTCGACGCGCGGACAGTAGCGCAGGCGACTGAGTGGCGCGCGCTTAGCCTTTCCTTAACCTTAATTGGGATTGGGCCTCGCCTCGAGCGCTTCCCGATCACATGGAACATGTGATCGATAAGAAAACGCTCAAAATCAAAACATTGGAGCAGGTTCTCATCGAAAAAGTCTGTCAACTTTTTTCGGAACCTGCTCTAACGCGCAAAAAGAGAGCCGCAAAGCGGCTCTCAAGGCTTCTTGACAGGGAGGCATCAAGGACGAGTGGAGAAGAAGCCACTCGGACATCCCACTGAAGGGATGCATCGAAGCTAGATGACAAATTATTAATATAGGGTTAACGCCCGCATCAAATCGTGACTTTTCCAAATGTTTTTGCCTCCGTCGCGAAGCAAAAAAAGAGACTGGCCCTGCGACAAAATCTGGCGCATTTGAACAAAGCCTTAGCGTTCCTCCGGAACGTCCCGCCGCGCTCAAGAGCGTGGAACCTCCCGCAATCATCCTCTTAGGCTCTTCTGAATGATTCGTTCCGCCTTGATGAATGTGATGACCGCCGCCGCTCTGAAAGCGGGCCGCAGCCTCAAACGCGACTTCGGAGAGGTGGAGAACCTGCAAGTCTCGGTGAAAGGTCCAGGCGATTTCGTCACAGCGGCCGACAAGCGCGCCGAGAAGACCCTGTTTGAAGAGTTGTCAAAGGCGCGCCCCGGCTACGGCTTTGTTATGGAGGAAGGCGGCATCGTCGAAGGATCCGACAAGAGCCATCGCTGGCTGATCGATCCGCTCGACGGCACCTCCAACTTTCTCCATGGCCTGCCGGTCTTCGCCATCTCCGTCGGCTTGGAGCGCGAAGACCGTCTCGTCGCCGGCCTTGTCTACAATCCCGCTACTGACGACATGTTCGTCGCCGAGCTCGGCCAGGGCGCTTATTACAACAATCGCCGCATGCGCGTCGCGGCGCGGCGTTCGCTAGGCGAGTCCATGATCGCCTGTGGAATACCGCCGCTTGCGCGCGCGCGCGATCATGAGTCCTTCAAACGCGAGCTCGCGGCCGGCATGGGGAAGATCGCCAACATCCGGCGCATGGGCGCCGCCGCTCTCGATCTCGCGATGGTCGCCTGCGGCCGTTTCGACGGCTACTGGGAGCGCGGCATCAACTCTTGGGACGTGGCGGCGGGAATCGTGCTCGTGCGCGAAGCCGGCGGCTTCGTAAGCGACCTATCGGGAGGCGCCGACATGCTTGCGAAGGGCGAGATATGTGCGGGCAACGAGACGATCCACCGCCAGTTGCTCGACCTAATGAGGAAGGCGTGAACGCCCTGCCCGCACATACGCCGCCTAAGCTGCGCTCGCGCGTTGACGACGACTGGACCTCGATTCTCGATGTCTGGGTCGCTTCCTGGCGGGCGACTTATCCAGACATCGACTTCGATCTGCGCCGTGACTGGCTCGTGCGCCACATTCAAGAACTCGAAGCGGCCGGGGCGTTGACGCTCTGCATGTTCGACGCACAGTCGGCGCTTGTCGGCTTCGTCGTGATTAACCCGACCGATGGCTGGCTCGATCAGATTTGCGTCGCTCCCGATCGATTTGGCGCCGGCTTCGGGGCGTCGCTTCTGTCCGCAGCGCGAAATGTCTCGCCAAATCTTATTCGGCTCGACGTCAACGCCGACAACGCTCGCGCCATCCGCTTTTATGAAAGCAACGGATTCTTGCGCGTCGGGCGTGGCGCCAACACGTTGTCCGGACGCGAAACCATCATGATGGAATGGCGCTCGCGGGGAGAATGACAATCTCGCCGCGCAGGGTTTCAATTGAAGGTCTTGCCCTATAATATGGCTGCGCAATCGAGTTTCGGCCGAACGATCTTGCTCTCTCGTCTCAAGACGCGCGGCGCCTGACCTTCCCCAAAGCTTCGACTGACTGAGAACGCAGCAATTCCGCAGCGTTCCGCGCGATTTTAGAAGGAAAAGGCCATGCCTACTGGCGCTGTTAAATGGTTCAACGCACAAAAGGGCTTCGGATTCATCCAACCGGACGCGGGCGGGCAGGACGTCTTCGTGCACATCAGCGCTGTCGAGCGCGCTGGTCTCGACGGCCTCGCTGAAGGCCAGAAGGTTGCTTACGAACTCGTCGTGGATAAGCGTAGCGGCAGATCTTCAGCCGATCAGCTGCAACTGCAGGATTAGCCTTTCGGCGCGTAGCCCTCGCCGAGATGCGCAATGCGGATCATGTTCGTCGCGCCGGGCGTGCCGAAAGGCATGCCGGCGACGATGATCACACGGTCGCCGGCGACGCCAAACCCCTCGCTCTCCGAGTATTCGCAGGCGCGCCCGACCATGTCTTCGATGTCGGTGGCGTCGCGCGTCTGGAGCGCATGCACGCCCCAAACAAGCGCGAGACGGCGAGCGGTGTCGCGCTTGGGCGTCAGCGCGAGAATCGGCGACTGCGGCCGCTCGCGCGCAATGCGCAATGCCGTCGAGCCAGACGACGTCCAGGCGATGATCGCTTTCGAATGAAGCGTCTGCGCCACGTCGCGCGCGGCGACGGCGATGGCGTCGGCTGATGTCGGATTAGGCAATTCGCCGCGCTGGGCGTTGATGATCGAGCGGTAGATCGCGTCGGTCTCGACCTCTTCCGCGATCCGGCTCATGGTCGCGACAGCTTCGTTAGGATATTGCCCCGCCGCGCTTTCGGCCGAAAGCATGACGGCGTCGGCGCCCTCAAATACGGCGGTGGCGACGTCGGACACTTCGGCGCGCGTCGGCAGCGGCGAGAGGATCATGGATTCGAGCATCTGCGTCGCGATCACGACGGGCTTACCCAGCCGTCGCGCCGACCGATTGATGCGCTTTTGAAGTCCAGGCACGCGTTCGAGAGGCACTTCAACGCCGAGATCGCCGCGCGCCACCATCAGCGCGTCAGAAACTTCGATCACTTCCTCGAGCCGCGAGATCGCCTGAGGCTTCTCGATCTTAGCCATGACCAGCGCTCGGCCTTGGGTGATCTGCTTCACCTCAAGAACGTCTTCAGGACGCTGGACGAAGGAAATCGCCACCCAATCGACGCCCTCTTTCAGCGCGGCGTCGAGATCGGCGCGATCCTTGTTCGTCATCGACGTAATGGGGATTTCCGTGTCGGGCAGACTTACGCCCTTCCGGTTCGAAAGCCGCCCGGCGACGTCGACGACGGCGTGCGCCCGCTCCGGAGACGTTTCAACGACATGAAGCCGCACCCGCCCATCGTCGATGAGGATCGAATCATTGACCTTGAGCGCCGCCAGGATCTCGGGATGCGGCAGCCGCACGCGGGTTGCGTCGCCGGGTTTCGGATCGCTGTCGAAGACAAATACGTCGCCCTTGCGCAGATGCACGGAGCCTTCCTCAAAGGCTCCGATGCGCAGCTTGGGCCCCTGGAGATCGACAAGCACAGCGATCGCCCGCGACATGTCGCTTTCGATTTCGCGGATCATCCGGACGTAGCTGGCAAGTCCGGCATGATCCGTGTGGCTCATATTGATGCGGAAGACATCGGCGCCGGCGCGCACGAGTCCCGCTATGACCGCCTTGTCGACCGTCGCCGGTCCAAGCGTTGCGATGATCTTGACGCGCCGCGACCTTCTCATGATCAAAACATTCCTGAACTGGGTTATTGCGCCGGCGTGGCGTTGGGGTCGGTGAGCTGAACCGTCCAGCTCTTTGCGTCCCGTCCCGTATCAATCTCGAAGAATCCGGTCCGATCAAAACCGCGGGCGAAACAGTCCTCCCTACCGTCAATGCGGAATTCCCGATCGCGCGTGCACATGAAGGCTTTGCCCTTCCACTCGCCGCCGCGTTCGTCCATCGCATAGACATAGTAATATTGCGCCGCGAGCGGACCCCGCAGAAGCGTCTCGCAAACGCTCGGCCGAAGGTTCCACCAGCCTTCCGACAACCAGTTACGCCCGTCGGTGTAGGCGATGGCGACGCTCACTCGCCCGCTCGTGTTGTTGCACAGACGAAAGTCTGCGCGCGCCGGTCCAGCGGCGCTAAACGTAAGAGCGGCAACAAGAATGGCGCGTTGAATCATATCTTTAGCGAGGCCTGGAAGAGGCTGAAGACAGGGCGTCGGCAACGCGACGCGGCAGGCGGTTCTGCAAACCATGCTTGGTGGTCTTTGTCCACCCCGCGACGTCGAAGCTTGGCGCCCTACCCGCCGTGGAGCGGCGCGCCACAACCGTCGGAACAAAGCAAGGCGCCTGTTGTTTTAGGACGCGTGCGCGCGTGCGTTCCCGGGAGGCAGGACATGGATAAAACTGAAGTCATCTCCACCTTGAACGAACTTGCTGAAATCAGCCGCGACGGCGAGCAAGGGTTTCTGGCTGCGGCCGAAGACGTCCAAAACCCGACGCTGAAGGCTGTGTTTCGGACGGCGGCCGCGCGCTGCGCGGAAGGCGCCCGTGAGCTTGAATCGAAGATCGTCAGCTTAGGCGGCGAGCCATCGCGAAGCGGCTCCATGACTGGCGCGATGCACCGCGCCTGGACGAATCTGCGGGCCGCGCTGACCGGCCGATCGGAACGCGCGGTGCTTGAGGAGGTCGAACGCGGCGAGGATGCGGCCAAGGACGTCTACCAGCAGGCCATAGCGCAGCCTCTCCCTCCGGAGATCAGGTCAATGGTCCAGCGCCAGTATCAAGGCGTGAAGGAAAATCATGATCGCGTGCGCAGCCTGCGCGACGCGGCGTAACGCCTCCATAAGGAAGTGGCGCTTCACGCGTCACTTCTTCTCCCGCAGAAGCTGCGCGGCGCGAAGGGCGAAATAGGTCAGAACGCCCGAAGCGCCCGCGCGCTTAAAGCCAAGCAGGCTTTCAAGCATGGCGCGCTCGCCATCGATCCAGCCGTTCTGCGCGGCTGCGGTCAGCATCGCGTATTCACCCGACACCTGATAGGCGAATGTCGGCGCTCGGTAGACGTCGACGACGCGCCGCACAATATCGAGATAAGGCATTCCAGGTTTCACCATCACCATATCGGCGCCCTGCTCTAGATCGAGCCCAACTTCCCGCAGCGCCTCGTCTGAATTGGCGGGATCCATCTGATAGGTTCGCTTATCGCCTCGGAGCGTCTTGCTTGTTCCGATAGCGTCGCGGAAGGGTCCGTAGAACGCGGATGCATATTTCGCCGCGTAGCTCATGATCTGGACATTCTCGAAGCCCTCGGCGTCGAGCGCCTTGCGGATCGCCTCGACTCTGCCGTCCATCATGTCTGAAGGAGCGATAATGTCCGCGCCGGCGCGCGCCTGGGTCACCGCCTGTCGCGCAAGCACGGCGACGGTCGCGTCGTTGACGATCTCGTCGCCCACGAGAAGGCCGTCATGCCCATGGCTCGTGTAGGGATCGAGAGCGACGTCTGTAATCAGGCCGATGTCAGGAACAGCGCGCTTGATCGCGTAGCATGCGCGACAGACGAGATTTTCTGGATCGAGAGCCGCGCTCGCGCTCTCGTCGCGCAAGTCGGGATCGGTATAGGGGAAGAGCGCAACAGCGGGAATGCCGAGCGCGGCGGCCTGCGCCACGGCTTCAACCGCCGCGTCGACCGAGTAACGGAAAACGCCCGGCATGGAGGACACGGGCTCCCGCCGATCGGCGCCATCGATCAAGAAGAGCGGCCAGATGAGATCCGAAACCTCGAGCGAGTTTTCTCTGACGAGGCGGCGCGCCCATTCGCTCTTGCGATTCCTGCGCGGGCGCTGAAGCAAGCTCAGCCGCGCTGCTGCTTCGACGGGCCTTTCTGCATCGTTCATGGCGCCTTCGCTGCCTCCACTCGCTAATGTTTGCGCTTTTTCTTCCGTCGATCGCCGTGACCCGCTTCCGAGGCGAACGGGCTTCAGGCTATAGAGGGATCAACGGCCGTTGCGCTTGCGCGAGGAAAAACCATTGAAAATCGGCTCGCGCAACTCTTCCTTGACCCGCGTCGCGCGCGAGGTGGCGATCGCCGCCGGCGCCCTCCTCACTGCAAGCGCGTCGCTGGCGCAGGTCAAGCCCGCGGCGCCGATTCCGCCGACGCGATCGGCTCCCGCGCCGCAAAGGCAAGGAACGCCCGCGCCTCAGCAGGAGGTGCGGCAGCCAGCGCGTCAGCCAAGTTCCCAGGACGCTGTTCCGGCGACGCCAACTGCAAAGCCTGCTCCGCAGCCGGCTCAGCCGCCGGGAGTCAGCACGCTCCCGCCACCGCAAGCGCCGCCCCCGGTCGATACGAGTCAGCCGCCGCCTTCTCTGCCTCGCGCGCCGCGCGCCAAAATGCGCGCCTGCGCCGAGGAATGGGACAGGATGAAGCGCGAGTCAAAAGAAGGCTTGCCGATGTGGCGCGATTTCGCGACGGAGTGCTTGACGCGCTAATCGGCTGAAGCGAGCAAAGCGACGGCCGCGCCCAAAACGCAATGAGCTGAAAATACTATCGCCCGGGACGCATCTTACGTAGACGCGTGGCCCCCGGGCGATGAGTGCGTGAAGCGGCTTGCGATGACGCGAAACGATCAATCGCGCAGGTGCAGGCGCTTCGACTTACATGCTTTCCGATGGAGCCGCCGGCGTTGGCGCCTTCATCTTTCGTGGGGCACGCTTCTTTGCCGCGCCCTTACGCGCGCCTTTCTTAGCGCCGGCTTTCCTCGCGCCGCCGCGCTTTTTGGTCGCCGCCTTACGGACGCCCTTGCGGGCCGTCTTCTTCGCAGCGGACTTTCGCGTAGCCTTGCGGGCGCCCTTCTTGGCCGCCGACTTCTTCGTCGCAGCCTTCCTCGCGGTTTTACGCGCACCCTTCTTCGCCGCAGCCTTCTTGGCCGGCTTACGCTTCATTGTAGCTCTCGCCATAATAAGTCCCCTTATCCGAATTGCCGGAGCAAATGTTCGACCGACAACACGCACAAATAGCGTAACGCGGTTAATCACTCGTTCAAGTGCTGCGCGCGCAGAAGTGATCAACGCAACGCATGGCAAGCCATGTTGAGCGCCGTCGCGAGACAAGCAAAACGACCATGAAGCTGCTTTGTGAACGCTTCAACGAGACTATCTCAAGAGGTTTGCGCGCGCGCTTTTACTGGCGCCGATCTGTGATCGAAATTGGTTGACGATGTCCGCTTCAAAGTCGTTTTCGGACGTGCAGGCGCAGGCGCCGACGGAGGCGCGAATGAGGTTCAATTACTTGATTTGCTTTTGTATCCTCGAACAGTTGCATTGCGTTTGCGCCCTGCGCGATGGATCGTCCGAGTCATATCGTGACACGATAGAATTTTGCGGAATGGGCTTGCGGCAGATACGCAAATTGGCGCTGGCAGAGCGGCTGAAGGCGTCGCGCACTGCATGAGGCCGCGTGCGCGAACAGGAGCGTAACGAGGGCGCGCAGGAGGAGAAAAAAAAATTGTGGTCAGCGCCGCTGAATCGAAAAAAATCGACGCGCGACGCCTCCATTTGGAGAGGAATCGCGCAACGCGCGTCGCAAACTGATTCGTTTTCGTGCCGAAAAGCGCGGCGTCAGACGCCCAATTTGTGCTTGAGCAGCTCGTTTACCGCCTGCGGATTCGCCTTTCCGCCGGTCTGCTTCATCACCTGTCCGACGAACCAGCCGAGCATGGTCGGCTTCGCCTTCGCCTGTTCCACCTTGTCGGGATTGGCGGCGATGACGGCGTCGACGGCGGCTTCGATGGCGCCCGTATCGGTCACCTGCTTCATGCCGCGCGCTTCGACAATCTCCTTCGGGTCGCCGCCTTCAGTCCAGACGATCTCGAAAAGATCCTTGGCGATCTTGCCCGAAATGACGCTCTGCGAAATGAGATCGATGATCGCGCCCAAGGCCTTCGAAGACACGGGCGAGCTCGCAACGTCGAGTCCTTCTTTATTCAGGCGGCCGAACAACTCGTTGATCACCCAATTCGCCGCAAGCTTGGCGTCGCGGCCCTTCGCTGTCTCCTCGAAATAATCGGCCGCGGCCCGCTCCATCACGAGCACGCCGGCGTCGTAGGCCGGCAGTCCGTACTGCTCGATGAAGCGCGCGCGTTTGTCGTCCGGCAATTCTGGCAACTGCGCCTTCAGCGAATCCACATAGGCCTGGTCGAATTCGAGCGGCAACAGGTCAGGATCGGGGAAGTAGCGATAATCATGCGCCTCCTCCTTGGAGCGCATCGACCGTGTCTCTCCCTTGCCGGGATCGAAGAGTCGGGTCTCCTGCTCGATCGAGCCGCCATCTTCCAGGATGCCGATCTGACGTCGAGCCTCGACATCGATCGCCTGGCCGATGAAGCGAATGGAGTTCACGTTCTTGATTTCGCAACGCGTGCCGAGGGGCTCGCCGGGCCGGCGCACCGAAACGTTAACGTCGGCGCGCAGCGAGCCCTGCTCCATGTTGCCGTCACAGGAGCCGATGTAACGCAAGATCGTCCGCAGCTTTGAAACATAGGCGCGCGCCTCCTCGGCGGAACGCATGTCAGGCTTCGAGACGATTTCCATCAGCGCGACGCCGCTGCGATTGAGATCGACGTGGCTCTCAGTCGCCGAAAGATCATGCAGCGATTTGCCCGCGTCCTGCTCGAGATGCAGACGCTCGATGCCGACCATGATGCGCTCGGTTGGCGACACATCGACGATGACCTCGCCCTCGCCGACGATCGGGTGCTTGTACTGGGAGATCTGATAACCCTGCGGCAGGTCCGGATAGAAATAATTCTTACGATCAAAGACCGAACGCAGGTTGATCTTGGCCTCAAGGCCAAGACCCGTGCGGATGGCCTGTTTGACGCATTCCTCATTGATCACCGGCAGCATGCCCGGCATAGCCGCGTCGACGAGCGAGACGTGATCGTTGGGAGCGCCGCCATACTCGGCCGAAGCGCCGGAGAAGAGCTTGGCGTTGCTCGTCACCTGGGCGTGAATCTCCATCCCGATTACAACTTCCCAGTCGCCGGTCGCGCCCTTGATGAGCTTGGTGGGAGCCGCCTGTGTCGCCATATCTGCCTCGCTAAACTTGCATCTTCCATATAAACCACCCCTTGCGGGAGCGGAACGGCTAGCGCGAAGCAGAGGAGACGCGGGCGTGATGGCCACGAACCGGAATTCAGAAGACCGCCGCGGAAAGAACATTATCTCGCGCATGCACGGGGCGCCCCGCTACGTGAGCATTCCAGTCGGCGTCGGCTTAATCCTTGGGGGAACCATTCTCGCGCCGCTTCCGGTTTTCGGGTTCTGGATGTTTCCTGTCGGTCTCGCGATCCTCGCCCCGCACTCGCCCGGCGCTCAAAGGCTGTCGCGGCGTTTCCACTGGTGGTCGCTGAAGTGCCTGCGCTGGTCAATCCGCAACGGTTTCGTCCGCATCAAAACGAAATCGCGCAGCGACGATCAGGAAGACGCGTCGCCGTCCGAAGATGTTTGAGAAGCGCCTCTAGGCGCGCGGTCGCCCATCAGCCGCTCTTCGTACTCAATTGACCAGTCGATCAGCGCGCGCCAGAGATTCATCGCCACCTCGACCGAGAGCCCTTCACGGCGCGCCACGCCGAGCACATGCGCCAATACTTCGTCGACGCGTTCGGGCACGTTAGCCGGAATCCCTAGCGCTGGTTTGACCCTTGCGGCCCGCTCGATTTGCCTTTGGCGCTTAGCGAGCAGCTCAACCAGCTTTTCATCCAACTCGTCAATTAAGCGGCGAACATCGGACATCTCGTCCTGCAGCGCCTGCTCAGCGCGTTCCGCAATGTCCTTCTCAGCGCCTGGCGTCCTCATCATCAGCCCTCGCGCCACCATGGCTGCGGAAATTCGATCTTTGGCGCCGCCGCTTCGATCGCCGCGGCGAGAGAGAAAAGCGTCTCTTCATCGAATGGCTTGCCGATGAGCTGCAAGCTCAGAGGCAAGCCGTTTGCCGCAAGGCCCCCCGGAACGGCGACGCCAGGAAGACCGGCCATGTTCACCGTAACGGTGAATACGTCGTTGAGATACATCTCGACAGGATCGGCGGCGCCTTTCTCTCCTTGCGCAAAGGCGGTCGAAGGCGTCGCCGGCGTCAAAACGGCGTCGACGCCTGACGCGAAAGCTTCGTCGAAGTCGCGCTTGATCAGACTGCGGACTTTCTGCGCGCGCACATAATAAGCGTCGTAGTAGCCGGCGGAGAGCACATAAGTGCCGATCATGATGCGTCGCCGCACTTCCGGACCGAAGCCCGCCGCGCGCGTCTTCTCGTACATGTCGATGACGTCGCGGCCTTGCTCGCGACGGCCGTAACGCACGCCATCATAGCGCGCGAGATTGGACGACGCTTCAGCCGGCGCAATGATGTAATATGTGGGCAAGGCGTAGCGCGTATGCGGCAAGGAAATTTCGACGATCTCCGCGCCCGCGTCCTTCAGCCAAGCGGCGGCCCGATCCCACAAAGCGGCGATCTCGGCCGACATTCCGTCGATGCGATATTCCTTCGGCACGCCAATGCGGCGCCCTTTCACCGAGGCGCCGACGGCGGCTTCATAATCCGGCACCGGCGCATCGACGCTGGTCGTGTCTTTTGGATCGTGGCCGGCCATCGACTTTAGCATGATCGCGGCGTCGCGCACCGTGCGCGTTATCGGGCCAGCTTGATCGAGCGACGAGGCGAAGGCGACAATGCCCCACCGCGAGCAGCGGCCATAAGTCGGCTTGACGCCGACAGCGCCAGTGAAGGCTGCAGGCTGACGGATCGAGCCGCCTGTATCGGTCGCAGTGGCGCCGAGGCAAAGATGCGCCGCCACCGCCGCCGAAGAACCGCCGGAGGAGCCGCCCGGCACGATCTTGGCGTCGGGATCGCCGGCGCGGCGCCACGGCGAAACGACGGGTCCGAAGGCGCTCGTCTCATTCGACGAGCCCATGGCGAATTCATCGAGATTGAGCTTGCCGAGCGTGACCGCGCCGTCGCGCAGCAGATTGGCGGAGACGGTCGATTCATATGTCGGCGTGAAGTCGTCGAGAATTCGGCTCGCCGCCGTCGTGCGGACTCCCTTTGTACAGTAGAGATCCTTTATGCCGAGCGGCAGGCCCTCGAGCAGACGCCCTTCCCCGCGCGCGATGCGCGCGTCGCTCTCCCGCGCCTGCGCCAGCGCGAGTTCCGGCGTCTCCGTGATGAAACAGTTGAGCGCGCGCGACTTCTCGATCGCGCCAATATGCGCCTGGGTCAGCTCAACCGCGGAGAGCTTTTTCAATTTGAGAGCGTCGCGCGCCTCGGCCAACGAAAGATGCGTGGGATCGGACATTTGTCCCTTTATATCTGAGCTGCCGCACACGCGGCGGCTGCGCGGGAAGCGCTATTCGACGACCTTGGGCACGACGAAATAATGGTCTTCGCGTATGGGCGCGTTGGCGAGAATTTCGTCGGCAATGCCGCCGTCCGTCACGACGTCGACGCGCTTCTTCATTTGCATCGGCAAAGCGGAGGTCAAAGGCTCGACCCCATCGACGTCGACCTCGCTCAGCGTCTCGACGAAAGCGAGAATGGCGTTGAGTTCGCCGCGCAGGCGCTCAACCTCGCTGTCTTCGATGGCGATGCGCGAGAGATGGGCGATCCGCCGGACGGTCGCGGAATCAACGGACATCTAGGGCTCCGCAAGAATGATCTCGACGGGCGCTATAGCGCCTGGCCTTTCGCGGCGCAATGACGGGGGCTTGTCGCGGCAGAAAAACAAGAAGTTCTGAACCGCTGGTTTGAGGAACGCCGGCGGCATGGTAGCGGAGGCGGGGTGACCATGCCCGCGACGAAGCTTGAAGAATTGGCGGCGCTTCTGCCGCCGAAAGGCCGCCTGATGGGAGTGGATCTTGGGACCAAGACCATCGGATTGGCGCTTTCCGACGTTGAAAGACGACTGGCGTCGCCGCTCGACACGATCGCGCGGACGAAGTTTTCCCAGGACGCCGTTGGCTTGCTAAAGCGCGCAGCTGATTTCGAGGTTTGTGCGCTTATCGTGGGACTTCCGCTCAATATGGACGGCACGGAGGGCCCACGCGCACAGGCCACACGCGCCTTCATGCGCAACCTAACGAAACTCACGCCGCTCCCCTTCGCCTATTGGGATGAGCGGCTGTCGACCGCGGCGGTGACCCGCGAATTGATTGCGCAGGACGCCTCGCGGACAAAGCGGGCTGAAGTCGTCGATCGTATGGCCGCCGCATATATCCTGCAGGGTGCGCTCGACCGTCTTAAACGATTGTAGCGCTATTCCAGCGATACAACTTTTGATAGAATTTTGTTCTTGACTCCCAATAGACCTGATGGGAAAAAATGCAGGAAACTCTTACGCTTAAGTAATTCCTAACGCCTCGTGGTCCGTGGAGACTGAAAGCGATGCGCCGGCCGGACGCCTCTCCGAAAAAATCAAACGAGCCACGTGAAACGGATTCGGAAAGCGCTAAAGCCAAAGAGGAGGCGGCGTCGATCGCTGCATATATCGCTGATATGGCGGACGAAATGGCGAAACTCGCCGATCGCTGCGACATGCCCATGCTTTGCTATTTCTTGAATTTGGCGCGCGCCGAGGCGGATATGCGGGCGCGCGAGCTTGGCGGCTATTCGATCGACCGCTCGGCTTAAATTACAACTTATAATTGTAAACGAGGGAAACGCCGTTGGCGCCGTGGCGCTGCAAGCGACCCTCGATGTCGAGTTCTACGAGCACCCCCTGCACCTCCCGCGCCGTCAGACCAGCGACGCGGATGAGATCATCGATCGCAATCGGCGACGGCCCCAGCAAGGAAACGATGATCTCATGCGCGTCAGGGCGCGCCGAGCTGTCGTCCTGCGCGTTCGCTTGATGGTCGGGCAAGCTGGCCGCTGGAGGCGGCGCAGAGAAGCGCACTTGATCTGCTCTTTCCTCGAAGGCCGATCCATCGACGGCGCCGAAAAGATCCAGCTCGTCGATCAGGCTTTCTTGTCCTTCAAGGGCGTCGTCATCAAAAAGATTCTTGCGCGGCGGCGCGCCGGCGTTCTCGGCAAGAACTGAAATGACGTCTTCCGGCCGGGCGCACAAAGTCGCGCCTTGGCGGATAAGATCATTGACGCCTTCGGCGCGGGGATCGAGAGGCGAACCTGGAACGGCGAAAACTTCCCGCCCCTGTTCATTGGCGAAACGCGCTGTGATCAAAGACCCGGAACGCCGCGCCGCCTCGACGACGATCGTGGCGCGGCTGAGCCCGGAAATGATCCGATTTCGGCGTGGAAAATCACGGCCGCGCGGCTCCCATTCGATCGGCATTTCAGAGACGATCAGTCCCCGCTCGGCGATCTCTTCAACGAGCCGCTCATGTTCAGAAGGATACGGGCGCGCGTGACCGCCGGCGAGCACGGCGATCGTTCCAGTTTCGAGCGTGGCGCGATGCGCGACGGCGTCAATGCCGCGCGCGAGTCCCGAGACAATGACATAATTCTCCAGCGCAAGGCTGCGCGCGAGGCGTTCGGCGAAGGCGAGCCCCGCGGCCGAAGCATTTCGAGAGCCGACAATGGCGACCCCGTCGCGCTGCGCGGTCCAGGAGGGGCCGCGCAGCGCGATCAGCGGCGGCGCATCGGCAATTTCTCGCAGCAGCCGCGGATAGTCGGGATCGCCGGTGGTGGCGAAGCGCACGCCAAGCGCGCGCGCCGACTCGATCTCGCGCAACGCTTCCTCGCGCGTAGCGATACGGATTGTCCGTCCGCGCAGGGACTTCGCAGCAAGGGACGGCAGAGCGTCAAGCGCTGCGCTTGCGCCGCCAAAGCGGTTGATGAGCTGTCTGAATGTGCGCGGGCCGATATTCTCGCTGCGAATGAGTCTCAGCCAGTCGACAAGCTGCTCGTCGCTCAACCGCCCCGGCGAAGCCTCGCTCACGCCTTTTGCCCTATGCGCGTCTCGGTGCCGGCGCGCAGACGCGCAATGTTCTCGCGATGCCTGTAGAAGAGGATCGCGGCCATGATCGCGACGACAAAGCCTTCGCCGCTGCGGCCGAGCATGAATAAAGCGATCGGCGCCGCAGCGCTCGCGGTCAGCGCGCCGAGCGACGAGTAGCGCCATAGCGCGGCAGCCGACAGCCAGACGAAACAGAAAATCAGCGCAGTCGGCCAGTTGAGGCCAAACAGCACGCCAAGGAAGGTCGCAACGCCCTTTCCGCCCTTAAACTGCAGCCAGACCGGCGCAACATGGCCGATGAAGGCAGCGAAGCCGGCGATCATGCCGCCTTCGGGCGAGAGCGACGCGCCGATCAGCGCTGCCGCCGTTCCCTTCAGGCCGTCAAGCAGCAGCGTCGCCGCCGCCAGGTCCTTCCGGCCGGTGCGCAACACATTGGTCGCGCCAATATTGCCGGAACCGATCGAACGAAGGTCCCCGGCGCCCGCGAGGCGCGTCAGCAGCAGACCGAAAGGAATGGAGCCCAGCAGATAACCGATCGCAAGGGCAATTGAGTCGTAAATGATGGAGTTCATGGCGCTAAAAACGCGATACGTCTCGACGGCGAAGGGCGCGAGGATGCTAAAGGAGGCGCTATCGCGTCGCAACAAGCGTTTCGGCCGGAACAGCGCTTATATGGGAGGCCTCCGCACTTGTCAGCGCCTATGACGAACATCGCTTCCTCGCGGGCTGGCGAAAGATGCGCTTCGCTTTTTCACCCGCGAGGCGCTAAGGAAGGCCAAAATTCAGGATCCGCATGACCCAGCAACGAAGGTCGCGTCCACGAGCTTTCCGCCTTGAAGGCGACCAGACGGTCACCTCCAAGGCGACGCCGCATGCCGAACAGGCGAAACGGCCCTCCGTCGAGGTGGTCGAAGCCGAATATGACGCCTTCGCCCGCGAGGCCGCAGAGCTCGCGGATGGGATGACCGGCGATGAAGCCGCCGTCGAAGCGGCGCAAGCGGACGGCATGCTGCGCCGTTATGTCTTCTCCTGGGGCGGCCTCTTCGTTTCGGCGGTCAGCGGCCTCGTCTCTCTGGCGCTCACTGTGTGGGTATGGAGTTTCGTCGAGGATCTCTTCCGGCGCTCCGCCATTCTTGGGACAGTGGGACTAAGCCTTGCGGGGCTCGCCGCCGTCGCGGCGATCATCTTCATCATGCGCGAGTTTCGCGCGATGGGTCGGCAGAACCGCATCGCCAAGTTGCACGCCGCTTTGGCCGAGGCGCATGCGAGCGATGACGGGAAGGCCGCCCGCGCGCGCGTGAGCGAACTCTGCAAGCTCTACGACGAGCGCCCGGACACCAGCCGGGCGCGGGCGCTGCTTAAGGATTATCTGAAGCAGATCATCGACGGGCGAGATTTGATCACGCTTGCCGAGCGCAATCTCGTGGCGCCGCTCGATGAAGAGGCGCGACGCGAGATCGCCGGCGCGGCCAAACGCGTTTCCGTCGTCACGGCGATCAGCCCGCGCGCCCTCCTCGACGTTCTTTTCGTCGTCGGCCAGGCGATCGTGCTGATGCGTAAAATTGCGGAGATTTATGGCGGCAGGCCGGGGCTGTTCGGCTTCTTCAAGCTTGCCCGCTCGGTCGGCGCGCATCTTGCCATTACCGGCGGCATGGCGGTCGGGGATTCTTTGCTCCAGCAGGCGCTCGGCCATGGCATCGCCGCGCGCATTTCCGCTCGGCTCGGCGAAGGCGTATTGAATGGGCTTCTCACCGCGCGAGTCGGCCTTTCCGCAATGGCCGTTTGCCGTCCGACGCCGTTCATCGCCGAAAAGCAGCCGGGCGTCAGCGACGTCGCGCCTTTCCTTTTTCGCGGCGACAAGACCAAGAGCTGATCATCGTTGAAACCCGCAAGCCTGAAGATCACCACCTGGAACATCAATTCCGTGCGGCTGCGCCTGCCGCTCGTCGCCGAATTTCTCAAAAGGCGCGCGCCGGACGTGCTCTGCCTGCAGGAGACAAAATGTCGGGACGCGGAATTTCCGATGAAGGATCTCCAATCGCTCGGCTACAAGCATATCGCGATCAATGGCCAGAAAGGCTACCATGGCGTAGCGGTCATTTCGAAACGCCCTTTGCGCTTCGTCGAGAAGCGCGAATTCTGTAAGAAGGGTGACGCGCGCCATATCTGCGTGGAGATCGACGCTAAAGGCGGCCCGATCTCGCTGCACAATTTTTATGTGCCGGCAGGCGGCGATGAGCCCGATGTCGACATCAACCCGAAATTTCAGCATAAGCTCGATTTTCTGGACGAAATGCGCGATTGGATCGTCACGGAGGACGTCTCGCGGGGCCGCGTGGTGCTGGTCGGTGACCTAAATGTCGCGCCGCTCGAGCATGATGTCTGGAGTCACAAGGCGCTTCTGAAGGTCGTGAGCCACACGCCCATCGAGGTCGAGAAGCTTACGGAAGTGTTTCAGGCCGGCGCGTGGGTGGATGCGATGCGGCATTTCGTGCCGGCGGAAGAAAAGCTTTATACTTGGTGGAGCTATCGCGCCGCCGATTGGGAGGCGTCGAACCGGGGGCGCCGGCTCGATCATATTTTGGTGAGCGAAGCGCTTGCAGGGGGGCTCGAACATCTTGACGTGCTACGCGACGCGCGAAGCTGGACTCGCCCGTCTGACCACGTGCCCGTGACGATCGAACTATCGGAGTGAGAGAGCGCAAAAGGGGATCGGGAGGCGAGACGGCGGCATGATCGCGCGCGATCTGATGAACAGCGACTTTCCTTATGTAACGGCGGATGCAGATCTCGATTACGTAGCGAAACTCCTCGCTGACTGTGGCTTAGGCGCCGTGCCGGTCGTCGATGACGACCTGTCGCCCATCGGCATTGTGACGCGCAGCAATCTTGAACAGGCACGAAATCAACCCCTGCCCGAACTCGGCGCCATTCCGGAATTTCTTTTGCGCAACCGGCCGAAGCCGGCGTTTCACGCCAATGGGCGCGCGCTACGCGAAGTGATGACGTCTCCGGCGATATCAATTTCCGATGTCGCCAAAGTTCCCGACATCGCGCGGATCATGGAGAACCACAGCCTCAAGCGCATCCCTGTCGTCGAAGGCCACAAGATCATCGGCCTCTTGCTCCGCAAAGAAGTCGTGGAGGCGATGAAGGGCGGCTTTCCCGCCATGGCTTTGGAGGCGCATCGGCGTCGGCCGCTGATTTCGATTCCGCAGCAAACCGGCGACCGCTGCGCCCTAGCGACAGCGGAAGAATTTCGCGATCTCGTGACGGCGCATGAGCGCCAGCTAGAAATGGAGCGCTTGGAACGTCGGCACGCGGCGATCGAACTGCGCGATCAACGCATCCGCGAACTTGCGAGCTTGCGGCTGACCGAGGCCCAATGGCGGGAGACGCTGGAGCAGGCGCGACGCAGCGCGGAGGCTGGGCTCACCGAGCATTTGCTCATCCGATTTCCGTCACAACTTTGCACCGACGGCGGGCGCGCGATCAATGCGCCAGACCCACTCTGGCCAGCGACTCTGCGCGGCGAGCCGGCCGACGTTTTCCAACGCTGGCGCAATGAACTGCACCCGCGCGGCTTTCGCATCGCGGCGCAAATCATCGATTTCCCGGAAGGAATGCCAGGCGATGCGGCGCTGTTCCTGTTGTGGAGCGCGGCGCGCAATTGACCGCGGTTAATCGCTGCCGACGCCCGTGTCCACCCGCAGAGCCGCAAGCGAAGAATATCGGCGGGCGCGGCCATTAGTCTGCACTTCGACCGAACCGTCGGAAAACATCACGTAGACCGATCCGCCGGCAGTATATCTGTCGACTTCAACCGGCGGCTTCGACGCCTTCTCTGGCGCAGGCTGCTGTTGCGTGGGCCTGGGCCGCTCGGCGGCTTCTCTTGCAGGGGGTTCATTTATAATGGTCGCCTGCGGCGCCGGAATATTATCGGCGATGCGGCCCAAGACCCCGATGGCGCGCCCAAGCGCGATCGTGACGACGCCGCCAGAGACAGCCGTTGCGCCGCCGATAAACAGGCTCCAACCGCGTTCGAGCTGAATGTAATCCCAGCCGGCCCACATGCCGTAGGCGCCGCAGAGGGCAAGCGCGAGCCCAAGGAAGATCACGCCAAGTCCGTGACGCTTCATCGTTACCCTTAAAGTGTTCGTCGGCCCGGAACCTATCACAAGCCACGCTGAGCGCCACAATGGACGTCCGATGCAAAACCTCCAAGAATAAACGTGACATCAATACTTTTAGCGAAGCGGCGCTCTGAGGGCGTGCCGGCCCCAAAATGACCCATATGTATGTATATTATGACATAACACATCAATATGTAGCATCTATAAATTTTTCCGATCTCGGACAGCAAAATATTTTTGCTTTTATTTTCAATATCATAAAAGTATAGATTATGTGCGTCAAGATGACGCATCGTAATTCGCTGATCCAATACAAACGTCATCGTTACAGCGTCGACGCGCGTGCGGCGGGAAGAGCGTCCGGCAGAGGCCGGAAAGACGTCGGCAATCGTGGGGAGAACTTGAAATGGCAAGTGTGAGTGGCGCGCGCGGCCTGTTCGCCGGCGCAGTGATTGCGGCTGCGGCTTTTTTTGCCGCGCCGACGACCGCCTTCGCGCATGGCGGCGTGATGCTCGAGCAAGATGAATGCGTGCTTCGGATCGGTCCGAACACAATGCATTTCATCGGCTATCAGCGCGCCGGAGAAGAGGCGGAGTTTTGCGAGGACATCGCCAAAACCGGTCCGACGGTGATCGCGCTTACCGCCGTTTCGCCCGATCTGCGCGACATGGCGATCGGAATCCGCGTTGTGAAAGACGTCGGCGAAGAAAAGGAAAAAGCCAATCTCGACGCGATCACCGTCGCCTATATCGAGCCGAAGGTCTATCGCAACGGCACTATGAGCTTCGAACACGACTTCAAAGAAGCCGGCCATTATGTTGGCATCGTCACGGTGCGCGATGATCTCGGCAATGAATGGGTTTCGCGCTTTCCATTCTCAGTAGGGCTCTACACCTTCTGGGGAATGCTCGAATACATCCTCTACGCCGTCGGCTTCTTCTCGCTTGTCGGCCTGATGTGGTGGACGTTGCGGGCAAACGCGAAGAAAAAGCCGGCGACGGGCGACGCGATCGCCTAAAGAAAACGGCCCAAAGATTGCAGCACGGCTCGGTCGTCGCCGAGCCGTGCTTTTTTGTTGCTAAAGGCGGACATAGCGGCGCGGTTCGTGATCGCGCGATATTGCCGCATGTCGCGCGCGGGTCTAGTTATCGCGTGCAGCTGAGGCTGACAGGCTACGCTCGTCAAAACCTATTCGGGAGAGAATTATGTCCTTCACCCTGGAAGATCTGCCCTATCCATACGACGCCATGCAGCCTTATCTCTCGCGAGAGTCTTTCGAATACCACCACGACAAGCATCACGCGACCTATGTCACGAACGCCAACAATCTCGTCAAAGGCACCGAATACGAAGGCAAGCCGATCGAAGAAGTGATCGTCACCGCCTACAACCGGAATACGCCGATCTTCAATAACGTCGCCCAGCACTACAATCATGCCCACTATTGGAAGTGGATGAAGCCGAACGGCGGCGGCGCCATTCCGGGCAAGGTCGAGAAGGCGATCATCGAGTCCTTCGGCTCAGTCGATAAATTCCGCGAAGACTTCCAGAAGGAGGGCTTGGGCCAATTCGGCTCCGGCTGGGTGTGGCTCGAGGTGAAGGATGGAAAGGTCGCGGTTCGCAAGACGCCGAACGCTGAAAACCCGCTGATCCATGGCGCAGCGCCGATCCTGGTGGCCGACGTCTGGGAGCACTCCTATTACATCGATTATCGCAATCGACGCGCGGACTACCTCAAGGCGTTCCTCGACCATCTCGTGAATTGGGAGCATGTCGAGGAAATGTTCGACGCCGCGAAATAGCGCTGCTTCGTTTCTACGCGGCGCGCCTCTAATAGCGCGCCGCGTATTTTTTTACGCGCAGTTCTGGCGGATCAACTTGCGGCGATTTTGGGCTGCGATTCGACAACCTTCTTGAGATCGACGAGCCCCTTATCGAACTGCTCGCCGAGCGCCTTGCCGATGTTATAAAATTTATAGATTGCCTTGCCCACGAATTCGTGGCGTCCGGACATTGCCCAGGCGACCTCCGTGCGCTCCCCGCCCATCGGTTTTAGATCGAATTGCACATCATTCGTGGCTTTGAATGGCTTCTCGAAGTTGAGCTTGATGCGAACGCGCTCGCCTTGCCGGCTCTCGACGATCTCCATATCGCCAACGCCGACCTGCTTATTCCCCGACCATGAATAGGTTGCGCCATAGCCCTGCGGCGTTCCCCCATATTCAGCCTTCATATCGGGATCGATCTTGGCCCAGGGCGACCACTCCGTCCAATTATGAAAATTGTTGATGTGCTCAAAGATCACTTCGGGCGGCGCGTCGATCACGATCGAGCGCGCGATGCGGAAGCTGTCCGGCAGGAGAGAGATGTAAGCGATCAGCGCGCTGAGAAGGGCGAGGAAAAGGAGAGCGAAAATCGTCATGGGCAGGTCTCCCGTAAGAGCGTGGCGCGCGTTGGCCGTGACCAACGAGCCGACAATCGAGTTCCGCGCTCCTCGGCGCGAGACTTCGCTCTCCTGGCGAAGCGCTCGCGTACGACCCGCCGCCTGACGCGTCAGCGTCAGTTTAGAACGGCGGGCGCAATGCGCAACGCATTGTCAGGAGCAGGTTCTCATCGAGAAAGTCTGTCAACTTTTTCGAAAACCTGCTCTAGACGAGGCTTCCGCAGAACGCCTGGATTTTCCGGCAAGCGTCTTCAAGCAGCGCATTTGACGCCGCGTAGGACACGCGGAAATTGGGGCCGACGCCAAAAGCCGAGCCGTGAACCACGGCCACTCCCTGCGTATCCAGGAGTTCGGTCACGAAGTCCTCGTCGGTCTCAATGACTTTCCCATTCGGCGTCTTGCGTCCGATAGCCTCCGCACAGGAGGGAAAGACATAGAAAGCGCCTTCCGGCGTCGGGCATTTCAGATATTTGGCCTGATTCAGCATCGAGACCACGAGATCGCGCCGCTCCTGAAAGGCCTTGCGGAAGACGGCGAGATGGTCCTGCGGCCCTTCGAGCGCCTCGACCGCCGCCCATTGCGCGATCGAGCAGGCGCCAGACGTCTGCTGTCCCTGAAGCATGTCCATGGCCTTGATCAGGGCGCTAGGACCGGCGGCATAGCCGATGCGCCAGCCGGTCATGGCGTAGGCTTTGGAGACGCCGTTCATGGTGAGCGTGCGGTCCATCAGTCCCGGCTCGACCTGAGCCGGGGTGACGAATTTGAAGTCGCCGTAGACGAGGTGCTCATAAATGTCGTCGGTGAGGACATGGACCTGCGGATGGCGCAGGAGAACGTCCGTCACCTTCTTCATCTCATCGAATGTGTAGGCCGCGCCCGAGGGATTGGATGGGGAATTGAGCACCAGCCACTTGGTCTTGGGCGTGATGGCGCGCTCCAGCGCCTCGGGCCGCAGCTTGAAGCCGTCCTCCATCCGCGTTTCAACGAACACGGTCGTTCCGCCGCAGATCGCAACCATCTCGGGGTAGCTCACCCAATAGGGCGCGGGAACGATCACTTCGTCGCCGGGGTTAAGCGTCGCGAGAAAAGCGTTGAACAGGATATGCTTGCCGCCGGTGGCGACGATCGTGTCCGACGCCTTGTAGTCCAAGCCGTTTTCGCGCTTGAATTTTTTTGCCACTGCCTCGCGCAGCGGCGGAATTCCGAGCACGGGCGTGTAGCGGGTTTCGCCCCGGTCGATCGCAGCTTTCGCGGCCGCGCATATGTGCTCGGGCGTGTCAAAATCGGGCTCGCCGACGGAGAGGCTGATCACCTCCCGGCCCTGGGCGCGCAAGTCGCGCGCTTTCTGAGTCACGGCGATCGTCGCCGAGGGCTTCACGCGCGACAAGGCATTGGCGAGAAAGGTCATTGCGGTGGACTTCCTGCGAAGGGAGAGTGCAGCGCACCATAATTTGCGCGCCAAAGAGCCGCAATCGGATTCACCGCGTTTTCAATCTATCGCCACCGAAGAATTGGGAGGGCTCGCGAGATCGCGGCCATCTACCGCCTTGCCGGCGCCACAGACGCGCCGTGATTCGCAGGCAATCCCGCATCGTGATTTTTCTGAATAAAAACAGCGCTCTAGATTTGAATCTGGCTTAAACGCCGGACGAGGCTAGGCTCAACTTGATCGAATCAATATTCGCAAAGTTTACCCAGTTTTTCGCACTTCTTAAAAATTTATAAAATTTCTGAAAAGTGATGCAACTTTTTCAGCCCATCCTAGTTTCTGTCTTGAGAACGCGGCGACGCGAGTTCATCGCGCGCGCGCCTTGGGGAGAGGCGCAAGCGTTACAAAAAGGGCGAATGCGAGAGGATCAGGGAAAATGTCGCTCGTTGATAAATTTGAAGATCAAATGGAGCCTGCTTTCACCCGCAGCTTCGACAGGGATTCAGCCCGTCGCCAGTTTCGAGTTTCGCTGCTGCTCGTAGCAGCTATGGCGATGGCGGCATTCGTTCTCGGCTTCGCTCTGCCGATCAGCTCGCCTGCGCAGAAGGCCACGCCTGTCGCCACCGACAGCGGCGTATTCGCCGGACGTCTGGTGACGATCGACCGCTGAACTTTTTATAATTTCGCAGCAAGCCTTGCGCGCGTCCGATGACGCGCGCATTCTTTTTGGGCGCAGGAAGCTCTCCACGTAACCGGCTGCCCTTCAGGCAGCCAGTTTTTCTTTGCCGTAGGCTCCGCAGACCCTTTACCGGCTTAGAGGTCACTTCTTTTCCATGTGATGGTGGTGCTCGTGCGTCCCACCCTCTTTGGGGCCGGCTGAGTCCTGACCATGCGCCTTCTGCCAGCGCTCCATGGCTTCGGCGTCATGGGCATGGGCCGCATCGGGCGCGTCGATCGCAGCGTCGATCTCCACCTCGCCAGCCTTCTCGAAGACAAGCGTCATCTCGAGACCCCAGCCCACCTCAAGATGCTTCTTAATGTCCAGGAGCGCGACATAGGCCCCGCCGGGCGCGAGGGTGATTTTGGACTTGGGCGGAAGGACGATCGGCGTGACGAGGTCGAGCTTCTTTGCGTCGCCGTGGATTTCGGCGGCGCCGAACTTTTCCGACTTGACTGCGATGAGCTTATCAGGCGTGGCGCCGTTGTTGTGCAGCATCGCGTAGAATTGCGCTTTGTTGTCGCCATCGGCCGGCGCACGAAGCCACGGATGCTCCACCTTCAGATTTCCGACGTCATACTCATGCGCGACGGCGGCGCCGCGCGAGGCGAAGAGCCCAAGCGCCGTCCCTGTCAGCAGAGTTCCTCCGGTCAGCAAAAATTCACGCCGCTTTAGCATCTGGCTTCTCCCTTATGCGCCGGACTTTTCTCTTGCCGGCCTGAGTGCATCATGACCAAGGACGCGCCCACGCGATACCGTCGCGCCTCGTTCGAGCTTGCGACAATATGGCGCGCTAATGCGAGTGCAGGTTGATCTCGATCAAGGGTTCATGGGCGAATTCGGCAACGAGGCCGGCGAGTTTCTGGGCGCTCCCATCGTCAGGCGCGAACGTGCGGAAACGCGCCCGAATGTAGCCTGAACGGTCGACGAGAAAATGCGCCTCTTCGATCTCCTCCGACGGCATTTCGTTGGGATAGCGATTGATCACTGAATAGGCGGCCTCAACCGCCTTTGGATGAACCGGCTCGCGGCCTTTCGCCTCCTGCGGACAGGCCGCGTCATAGACCGTTACATGGTTTGCGCCGGCGGCCTTCGCGGCGTCATGCGCGCTCTTCACGCTTGCGGCGCGCGCGTTCGGGTCGCCGGGTAGCGATCCGCAGCGCGCGAAAGAAATCAACGTCGGAACGCCGCGGAGCTTAAAGAGAGACGTCGCCGAATCGTTGGGGTCAATCAAAGCGAAATCCGGCGCGATCAGCCATTGAATCATGGGCTGAGCGCTCATGAAGCGCGCACGGTTCGAATAGGACATCATCAAGAGGAAGTTGATCACGTCCCAACGATCGTCGACGTCGAGCTGCTCGTTGAAGGCCGGCATGACGCCGCTTTGCCCGCCATTGGTCAGCCAGTGAAAGATGTCGCCAATCGTATGCGTGCCGACATGCGGGGCGGTGAGATCGGCCGGCTGCACTGGCAACCCTTTGAGGTTCTTGAGATCCTTGGCGAGCGGTCCATTGCCTTCGCCCTGCGCGCCGTGGCAGCCGGTGCAGTTCTCCTTGAAATGCGCGAGCCCGCGCGCCACAGACTCCGCGGTATAGTCCTGCGTCGGATCATTGTAAGTGTCGGTATACGCCTCTGTCGCAAGCGACACGGCCAGCGAGATTAGCGCCGCCGCGGAGATCGCCGGAGTGGCGTAGAGCCGATATTGGCGGGCTCTCGGCGTCCACCAGATCAGCGCTGCGATGATCGCAAGAACGACGGCGGCAATGCCCCACCACCAGATCGGGCTAAACATCGCTGGGTTTTGCCCCCATGTCGCGATGTAGGACAGCCGAAACGGCAGCGGCCAATAAAGATTGGTTTCATGGGAGGCCGGGGTGATGACCGCGATATAGCCGGCGATTGAAAGCAGCGCGAGCGCAAAGATCGACTCGCCGGCCCCCACCTTGCTGTACCAGGCGACATCGAATTCGCCTTTCGGCCGCCGCGTGATGTATCGCGCGAGCGCCAGCGCCGCGAGCAACACGGCGCACAGAAAAACGAGCTTCAAGGTCAGCAGCCGACCATAGGGCGTCGCCAACATGTTTGGAATGCTGCCGACGTTTTCCCAGGCGATCGCAAATCCGCTAACGGCGACGACCGCCATGGCGACCTTCGCGATGAGCGACCAGCGCTCGGCGAGTCGCGCGGCCGCTTCCGGCGGTTTGCCGCGCGCGGTGAACATCCACCAAACGAGCCCGAGCAGTCCGCCAAGCCAGGTGAGTCCCGCTGCGGTGTGGAGAAGGAAGCTCGCCTGCGTCCAGCGTGGCAAGCCGTCGTCTATGGCGTGCCCGGTCACCGAAACGGCGGCGATCAGGATGACGCCGATCCAGAGCGTGACGCGATCGAGCAATTCTGAAGCGACGAACAGGCGCGCCGCCGCCAAGCCGGCGAAAAGGAAAGCGATCAATTGCGTCGCGATCCAGGCCTTGCCGACGCTCGTGCTGACGGTGAACTCCCAGAGCGTATCGAATTCAACTGGACGATCGGCGGGAAAAATCGCGCGCGCCGTGACATAGAGCAGCGCGAAGCCGAACAGGGCGCGCAACAAGGCGAGCGCGGCCACAGCCGGTTTGAAGCGCGCGCCATCTTCGCCGATCAAGCGCGGCAGGAGGAGAAGTCCGACCGCGAGGGCTGAGGGCAGGCTTAGAAAAAAGCGGATCGTCGCTAGAGAGAGATACATTTTTCTTTCGCCCGACGTTCTCTGGCGTTCATCTCCTCAGTCCACGCTAGGGCGCGGGAAATGAGCGGCGGACCGCGCAAGATCGCGAGCGCGTCATTCGCCCAATCGCGCTTATTTCGCGTCTACGGTGAATTCGTAGTTTCCCTCGACGATATGTCCGTCGCTGGAGAGCACGCGGTAGCGCACGATGTATTTGCCGGGCGCGAGCTCTGGCGCGTTCACCGACAATTCGCGCGGTTTCTCCGGAACGCCGATATTGCCTTCTCCGAGAATCTTCCCGTCGGGCGTCTCGATAGTGATCTTCGAGTAAGGCGGTTCAACGCCTCCGCCAAAACGCAACTTGACGGTCTTGGGAGGCCCCGCCACATGTTCTTTCGATGAAGGCGTCGCGTCAACGAGGAAGGAATGCGCGAACGCCGAAGTCGCTCCCAGGACGATGGCGAAAACTGCGCCGATGGCGCAGCTGAAACCGCGCGCCCCCATTGACGAAGTCTTGTCGACGATTTTCATGGCGTCTCCCCGGAGGCTCAAGCCTCCCCTTTTCGTTTTTGAGATGTTCATGCGCATCGCCCCGTTCAAGACGCCGTGGCGCCGGCGGCATCCTTCTTCTTTCCCGACGGATGC
The DNA here is from genome assembly GCA_016869595.1 of Alphaproteobacteria bacterium. Classification (GTDB taxonomy): domain Bacteria; phylum Pseudomonadota; class Alphaproteobacteria; order Rhizobiales; family Beijerinckiaceae; genus Methylocystis. The sequence goes on from VGDT01000018.1 coordinate 56,824, forward strand.
GTATGCTTCCAATACACGAAGACGATGCCGGCGATGAGCACGGCTCCGGCGATCTGCGGAACCCAGGCCCATAGGGTTTCTCCGACCATGAATTTGAACTCGGACGTTTCCTGGGTTCCGTCGGGACGGGTCAGAGTGACGAGGCCGATGTAATGGCCGTTGTTTTTGAAGTTGTGCTCAAGATTGAAGGTGCCCTTGGTGTATTTGGTCGCCGGACGATAAACCTCGGTCAGCGCCTCAAGGTCCGTATCCTTCGTGATCGGCGTGAGCGGATCACGAATGATGCGCAGTTCAAGCGGCATATCGCGGAACGTTGGATTTTCGATATCGAACACGAGAATCGTCGGGCCGGCGGCCGGTATCTCCGCGCAATATTCGCTGCGCGACTTGCCCGGCTGATAGGCCGTGATGTGAATCATGTCGTAGCCGAACATGACCATGCACATATTGCCCATCGTCATCGCTTCGGGACCGGCGCCGCCCTCGGAAGCGCGCGCAGGCGCCGTCAACGCCATTGAGAAAAGCGCGCCGAGAACCGCGGCTGCGAGGCTACGCCAATTCTTCATTTCCATCCCTCGATCGATGTTGATTCCAAGGCTGTCGCTCTTGCCGGCGACCGTTGTAAACGCTGCATCTTCTATAGCGGATTTTTGGCTGACGGCTTCATTTTTTCATCTTCGTCCTAGCGTCGCGTGGCGGCTCGCCGCGGACGTTTCTTTTGACAAATGCCACAAATTGACGCGAGCGAAAACGGCCAGCATTTGATTTGCGTCCAAAGGACGCACCGCTTGTTTGGGGCCGTTCCGCGCTCGCCCGAAGCCGGAGAGAGGCGATCGCTTCGTCTAATACTCGACCGCTGAAATGAGCGGGATTGCGAAACCGCCGCGGGGAACGCTTCGCGTCAAACTTCGCTTCATGACTCCGCGTCGCGCCAGGCGACGCCGCCATAAAACAAAACCCCCGGCTTTATGGGCCGGGGGCTTTTTGTTTTTAATTCGTCAGTATCGCTTAGGGCATATCGCCGGCGACGAACTTCGGAATGACCGGACCGCCGATTTCGGCCGCGAAGCGGCGTCCCGTCGGCGAGAAGAACATCAACAGGCCGCCGATCTGGCTATCGGTGTCGTAAGCCAGGTCAGACAGACGCTCGATGTCCCAACGCGCGTCCTGCACCTTCACGGCGATTTCCTTGGTCTCGCCCGGCGCGATCGGCGTCGGGTCCGTC
>VGDT01000019.1 GCA_016869595.1 Alphaproteobacteria bacterium
CTCGCTAGCCGATTCACCCGCCGGGTTCGTCATCGCCGCCTCGCTCAAACGAGCCTAACCTTCTGAAAATGATGCCATAAATGCCGAAATTGTACAGCAAAATCAGAGTTCATCCGGCGAATGCGGGTTATCAGCTATGTGCTCGCCGGCGCCGTTTTCGTCGTGCCGGCCTGGCTCATTCTGCGGCTCGTGAATATGACCGGCTCGAAACGGTGAGGATTGGCGATGAAGCTGGCCCTACGCGTCGTCGCTGGCCGCATTGAACATGGCGAAAGCCCGACAGAGCCGATTCATCTGACATCTTCACGGGGACAGGCCGGCGGCGTTCGTGGAATGTGGGAAAAAAGGCGGCGGCTGTTGTAATCGATAAAACAAGAGCGTGAGCCCAATCTCAAGCCCAAGCGCCGCCCCCACGGCTACACCAAGTATCGCTCCCGATTTCGTATTGCCGATCTGCGACCACCATGTATCGCTCCCAACTCCATAAGATTGCAAAATTAGACCCAAAGCGACTCCGCACAGAAGCGTTGCAACTGTAAAAATTAAGATTGTTGGGAGGACGTAACTGAGTTTGCCACGGAAATTATACAGCAACGCACCCGCTACAATAAAAAACGCTCCCACCGGGGCGCCAATCAAAAGTATGGGAATATCAATTGGAGGAATGGGCAAATCATAAAAATACTTGCTTCCCAATATGCCGATAATTGCTCCTCCTGTTGCGCCACCCACGAGTCCCCCTGTCACCTCGTTGAGGAGCAGTGAGAGAAATTTTTCGCCAGATGCCATATAGTTAAAAATGAGGATTATTAGCTGGGATAGACTTCCGAGAACGGCTCCAACTGCAACACTGTAAATAACAATTGCAATTACTATGGTAGATTCGACTCCTAAGGCGTCTCGATGCGTGAAAAAGTAGGCGAGGCCAATGATGAGACCTGCTATCATCCCTCCAACGATTCCGCCGTAAAGCCCTCCGTAAAAGCTGGGGGCTATGCGAAAGGGTTCACTTCTGCTTTCTATCCGCGCTTTGGTCTCGGTCACACCGCCAAACGCCGTTATCAACGCGAAAATTGCGCTTGTATCGCCCACAATTGACCCGAAGGGCAGGCCCCCTGTTATCCACTCTGGAAGGAGGCGCCAAATAGGTGGTATGCCTAAAGCGATGGCTGTCGCGATCAAGATTTTACTTTGCGTTGTCATTTGAGCAAATCGTTTTCGAACTACTTCCAAATCAACATTAACCGCGATCCGCCCGATGGTTGCGGACCAACCTGATCCTTCCCCAATTTGGAGCTGTCGACAAGCTCTCCCTCTTGCGCTGAGCCGTCTGGTCTGAGGACGCAGCGGAAAGGCGCGACGCCCGAAATCGCCGGCGGAAGCGATATTTTCCCTGATCAAGACGCGCCTCTTCCGTCGTTTGGCCCGAATTCATTTCGCGGCCGCATGACGGCATGGCCGAGCGTAAGAGCGAAGCGTCTTCGTGCGGCGCTGAGAGAAAGGCTGGAAGATTTATAGCCTCTTGCGCCGGCTGATGCTCGAAGTCTGTTCCGTCTCTTCGATGAACTGACCGATCTCGTCGCGCCGCGGCGGCAGCGGAGGCGGAGGCGGAGGCGGCGCATAGGCCTCAGGTCCGGCGACGGGTCCGAAACCCTCGCCTCCCCCTTCGAAGGCGGCGAGCGGCGGCTTGCCGGTCGTGTCATTATCGGTGTCGTCGTCTTGAGCCGGCGGCGGCGCACGCCTCTGCGCGATAAGCGGCGACAGGTCGGGCGGCGGCAAAGTCTCCTGCGGCTCGGGCTTGCAAATGCTGCGGCCTGAGCGGCCATGCGACGCCAGATCGACGTGAATATGGTTGTAATGGAAGGCGTTCGAACCCGGCGACAGCACGGTCGAAAAATGGCCGCAGGAGCCGCGATGCACGTCCATCAGGAAGGCGCGGGTCTGTTCGTCCCCCCGCCACCAATCGCGCATGAGCGCGATCTCGCGGCCGTCGGCGAGCACAAAGCCGCCGATATCGAGCGCGTTGCCGAAGGAGTGTTCCGAAAGTTGCGCCCACCGCTGATTGTTCATGCCACGGCAGGCATATGAGCCCATCGAATTGATCTGAACGACCTGCTGTCCGAAACGCGCCTGAGCGGCAGGCTGCACCGTATCAGCGAGCCATGCGTCGAGCTCGGCGACCATCGAACAATCGAGGGTGGCGGTCGCATTGAATGAGACGGCGCCGTTCTGAAGGGCCGTCACCTTGAACGGTCTGGTGAGGCCGCAGATGCCGGGACCGTCGACTTCTGGCGCGAGCGCGATGAATTCGGAAGGGTTGACGCGCTTTTCCGCGAGACAGGCGTTTTCAGCCTGCGTGCGCCAGGCCGGCCGCTGAGGCTTCTGCCCGATGGAGCAAGAAGAAAGCGCCGCCGTTGCGAGCGCCAGAAGCGGTAGCAATGGATTGGCGCGGCGGACCATGCCGCGAGGATTGCCGCCGGCGCGTTAATTCAGGGTCGAGAATCGTGGTTAATGACGAGAGATTTCGCAACTGTGGCCCGGCCGCGGCGGACCGCCGATAAACAATCATGGAAAATTTTTGTGTGATCCCTCTAGAAAGGCTTTAGGTCTATCCCAACTGAACAACAATCAAGCGCTGTAGTTCATCTTCTTCTCGACACCAGAACAATGAACGAATCGGAGCTTCTCCGAGAGGCCGTCAAAACGGATCACAGTAAAAACTTCCATCCGCTGGCCTGATCTGCGGCGCAACGCAGGAAGACAGAGAGTTGTTGTGGTAAATTTGGGAGAATTCGTCATGCGAAACATGCTCGCTGCAGCGACGGTTGGCCTTGTCGCTTTTCTTGTCCAGGACATTGCCCAGGCGGCCACCGCCCAAAGTCCGGCCACCCTACGCTCTGGACCGGGAATGTCGTGGAAAAAAATCGGCCAGATTCCGGCCGGCGCCGAGGTGCAGGTGTTGAGCTGCAACCCAGGCTGGCGTCATAGCTGGTGCCAAGTCCGCTACGATTCGAAGACGGGGTGGGTGAACGCGCCTGCGCTCGGGACGTCCGGAAAGAACGTTATCATTGCGCCAGTCGTGACGACGAACGCAGCCAGTCTAAAACGGCGGGCGAGCATGTTTTCACGGGTCATCGAGACGATTCCCGGTGGCGAAAAAGTCGACGTTCTTCGCTGTAAAAGCGGGCTCGGCAGGGGCTGGTGCCACGTTTCTTACAACGGCAAGATCGGATTCGTCAGAGGGGGCCTTCTGACCCGCCAAGGGTCCGTCATTCCCCGTTAATAAGGCCGCAAAACAAGGCGCAAATCGGATTGCCGATTTGCGCCTCTTCTTGTGCAGGTCCGCGGTACGTCCGCCTAAGCGGCCTTACGCGCCTTTGCTCTCGCCGTTCTTACGGCCGCGCATGAAGGATTCGAACTCCTCGCGGTCGCGGGCGCGGCGCAGCTGCTCGATATGCTCGGCGAAATCGCGCTCGGCCTCGGCGAGCTTGCGGCGCTCTTCCTCGAGCCGAGCGAGTTCGCCTTCGCGCCATTCGTCGAAAGCGACATTGCCGGTCGAGCGCATGAAGGACGGACCGCCCCAGCCAGCCGCGCTCTCGCGCGCGACGCCGCTGACGGCTTCCTTCACCCGCGCGCCCTGCTCCTGAGCGAAGGCGAATAGATCGCCTTCATAGCCTTGGCTCCTTTGCCAAAGCTTCCAGAACAGGATCGCGACGCCGAGTGGCCAGAAGATGAAAAAGCCGAGGATCACCGCCGCGATCTCATAGGGCCTCCAGGGCATCCGCCCGCAATGGCCCCAGGGCGATCCGCGCTCTCCAGACGACGACATGCGGGAATAACGATGGCAGCTCATGATGGGCTCCAGTTTTGTCAACGGCCGCCCGCCGCGAAGCGGGGCCGACACCAATGTAATATGCATTAACATTGGCGCAAAGGGGCGCCTGATCAAAAATCGACGGGTGCCGCAAAAGGACGATAAGTCAATGCGCTAGGCGCAACGCTCCGAGCGCGCGGTGCCGGCGCATTCTCAGGGTCTTCGAAAAGTTGGAAGCTCTCGGGCCGGGAAAACTCAGGCCGCTTTGCCGCTCACATCCTCTTCGAAGATCGCATCGTCTTCGTGCGCAGCGTCCGACTCAATCTCGATATCGATTTCGAGCAGCGAGACGTCCTCCTTGCGATGCATCTTCACCATCACCTTGTCGGGATCGACGGCGATATGCTTGGAGATTGCGGCGAGAACTTCCTTATGCAGAACGCCGATCAGATTGGAATCGCGCGCCGATTTACGTTCATGCGCGAGTAGAATCTGCAGGCGCTCGCGCGCGACCGGCGCGGTGGCGCCGCGGCGCCCAAACAATCCAAAAATATTCATGCCGCCCTCCGACCAAAGAGCCGAACGAACAAACCCTTCTTCTCGGAGGGAATGGTGACCGGCGTTCTTTCGCCGCAGAGCCTCTGCGCCGCTTCCGAATAGGCGCGCGCCGCGGCGCTCATCGCGTTGTGCAGGATGATCGGCGCGCCGACGTTCGAAGCGCGCAGAACCTCTTCGCTCTCGGGCACGATGCCGATGAGCGGAATGGAGAGAATCTCCAGCACGTCGTCGACGCTCAGCATTTCGCCGCGCGCGGCGCGCCCTGCGTCGTAACGGGTGAGCAGGAGATATTTGTCGACCTTCTCGCCTTTTTCGGCGCGTTCGGTCTTGGCGTCGAGCAGGCCGATGATGCGGTCTGAGTCGCGCACCGACGAGACTTCGGGATTGGCGATGACGACGGCGAGATCGGCGAAGCGCATCGCGAGAGTCGCGCCGCGTTCGATTCCGGCCGGGCTGTCGCAAACGATCCAGTCAAACTTCTCGCGCAATTCGCCGATGACCTTTTGCACGCCCTCTTCCGTCAGCGCGTCCTTGTCGCGCGTTTGCGAAGCGGGCAGCAGATAGAGGTTGTCGAGCCGCTTGTCGCGAATGAGCGCCTGATGCAGCTTGGCGTCGCCCTGCGCGACATTGATGAGGTCGTAGACCACGCGCCGCTCGGCGCCCATCACGAGGTCGAGATTGCGCAGACCGACGTCGAAATCGACGACTGCGACCTTATGGCCTTGCTGCGCCAGCGCGGCGCCGAGCGCTGCGGTCGACGTTGTCTTTCCCACGCCTCCTTTGCCGGAGGTGACCACCAAAGTTTTGGACATTGTCCCGTCCTCTTTTAATCGAGCCGTGCGATCTTGACCGTCTCGTTGTCGAGCCAGGCCTGAATGGGTTGGCTCTGCATGTTCGCCGAGATTTCTTCGGCGGTGAGATAGACGCCGCAAACCGAGAGCAACTCGGCTTCAAGCCTGCGACAGAAAATTCGCGCGCGCTTCTCGCCATAGGCGCCGGCCATCGCGCGGCCGCGCAGCGTTCCGTAGACATGGACCGAGCCGCCTGCCATGATTTCCGCGCCCGAAGCGACGGAGCCGATGACGGTCACGTCGCCCTCCGGGTGATAAATCGACTGGCCTGAGCGCACCGGCTCCAGAAGGATGAGCGGCGCGGCGCTTGGCGCGGGCGCTGTAGCGGAGGCGACGCCCGCCGGCGTTCCATTGACGCCGAGAGATTTCGCAATGTCCTTAAAGGCCGCTTCTTCGCTTGAGGTCAGCGTTCCTGGACTTGCGTCTTTGGCGGACCCGGTCTCCGCCGGCGGTTGAGGGGTAGCGCGACCGCCGGCCAGAATCGGCGGCAGATCATCGGACGCCAACGAAGGGTCGACGCCCGAAAGTCCCATGACGCGGATGCCGCGCCGGCTCAAATTTTCGAGAAGTTCGCTAAGCTGCGATGGCTCCAGCGTCAGTTTCGCGACGTCGATGACGATCGACTTCTTGGCGAAGAAGGCCGGAGACTGCGCGAGCAATCCGTCCAATTGCTCGAACCAGTCTTCGATGGGCAGCTCTGGTTCGAGCGTTAGAACAGGAAAGGACCGGCCCCTGAAGCGAATGTGTCTCGAAGACGCTTGCGGCACGACAGCCTCACGCAATTAGGATTTGCTTCATTTGAGGGCGTTAACGTTAATGAAGGATTAAAGACGGCGCGTAATTCGGCGATTGCGCTTTATAAGAGATTAAACCGCCGCGGATTTGGCGCGCGCCGCCGCGCTTTCCATCACGCCTTGCGCGGCGCTTTCGAGCACGAGCGCAGGATCCGCGCTTTTCACCGGATCGAAATGACCGGAGATGGTCAACATCGCGACGCCATGCGCGAGCGACCAAATTTGCAGCGCCGCGTAACGCGCGCCTTGCGCGGGCGCGCCGGCCTGCTGCAGCCAGGCGACGACGGCGCGCCAAAGAATCTCGAGCGCATGATCGGCGGCGCCGCCAGCTCCGGGATCGGCGAGCGTCTGCGCCTGCCCAAACATTGCCGCGTAGAGTCCGGGCTCGTCCCGCGCGAACTTCAGATAGGCGCCGCACATCGCGCGTAGCGCGCTTTTCGCGTCAGGCCGACCCTCGTCCCACGCCGCTTCGATTCGCGCGCCAAACGTCTCGAACCCGCGACGCGCCAGTTCGCTGATCAGCGCGTCGCGTCCGGTGAAATGGCGGTAAGGCGCAGCGGATGAAACGCCGGCGCGGCGCGCCGCCTCGGTGAGCGTCAGCGCCGCCGGCCCGCCTTCGGCGAGAATTTCGAGAGCGGCGTCAATGAGCGCCTGCTTGAGCGACCCGTGGTGATAGCCCCGCTTGTTGTGCATCTCTCACCCGGAGCGGGCTTGGCGTTATCGCACGGACCTATCCCGCGAGCTTGGCGATGAGCGCGTCCGAGACCTCGAAATTGGCGTAGACGTTCTGAACGTCGTCATTGTCCTCGAGCGAGCCGACGAGCTTCAAGATCTTCTCGCCCGAATCGTCGTCGACCTTGATCGTGTTCTGCGGGCGCCAGACGAGCGCCGCCTTGCGCGGTTCGCCGAATTTCTCTTCAAGAGCCTTGGCGACGTCGCGCAACGAATCGAGGGAAGTGATCACTTCATGAGTCTCGTCTGTCGTCGAGACGTCTTCGGCGCCAGCGTCGATCGCCGCCTCCATCATCGCGTCTTCCGTGGCGGCTTTCTTGTCGAATTCGACGAGTCCGACGCGATCGAACATAAAGGAGACGGCGCCGGTCTCGGCGAGCGAACCCCCGGCCTTGGTGAAATAGGACCTCACTTCGCCGGCCGTTCGGTTGCGATTGTCGGTTAACGCCTCGACGATTACGGCGACGCCGCCGGGCGCATAGCCTTCGTAGCGCACCTCGTCATAATTTTCCGCATCGGCGCCGGAGGCCTTCTTGATCGCGCGCTCGATATTGTCCTTTGGCATGTTCTCCGCCCTGGCGGCAAGAACTGCGGCGCGAAGGCGCGCGTTCATATTCGGGTCGGGCAGACCCATCTTGGCGGCCACGGTAATTTCGCGGGCAAGCTTGGAAAAAAGCTTGGAGCGGATCGCATCCTGCTTGCCCTTCTTGTGCATGATATTCTTGAATTGACTATGCCCGGCCATGCGTGCTCGCCCTGCTCCTTGATAATCTTCGCCCTCCGGCGTCCGGCGGGTCATATACGCCGGGCGGGCACGGAAATAAAGAAAAGCGCCAGGGAGTGCACGGTTGAGCGCAAGCGACGAAGAAGGAAATCCTCGGCCCCAGCCCGATGAAGGCGCGCCGCCCAGGTTGCCGGCGCCCCATATCCCTGATCGCGCCGCCGCCGAGCGGCTGCAGGCGATCCTGTCGAGTCCCTCCTACCGCAAGGCCGACGAGGACTTCGATTTTCTGAGCTCGGCCGAAGCGCGCGGTCCGCGCCTCGAACTCGAATACCTCAAGGCCGAACTGCTGCTGCGCCGCCACGGCGTCACCGACACGATCGTCGTCTTCGGTTCGACGCGCATCGTCGAACCCGATCTGGCGGAAAGCCGGCTCGCCGAAGCGCAGGCGCTCGCAAATTCAAATCCCGGCGACGCGACGCTTGCGAAACGGCTCGCGGTCGCGAAACGTATCCGCGCCAATTCGCGCTACTATCAAATTGCCCGCGAGTTCGGAGTTCTCGTCGGCGCGGCGCGAGAGAGCGGGGATCAGCCGCGCCTCGCCATTGTCACCGGCGGCGGACCGGGGATCATGGAGGCGGCGAACCGCGGCGCTTTCGAAGTCGGCGCCGAGACGGCGGGGCTCAACATCACCCTGCCGCACGAGCAGCTTCCCAACAGCTATGTCACGCCGTCGCTTTGCCTGCGTTTTCGCTATTTCGCGCTGCGCAAAATGCATTTCATGCTGCGTGCGCGGGCGCTAGTCGCTTTCCCGGGAGGCTTCGGCACCTTCGACGAGTTGTTTGAGACGCTAACCCTCGTTCAGACCGGAAAGGTCAAGCCGATGCCGATCATTCTCGTCGGCGAGAACTATTGGCGGCGCGCCTTCGACGTCGATTTCCTTCTCGAAGAAGGCGTCATCGAGCCAAATGACCGCCTTCTCTTCCGCTACGCCGAAACCGCTCACGACATTTGGCAGGAAATCCGGCGCTGGGGAGAAAGGAAGGAAAATCTTCTCTTTGAAGAGTAGTAGCGCGCCTGAGGACGACGTATTCGCCCGCCATTGTAAAGCCCATGCCCGCCACTATCTGACTAGCGGGCGCAGGGGGCGCGTTTTTAAAAGAGGAGAATGCCTATGAGCTGGCTGAAAGCGATCGCTGGCGGCGTGATCGGCGCTGAAGCCCTGAGCCTTGTTAAGGATTATGTGGAGAAGCAGGGCGGCCTCGACGGCGTCGTCAAGAATTTTGAGAATTCCGGACTAGGCAAGCAAGTCCATTCCTGGATCGGCCTCGGCCCCAATGAAAAAATCAGCGAAATGGATATTAGCAAGGCGATCAACGCCGACAAGCTAAAGGAAATGGCCAAGAGCGCGGGCGTCGATCTCGAAAGAGCGAAAGCGCTTCTCGCCCAATATCTTCCCGAGGCTATCGACAAAGCCACGCCCGAAGGCAAACTGCCGCCGCCCGATCAAAAGTCCTAAGAGGCCGCGGCGTCGTTTTCTGCCGTCTTCGGCGGGGCGCCCTGTTTTGCCCCACGCTCTTGCTTCGGGCGCCCCGATTTTGTAATTCCCATCGCCCGCGCCCTTGTGCAGCCGCCGAACCGGCCTGGGCAAAGGATGCCCTGCGGAGGCTCCGCCTTCGCAATAGGCCTCCGGCCATTTTGAATAGGACCATTGATGAGCAAGCGCGCGATAGTGACGGGCGTTACAGGACAAGACGGCGCTTATCTTTCTCAATTTCTGCTCGACAAGGGCTATGAGGTCCATGGCGTCGTACGGCGCTCGTCGCACCGGGGCGTCGAAGATCACCGCCTGCGCTGGCTCGGCATCAGCGGCAAACTACATTTGCACGATGCCGATCTGGCGGATCTTTCAAGCTTGCTGCGCACCGTGCAAGCGGTCCGGCCCGACGAAATCTATAATCTCGCGGCGCAATCCTACGTCGCCTCTTCCTGGCGCCAACCCATCCTTACCGCGAACGTCACCGCCGTCGGCGTGACCAATGTGCTTGAGGCGATGCGGCTGGCCGCGCCGAAGGCGCGATTTTATCAGGCGTCGTCGTCGGAAATGTTCGGGCTCATCCAGGAGCCGACGCAAAGCGAGAAAACGCCCTTTTATCCCCGCAGCCCTTACGCCGTGGCGAAGCTCTATGGCCATTGGATCACGGTGAATTATCGGGAAAGCTTTGGCCTGCACGCCTCCTCGGGCATTCTCTTCAACCACGAGAGCCCGCTGCGCGGCGTAGAGTTCGTGACCCGCAAAGTGACAACCGGCGTCGCCGCAGTCAAACTCGGCCGCGCCAAGGAATTGCGTCTTGGAAACATTGACGCCAAGCGCGACTGGGGCCACGCCAAGGATTATGTGCGCGCCATGTGGCTGATGCTCCAACAGGAGAAGCCCGACGATTATGTCGTCGCCACAGGGATCACCACCACGGTTCGCGACATGTGCCGCATCGCTTTCGACCACGCCGGCCTCGACATGGAGAAATTTGTCGTCATCGACCCGGCCTTCTATCGTCCCGCGGAAGTGGACGTTCTGCTTGGCGACTCAAGCAAAGCGCGACGGGTTCTCGGCTGGAAGCCGGAGATCGATCTTCGCCAGATGATCTGCGAGATGGTCGACGCCGACCTCGAGCGGTTGCGGCGCGAGGCCGCCTAATCTGAAAAGAGCGCACACGATGGCCCCCTTCGAGCGCATCTTGGTCACAGGCGGCGCCGGTTTCGTCGGCGGCCACCTCTGCGCCGCCCTCGCAGAGGCCTATCCACGGGCAAAGCGGTCGTTGCTGCTGCGGCCGGGCGAGCGCGGCGGACATGAAGGCTTCGAAGCCGCCGCGGCCGACCTCGTGGATGAAGCGGCGATCGACGCGCTGATCGCCGGGCTGCGACCAGACCTCATTGTCCATTTGGCGGGACAAGCTTCCATCGGCCAGGCGCTGCATGCAGTCGAGACGACCTGGCGGGTGAATTTCCATGGCGCTTTCGCGCTCGGCGCGGCGACCGCCCGTTACTGTCCTGGCGGGGTTTTTCTCTTCGCCTCCTCGGCGTCGGTTTATGGGGCAAGCTTTGGCGATGGCGTGTTGACTGAGGAGGCGGCTCTACGGCCGGTCGACGCCTACAGCCGCTCGAAGGCCGCTGCAGAAAACGCGCTCGCCGATCTTCTGGCGCCCCAATGCCGGCTTATCATCTGCCGGCCGGTGAATCATTCCGGTCCCGGCCAGCGCAATCGGAATTTTGCGCTCGCCTCCTTCGCCACGCAGATCGCAGGGATCGAGAGCGGACGCGTCGAGCCTCTCATCAAAGTCGGCGATCTCTCCAAGGCGCGCGACTTTCTTGACGTGCGCGACGTGATCGACGCTTACATGCGTCTGATCGAAAGGGCGCGGGATTTGCAGCAGCCCGTGTCGATCTTCAATATCGCTTCCGGAAAAGCGCACCAGATCGCGTCGCTGCTCGAGCGGCTGCGCGCGCTCTCGAATGCGCAGTTCGGGGTCGAGGTCGATCCGGCGCTGCTGCGCCCCGGAAGCGACATCGCCAGCGTCGCCTGCGACGCGACGAGATTGACTGAAGCGACCGGCTGGCGTCCGCGCCGCAATATCGACGACATGTTGCGGGCGCTTCTCGACGATGCCCGAGCGACCGAAACGCAGGCCGCAGAGCAATCCGCGTAGGCCAGCGGACGTGAACAAGCGGCCATGAGCGAAGGATTATGAGCGAGCGGCAAAATCGAGAGCGCGAAGAGGACCGCGAACGTATCCGACTGCTCGAATTCCAGCTCGATCATTTGCGCGCCGAACTCCTGCATCTGACCCATGAGCGCTATCGGCTGATCTACTCCGTCACTGGCCACATCTACCGCTTTCTTCGCCCGATCGAGGCGTTCATCGCCGACGCCGCTAATGCCTTCGCCGCGCGCTTTCGCCAGCCGCCGCCCGCTCCACCGAAGCCAGTGGCCGCCGAGGGCGCCGCTCCGAGGGTTCGAGGCGCGCCATTGCCAGCGCACCGGCTGCTGGTCGACGTGACGGGAACGATCAAGCGCGACGCCGGCACCGGCATACAGCGCGTCGTCAAGGAAGTCGTGCGCGGCCTCTATAGCGGCGAAAGCTTCGACATGCCGGCCATGGCCGTTCGCTGCGAGAACGGCCGACTGTTGACAGCTAATGGCTTCGTCGCGGAGCTCGTCGGCGGCGGCGCCGCGCCAGATTCCGAGATCGCTATCGCAAGCGGCGACCGTTTTCTGATGCTTTCAGACAGCTGGAACGCTTTCGAAGAGCTCGCGCCGATTTTTGCAAAGATTCGTGACGAGGGCGGCGAGATCGTCACCTGCATCTTCGATCTCATTCCGGAGCTTTATCCGCACGCCTGCCATGAAGTGACCGTGCCGCGCTATCGCGCCTGGCTGCGCAAGGCGCTACTCGAGAGCGACAGTTTTTTGGCGATTTCGCGAACGGTCGCCGACGAGCTCGCCGACTATGTCGCTGCGCAAGCGCTTCCGCATCGTCCCGGCCTCAAGATCGGCTGGTTTCATTGCGGCTCCGATCTTGCTCTACGCGCCGGCGCCGAGCCGCGAGAAAAGGTGAGAGCGGCGGTCGCTGGCGATACGCCGACGTTCCTCGCCGTCGGCACGATCGAACCGCGCAAGGGCCAGCGGGTCGCGATCCGCGCTTTTGAAGAACTCTGGGCGAAGGGGCGCGACATCCGGCTGATTGTCGTCGGCCGGCGCGGCTGGTTTGAAGAAGCGGTGGTGAGCGAAATTCTCACGCACAGCGAATTCGGCCGCCGGCTCTTTTGGTTCGACGACGCTGACGACGACGAGCTTTCCTTCCTTTATGACCACGCGGCGGCTTTGATCTTCCCGTCCTATGCGGAGGGCTTCGGGCTTCCGATCGTCGAAGCCGCGCGGCGTGGCCGCCCGGCGATCTGCAGCGATATACCGGTCTTTCGCGAAGTTGGCGGCGCCGGAGCGCTTTATTTTCGGGTCAATGACGCAAAGGCGCTGGCGGAGGCGATCGTCGACCTTCTCGATGGTCGCCGCCTGGCCGACCCGAACCAGGTCTTGTGCGTCGCCTGGCGTGACTCGGCCCGTCGCATTTCCGAAGTCATCGCGCGCGAAGACTGGAGCCGACGCCTCCCATAATCGGCCGGGTTGCATCGCAACAAAGGAATCGCCGTATTTTCGCACTCCGCCAAAGCATGGTAGAGAGGCGCCGACTGGTCGTGCGGCCCGGCCGGCGCCTTTGCGGCGCGCTGAGCCGCACGGCTTTTCGCTTCTAATGCGGGCGGGGCTTTCGCCTTCTCCACGCGACAACGGAAACGCTCTCCATGCCGATCAATATTCCGCTTCTCAATGAGCAGACGCCGCAGACGGTGCTCAAGATGATCAAGCTTGAAGCGTCGCAACTGTCCCTGCCGGACTCACGCGAACTGATGTGGGGCGCCTTCGGCGCCTATGCTGTGCTGCAGGCGATTGCCCAGGCGTTCAACCATTCTGTGCTCGGTAGCCTGCTCTACGGAGCGTTGAGCGCTGGCATTCTTTATGGCGCGACTTACGGCCTGTTGCGCGTTTTGAAGGAGGACGCGAAGTTTCAGCGCACGGCGATGGCGCTCGCCATCATGGGCGCCTTTGCGGCGCTCGCCTATATCATTCTGCACCTCGTCTTCGGCATTGCGCTGCCGCCGCCGCTGCCGACCGAAAAGCTGCTGCGTTTTCTGCTCTTTCCAATTCTGATCTGGATGGTGTTTATGTACGCCTTCCTTTTCCGGCATGTGTCGCTGCGGCCGGTGCCCGCCTTCGTGGCGGCGTCGCTCTACGTCATCGTCATCGAAGTGATCCTGTCGCCTATTTGCCGATAGAAGCGAATGCATCCTTTTCGTTCGCCTTCTCGCGAATTGCCGATGCTTCGCGCGTGATCGACTGGCCAGCGCCGCAGTGCTAAACACCACGCCTGCGCCGCAGAGGGGCACAATCTTTCCTCAAGGGATTATCGATTCGCATGACCTCATCAATTGACGTGCTCGGCATCGGCAACGCCATCGTCGACACGATCGCGCGCGCCGAAGACGACGATCTGCTTCAGGCTGGCCTGCGCAAGGGATCGATGACGCTTGTCGATGCGGCGCGCGCCGCCGAGCTATACGCCGCTATGGGCCCGACAATGGTGATCTCCGGCGGCTCGGCCGCCAACACCATGGCGGGACTTGCGAGCCTTGGGCGCGCCGCCGGATTCGTCGGCAAGGTGAAGGAAGATGATGCAGGACGCGAGTTCGCGCATGACATCCGCAAGGCCGGCGTCGCCTTCGATACGCCCACCGCCGTGGACGGCGCCGCGACCGCGCGTTGCCTGATCTTCGTGACGCCCGACGGCCAGCGCACGATGAACACTTATCTCGGCGCCTGCCAGGCGCTTGCGCCAAACGACATCGACGAGGAGACGGTCGCGCGCGCGAGGGTTCTCTACATGGAGGGCTATCTTTGGGATCCGCCGGGCGCCAAAGAAGCGTTCCTCAAGGCGGCGAAGATCTCGCGCGCCAACGGCCGCAAGGTGGCGCTGACGCTTTCCGACAGTTTCTGCGTCGATCGCTATCGCGGCGAATTCCTCTCGCTCATTCGCGATCGCGTCGTCGACATCGTTTTCGCCAATGAGAGCGAATTGCACGCGCTCTATGAGACGGGCGATTTCGATACGGCGCTCGCGGCGCTGCGCGCTGAGGACGGACTTCTCGGCGTCGTCACGCGTTCGGAAAAGGGCTGCGTCGTGGCGAATGGCGCGAGCGCCGTCGCGGCGCCGGCCTTCCCTGTCGAAGAGGTGGTCGACACGACCGGCGCCGGCGATCTTTTCGCCGCCGGCTTTCTCGCCGGCTATACGCAGGACTTGCCGCATGAACGTAGCGCCATGCTCGGCGCGCTCGCCGCCGCTGAGATCATCTCGCATGTCGGCGCCCGGCCGCAGAAGGATTTGCTGCAGCTCGCCCGCGACAATGGCGTGCTGAATTAATGCGGGCTCGCTCGACCCGAAAGGTCGAGCGGCCATTTAAGCTGGAGGAACGAAAGATGCGCCTTGTCTCCAAAACACTTCTTGCCGCCCTTGCCGCAGTCGCGAGCCTCGCGCTCACAGTCGATGTCCGCGCCGAAGAGCAGATGACGAAAAGCCTGACCGGCCTTCAGTACAAGGACACGAAGGTCGGAACCGGCGCGACCGCGAAAGTCGGTCAGACCGCGGCGGTGCATTACACCGGCTGGCTCTACAACAATGGCGAGAAGGGCAAGAAATTCGACTCCTCGCGCGATCGCGGCCAGCCGTTCGACTTCCCGCTGGGCCAGGGTCAGGTGATTAAGGGCTGGGACGAGGGCGTCGAAGGCATGAAGGTCGGCGGCAAGCGCACGCTCGTTATTCCGCCGGAACTCGGCTATGGCGCCCGCGGCGCCGGCGGCGTCATTCCGCCGAACGCCTGGCTGATCTTCGACGTAGAGCTGGTCGGGGTGAAATAACGCCGCAACTTCGGCGTCATTTCAAAAGCCAGATCGCGACCAATAGTAAGACGCCGAAGGCGAGCAAGAACCACCTGTCCGAGCGGCGGCGCGCGTCGGCCAGCGATTCAATCGAGCGCGGCGAGAGATCGACGCCGCGCTCTGACATTTCGCTTACGCGCTGAATCGCCGTTTCGGCTTCCTGCAACGTCTGCGGAAGGCGCGTCGCGAGCTTCGCGAGCTCCGTGACGCTTCTACTCGCATCTTCAATCTTCGCCTTGACGCCCAGATTCTCCTCGATCCAGGATCGCACCACCGGATCGCACGTTTTCCAGATGTCGAGCGTCGGATCGTAGGTGCGGGCGACGCCCTCGGCGACGACCATGGTCTTTTGCAGCAGCACCAGCTCTGTGCGCGTGCGCATGTCGAAGAGCGCCGTCACTTCAAAGAGCAGGGTCAAGAGCCGCGCCATCGAAATATCGGCGGCGCTGATCGTATGCATCGGTTCGCCAATCGCGCGCAGCGCCTGCGCGAACTCTTCGATCGAATGGCGCGCGGGGACATAGCCCGCCTCGAAGTGAACCTCAGCGACGCGCTTATAGTCGCGAACGATAAAGCCGTAGAGAATCTCGGCAAGGAAACGGCGCTCCTTCAAACCGAGGCGGCCCATGATGCCGAAGTCGATCGCGACGAGCCTTCCCTTCTTGTCGACGAAGAGATTGCCCTGATGCATGTCGGCATGGAAGAAGCCATCCCGCATCGCATGACGAAGGAACGACTGCAGCACGTTGCGGCCAATCGCCTTCAGGTCATGGCCCTCCGCCGCGACCCGCTCAATGTCCGACAAAGGAATGCCGTCGATCCATTCGAGCGTCAGCACTTCGCGATCGGTGCGGCTCCAGTCGACGCGCGGCACGTGGATTTCGGGGTCGCCGGCGACATTGTCGGCGAATTCGGATGCCGCCGCCGCCTCGAGACGGAAGTCGGTTTCGAGCCTCACCGTGCGCGCCAGCGTATCGACGACCTCGATCATGCGCAGCCGACGCGCTTCTGAGGAATAGCGCTCGGCCAGTCGCGCGATCCGATACATATCGCGCAGATCCACTGCGAATTGGCTCTCGATGCCAGGCCGCAGCACTTTCACTGCGACCTTGCGCACGCCTTCCCTAGACTGCGCCTCTGCGACATGCACCTGCGCGACGGAGGCGGCGGCGACAGGCTCGCCGAAGGACACGAAGAGTTCGTCTATGCTTCTGCCCAGCGCCTTTTCGATAATGGCGACGGCCTTGTCGTAACCGAAGGGCTCCATCCGGTCTTGCAGAGCGGTGAGCGCGTCGGCGATCTCGCCGCCGACAATGTCCGGACGCGTCGCAAGGAACTGCCCGAGCTTCACATAGGATGGGCCGATCTGCGCCAGCGCGCGCACCAGCGCCTTGCCGGCGCCGTCGCGCTTGCCGCCGGCGAAGAGATTGGCGAAGCGCACGAGCGGCGCCGCCGCCGGCGGCAGAAGCGCGGGGTCAAGAAGCGCAAAGACGCCTTCGCGCGCCATGATGTAGCCGGCGCGCGCCAGACGATAAAAATGACCGACGCCTAAAATCACGAATGCCGCCGCTCTTTAGATCACGCCGAATTTGGGCGGAATGGCCCAAATACAGAAGTGATCGATTCCAATAGATTAGGGCGCGCTTTACACGAAAAACCGGGTTCCACTTTTTCGTGAGCCGCCCTCTTTAGAGATCAGCTCTTCCAGCCGGAATGGATCGCCACCACGCCGCCGGTCAGCCGCTCATAGCCCGTGCGGCGAAAGCCGGCCCTGCGGATCATGCGTTCGAATTCTTCCGCGCTCGGAAATTTGCGGATCGATTCGACAAGATAGCGGTAAGGCTCCGAGTCTCCGGCAACGAATTTGCCGATCGTCGGAATGACGTTGAACGAATAGGCCTCATAAAGCTTGTCCAATCCCGGAACGGCGACTTGCGAAAACTCAAGGCAAAGGAACCGGCCGCCGGGCTTCAGCACGCGATAGGCTTCGGCGAGCGCGACGTCGATGCGCGGCACGTTGCGAATGCCGAAAGCGATCGTGTAGCTGTCGAAATGCGCATCAGGAAATGGCAGCGATTCGGCGTTGGCCTGCACGAACTCGACGCCGGAAAGCCCGCGCTCCCGCGCGCGGTCGCGGCCGACTTCGAGCATATCGCCATTGATGTCGAGCACGACGATTTCCGCGTCATGCGCCGCGCCGGCCGCGATCCGAAAGGCGACGTCGCCCGTGCCGCCGGCAACGTCGAGATGACGAAAACCACTGCGCCCGCGCGCATTGACCTTGGCGGCGAAGGTGTCCTTCCAAAGCCGGTGCATGCCGCCCGACATCAGGTCGTTCATGATGTCGTAGCGCCGCGCGACCTTATGAAAGACGTCGTCGACGAGGCCCTGCTTCTCGCTTAAGGGAACCTCGGAATAGCCGAAATGGGTCGAGCCCTCTCGGTCGGAACTTCGATCAATCATCAGGCGCTCGGGTGACGAGGAAGGAAGGGGACGGTATAGCCTGTCGCCGGGCCGGTGGCTACGCCCGCGCCGCCTTGGCGCGCCGGCGCTTCTGACGGGATTAACCTAGATTTATGCCTGAACTGCCGGAAGTCGAAACGGTGCGGCGGGGACTGGCCCCGGCGCTCGTTAGCGCGACGATCGAGCGCGTCGAGCTCCGCCGCCATGATCTGCGCTTTCCTTTTCCCGAGCGCTTCGCATCGCGTCTTCAGGGAAAGCGCGTTCTCGATCTTCGTCGTCGCGCGAAATATCTCATCGCCGATCTCGACGACGGCCATTCGCTGATCATGCATCTCGGCATGAGCGGCTCGTTCCGCATCGATGAAGAGACGCCAGGCGCATTTCACCACAAGCGCGACAAGAACGCCGCGCATGATCACGTCATCTTCCATCTCTCTCACGGAAAGCGGGTCATCTACAACGATCCGCGCCGCTTCGGTTACATGCTGCTCATTGCCACACATGAGATCGACGAGGACAAGCTTTTTCGCGGCCTCGGCGTCGAACCCTTAAGCGATGCGCTCGATGGAGCTTTCCTTGCGCACGCCTTTCGCGGGCGCGCCGCGCCGGTTAAGTCGCTTCTGCTCGATCAGCGTCTGATCGCGGGTCTCGGCAATATCTATGTCTGTGAGGCGCTGTATCGCGCGCGCATATCGCCGCTGCGCGCCGCGGGGTCCCTTGTTACGGCGAGCCGCAAGCCGAAGGCGGCGCTGGCGCGGCTGCCCCAGGCGATCAAGGATGTTTTGAAGGATGCGCTGAAAGCGGGCGGCTCTTCGCTGCGCGACCATCGCCAGATCGACGGCTCGCTCGGCTATTTCCAGCATAGCTTCCGCGTCTACGACCGCGAAGGCGCGGCCTGCCCGACGCCCGGTTGCAAGGGAACGATCGCGCGCGTTGTCCAATCCGGCCGCTCGACCTTCTATTGTCCGCGCTGCCAGAAGTGACGCCCTTGCGAGGCCGAGCTCGGCGGGCTTAATAACGCCCATGTCCCAAAATGCAGTCGCGCCAGAGCCGACGCTCTCCGTCGCCGGCCTATCGAAAAGCTATGACAATCGCAGAGTGGTCGGCCCGCTCAATTTCTCGCTCGACGCCGGCTCAGTCACCGGTCTGCTCGGCGGCAATGGCGCCGGCAAGACCACCACCATCGGCATGGTGATGGGGTTGATCGAGCCGACGGAAGGCTCGATCCGCGCCTTCGGCTGCGACATGTCGCGCGAACGCTACGGCGCGCTTGGCCGGATGAATTTCGAAAGCCCCTATGTCGACATGCCGCATCGCCTCACCGTGCGGCAAAACCTGCGCGTTTTCGGGATGCTTTACGACGTCAAAGATCTTGACGAAAAGATCAAGCAGCTTTCGAAAGACCTCGCGCTTGACGACTTCCTCGACCGGCAGACCGGGCGTCTTTCAGCTGGCCAGAAGACGCGCGTCGCCATCGCCAAGTCGCTGATCAACGACCCGCAGCTCCTGCTGCTCGACGAACCGACGGCGTCGCTCGACCCGGACACGGCGGACTGGGTGCGCGCGCGGTTAGAGACGCATCGGCGCACGCATAATTGCGCGATCCTTCTTGCCTCCCACAACATGAGCGAGGTCGAGCGTCTCTGCGACCGCGTGTTGATGCTGAAGGATGGAACCCTCGTCGACGACGATTCGCCCGCAAACCTCCTCGCGCGCTATGGCCGCGACACGCTCGAAGAAGTGTTTCTCGACGTCGCCCGCGGTCGCGTCAACGGAGCCGCGGCATGAATTTCTCCTTCAAGCGCGTCGGCGCGATGGTGCTGCGCTACACCTATCTCCTGCGCGCCTCTCGCACGCGCGTGCTCGACATCATCTATTGGCCCGCGATCCAGCTGCTGACCTGGGGGTTCTTGCAGACCTATCTCGTGCGCGCCGGCGCGCTCGCGGCGCCGGGCGGCGCGGCGCAGGCGGCCGGAACGCTCATCGGCGCCATTCTTCTGTGGGACATATTGCTGCGCGGCCAACAAGGTTTCTGCTTCTCCTTCATCGAGGAAATGTGGTCGCGCAATTTGCCGAATATTTTGATGAGTCCGCTGCGGCCGGTGGAATTCGTCGGCGCGCTTGTCACGATGAGCCTTATTCGGCTGGCCGTCGGCGTTCTTCCGGTGACGATCATGGCGATCCTATTCTTCGGCTTCAATCTCTGGGCGCTCGGAATCGCTTTCGCCGCCTTCTTCATCGTGCTGATGTTTTTCGCCTGGAGCGTTGGCCTCTTCGTCTCCGGCATTCTGCTCCGTTTTGGACTTGGCGCTGAAAATCTCGTCTGGTCGCTGATGTTCTTCGTGCAGCCGCTCGGCGCCGTCTATTATCCGGTGACGACGCTGCCGAATTGGCTGCAGCCGTTCTCCTGGATGCTGCCGCCGACCTATGTGTTCGAAGGTCTGCGCGGCGTATTGATCGACCACGTCATCCGCTGGGATTTGCTCGCGCAAGGTTTCGCCATCGACGTATTTCTCTTCGCGGCGGCATCGGCGGCGTTCGGCTTGTTGCTGCAAAGCGCGCGTCGCGCCGGCACGCTGTTGCAGACGGGAGAATGACGATGGCCGCGACCCGCGCCGATACGGCGCTGCACGCACGAGGGTTTTTCGAGAGCCGCGCCAAGGCGCGTGAGGCGATCGAAGCCGGCCTTGTGTGCGTCGACGGCCGCATCGTCAGAAAGCCATCCGAGCCGATCGCCGCCGACGCGAACATCGTTGCGCAAGCGGCTTATCCCTGGGTGTCGCGCGGCGGCGTGAAGCTCGCGCATGTGCTCGATCAATTCGGCGTCGATCCGAACGAGCGCTTCTGTCTCGATGTCGGCGCCTCGACAGGCGGCTTCACCGACGTTTTGCTCACGCGGGGCGCGCGCCATGTCGTCGCCGTCGACGTCGGTCACGGACAACTTCACGAACGATTGCGCGCAGATCGACGCGTGACGTCGCTTGAAGAACAGGACGCGCGCGCGCTGACCGCCGCGCATCTTACTGAGGCGCCGGGCTTGATCGTCATCGACGCGAGCTTCATTTCGCTTAGCGTCCTGCTGCCGCATGTTCTTTCGCTCGCCGCGCCGCGCGCCGATCTCGTCGCGCTGATCAAGCCGCAGTTCGAAGCCGGCCGCCAAGCGGTGAAGAAGGGCGTGGTGCGCGAGGAGAAGATCCACGCGCAGGTCTGCGCGCGCATAAAGGAAGAAATCGAAGCTCTCGGCTGGCGCGTTTTGGGCATTGTTCCCTCGCCGATCGAGGGCGGCGACGGCAATAGGGAGTTCCTGATTCATGCAGCGATCAGGCAGGAAGAGAAGTGTTAGAGCGTCAGCGCCAAATGCCCCGGCCCCTCATCTCACTTCTCCCCGCAAGCGGGGAGAAGGGATAATGGCGCAGCGCCTTAGCGACAGTGTAGGCGCACGATTTTTTCGCGGTACGCCTGCCGTCTCCTCTCCCCGACGCAAGTCGGATGTTTCCGACTTGCGCATCGGAAGCCAAAGTCGGCAACAGCCGACTTTGGGTCGGGGAGAGGTAAGGTGAGGGGCTTGGGTGATTAGCCCGCAGCGCCTCGTCATCGAACGGCTCGGCAATCGCGGCGAGGGCGTTGCGCAACTTGGCGCGCAGCGCGTCTTCGTTCCATACGCGCTTCCCGGCGAAACCGTCGTCGCGCAGGTCGACGGCGAGCAGGCGCGTCTTCTCGAAATCATTGAAGCGTCGCCGCAACGCATCGCGTCGATCTGTCCGCATTTTGGCGATTGCGGCGGCTGCGCCGTGCAGACGCTTCGCTCGGATGCTTATGCGGATTGGAAGCGCGGCCTCGTCGAAACTGCGCTTTTGAACGCCGGACTAAATCTTGACGTCGCGCCGCTTGTCGACGCACATGGCGCCGGGCGCCGCCGCGTGACCTTCCACGCGCGATTTGAATCGGGAAAGGCGCGCGTCGGCTTTATGGCGGCGCGTTCGCATCGAATTGTCGAGATCGACCACTGTCTCTTGCTTGCGCCCGAACTTGACGGCGCGCTGAGCGCCGCGCGTGCGCTTGCCGAAATCCTCGCGACGCGCGGCAAGCCGCTCGACATCGCCATCACGGCGACGCTTAGCGGCCTGGACGTGGAATTGCGCGGCGCCGGGCCGCTCGATGAACCCGAAATCGCCGCGCTGATCGCGGCCGCCGACACGCAGGATCTCGCCCGGCTAACGAATCACGGCAGGCTCGTCGCTCTGCGCAGGGCGCCGCAAATCAAAATTGGCGATGTGACGCTCACGCTTCCGCCCGGCGCATTCCTTCAGGCGACACAGGTTGGCGAAGAGGAGATCGCGGCGCGCGTCCAGAAAGCGACCGAGAAGGCCCAAAGCGTCGCCGATCTTTTCTGCGGGGTTGGCGCCTTCGCCCTTCGGCTGGCACAGCGCGCCAAGGTGAAAGCCTATGATTCGGACGCCGCCGCTGTCGAGGCGATGCGCGCCGCCGCGCAGGCGACGCAGGGCCTGCGCACGCTTGAAGGGATCGAGCGCGATCTCTTCGCGCGACCCTTGAGCGCCAGCGAACTCAACAGCTTCGACGCAGTCGTCTTCGATCCGCCGCGCGCCGGCGCCGCTGCTCAGGCGACTGAAATCGCGCGGTCAGACGTTCCAATCGTCGTCGCCGTTTCCTGCCATGCACAAAGTTTCGCCCGCGACGCCGCAATTTTGCTCAAAGACGCGTACGTCATCCGTGAGATTACGCCTCTCGACCAGTTTCGCTATGCGGCCCACGTCGAGATCGTGGCGGTTTTTGAGAGGCTGAGCGGTCGCAAGTCCTCGAAACGACGTTTGCTCGGATGAAATTATTGGCGCCTCCGTAATGATTCTGTGCCGAGAATGTCACAGGAGGGTCAAGAAACAACGGCTCCCGGCGCAAGGGAGTTGCCGGATCGCCCAAATCAGGCATAGGATTTGCGAGTGGTCCAGCGTAGCCGGAAGTCGAATGATTTCCGTGATCTGGAAGGAGAACGTCATGATGAATGCGCTTATCGCCGCAACATTGTGCAGTGTCGTCCTCGCGAGCGCGCCAGTCGCCATGCGCGCTTATGTCTACGCCCGCTGCAAGGATAATCGCCGCCGTCGTTATCGCTAAGGACAGCGCGATAAAAAGGGCGCATCTTACTGACTGTGACAGCCAATCGGTCTGACGCGCCTCTTCTGCTCTCTCGTCTCGCGGCCATTGTCGGCGAGACGGCCGTCGTAACCGATGCGACGGCTGTGGCCCCCTATCTCGGGGAGCCCCGCGACCTCTATCATGGCCGCGCGCTCTGCGTTCTAAAGCCGCGAAGCGCGCGCGACGTCGCCGAAATCCTCGCGCTTTGCAATGAAACCGGGACGCCCGTCATCCCTCAAGGCGGCAATACCGGACTGGTCGGCGGGCAGACCCCTGATCCAAGCGGCGCCGCCGTCCTGCTTTCGCTTGAACGGCTCAACCAGATTCGCGCCGTCGACGCCACGGCCGACGCCATGACGGTCGAGGGCGGCGTGACGCTGGCGCAGGCTCAGGAGGCGGCGCTTAGCGCCGACCGCTATTTCCCGCTTTCGCTGGCGTCCGAAGGAAGCTGCACCATCGGCGGCAATCTCGCCACCAACGCCGGCGGCGTGCATGTCCTCGCCTATGGGTCGATGCGCGACCTTGTGCTCGGCGTCGAAGTCGCGCTCGCCGACGGGCGGCTGCTCTCGACGCTCGGCGCGTTGCGCAAGGACAACACTGGCTACGATCTGACGCGGCTCTTCGTTGGCTCCGAGGGCACGCTCGGCGTCATCACTGCCGCGACGCTGAAGCTATTCCCACGCCCCAGGTCGCACGCCGTCGCTTTTCTCGGCCTGCGCGATCCGGCCCAGGCGCTGAGACTGCTCAATTTCGTCAAGGGACGCGCGGGCCCGATGCTCAACGCCTTCGAGCTCGCCTCGCGAGTGGGGATTGAGCTCGTCCTGCGCCATATCCCCGGAACGCGCGATCCCCTGGCGCAGCCGCACGACTGGTATGCGCTTATCGAGCTGGCCGCCTTCGCCGATGGCGAAGCGGAGCGCGTCGCGGCTGAAATTCTCGCGGCCGCGCTCGACGCCGGATTGGCGCAGGACGCAACGCTCGCGCAATCTTTGGATCAGTCGCGCGCGCTATGGAAGCTGCGTGAAAGCATGTCGGAAGCGCAAAAGCGCGAGGGCGGCTCGATCAAGCATGACATCGCCGTTCCCGTGAATGAAATTCCGCATTTCATCGAAGAAGCGGGACGCCGGCTGCACGCCGCTTTCCCACAGGCGCGGCCAGTTCCCTTCGGCCATATGGGCGACGGCAACATTCACTATAACGTCTCGCAGCCGATCGGCGCCGATAAGGCGGAGTTCCTCGCGCGTTGGACCGAGGTCAACGCCATCGTGCATGGCGTCGTGCGCGAATTGGGCGGTTCGATTTCCGCCGAACATGGAATCGGCCGATTGAAACGCGATTTATTGCGCCAGACGAAAGATCCTATCGCGCTCGACGCCATGCGGGCCATCAAGGCGGCCCTCGACCCCAACGGCATCCTTAATCCAGGCGTGCTGCTATAGCTTCAGCCTCGCGGACAGACGACCTTCACCGTCACGCCTTCCCGATAGAGGAAATATTCGTTGCAGGATTGGCCGTTGACGTCGACCGGCCGCTTGCCGACGTCGGCGGCGCGCAGGAAATCCGCAAGAGACGTATAGCCCTTGTCGTCCCAATCCATTTCCGCCCAGGCGTAGCCCTGCCGCCAAGCCGTCATTGCGCGCATGGCGATAAAGAACGCCGGAACTGCGAGGATCACAGCGATCGTCGTTACGACGAGTCGTCTGCCGAAGGGCGCCGACATCTCACCCTTTCTTTATAGGCTTCACTTCAGTGAGCGCCCATTCGGCGGTTTTTTCGCGACAGGCTGCGCCCTGAAGACTTTCCTGAGTTTCATTCACGGCGATGTCGGCGTGGAAGGCGCGGCAGATTCGTCCCTCCAGCGGATAGGGCTGTCCCACCGGCGTGAAGGACCCCTTGGCCCCCGTCTGCGGATTGTCCCAATTGACGCTCGCGCCGCTGCCTTGCGGATCGAGCGCGGTGCTCATGGCGGCGATCGCGCGGCGAATGTCTTCCGCATCGAGCGCGCGCGACAGTTTCGGCGGAGATTTCGGAATCGCCCCCGTAACGTCGGACGCTGCGCGCTCGCTGTTCCACATGCGTGACGGCTCAGACGCCATGGGGACGGCGATCGAACATCCGGCAAGGCAGCCGGCGGCCGCCATCGAGACGAGTAGGCTCACGCCGCGTGGAATTTGAGCAAAGACGCAAGCGGCGTTATGTCTGACGCACTGGGATCGCAACAGGCCACCTTCGAGGCGCCGATCTTTGACTCGGCTTGAGAAAGGATATTCGCTTGAACGCGTTAACGCCGGGTGACTTTGTCGAAGCCGCCGAGCCTTTCACATTGTTCGGACAATGGTTCGAGGAGGCGAAACTCAAGGAGCCGAACGACCCCGAGGCGATGGTCCTGGCGACGGCCGACGCCGATTGCCTGCCCGACGCGCGTATGGTGCTCCTGAAAGGTTGGACGCCCGAGGGCTTCGTCTTTTACACCAACGCCGAGAGCGCCAAGGGACGTCAACTCGAGGCCAATATGCAGGCGGCGGGACTCTTTCACTGGAAGTCGCTTCGTCGTCAAGTGCGTCTGCGTGGGCCTGTGGCCGCAGTCAGCGACGCCGAGGCGGACGAATATTTCGCCAGTCGGCCGCGCGACTCCCGCATCGGCGCCTGGGCGAGCCAGCAATCTCGTCCGCTTGAGAGCCGCTTCGCGCTCGAGAAATCGGTCGCCGTCTTCGCGGCGAAATATGCCGTGGGCGTGATCCCCCGACCGGCCTATTGGCGCGGCTTTAGAATCGCGCCGATCGCGATGGAATTCTGGTCGGATCGTCCCTTCCGGCTTCATGATCGGGTCCGCTTTTACCGGGGGACGCCCGGCGAAGATTGGCGAAAGGAGCGGCTCTACCCATGATGGCGCAATCAAAGCGCGCGACAGCGGCGCTCGCGGCGGCGACAGCCTTGGCGCTCTTTTCGGCCGACGCCGCCGCGCAGGACCCTTTCGATTTCCTCTTCGGCGGCGGAGGATACTACCCGCGCCGCGCGCGGCGTGCGCCCGAGTGGCAGCGAGCGCCGGCTCGAAAAAAGCAAAGCGCTCAGCCGGAAAAGCCGGCGACTCAGACTTCGCCCGGCTCTGGGGGTCCTTCCGCGCCCGGCGCGCCCGAAGGGCCGCCGCCCCCCTACGAGCCGCAAATCACGCGGCTTTCGGAGGTGCTGGGGGCGCTCTCCTTTTTGCGCGACCTCTGCGGCGCGGGGGATGGCGACGAGTGGCGCGGCAAAATGGCGGCGCTGCTCGACGCCGACGCGCCAAGCGGATCGCGCCGCCAAAAGCTTATGGCCTCATTCAATCGCGGATTCCACGGCTATGAGCTGACCTACCGCTCCTGCACGCCAAACGCACAGACCGCGATCACCCGCTATCTGGCCGAGGCCTCAAGACTGACCCGCGACATCACCTATCGTTACGGAAATCCTTAAAAGACGAGGTCCGAATTAACCTTCCGACGAGCGTCGCCTCGCGCAGCGCGGGCGGCTTCTTTAAAGTGGCCCCATGAACCAATTTGACGTCGCCGCGCTTTGCGACTCAGGCGCAGAACAGCAGCGCGCCGCCCTTGCCTACGTCACCGAGGCCTTCGCTGAGGCCATTCTCGCGGGGATCGAAGGCGATTCCTTTGCGCATGCCGCGCTTTCGGCGGCCTTGCGCGAATTGGTGGCGACCTATGGCGAGGAGGCCGTCGCCAGCTTCGCAGAAACGCTGCCCGTGAGGCTTCGGAGCGGGGAATTCACCACCGGCCTGAGGCATTAGAGGAAGTTCCGAAAAAGTTGACAGGCCTTTTCGATCAGAACTTGCTCCAGCTTGATGATTTAGCGCGATTTCTTATCGGTCGGACGATTCCGTCCGAGCGGAAAACGCGCTAGGGCGCTGAGCGATTATTCGGAAACGGACTGACTTTTGCACGGCAAGGCTTTAGAACGCCCGGCGCCGCTCACGTAGGCGAGAGGCGGTTTGCACAGCAGCCCCTGCGCCTTAAATCCGAAACGACATGCCCCGCACGCTTCTGTGTCTCGTACGCCATGGCGAAACCAACTGGAATATCGAAAGGCGCTTTCAGGGCCAATTCGACATTGCGCTGAATGCGCGCGGCCGCGCCCAGGCCGTGGCCCTGGCGAAAGAGCTCGCCGGCGCGCATTTCGACAGGGTCTATTCAAGCGATCTCCGCCGTGCGCTCGCCACTGCGACGCCGATCGCCGGCGCGCGTGATCTCGACGTCGCCAAGACGCCGGCCCTGCGCGAGAAGGACGACGGCGTCTGGCAAGGACACACGCACGCCGAAGTGCAGGCAACCCATGCCGACATTTATCCGAATTATCTGACGCGAAAGCCGGATTTCGCCGCGCCGCAAGGCGAGACGCTCGAACATTTTGCCGAGCGGGTGCGCAAGGCCTTGACCCAGATCGCCAAGGAGAGCGTGGGCAAGACCGTGCTCGTCGTCGCGCATGCTGGCGTGCTCGATATCGCCTGGCGCCTCGCGGCCGGCAAAAAGCTCGACGAAAGGCGCGAACATCCGGTCATGAACGCCACGCCGAATTGGATCGCTTATGAAGACGGCAAATGGTCGCTCGTCGATTGGGCGACGCCGGAAGGGCGCGCCGAAGTCGCCGCGCCATGGGACGGGCGCACGCTGCCTCGGCGCGAAGCCGCCCGCGCGCTGATCGTCGATCAGGATAACGACATCCTGCTGATGCGCTACGCCGGCGGGCTCACGCCGCACTTTCTCGCGCTCGGCCATCATCACTTTTGGGCCACGCCCGGCGGCGCAGTGATGGAGGGCGAAAGCTTCGAATCAGCGCTGCGCCGAGAGGTATATGAAGAGACGGGCCTTACCGTTCTCGATCCAGGTCCGGTCGTCGCGACGCGCGAATTTCCGATGGAAATGGGCGACGACTGGCATCAGGCCGTCGAGCGCTACTATCTCATTCGAACCGAACGCTTCGCGCCCGAGCCTCGCGACCTGACTCAGGAGGAAAAGATTCACGTGCTCGGCTGGCGCTGGTGGAGCGCCGACGAGATCGCCTTCTCCCACGACCTCATTTTCCCCGAAGGGCTCGAGGCGCTGCTGCGCAAAGTCAGCGCGTAGAGACTCGCCGGCGAGCCTCTTATACGGAATCCGGCTGATCCGTTTGCTGGGAGAGCGTCATTCCCGGCAGGGCTGAAGGCCTGACCGGGAATCCAGAGTCACAACAAGGATCAAAGATGTCGCTCTGGATTCCCGATCGCGCGCATTGCGCGCGTCGGGAATGACATCCGCGCCGTTCAAACGGAATTCGGATTGCTCACTTCGTCATGAAGACGTCCTTGCGCGGGAATTTCTCGAACACTGACGGGTCCTGGCCGAAATTCGTCGCGAGAATATCGGTCGGATTGCCGGCGATCCATTGCGAGAGATCGATCGTCTGATAATGCGCGTTGTTGAAGACGATAAGCACGCGCACGGTGTCGGTCCCGACATTTTCGAGCGAATGGCCGAAGCCTTGCGGAATATAGCCGACGTCGCCTTTCGACAGAGTCTCCTGGCGCCAGCGCCCCTTTGACCCAAAGAGCGTGACGCTCAGCTGGCCGCTCAACACATATTGCCATTCCGAAGCGTTCGGGTGCCAATGCAGCTCGCGAAGCGCGCCAGGCTCCATTTCGAGAACGACGCCCGTCATCGTTGTCGAAATCGGAAATTGAGACCCATCGACCCGCCATTCGATTCCGCCGGGGAATGTCTCGTAAGGCTTCTGCGACAGAAGGCTGTATTTGTGGGTGAGCGGCGGCGGCTTCCATCCCTGCAGCGGCGGCGACGGGATTTCCGGCGGAATGTTTCCTCTGGCGAAATAGACTTCCTGCTTGGGGAAACTGTCGAAGGTCGACGCCGGCACGCCGAAATTCTTCGCGAGCAGCTCCTTGGGCGCGTGGCCGATCCAGTCGCTGATGCTGAACGTGCCGAATTCGGAGAAGTAGCCATTATCGAAGACGAGAACGAAATGGCACATGTCTTTTCCCAACGTTTCGATGACATGGCCATGGCCGCGCGGGAAATACCAAAGATCGCCAGGCTCGAAGTCATTGGTCTCCGAGCGCCCCGCAGGGTCGATGACGGTCGTGCGCACACGGCCTTCGGTGACGAAGCCCCATTCCGCCGCCGTCGCATGCCAATGAAGCTCGCGCATGACGCCCTGCTCCATGCGCATCGAAACTCCGGCGATATCCTTGGAGATGGGGAGCTGCGCAACGGTCGCCTCTTTTCCGTAGCTCGCGCCATCGACGCGCCCTTGAGATTTTTCGAGCTCGAATTTGAACGTCGGGAGTTCTTTGCCCGCGGTCACGGGATCTGGAACATTATTGAAGAAGCTCGGATGTCCGCCTTCCGAGCTAATCGGGATCGTCAATTGGAACATCACAAGCCCCCGCTGTTTTAAGTCCGATCAAAAAAAGATTGTGCCTGCGCATGACTATGGCAACCGGTCCTTTCCATAGGAATGGCCGAGCTTGAACAAGATTTCTGGGCGCGGCAACCTCGCTTGGGCGACCCTTCATGTTTGGCCACGCATGAAATTTAGGTGCGCGATTTACGTGCGTGACAAAGGAACGCCTAAAGGCGAAAACTTCTACTGAGCAAATGATGTCCGGCCGTCGCCGGCGACGCTGTGGAGGCAAATGTGACGCCAGCGACGACCGCCGAAGCTCCTGTTCCACAGCGCGGCGACATGCGCCGATCGGTGCATGTGCCCGAAGGCGGCGCGTTTCTTCGGCGCCTCTTCGTCTTTCTAGGTCCCGGCTATCTCGTCGCCACCGGCTATATGGATCCCGGCAATTGGGCGACGGCGCTTGCTGGAGGCTCTAAGTTCGGCACGGCCCTGCTGTTCGTCGCGGTGCTGTCGAGCCTGATGGCGATCGTGCTGCAATCCCTCGCGGCGCGGCTCGGCGTCGGCGCGGAGCTGGACCTCGCGCAGGCCTGCCGGAAGCGTTATCCCTTTCCGGCCGCCGTCGGGCTCTGGCTGCTGGCCGAAGTCGGCATATTCGCGACAGACCTCGCCGAAGTGATCGGCACCGCGATCGGCCTGCAATTGCTGTTTGGCCTGCCGCTCGCGGTCGGCATCCTTGTCACGGTGCTCGACACTTTTCTGGTGCTCGCGCTGGAGCGCGTCGGCTTTCGCAAGATCGAGCTCTTCGTCATCGCGATGCTCGGGCTCATCACCTTCTCCTTCACCGCGCAGCTCATCATGGCGCGCCCCGATATTGCGCAGGTCGCGGCAGGACTCATTCCAACGCGCCGTTTTTTCACCGATCCCGAGATGCTCTACATCGGTCTGGGCATCCTCGGCGCGACGGTGATGCCGCATAATCTTTTTCTGCACTCTTTCGTCGTGCAGACGCGCGCCGTCGCCGAGCCTCTTGAAAAGAAGCGCGAAGCTATTCGCTTCGCGGTAATTGACAGCACGCTCGCGTTGCTCCTCGCGCTGCTTGTGAACGGCGCCATACTCGTTCTCGCGGCGGCGGTCTTTCACGCAACCGGCCACACGGAAGTCGCGGAGCTTGGCGAGGCCTACAGGCTCATTTCGCCGCTGCTCGGACAGCCGATCGCCGCGACGCTTTTCGCCGTGGCGCTGATCGCCTGCGGCCTGAATTCGACCGTGACCGCCACGCTCACCGGCCAGATCGTGATGGAGGGATTCGTGCGGTTGCGGATGAAGCCCGCGACCCGCCGCCTCATTACCCGCTGCATCGCCATCGCGCCGGCGATCGGCGTGACGCTTTACGCCGGCGAGTCGGCGACGGCGCAATTGCTCGTTCTGAGCCAAGTGGCGCTAAGCGTGACGCTTCCCTTCGCGGTGGTGCCGCTCGTCGCCTTCACGGCGCAGCGCAGCGTCATGGGCGAACTCGTCGCGCCAAGGCGCACCACGGCGCTCGCGGCGATCATCGCGACCGCGATCATTATTCTTAACGTGAAGCTCCTCTGGGACGCCGTCGCCGGCTGAACGCCTCTTAAGGCGTGACAGACCGCGCCATTGCCAAGCCGACGCATCTGGCTTAACTCGGCGCAACTTTTCGCCGGAGTTGCGACCAAATGAAACTACCCAATCAATTCTACCGTCCGCTCGCCATCGGCGCTCCCGCGCCTCTGCGGGAACCGCCGGTCAAGGTCGAGCGGATGATTCATTTCGTGCCGCCGCATCTTGAAAAATTCCGCGCCAAGGTTTCCGAGCTCGTCAAACAGGTCGACGTCGTGCTCGGCAATCTGGAGGACGCCATTCCGGCCGACGCCAAGGAAGCGGCCCGCGCCGGCTTCATCGAAATGGCCAAGGCGACCGACTTCGGCTCGACAGGCTTATGGACGCGCATGAATGCGCTCAACAGCCCTTGGGCGCTCGACGACATGATCGAGATTGTCGGCGCTGTCGGCAATAAGCTCGACGTCGTCATGCTGCCGAAGGTCGAGGGACCCTGGGACATCGCCTATCTCGACCAGCTTCTGGCGCAGCTCGAAGCGCGGCACGGCGTCAAGAAGCCGATCCTCATTCACGCCATTCTGGAGACGGCGGAAGGCGTGAAGAATGTCGACGCCATCGCTTCCGCTTCCCCGCGCATGCATGGCATTTCGCTCGGGCCCGCCGATCTCGCGGCGTCTCGTGCGATGAAGACCACAAGAGTCGGCGGCGGCCATCCGGACTATAAGGTGATCGCCGACGCCGAGCCGGGCCAGGGCTTGCGGGCGTCTTACCAGCAAGACCTCTGGCATTATACGATCGCGAAGATGGTCGACGCTTGCGCCTCCGCCGGCATCAAGGCCTTTTACGGTCCCTTCGGCGACTTCTCCGACGCGCCCGCTTGCGAGGCGCAGTTTCGCAACGCCTTTTTGCTGGGCTGCGCCGGCGCTTGGTCGTTGCACCCGTCGCAAATCGCCATCGCTAAGAAAGTCTTCTCGCCCGATCCGCAGGAAGTCGCCTTCGCTAAGCGGGTGCTTGAAGCGATGCCGGACGGGACCGGGGCCGTGATGATCGACGGGCGGATGCAGGACGACGCCACCTGGAAGCAATGCAAGGTCGTCGTCGACCTCGCCAAACAGGTCGCCGCCAAGGACGCCGACTTCGCCAGAATCTATGGCCTCTAAACTTAACGGCGATGACGCGCGGCAATTGACGATTGCGTTCCGCCTGCGCTAATAAAAGACAAGTAAACAGCGTGTTAGGGGCGCTTTCGAATGGCGCGGGAGAACATCGCCAAATTCGCGATCGGCCAAGTGGTCAAGCATCGCCGCTATCCGTTTCGCGGCGTGATCTACGACGTCGATCCCGTCTTCGCCAACACCGAGGAATGGTGGCTTTCGATTCCGGAAGAACTGCGTCCGCGTAAGGACCAGCCTTTCTATCATCTCTTCGCCGAGAACGCCGAAACCGAATATGTCGCCTATGTGTCGGAGCAGAATCTGCTGCCCGACGACAGCAACAGGCCGGTCCGTCATCCGCAGGTCGACGAGACCTTCGAGCGAGACGACGATGGCGTCTATCGCGTGCGGTCGCCTAAGCGCCACTGAGCGCGCGTTGCAAACGAACTAAGCGCTGCAGGCCAGTTGCGAGAAAAACGCGCAATCATCGGGATTGACGATTGCGCGAATCGCCCACATCTTGACGGAAGGTCGAACTTCTTCGCGGGAGAGACCGGCGCATGCGCCGGCGCCGAAGGCGAAACCGCCCCGGAAACGCTCAGGCCAAAGGACCGCGACGAAGCACTAACTCTGGAAAGCGGCGAAGCGCGTTAAGCGTTTCGCCCACCGAAGGGCGTAACCTGACGCTTCGGCGCAGGGAAATCTCTCAGGTCACCGGACAGAGGGGGCGCGCTGCAAAGTTCGGCTTTGCTGCGCCTTCCATGTCCTGCCGGAGTTGATGGTGACCGAACCCGACGTCGCGATCGCTGCGCCTCCTGCGCTGGCCAAACTTCCGCTCGATGCTTTGCATCGACGGCTTGGCGCGCGCATGGCGCCTTTCGCCGGCTACGAGATGCCGCTCCAATATGAATCGGGCATCGTCGCCGAGACTCTGCACACGCGGCGTCAAGCAAGCCTGTTCGACGTTTCGCACATGGGTCAGGCAATCCTCGCTGGCGCGGGCGTCGGGCGCGTGCTGGAAAGCCTAACGCCGGCGGATCTGGTTTCGCTTCCGTCGGAACGCACGCGATATACGCAGCTCCTCAACGGGAACGGCGGCATTCTCGACGATCTTCTCGTGACGCGACTGCCGGGCGTCGAGGAGCGGCTGCTGCTCGTCGTCAACGCCGCGCGCAAGCATGGCGACTTTGCGCTCATCCGCGAGACTTTGCGGCCATTCGATTTCAATCCTTTAGACCGCGCGCTGCTCGCCCTCCAAGGCCCGCGCGCGGCGGCGGTCCTCGGCGCCCTCCTCCCCGGCGCCGAGGACCTTGCTTTCATGAGCTGGCGCGCCTTCGACTTTGGCGGCGCGCCGCTCTTCGTGTCGCGCAGCGGCTATACGGGCGAAGACGGATTTGAATTGTCGCTGCGCGCCGAGCACGCCGAAGACCTTGCGCGCCTTTTGCTGTCGCATGAGGACGTTGCGCCGGCGGGCCTCGGCGCACGCGACGCCTTGCGTCTGGAGGCGGGCCTGCCGCTTTACGGTCACGACCTCGATGAGATGACCGATCCCGTCGAAGCGGGACTCGGTTGGTCGATCGGCAAGCGTCGACGCGCGGAGGGCGGGTTCCTCGGGTTCGAGCGCATTCGGCGGGCGCTCGAGCAGGGTCCTTCGCGCATCCGTGTCGGCCTTCTTCCGCAAACAAAGGCGCCGCTGCGCGAAGGCGCAGAGCTCTACGCGCCCGGAGACGAACTCGTGGGTCACGTGACGTCGGGCGGCTTTTCGCCGACTCTCCAGCGTCCGATTGCAATGGGCTATGTCGCCAGCAATCACGCCAACGTCGGCGCGACGCTATCGGCGACGCTGCGCGACAAACGCATCGACGTTTCAGTGGCGCCTCTGCCCTTCGTCGCGCATCGCTACTTCAAAATGCCGGTTGGAAAGGATGCGAGATGAGCGATCTCCGCTACTCCAAGGATCATGAATATGTCGCGCTCGACGGCGACGTCGCGACGCTGGGCATATCGGATTATGCGCAGTCGCAACTCGGCGACATCGTCTTCATCGAATTGCCCGAAGTCGGCAAGAAGGTCGCGAAGGGCAAAGAGATTGCAGTCATCGAGAGCGTGAAGGCGGCAAGCGAAGTCTATTCGCCGGTCAGCGGCGAAGTCGTCGAAGTCAATCCGGAGCTTGGAGAGACGCCGGCGCTCGTCAACGACGATCCGCTCGGCCGCGGCTGGCTCGTCAAGCTGCGGGTCAGCGATGCTGGCGAATGCGCTTCGCTGATGGATGACGCCGCCTATTCGAGCTTCCTGAAGACGCTCTAAGCGCGAGGAAAAGATAAGATGCGCTATCATCCGCTGTCAGAGGCCGACCGAAGCGCGATGCTCGCGACGATCGGCGTTCCCTCGGTCGAGGCGCTCTACGCCGATGCGCCGGCCGAGACGCTGTTGAAAGCGTCGCTCGATCTGCCGAAAGGCAAGTCGGAGCTCGACGTCGAGCGTTTCTTCGC
This sequence comes from Alphaproteobacteria bacterium, assembly GCA_016869595.1. Classification (GTDB taxonomy): domain Bacteria; phylum Pseudomonadota; class Alphaproteobacteria; order Rhizobiales; family Beijerinckiaceae; genus Methylocystis. The sequence goes on from VGDT01000019.1 coordinate 34,248, forward strand.
GAAGCTTGCCGAACGCAATGTTCCTGCATCGCGCGCGCCCTTCTTCGTCGGCGCCGGCGCCTACAAGCACCACATTCCCGCAAGCGTCGATCATCTCATTCAACGTTCCGAGTTCCTGACGAGCTACACGCCCTATCAGCCGGAAATTTCCCAAGGCACGCTGCAATATCTCTTCGAGTTCCAGACTCAAGTCGCTTTGCTGACGGGCATGGAGGTCGCCAACGCCTCGATGTATGACGGCTCTACGGCGACCGCCGAAGCCGCGCTGATGGCGCATCGGATCACGAAGCGGCGCAAGGCGCTGCTCTCGGGCGGGCTGCATCCGCATTACGCCGAAGTCGTGCGCACGATCTCGCGCCTCGCCGAAGACGAAGTCGAGACGATGGGGCCTGACGTTGGCGCCGTTGAAGAGCTCATCGCGCGCATTGACGACACGCTTTCTTGCGTCGTCGTGCAGACTCCTGACGTCTTCGGCAATTTGCGCGATCTGACGAAGATTGCGGAAGCCTGTCACAAGAACGGCGCGCTTCTCATCGCCGTGTTCACCGAAGCTGTGTCGCTTGGTCTCATCAAATCGCCTGGCGCGATGGGCGCCGACATCGTCGTCGGCGAAGGCCAGTCGATCGGCAATGCGCTCAATTTCGGCGGGCCCTATGTCGGGCTCTTCGCCACGCGGCATGAATTCCTGCGGCAGACGCCAGGCCGGCTCGCCGGCGAAAGCGTCGACGCCGACGGCAGGCGCTCCTATGTGCTGACGCTTTCGACGCGCGAACAGCACATAAGGCGCGACAAGGCGACCTCCAATATCTGCACCAATTCAGGCCTATGCGCGCTCGCCTTTACCATTCATCTGACGCTGCTCGGCGAAGCGGGGCTGACGCGCCTCGCGCGAGTCAATCACGCCAATGCGGTGTTGCTGGCGCAAATGCTCGCCGATGTTCCGAAGGTTGAGATTCTCAATGAGAGCTTCTTCAATGAATTCACGCTTCGCATCGATGGCGACGCCGCCGCGCTTGTCGAGAAAATGGCGGCGCGCGGGGTTCTTGCCGGCGTTCCCGTTTCGCGGCTGTTGCCGCGCGCCGGCCTCGACGATCTCCTCATCGTCGCCAGCACTGAAGTCAACACGGACGAAGATCGCGACGCATTTGTCGCGGCGCTGAAGGAGTCGCTCTGATGCTCGATAGACCTGCGATGGTCGAACCGCTCGACGACGACAAGACGCCCGCGACCTTCACGGGCAATCGCGGGCTCGATCAGGAAGAGTCGCTGATCTTCGAGATTGGCCGGCTTGACGCAACCGGCGTCGATATTGACGACCCAGCGCCGGTCGCGACGCGGCTCGGCGCGCTCGAGCGCACTGCCCCTATCGGTCTTCCAGGACTCACCGAACCGGAGACGATGCGCCATTACGTGCGTCTGTCGCGCAAGAATTATTCGATCGACGCCGGACTCTATCCGCTCGGCTCCTGCACGATGAAGCATAATCCGCGCAGCAATGAGAAGATCGCGCGCTATGAAGGCTTCGCCGATCTTCATCCGTTGCAGCCGCAGTCGACTGCAAAAGGCGCGCTGGAGCTGATGCAGGCTCTCGCCGATTGGCTGATGACGCTCACCAATATGCAGGCGGTGGCGCTGTCGCCGAAGGCCGGCGCGCATGGCGAACTCTGCGGCATGATGGCGATCAAATCCGCGATCGCGGCTAAGGGCGAAAGTGCGACGCGCAATGTCGTGCTCATTCCACAGTCGGCGCATGGCACCAATCCGGCGACCGCGGCGTTGCTCGGCTTTTCGGTGCGCGTCGTTCCGGCGGCGCCGGATGGAACGGTGCGCGCGCAAGCCGTCAGGGAGGCGCTCGGTCCAGAGGTCGCGGCGATCATGCTGACGAACCCCAATACCTGCGGGCTCTTCGAACGCGAGATCGTCGACATCGCCGACGCGATCCACGAGGCCGGCGGCTATTTCTATTGCGACGGCGCGAATTTCAACGCCATCGCCGGCGTCGCGCGGCCGGGCGACTTCGGCATCGACGCCATGCACATCAATCTGCACAAGACGTTCTCTACGCCGCATGGCGGCGGCGGTCCAGGCGCCGGTCCGGTCGTTCTCTCGGAACGTCTCGCGCCTTTCGCGCCGGTTCCGTTCATCCGCCGCAATAGCGACTCTTTTGAGCTCGTCGAGGACGCCGAAAGGACACAGAGCTTCGGCCGACTGACCGCGTTCCATGGGCAGATGGGCATGTTCGTGCGGGCGCTCGCCTATATGCTGGCGCATGGCGGCGACGGGCTTGCGCAGGCCTCGAAGGACGCCGTACTCGCTGCAAATTACGTCCGCGCGTCTTTGCGCGACGTGATGACTCAGCCCTTCGGCGATCGGATTTGCATGCATGAAGTCTTGTTCGACGACGCCTGGCTGCGCGGGACCGGCGTGACGACGCTCGATTTCGCCAAGGCGATGATCGACGAAGGCTATCATCCGATGACGATCTATTTTCCGCTGGTCGCGCATGGCGCCATGCTCATCGAGCCGACGGAATCGGAATCGAAAGCCTCGCTCGATCTCTTCATCGCGACGCTGCGCGATCTCGCGCAAAGCGCCAAAGCCGGCGAGGTCGCGCGCTTTACCCCTGCGCCGCGGCTTGCGCCGCGTAGACGCGTCGATGAAGCGCTCGCGGCGAGAAAGCCGGTGCTGCGCTGGACCGCGAGCGCCGCCGCCTGACCGTCACTGCGCGTTCGCTTAAGGAGCGGTGCGCGGCGGCAGGATCGGCAGCACCACTTGCGGCTGACGCCCGGTCAACGAATCCAGGAAGGCGACGATCTTGTCGGTCTCGTCCGCGCTGAGTTCGACGCCAAGTTGGCTTTCGCCCATCACCGCCACAGCCTTCTTCAAATCGAAGGTCGCGCCGGTGTGAAAATAGGGCGCCGTCAGTTCGACATTGCGAAGCGAGGGCACCTTGAAAGCGTATTTATCGGCGAGCGCCTTGGTGACCGCGAAGCGGCCCAAATCGTCCGGCGGCAGATATTCGGGCGCTGGCTGTTTGACGACGCCGAAACGCGCATACATGGCGCCGCCGACATTGACGCCATTGTGGCAGGTCACGCAGCCCTTATCGATGAAGAGTTTCAGCCCTTCCTTCTGCGATTCCGACAGCGCCTGCTCGTCTCCCTTGAGCCAGCGATCGAAAGGCGCGTCGGGCGTGATCAGCGTCGCCTCGAAGAGCGCGATGGCGCGGCCGATATTGTCATAAGCGACGGGATCGCTCTGCTCGGGAAAGGCCTGCTTGAAAGCCGCCACATAGCCGGGGATTTGCTTGAAGAGCTCGACAGCGCGCTGCTTCGCGGCGGCGTGCTCGATCGGATTGATCGCCATCGGCCCGCCGCGCGTTTTCAGCATCGCTTTGGGATTGGCCATCACCGAATTGACCACCTGATCTTTAAGATCGGCGGCGCGGCCGTCCCAATACTGCGACTTGTTGAAAACGGCGTTCATCACCGTGAGCACTTCGCGGCCGGCAAGCTGCGCATTGCGGCCGCCCGACAGCTTGCCGCCGTCGACGCCGCCCATGCTCAGATTGTGGCAGTCGGCGCAGCTGATGTCGTGCGTTTCGGAGAGCCGCGGCTCGAAATAGAGCATCTTGCCGAGCGCGAGTTTTGCCGGCGTCGCGGTCTCTCCGGGAATCGCCGGCGGCGCTAAGGGAATCGGCTGGAAGAGCTCCTTCGCCTTATCCCTGAGACTGGCGTCGGCGAACGCCGGGCCGCCAATGAGGAGCGCGACAAGAGAAGCGATCAAAGAAAGACGCATGTGGCGTTCACCTGGATGGAAGCGAGCGTAAGAGATTGAGGCTTATAACACGGCTGCATCCGCGCGAGGCGAGATGCGTCGTGCGGCGGCGAAGCGTCACATGTCACTGGCTCGCCCAGAGGATGCGGGCCATCCAACTCACTTCGTCGCGAGGAATCGTGCGGTCGGGATAGGCGGGATTGACCGAACGCAGTTCGATGGTTCGCGCCGTCTCACGCTTCAGCTCCTTGGCCATGATCTCGCCCGAGGTGGTTTTCACGACCACGCGGTCGCCGCGCCGCACTGGCGCGGAGGGCGAGACGATCACCACATCGCCGTCACGGTAGAGCGGCGCCATGGAGTCGCCGGATATTTCCAACGCGTAGGAATGTTCGTCAGCCTCGGCCAGCACGTCGATCTCATCCCAGCCCGCGCCGGTGGCGAAGCCCGCATCGTCGAAAAAGCCGCCGACGCCGGCCTGCGCCAGGCCGATCAGCGGCCGCGTATGGCGGAGCCGGCCAGCGGCGCTGTTCGCCGTCACCAACGACATGAATTCATCGAGTCCGGCGCCCGTCGCCTGCAGAACCTTCGCGATCGATTCGGTCGAAGGCCAGCGCTGACGTCCGCTCGCCGTCTCGCGCTTGGAGCGATTGAACGTCGTTGGGTCGAGGCCGGCTTTGCGCGCCAGGCCCGACGGCGTCAGGCCATATCGCTCGCCGAGCGAGTCGATCGCCGCCCAGATCTGGGCATGGGTGAGAATGTCGGACATGGGCTGGCCGCGGCTCGGAAGAATTTCCTAGCGCTAGGAATATATCTATTAACCATGCCGCACAATAGGAAATCCGCGGTCCGGCTTGGCGCGACGGAGCCTCAGACGCGAAAAGCCAATTGTGATTGCGGGGCTTGAGCTTGCTACGCCTCCTCCTCGCTTTCTTCGGCAGCGCGGCCGGATATGCGTTGGCGCGCATGTTCGCGTCTGATCTTGCGGTTTCGCTCAGCCTGCCGCACACGCGCCGCCTCATTTGAAGGCTGCAGCAGCTTGCGGAACTCGTCACGTTTTTCGTGGATCGAGGCGATCACATAGCCCATCGGCACGCCGATATCGACGAGCACGGTTTCGGCGAGTTGCAGGCTCGCTTCGATCGTTTCGGGAATCGCATCGGTTGCGCCGAGCTTATAAAGCTCGGTGGCGTGACGAGCGTCGCGGGCGCGCGCGACGATTGTGAGATCGCTGCGAATGTCATGCGCGAGACGGACGATCTCTTCGGTCGCGGCGACGTTTTCGACTGTAACCACGAGCGCGCGGGCCTGCGCCAAGCCGCAACGCATCAGGAATTCGCGTCGGGTGGCGTTGCCCCAGTAGATCTCGACCCCCTCCTCGCGCGCGTCAGTCACGATCGATACGACGCTTTCAACCGCGATGAAGGGAATGTCGTGGCGCTTCAGCATTTCGCCGACGAGGCCGCCAATCCTTCCGAAGCCGACGATAACGACACGGCCTTCGGCGACCTCCGCCGGCGCGAGATCGGCGTAAAGCTCTTCTTCCTCCGCTTCGGTTGGGGGCGGCGCGAGCGCCGCGCCGAGGCGGCCGAGCAAGGGAATGACGAAGATGGTGATCGTCACGATGATCATGGCGTCGGCGCCATTGTGGCCGGGCAACACGCCGACCGCCATGGCCGAGGTCAGCAGCGCGAAGGCGAATTCGCCGCCCGGCGCGAGCAGCAGCGCCGCCTCCGCGGCGGGCCGCCATTCGATGTCGAAGAGACGCGCCAGACCGTAGGTGATCGCCCCCTTAACCGCCATCATCCCCGCGGCGTAGATGAAGATCGGCAAAGGGTCCGCAACGACGGCGCCAATGTCGAGCCCTGCGCCGACGGAAACAAAGAAGAGCCCGAGCAGAAGTCCTTTAAACGGCTCGATCGTTACCTCGACCTCACGCCGGAATTCCGTCTCAGCGAGCAGCAGCCCCGCGATGAAGGCGCCGAGGCCCATGGAGAATCCGGCCGCGGCGGAAAGCGCCGCTTCGCCGATGACGACGAGAAGACAGGCCGCCATGAAAAGTTCGGTGAGTTGCACCGCGGCGACGAGCCGAAACAGCGGACGCAGCAGCAGCCTTCCGATAAAGATCAGCGCGCCCATGGCGAGAAAGGCGCGCGCAAACGCCGAGACCGCCTGATCCGCCGTGAAGCCGCCGTTCTTGGTTTCGGCAAGCGCCGAGACGAGAAACAGCGCCGGCGCCACGGCGAGATCCTGAAGCAGCAGCACCGAGAAGGCGACGCGTCCGGAGGTCTTGTTTAAGCGCCGCGCCTCGGCGAGCACCGGCAGGACCACGGCCGTCGATGACATCGCGAGCGCGAGACCCATCAGCAGCGAAGGGCCAAGCTCGACGTGGAAGTAATAGTAGCCCACGACCGCGAGCACGCTTCCGCAGACGACAACCTGCGCGAGCCCCAGTCCGAAGACAAGCCGCCGCATACGGGCGAGACGCTCCCAGGACAATTCGAGGCCGATCATGAACAGCAGGAAGACCAGCCCGAATTCCGCGAGATTGGAGACGCCCTCGACATTTGTGATGGTGAAATTGGCCGCCCATTCATGGTCGCGGGCGAATCGGCCGAGACTAAACGGGCCGAGCGCCGCGCCGGCGAAGAGAAAGCCCAGCACAGGCGAAACTTTGATGCGATGAAAAAGCGGGACGATGACGCCCGCCGTGGCGAGAAAGACCAGCGCCTCGCGATAGGATTCAAGATGGAAGGAGCTCGTCATGCCGCCTCTTCGCCCGCGCGTGTCCGCGTTAAGGATAAATGGGTCACGCGGCGATTGGCGACGAAGCAGCAAGAGTCGCGCCGCCGGGCGCGCTTAAGGGCAGCCCGACTGGCGCGACCATGGCGCTGCGCGCGAAATCAGTCCGATTGACGGAGAGATTCTATTCGATTCGGCAGCCGTTCTGCTTGATAATTGTTATTGGTCGATGAAAGAGTTCCTTAAGGAGGGTTAGAACATGGCCATTAGCGCAGACTTGGGAAGCCAGCTTGAGGCCTTTGTCGCCAAGCTGGTGGCGTCGGGCCGCTACAACTCAAAGAGCGAGGTCTTGCGCGAGGGGGTTCGCCTCATTCAGGAACGCGAGGCCCGTCTTGCGGCCCTGGACGCCTCGATTGCGAGGGGCGTTGCCGACGCTGACGCCGGACGCGCCAAGCCAGCGAAGGCGGTCTTCGATCGCCTTGAGGCTAAATTCAAGGCCAAGGCGCAAGCCAGGCGCCGATGATTGTTGTCATTACCCAAGAGGCTGAAGCCGATCTTGAATCGATCGGCGAACATATTGCGCAAGAAAGCCCGGAGAGGGCCTTGACGTTCGTGCGGGAGCTCCGGGAGGCGTGCGCCGGACTGGGCGACATGTCGAAACGATTTCCGCTCGTCGCGCGCTACGAACACGCCGGAATCCGCCGTCGCGTCCACGGCAATTATCTGATCTTCTACCGCGTCCGCATTGAAACGGTTGACGTAATCCATGTGCTGCATGGAGCCATGGATTATGAGCCGCTGCTGTTCCCCGAAGGCTGATTAAGGGCGCTCTATTCCTCGTCGCCCGAATCTTGCCCCTTGTCCGGCGCTCTGGCTCCAGCCGCCGAGGCCGTCGTCCGTCGCCACGTCTCGCCTTTGCAGATCACGCCCCAGAGGCAGCCTTTTAGAGTCAGCTCATTGGCGGACTTGAGCGTGATGACTCCGTCATAGATGTTGCCGTCTTTGGCGTTGTAGAGTTTCCCGCGCCATTCCTTGGCGCCGCTCTTCGTCGCCCCGCGCAGAATGATCGTGCCGACCTCTTTCTGCTCCTCGGCGTTCTTGACCGAAACCAGTTTCGCGCAAAGCAGGCCGCCGCAGTCGTAAAAGCTAAACTGCTGGCCTGCCTCGGGCCGCAGCCAGACTCCATAAGGCTCGTTTCCAGCCTGCGCGGCGGGCGTGACGAAGAGCGCAAGAAACGCTGCGGCCGCGAAGCGTCCACGCCAGGAAGGGTTACATACTCGGCTTCTCTTCATTCGATCGCTCCCTTGTTGAGGCGACGATGTTTGAGGCTGGCGCGGCTTATTGGCGATTGTTCGGCTTATCGCGGGCGCCAAGGCGTCAGCATGAACGGGACTGAGCCGCGCTAAAGCCCCAACAGACGCTCATAGACCTGCAGCGTCGCGCGCTGCATTTCCTCGACCGAAAAGCGCTCCTGAACATATCGGCGCGCCCGCAGCGCGAGTTCATCTCGCGCAGAAGCCTTCATGCTCAGCGCCTCTGCAATGGCGTCCGCCAAGGCGACGGGATCGCCGGGCGCCGTACGCCATCCCGTCGCCAGATGGCGCGGCGTCTGGGGCGGCGCCTGAACGATTTCCGGCGCTGCGCCGATGTCGGAGATGATCACCGGCGCACCCATCGCCTGCGCTTCGACGGCGATCCGCCCGAAAGCCTCCGGCTCCGTCGCCGGCGCGACGATCACGGCGGCGGCGAGATAGGCCGCGGGCATGTCTTCGCAATAGCCGGCGTTGCGAACGACCTCCCGAAGTCCGGCGCGCTCGATCTGCGTTTCGATGGCGCGGCGAAACGACTCGCTATGCGGATCGCCGACGAAAACGATCCGCAGATCTGAGAAGCCTTCTTTGACCAGTCGCTTGGCCGCCTCGATCAGGACCGAATGGCCCTTTCGCGCCGAAAGGCGCGACGGCAGCAGCACCACCCGGTCATGCGGCGCGACGCCCCATTGCGCGCGCAAACGCTCGACGCGTCGCTGCTCGACGGCGGCGGGGGAGAAGGCGCGCAGATCCGCGCCGCGCGGAATGACCACGACGCGCGACGCGCTTTCCGGATGCAGTTCTCGAATGCGCTCAGCGGCATATTCCGAGATGGCGATCACCGTGTCGCCCGCCGCCATGATGGCGTTGTAGCGCTGCTTGATCGGCGAGACCCCGCTATAGGCGCTGTGATAGGTCGTGACGAGTTTCGCCCCGGTCTGCCGCGCGGCGTAATAGGCGACCCAAGCGGGCGCGCGCGAACGGGCATGCACGATGTCGACGCCTTCATCGCGAATGATGCGCGCAAGCTGCACCGAATTCAGCGCCATCGCGAAGGGGTTTTTGGTGGCCGCTGGAAACGGCGCCCAAACGCCCCCTTTGGATTGCAGCTCGCTGACCATGCGTCCGCCGCGTGAGGCGACAAGGCAACGCGCGCCGACCCGACTTAAAGCTTCTGCGACGTCCACCGTCGCGCGCTCCGCCCCGCCCGACTGAAGATCCGGCACAATTTGCAAAATCGTTCGTCCGGCCAGTCGCTGGTCGGCGGCGACGATCGGTGCGAGCTGTTGCGACATCGCTAGGCTAATGCGAGCCCCCGATAGATTCCTCCGGCGGCCGCATTCTGTTACGAGATCCTTTACCAACTATGAGCAGACCGCTTATTTTCAATAAGAACGCCTCTTTAGACCTTAAGCGAGCACGCTTGTCGGACGCTCTCGACTTCCTCGACATTCCCAATCCCGGAGGCAGTCCCTGGCGCATCGCGCGGCGATTGCGCGTGGCCACGGCCGAGGCCGGGAACGCCCCAGGGCTCGTCTGGCTCGGCGGCTTCGCCTCAGATATGGACGGAACCAAGGCGAGCTTCCTCGACGAATGGGCGCAAGCGCGCGGGCGCGCCTTTTTGCGCTTCGACTATTCAGGCCATGGCCGCTCGGACGGGCGCTTCGAAGACGGCTGTATCGGCGACTGGCTAGAGCAAAGTCTCGCCGTTTTCGAGCGCTCGACCCAGGGGCCGCAGATCGTCATCGGCAGCTCGATGGGCGCCTGGATCGCGCTGCTTCTGGCGCGGCGGCTCGCCGCCAAGGGCGAGAGCGCGCGGCTTGCGGGGCTCATTCTCCTTGCGCCTGCGGTCGACTTCACCGAGGCGCTGATGTGGGAATCCTTCAAAAAGCGGACGCGCAGCGAGATCATGAAAACAGGCGTCTTGCGCAGGGCGGATCAGCCGCCGGTGACATGGCGGCTGATCGAAGAGGGACGCAATCATCTGCTCCTTGGCGGCCTCATTCGCACGCATGCGCGCGTACATATTCTGCAGGGCATGCACGACGCCGACGTGCCTTGGCGGCACGCGCTGACGATCGTCGAACATCTGAACGCCGACCCCGTGACGCTGACCTTCATCGCCGACGGCGACCATCGGCTCTCGCGCCCTGAAGACCTCGCGCAGCTCGCGGCCGCGGTCGAGATGATGAGCGCGCCGCCTCCGGGCGAACCGCCGCCCACCCTTTTTGATTTCGGCGGGCCCGGACAATCATAGGTCCGGCCGCCGCCCGAAGCTGAGCCGCGCGCCTTGCGCTTGACACCTCAGCCCACCCCATCGATGTTGCCGAACGAATTGTTCGGCATATCGAACGCTGGGAAGATCGCTTGTCCATAGTGTCAGAAGCGCGGCCGGCCTGCGGCGAGGGCCTCGCGCCGAAAACCGTCGTTTTCGAGCCCGACCGGCCGCTCTTGACCGATGGCGGCGGCCGCATCGCGCCGCTCGCCATCGCCTATGAGACATATGGCGCGCTCAACGCCGCGCGCAGCAACGCCATCTTGCTCTGCCATGCGCTGACCGGCGACCAATATGCCGCTGGCGTTCATCCCGTCACCGGCAAGCCTGGCTGGTGGGAGGCCATGGTGGGGCCGGGCAAGCCTTTCGACACCGACCGTTATTTCCTCATCTGTTCGAATGTCGTCGGCGGCTGCATGGGCACGACCGGCCCGTCGTCGATCAATCCGGCGACCGGCAAAGCCTATGGGCTCGACTTTCCCGTCGTCACCATCCGCGACATGGTGCGCGCACAGGCGATGCTCATCGATCACTTCGGCATTGAGACGCTGTTTTGCGTCGCCGGCGGCTCGATGGGCGGCATGCAGGTGCTGCAATGGGCGGCGAGCTATCCCGAGCGGGTCTTTTCGGCCATGCCGATCGCGACCGCCGCCAAACATACGGCCCAGAACATCGCCTTTCACGAAGTCGGCCGGCAGGCGGTGATGGCCGATCCTGACTGGCGCTCGGGACGCTACCAGGAACAGGGCGTGCGGCCCGAGAAGGGCCTCGCGGTGGCGCGCATGTCTGCGCATATCACCTATCTCTCGGAAGCGGCGTTGCAGCGCAAATTCGGCCGCAAGCTGCAGGACCGCAGCGCGCCGACTTTTTCCTTCGACGCGGATTTTCAGGTCGAGAATTATCTGCGCTACCAAGGCCTCGCCTTTGTCGAGCGCTTCGACGCCAATTCCTATCTCTTCGTCACGCGCGCTTGCGATTATTTTGATCTCGCCGCCGACTACGGCGGTTCGCTGGCGATGGCGTTCAAGGACACGAAGACGCGCTTTTGCGTCGTCTCCTTCACTTCCGACTGGCTTTATCCCACGTCGGATTCGCGCGCCATCGTTCATGCGCTCAACGCCGGCGGCGCGTCTGTGTCTTTCGTCGAAATCGAATCCGACAAGGGACACGACGCATTCCTGCTGCACGAGCCGATGTTCGTCGCGACCACGCGCGGCTTTCTCAACTCTGCCGCAGCGGCGCGCGGCCTCGCGCCCAACGGAAATTCAAAATGAACTTCACGCCTGCGCGCGAGGCGCCTGAACAGTCAGCGCAGCCGCTCGATCAGCCGCGTCTCGATCTCGCCGTCATCGCCGACATGGTCGCGTCGGGGGCCCGCGTCCTCGATGTCGGCTGCGGCGACGGCGCCTTGCTGCAGCTTCTAGCGCAGAAGAAAGGCGTGGACGGCCGCGGCGTTGAACTCTCGCAACGCGGGGTCAACGAATGCGTGGCCAAGGGACTTTCCGTCATTCAGGGCGACGCCGATACGGACCTCGCCGATTACCCGGATGACGGTTTCGATTACGTGATTCTCTCTCAGACGCTGCAGGCGACGCGGCGCCCGCGCGCGGCGCTCGCCAATATGTTGCGCATCGGCCGGCGCGCCATCGTCTCATTTCCGAATTTCGGCTATTGGCGCGTGCGCACGCAACTCGCCGTCACCGGCCGCATGCCGGTGACCGGCCATCTTGCCTACCGCTGGCACGATACGCCGAACATTCATCTTTGCACCATTCGCGATTTCGTCGAACTCGTCGACCAACTCGGCGCGCGCATCGAGCGCGGCGTTGCGTTAGATCGTTCAGGCGCGCCGATCCGCTTCAACGCGCCCTGGTGGGTCTGGAATCTCTTCGGCGAACAGGCCGTATTTCTGCTGGAGCGCGGCGGCGGACAACGCTGACCCATGCGACGGTTTGTCCCGCATCCCTTGCCTTTCGCCGCGTGACAGATCGCGATAGCCTTTGCAGTTGGCGGTATTAAGCGAACCATGCGTGGGAGGAAGCGGCGGCGCCTCCGCTTCATGTATCACGTCATTCGCTGAATGACGCGCACGGTCTGCTGCGCTTCAAAAGGATGCGCGCGCTTGACGATCGAGACCGGCCATGCTGCGCTTAGCTGTGGCGCCGTCCCGCGAAAGGGACGGGCTGGTCGGCGCGCGCCACAGCCGGCGGGTCCGGCGGAGCTGCGTAAGACGCTGTTGTTCGCGAATGTTGACGAATCGACCTTGTCGCGCCTTTCGGCCGACGCCAAGATCGAGTCGCTCCAGGACGGCGATCAGCTTTTTCGTCAAGGCGCGTCCGTCACAGACCTCCCATTCGTTGTGAGCGGCTATGTAAAGCTGCTGCGCATCGCGCCTTCGGGACGCCAAACGCTCATCGCCATTCGCTCGGGCGGCGAAATGATCGGCGAGGCGCCCACAAGAGCTGACGAAATCCACACAGCCTCCGCCGAAGCGGTAGGCGCGACAAAAGTGCTCAAGCTCCCGGCGACGCGCTTCATCCGGCTGCTTAAGGAGTCGCCCTCGCTTTGCGCCGCGGTGATGCAGGAGTCCAAAGACAGCATTGGGCGGCTCATGGGCGAGATCGAATCTCTCAAGAGCCAGAACGCCGATCAGCGACTCGCTTGCTTCATACTTTTGCTTTGCCCGCCGGGCGAGGATCGGTGCCGCTTCCGTTTGCCCTACGACAAACGCCTGATCGCCGCGCGTCTTGGCGTGAAGCAGGAAACGCTGTCGCGCGCCTTCGCTAAACTGCGCGCCCATGGCGTGCGCACGGAGACGCGCAACGTGCATGTCGAAAGCGTCTCGCATCTCGCGGATCAATGCGATCGGCTCGGTCAGCGCGCGCGTTTGGCTTACGGGCGGCTCAAAAATGAAAAGCGGCACAGCGCCGCTTAGAGCGCGCCGCGAAAAAGTTGACCCCGGCTTTTCTTGCGTGAGGCGCGCTCTAAACCGTAAGGGAACCCTCGCCATCGGACGCGAAGAAAGCGTCGGAAAGTATGGCGTTCGGCGAAATATTGGCGGCGCGCAATGGCTTCTCACGGCATCGAGAATGAAAAGTTAGCGCGGCTGCAAAAGATCGGCTTGCTCCTCGCGGGATTCGAGTTGCTTTTCTCTCCCGTCGCCGCTCGCGGTCAGGCAATTTCGCCCGACGCGCTCATCCGCGCCTATCCAGACCACATCGCCGGCCGCGACGACGCCGCTATCATATTCCGCGACGGAACGAGACAAAATCTCTCTGACGGCAGTACCGACAAGAGCTTCGACGAGAAACTGAAAAACGCCTCGCTCATCGATCAGTTGAGCCTTTCTTATCCCAAGGGCGCGCTGACGAAGCCTCCCGGACCGCAGGACGATCCGGGGCGCTTCCGCAACATCGCCTTCTTCGACAAAATGTATGGGGATTGCGACAAGGGCGAAACTCAGAAGCGGTTGACCGATATTCCCTGGTTCACTGGCAAGGTGCGGGTCACCACGGTCAATGGCGTCGCCGAAAGGTTGCGCGCGGTCGCCATGGAAATCGATCGTCTGCCACAGGATATTAAGCGTTACGCTTATCCGAGCGCTGGCGCCTTCAATTGCCGCGTCGTGAAGGACACGGGCAAACGCAGCATGCACGCCTATGGGGCGGCGATTGATCTCAACACCGCCTTCTCTGATTATTGGCTCTGGCGCCAAGGCGGTTACCGCAATCGGATTCCTTATGAGATCGTGGAGATTTTCGAACGCTATGGGTTCATCTGGGGCGGCAAATGGGGGCATTTTGATACGATGCATTTCGAATACCGGCCCGAATTTTTCGACCTCAGGCGCCCGTGAGAAAAGACGACACAGCGATTGAAACGGATCGCGACGATTACACGTAATCTCTTTATGGGAGGAAATTCCAATGAAAACACCTAAGATTTTTGCAGCGCTTGGGCTTATCGGCGCGATAAGCGTCGGATCAATCGGGGTCGTCGCGCCGATCCCGGCGGCGGCGCAGGATCCGGCTTACATGTCTTGCGAGGATCTCTGGTACGCACGCAACCGGATTTACGCGCGTAACGGCTATTGCTTCAATACCGACCGCGCGCGGGCCGTGTTCGGAGCCGGCTGTTTTCCGCCTTATGGGCGGCTGAGCGGTTGGGAGAAAAGCCGCGTCAATCAGCTTCAAATGTGGGAGCGCCGTAAGGGGTGCTGACCCGCCGCGCGGACCATAATTTCGCGGTTCAACAAGGGCTGTCCGATGCAATCGAGCGGTCTTAGGCGGTCCGCCCTCGCCTCTTATTTTCGGACGCGCATTCACTGTCGCACAAAGGGCGGATATGTTCATCGCCGTCGACCGAGCGCGCCTGCGCCGTATATTCAGCGGGGCTCATGCTCAATTGCGCAGATGCATTTATCGGGGAATCGCCATGATCGCTTACAAAACAGTTGGCTTGCTCTTCTTATCAGCTCTCGCGCCTGCCGCCGCTCAGGCGGGAGCGAGCAATGGCTCCAACGCGTTGGCGCTTTCGGCGATTGTCGGCGAATTGGCGCCTCAGACGAGCGCCCCCAATAAGAAGCTTCTCGCCGCCTTTTTGAGCGGCAATGCGGAAGCGCCGCACGCCAAGGGTTTGCGCGTCGCGGTCAAGGCTGACGCGATCGACTGCCGCGCCGGCAACGTCGATATCACCTCACGCGCCTGTGAGCTGACGTTCGGCGCAAAGAAGATTGAATTGCACGGACGCAAGGCGCATGAACTCTATGCGACCTTGATCGAGAATGGCGTCGTGCTGGAAGGCGCGGCCGGCACAACCCATGCGTCGATCACCGCGCTCGACTGCATCGTCGACGCCGATGAGGTCGCCGAAAAGGCCGGCGGCGGGGCGCGCTGCGCATATAATCCCTAAAGGCTGCCGGTCTTGTCTTTGGCGCGACTTTGGTCGAGAAGGCGCGTTCAGGGACAGGAGCGAAGATGGCTGCGAGAAGCGTCACGGTTTTTGTTTGCGTCTCATGCCGCGACGGCGGCGACGCCGACGCGCGTCCGGGCGCGCTTCTGTTGGATGCGCTGCGCGCCCGCCTTGACGAGCGCAAAATCAATATGGCCGTTGAACCCGTCGAATGTCTGGCAGTGTGCAAGCGTCCGGCGACGGTCGCTTTCGCCGGCGCCGGCAAATGGACCTATGTGATTGGCGATCTCGACGGCGGCGCTCATATCGATGAGTTGATCGACTCCGCACAAAGCTTCGCTGCGACCGACAATGGCATCGTCGCGTGGAACGACAGGCCGGCTTGTTTCAAGAAAGGCGTGGTGTCCCGCACGCCGCCGCTGCCATAAACGCTACTTCGCCGCGCGCGCCCGTTCGATGGCCTCGGCGATGAGCGCGCGTGCGTCTGCGGCGTCGCCCCAGCCCGCGACCTTGGCCCATTTGCCGGGCTCGAGATCCTTGTAGTGGATGAAGAAATGCTCGATCCGACGCCAGGTCATCTCCTGGAGGTCGGTGTAATTCTTGACGTCGACATAGCGTTGCGTGAGCCGCGTGGACGGCACCGCGATGATCTTTTCATCGCCGCCGGCCTCATCCGTCATGCGCAGCACGCCGATGGGCCGGACCGAAATGACGGCGCCAGGCGCGACGGGTCGCGTATTGGCGACGAGCACGTCACAGGGATCGCCATCGTCTGAAAGCGTATGCGGAATGAAGCCGTAATTGCCGGGATAGCGCATCGCCGTATAGAGGAATCGATCGACGAAGAGCGTGCCCGAAGCCTTGTCGAGCTCATATTTGATCGGCTCGCCGCCGAGCGGCACTTCAACGACGACATTGACTTCATGAGGCGGGTTGGCGCCGATCGGTATGGCGTCGAGACGCATTCAAGGCTCCGATGAGTTGTGTCGTCCGGCGACGACGGATCGCCGGCCTATCCGTTCGATTGTTGTTAAGACGGAAGCGCTGTGTATGGGAAGCGCGTCGGGGTTCTTACCGCAAAATCAGCTCGCGCGCTTATTTCGCCAGAGCGCTTACCGCACCGGCGCGGAGACGAAGCCGAAGGCGACGCGCGTCAGCATGTCCGAGCCGAACCGCTCCTCGGCGCGGCGAACCGTCTGCCCGCCGAGACTGCGATAGAAAGCGAGGGCCTTCTCATTGTCGGCAAGCGCCCAAACGATGGTGGAGAGATAGCCATGCTCGGCGAGTTCGCGCCGTGTAGCGCTGAACAGGCGTCGTCCGAAGCCCAAGCCTTGCTGCTCGGGCGCGAGATAGATCTCGAAGATCTCGCCCGAATAAGGCATCGAAGGCACGCGGTTTCGGCCATAGGTCGAATAGCCGACGATATCGTCGTCAAAGTCGAGCACAAGAAGACCGGTGCCGCGCACGATCGCCGAATGCCACCAATTGGGGCCGCGGCGGGCGATCATCCGTTCAAGCTCCGCGCCGGGGATGATGCCCCGATAGGAGGAGCGCCACGACGCGTCATGAACGCGTGTGATCTGCTCTGCGTCTCCGGGACGCGCGTGACGGATGGAAACTGCGGTTTTGACCATACTTTGAATGTTAGGTCCCATACATTCGTTTCGGCAAGAGCCATAAGCGTTTCCGGCGCAAAAATTATCGGCGCGCCGGAGAAGCTCATGCGTTTGGCTGAGCCGCCGTTTTTTAAGCGCCGACGCGGCGCTTGCGGCAGGGGTCGTTCTTGCGTTATCCTGCCGAGCGATTGCGGCCAACCGCCGCCGGATGGGGAAAGAGATCGTTGCCTTACGCAACCGCCTCTGCGAATGACGTCGCGACGCCTTTGCGCGCGCGCGGATTCGCTTGCCCACATTCTCTGCCGCTTTTCGGCCTGCTGCTTCTTAGTCGCCCCTGAGCGCCCGATGGGCTCGCGCCCAGGCTTTCAGGGGATGTCATTGCAGTCACGACAAGAGCCCCCGAGCGGGGCGCGGCACAGCAGGATTTCAAACCGATGAGCAATATGTCACAGCCCGGCGCCGTCGCAGATAATGATGGACGCGTCCTGATTTTCGACACCACCTTGCGCGACGGCGAGCAATCGCCCGGCGCCTCCATGACGCTCGAGGAAAAGCTCGAGGTCGCAGATCTCCTGGACCAATTAGGCGTCGATATTATCGAGGCCGGCTTCCCGATCGCCAGTCCAGGCGATTTCGAGAGCGTCAGCGAAGTGGCGCGGCGCGTGAAGAACGCCTGCGTCGCCGGACTGGCGCGCGCTTCTGAAAAGGACATCGACCGCTGCGCCGAAGCGCTGCGGGAGGCGAAGCGTCCGCGCATCCACACCTTCATCTCCACCTCGCCCGTGCATATGAAATACAAGCTCCAGATGGAGCCGGAGCGGGTGTTGGAGATGGTCTCCGCTTCAGTGACGCGCGCGCGCAATCACGTCGCCGACGTCGAATGGTCGGCGGAGGACGGCACGCGCACGGAGCTCGATTTTCTCTGCCGCTGCGTCGAGGCCGCGATCAAGGCCGGCGCGACGACCATCAACATTCCCGACACCGTCGGCTACATCACGCCGGCGGAATATGAGCAGCTCTTTCGCACGGTGCGCGAGCGCGTGCCGAATTCCGACAAGGCGATCTTCTCGGTGCATTGTCACGACGATCTGGGACTGGCCGTCGCCAATTCGCTCGCTGGCGTGCGCGGCGGCGCGCGACAGGTGGAATGCACCATCAACGGCATTGGCGAGCGCGCAGGCAACGCGTCGCTCGAAGAAGTCGTGATGGCGATGAAGACGCGCGGCGACGCCCTGCCCTTCTACACCAACATCGACGCGAAGCTCTTAACGCGCGCGTCAAAGCTGGTGTCGGCGGTGACGTCTTTTCCGGTGCAATACAACAAGGCGATCGTCGGACGGAACGCATTTGCGCATGAGAGCGGCATCCATCAGGACGGCATGCTCAAGAATGCGCACACTTATGAGATCATGACGCCGGAGAGCGTCGGCGTCTCCAAGACGTCGCTCGTCATGGGCAAGCATTCTGGCCGTCACGCCTTCCGCGAGAAGCTGAAGGAGCTCGGCTATGATCTCGGCGAGAACGCGCTGCAGGACGCGTTCAACCGCTTCAAGGATTTGGCCGACCGCAAGAAATTCGTCTACGACGAAGATCTGGCCGCGCTTGTCGACGACGAGATCGTCAACGCTCATGACCACATCAAGGTCGAGGCGTTGATGGTGATGGCCGGCACGCATGGTCCGCAGTCGGCGGCCTTAACGCTCGACATCGACGGACAGAAGCTGACGCATCAGGCGACCGGCAACGGCCCTGTCGACGCCATCTTCAACGCCATCAAAGCGCTCGCGCCGCACGACGCCACACTGGAGCTGTTTCAGGTTCACGCCGTCACCGAAGGCACGGACGCGCAGGCGGAGGTTTCCGTGCGCTTGAGCGAGAACGGCAAGTCAGTGACCGGCCGCGGCGCCGATCCCGACACGCTCGTCGCTTCGGCGCGCGCCTATGTCTCCGCGCTCAATCGGCTGATCGCGAAGCGCGCGCGGGGCAAGCCCGAAGCGATACAGGCGATGTAAAGCCGAACGACTGCCCGCCGGTTTTCGACCCGGCGGGCGGTTTATGACTCCGTGCGCCGAGTTTTTAAGAGAGCTTGAATTTCGGAGAAGAAATGATGGGGGACGCCGACACTCGCGTCGCTACGTCGCCGCTTTTCGTCGACGAGCGCACTGACGGGCCGGGAGTCGTCCGCTTCTCTGAAAGCGATCCGGCCGCGCCCTTCTATCGATTGCTGTCGAAACTGCGTTCGCCGCTCGCCATGCGAGATATGATGATCGCGCCCGTGCGCGCCTGCTACAGGGGCGAGGGCGTAACGATCGACCCGGCCGAACTCCCGCCGAGCGCCGCGGCGCTTTACCCGCAAGTCTCGGTTTCGACCCTCGCTATTCCCTCTGACGCGGGACAGATCCGCTGCGAATGTTTTGCGCCGCCGGGCAAAGGACCGAAGCCGATGATGCTTTATGCGCATGGCGGCGGCTTCGTCGTCGGGCGATCTGAGGATACGGCATACGTCACCAGCCGCATCGCCGCCGAAAACGACGTGATCGTCGTCAGCGTCAACTATCGCTGGGCGCCTGAATGGCCTTTTCCCGCCGGACTTGACGATTGCGTGGCGGCGCTACGCTGGATGCGCGAGGCCGGCGGCGACATCGGCGGCGACGCATCGCGCATTATGGTCAGCGGAGATTCTGCGGGCGGCAATCTCGCAGCCGCCTTGCCGCTAAGAGTTCACCAGGAACGAATTTCGATTCTCGCCGCCGTGCTTTTCTGTCCGCTGACCGATTTTCACTTCGAGAAATTTCAGTCGTTCGAGCGACTGGCGCCGACGGGCGTCGTGATCGACGCAGCCTTTATGGGATTTCTTCGCGGCGCTTATCTCGCAAAGTCGGAAAACTGGCGACATCCATGGGCAAGTCCGGCGCTCAGCGATTTAAGCGAATATCCGCAAACTTTGCTCATCAGCGGAACGGCCGATCCGCTCGTCGACGACAATCGCGCCTTCGCCGAAAAATTGACGGCGGCCGGCGTAGAGGTCGCGCATTTCATTGGCGAAGCCATGCCGCACGGCTTCTGTTTCTTTCCCGGAGTATTCAGCGAGACTGACGCGGCCTTCGCTGCGGTCGCGGGAGTTGTCGCCAAGGCATTACAAAGCTAGAGCTTTTCCAATTGTTCAGTAAAGTTCAAGCTTAGCCCTTGAATTTCCGTGGCCTCGCATTAGCCATTTATTATGATTTGAATAAGAAATGAGCCTTAAACTGAAGGCGCACAACCGCAGTTTGGAGCGGCCCATGAAATTGCAACGGCGCTCTCGCGCCAAAATTTTTTCATCGGCGCTAGCAGCCACCGCCGCTCTAGCGGTCTTCGGCCTGGGGCCGGCGCCGGCCTCAGCGCAGGGTTTCTTTTTTTGGGAATTGTTCAGCGCGCCTCGTCGCGAGCCAGCGCGCGACTGGAGACGCCATTCTGAACCTCAGCATCCAACAGCGCGAAAAAAATCCCGGGGCGAAGGCGCTGAGACGGTCGGCGCAAAATCTCCGCTCGAAGCCAAGCCTGAATCGGCTACGCTTGAGCGGCCGCTCTTCATGGTTGCGTCGATCGCCGACCAGCACGTATCCGTTTACAACCACCACGGCCTCGTCGCGCGTTCGGCGATTTCAACGGGCATTGCCGGACATCCGACGCCCAAAGGCATTTTCACCATTATTGGCCGCGAGCGGTACCATCGATCGAACATTTATTCTGGCGCGCCAATGCCCTTCATGCAGCGCGTTACATGGTCGGGCATCGCGATGCATCTGGGAGTCGTGCCCGGACATCCGGCCTCGCACGGCTGCATCCGGCTGCCCGCGGCATTCGCCGCAAAGCTGTGGGGCATGACCAGGATCGGCGAGCGCGTCGTCATCTCGCCGCATGACGTGGCTCCCGCGGAATTCGAGCACCCGCTACTGCCGGCGCCAATAATGCGCGCTTCGGCGGAATCGGATAAGGTCGAGCCGGCGGCCGCAAAGCAGATTCCCGTCGCCCCGCAACAGCAAGCGAAAGCCGAAACCGGCGGCGAAGCGTCTAACGCCGCCAAAGCGTCGCCCGCTGCAGATTCAATTCCGCCGTCCGACAGTGCGGCTGACGAGCGCGCCGTGGATCGCAAAGAACAAGCATCCAAAGCCGGCGCTGGCGACGCGGCGCCCGACACTAATAAAGCTGTATCCGATGACGATCCGTTGCGGACCGCAACGGCCGACGCCACCACCGTCAGTCCGCAAGAACAAGTGGAGCAGCCAAAAACTGAAACCGGCGGCGAAGCGGCCGGGGTCGCCAAACAAGAGACGGGGCAGCCGAAAGTTGACGCCGCCGGAGCCAAACTCGATACCGCGGCCGTCGACTCGAAGACCGTCACCCCAAATCGACCAGGCGTAAATCCGCTCCAATACGCTCAGCAACTCAGGGTTAAGGCTGCGGCCGAGGCGGCTGCGACGAGCAAGGCGGTTAAGACTTTGACCGCCGAAGTCGCAATCAAGCAACAAGAAGCCAGGCGCTCCGTGGCGGAGCTTAGCGCCGCCGAAGCCGCCCAAACGTTGGCGTGGCGGAAAGCGTATACGGCCGATGCGTCATATGAAGCTGCGGCGGCGTCAGCCGCCAGGCAACGTGAACCCGCCGAGGCTGCGGAGCACGAAGCGCCGGCAGGCGCTGGGCAGGCCAAAGCCAAAGCCGACCGCCTGACGATAGCCTATGGAAAAGCGCTTCTCGCCGAGGACGCGGCCCTGTTGGCGAAGACGAACGCTCACTCGGCGTTCGACGAGGCCACAGCGAGGCTCAAAGAAGCAAGAACCGTTTTTGCTCCCAAGGGCGCCGAGCTGACGGACGCCGAGCAGCGTTTGGATGAGGCGAGAACCGCCTCCGCGCTCGCCGCAACCGCGCAGAGAGAAGCCGAGCGGCGCATGATGCCGATCTCAATTCTCATCAGCAAGAAGGAGCGGCGAATCTATGTTCGCCAGGGACTGTCGCCGCTTTTTGACGCGCCGATTGAAATCCGTGATCCGGACACCCCACTAGGATCGCATCTTTTCATTGCGACAGCGCCGAAGGAGGATGGATCCTCTCTCAAATGGTCGGTCATTTCGATGCCGGTTCGTTTCGGCGACGAACCGAGCGAACGCAGAAAGACCGCCTCGGCAGAGACCGGCAATTCGTGGAACTTGCGGAATTCTGGCGCGAGCGCCACCGAGGCTTTGGAGCGCGTCAATATTTCCAAGGACGTTCGAGACAAGCTCGCGGAGCGGCTATGGACCGGCGCTTCGCTCATCATCTCGGACCAGCCGGTGAGCGGCGAGACCGGAAACGTCGGCACGGATCTGACGATAAAAATCCATTAACAGTCATTCGCCTTATTGCCGTGACGAGAGGCAAACCGCCTGACAGCGCTTAGGGCGCCGGAGGCCGCTCGACCGTGGCTTCTGCAGTAGGCGGCAATTGATCGATGACCAGCAATTTGACCGGAGCGTCGCCGACCGTCGCGCCGTAATGCCAGCGGTCGACGCTTTCGATGATGAATTCGCCGGCGCGGTAGATGCGTGACGAGGAATCCGCCTGCTGGACCCTCAGCGCGCCCTCAAGAACATAGGCGTATCGCTGAAACGGATGCTTGTGTTCGGGTAGTCTGGCGCCAGGCGCGAGAGTGTAAATCGACGCCACGACCTCCAAAGGCCCTTGTGGAAGGGTGATCGGCTATTCCGCGGCGGTTTTCGTCGCTCTCGCGATTTCCATCACGACTTCAGCCGGCGCGCGCTCCTCCCCAAAGGCCGCGCCGCTTGCGATCAACATCAGACAAATGATTGCGGCGACCGCCAGGCGAGTCATGTTTTGCTCCGGTGAAAAGCCAAACGCGCATCCGTCCGGCATAAATCTTCTCTGCAGTCTCGAGGTCGCGCGCTTCAGACGGCCATGCCGAAAATCTTGCCGACGCCCGCCGTCAGCGCGAGCGCCAACGCGCCCCAAAATGTCACGCGGACCGTCGCGCGCAAAACTGCGGCGCCGCCGGTTCTGGCGCCGATTGCGCCAAGCAAGGCAAGACATCCCAATGATGCAGCGGAAACGGCGGGGACGATCGCGTCTCGCGGCGCGATCCATACGACAAGGAGCGGCAAAGCGGCGCCCGACGCGAAAGTGACGGCCGACGTTAGCGCCGCCTGCACCGGCCTTGCAGCGACAATCTCAGACATTCCCAATTCGTCGCGCGCATGCGCGGTCAGCGCGTCCTTCTCCATCAATTGTTGAGCGACTTGCCGCGCGAGTTCAAGGTCGACGCCGCGTTCGACGTAAATCTGCGCAAGCTCCTCCCGTTCGAGTTCGATTTGTTCGCTCAATTCCATACGTTCGCGCGCGAGGTCAGCCTTTTCGGCATCGGATTGGGAGCTCACCGAAACATATTCGCCAGCCGCCATCGACATGGCGCCGGCGACCAATCCGGCTATGCCGGCGATCAGCACGTCGTTGCGCGTCGCTTGCGCGGCGGCGACGCCGACGATCAGGCTTGCGGTCGAAACAATGCCGTCATTGGCGCCGAGCACCGCAGCTCGCAGCCAGCCGATGCGCTGGACGAGATGACTTTCCCGGTGCAAGCGAAGGCGGGTCATGTTTCCTCTTGGTCCGCTGGTTTTGTCGTCAGCGCTACTTGGCTTCGGCGCCCACCGCTTCGAGACTGAGGCCGGCCGTCTCAATGCGGAACAGCCAAGTGACGAGCGCGCCTAGAAGCGACGTCCCGACCAGGATGTAAAGAAGCCTCGACGCGCCAAGGTCGGCAAGCAGGATAGGGAACAGGAACGCCGTCAAACAGGCGCCGATCTTCGCGAAGGAAGCGGCGAAGCCTGCGCCCTTTGCGCGAACGGCGGTTGGAAATACCTCGCCGGCAATCAAATAGGTCTGCGCGTTGGGACCGAGATTGATCATGAAATTGAACAGCATAAAGCCGGCGAAGATGAGCATCATCCGCGCGCCGCCGTCAAAGTTGACGGATTGGGCCGCAA
>VGDT01000020.1 GCA_016869595.1 Alphaproteobacteria bacterium
CGCTGGCGGCGCCTCGTGCGAGACTATGAAAAGCGCATCGACGTCTCAAAAGCCATGATCCACGTCGCAATGGGCGGCCTCATCTTGCGAAGGATCGCTCATTGAACGACATTCTCAAACGGACTCTGAGAGAACGTCATCCTTGCCCGCGCCGCGTGTTACTAGGTTATCGATCGCCAGCAATTCGTCGCCGACCTCGACATCCAACGGCCCTTGCAATTGCGTCCGCGTCCGCGCGATCCCGCCAATTACGTAGCGCTCTCCCTGACGCACCAATGTAATCGGCGGCTGGTCCAGCTCTGTTGGGTCTGGCACCCGCTGCCGGCGCCAATAGCTCATGCGGTTGGGATAGTCGATCGTCAGCTCATAGTCTCGTAGGGCATTGCCGCCGAGCCAGCCGATGACGGGCGCCGGCGCAGCCTTACGCCAGTTGTCCCAGAAGAGGTCACCGAAAAGTCCCTCTGCGAATGACCCCAGAACGGGCGCCGTGCCTAAAAAACCGAGCTCACTAAATCCCACGTCGCCGATGCGCACGCTCGGAATGCGCAGCACGTCGCCTTCCTTCTCGAAAGCGAAATCCACCATATTGGTGTTGGCCGCGCCGACGGCGCCATGGGCGCGCCGCCAGTCTGGGCGTCGCACCAGAAGGTCGCGCGCCACATCGCCACGCATCCAGCTGTAGCCGCTGCCGGCGTCAATCGCGAGCGCTCGGGTCTCGTCACCAATTTGCGCTTCGACAGCGGCGACGCCAGTGTCCGCATTGAGGAGTAGCGGAACAGGAGAACCTTCCGGATGCTTAGCGCCTGGCGCATTCAGTGCGAGAACACGCCGGTTGTAATCGATACGCAAGACGTAATCCGTAAACATCGCCGCGGGCAGCATCGCTTCGACCCGCCGCGGCGCAAAGAGATGGTTGAAGGTGGGAACGCCAACGCCGCCGTCGCCGTCCACAACTTGATCCGCTCGCGCTTCCAGCCGCCGCTCGCCAATGCGCATCTGTAAGATCCCGCCGCGATTGATGCCGAGCTCTCGATATAGATCATGCGTGAGAATAGGCGAGGCCATGCCCATGTTGAACCAGGCGAGCGCTTTTCGCTCGCGCCCTTCCGGAGTCGTAAGGACGACGTCGAGAAGGATGCGGTTCGAGTCGAGAATAAACGGAACGCCTTGCGGCAGCGACGGCAGCTTGCGCGCAGCGGCTAATACGGGAATGAAGAGGAACGCCGCGAATAGCGAGGCAATCGCTCGACGCATGACAATGTCCTTTCTGAAATGAGAAAACTATCCAGCCTTCTGTTGCGCCTCGACCTGTTCATCCGGCACATATTCGAGGAGATCGCCGGGCTGGCAATCGAGGGCCCGGCAGATGGCGGCGAGCGTCGAGAAGCGAACGCCATTGACCTTGCCGGATTTCAGCAGCGACAGATTGGCCTCGGTCACGCCGACGATCTGCGCGAGGGTTTTCGAGCGCATGCGGCGCTTGGCGAGCATGACATCAAGGCGCATAACGATCGGCATCAGATGAATCCGTCTCTGTCGCGTTCGATCTCGTGTCCGAACTCCATGACGTCGGCCACGACATACGTGAGCGCGCCAAAAACAAGGGCGAGAACCTCGTCTGCATGAAACCAGACAGGATCGTTCGTCAGTCCTGCAAGAAGTATCGTTCGGTTGGCGGCGAAAGGCGCAAATGCGTATGCGGCGAGGCAGGCGGCCATGGATTTGATCAGGCGCGCATTCGCCGGCGTGAAGACGACGCCTTGCGCATAGAGCCGGAAAAGTCTCCTCGCGTAAAAAAGAATCGCCAGCACAGGGGCCGTAAGAAATGCGATGGCGAGCGCGCCGGCGAGCCTTTGCGCGAAGGTGAATGTCGAAAGCGAAACGCGCCCGAGCGCTGGGTCGGGGCCGTGGCCGATCCATAAGCCGCCAGGCCCGAAAGAGAGCATCGGGCCGTCGTAGAAAAGTACGGCGGTCGTCAGCAGCGCGGTCGCGCAAAGCGCTATGAAAAACGTCCAGGTCAGCGCGGCGGCCAATCGCGCGCTTCTGCGCCTGATCGCTTGTCGGCGGGCAGGCTCGATGGGCGCCGCGGGTTGCGGTATTTGAACGACATTCGTCATGGCTGCCTCAAAAAATTATCGTAATATATAAAATAATTTAATCAATACAATAATTTTTTTGGAGCGCCGAGCACGCACGCGTGCTGACCTGAACCTTGCTACTCTTTTGATGCTTGGAGAGATTCGCATTGCCCAATTATCGCGCCATCGGCCTCATGTCCGGCACGTCCATGGACGGCGTCGACGTCGCGCTCATCGAAACAGACGGCGACGCCGCCGTCGCCTTCGGGCCGACGGGACACTACCCTTATAATGACGCCGACCGCGCGCTCTTACGCAATGCGCTCGCCGAAGCCGCGACTCTCGAAGACCGAAACGCGCGGCCAGGCGTTCTCGCCTTCGCCGAACGGATGGTGACCGACCGCCACGCCGAAGCGGTCGAGGCGTTGTTGCGCGAGAATGAAATCGACCCGGCGAGCGTCGATATCGTCGGCTTTCACGGCCAGACGGTGCTGCACCGTCCGAAGCAAGGACTCACCATTCAAATCGGCGACGGGCCGGCGCTCGCGGCGCGGCTCGGCATCGATGTCGCCTATGATTTTCGCGCCGCCGACATCGCCGCCGGCGGCGAGGGCGCGCCGATCGTGCCCGTCTTCCACCGCGCGCTCGTCGTCGCCGGCGGCATGAAAGGCGAAGTGGCGTTGCTCAACATCGGCGGCGTCGCAAACGTCACCTACGTTGCGGAAGACGAGCAGCCGATCGCTTGCGATACAGGCCCTGGCAATGCGCTCATCGACGATCTGATGCTCCAGCGCACGGGCGCGCCGATCGACCGGCATGGCCATATGGCGGCGCGCGGACGCGTCAACGAAGCGGCGCTGCTCAAGATGCTGGCGCATCCGTTCTTCGATCAGCCGCCGCCGAAATCGCTCGACCGTAATGCCTTCGCGCTCGACGCTGTCGCCAAGCTTTCGACCGAGGACGCCGCCGCGACGCTCACCGCCTTTACCGCGGCTTCGGTGCTGCGGCTTTTTCCGCATCTGCCGACGCAACCGCAATTGCTCATCGTTTGCGGCGGCGGCGCGCGCAATCCGATCCTCGTGCGCGAGCTCGTCATGCGCCTGCCGTGCAAGGTGACGACGGCGGACGCCGTCGGCTGGTCGGCGGATTCGATGGAGGCGCAGGCCTTCGCCTATCTCGCCGTGCGTCTACTGGAAGGGCTGCCGATCACTTTCCCGACGACGACCGGCGCGCCGGAGGCCATGCGCGGCGGGGTGCTCGCGCGGGCGGCCGCCTAATGGTCATTGCGCGTGTCATTCCCGGCAGGCCGAAGGCCGCGAATGGCAAGCCGCTGTTGTCATTGCGAGCGAAGCGAAGCAATCCAGCAACCATCCCCTGGGTTGCTTCGTCGCTTGCGCTCCTCGCAATGACGGCTTCAATCTCCGCGCGCGGGAATAGCGATCCTCGGCGGATTGCCGAGACGCTTGTCGAGATAGGCGTCGACATGCGCGATCAGCGGCTCGACCCTGTTTTCGAAGAAGTGGTTCGCGCCCTCGACCACCGCATGTTCAATGAGAATGCCCTTCTGGGTTTTGAGCTTCTCAATGAGCCCCGTCACTTCCTTGAGCGGCGCGACGCGATCCTGGTCGCCATGAATGAAAAGGCCCGATGAGGGACAGGGCGCGAGAAACGAGAAGTCGAAACGGTTCGCTGGCGGCGCAACCGAGATGAAGCCCTCGATCTCCGGCCGGCGCATGAGAAGCTGCATACCGATCCAAGAGCCGAAAGAGACGCCCGCGATCCAGCAGGCGCGCGCTTCCGGGTTGACCGCCTGCGCCCAGTCGAGCGCGGCCGCCGCGTCGGAAAGCTCGCCCGAGCCATGGTCGAAGGAGCCCTGCGAACGACCGACGCCGCGGAAATTGAAGCGCAGGACTGAAAAACCGCGCTCCGCGAAGGAGTAGTACAGGTGGTAGACAATCTGGTTGTTCATCGTGCCGCCGAATTGGGGATGCGGATGCAGCACGATCGCGATCGGCGCGCCGCGCGTGGCGGACTGATGGAAGCGGCCCTCGAGCCTGCCGGCCGGACCGGTGAAGATAACCTCGGGCATTCGGAATCCTTGCGAAACTGGCAGGCGCGCCTTCTACCACGCGGGCCACAGTGAATTGCAAGGAAATTCGACCCTCGACCGGCGACTTAGGCGGCGCGCGCGATCTCCAGCCCACGGAAAATGGCGCAGCGCTGGAAAACCGGCAGGCTCGGCGCAACGTTTTTCTGGTGGCAGAACTTGGCGGTCAGTTTCGCGAGGCCCTTGATATCGCGGCCTGTCGCCTCGGGGAAAGTCATCACCAGCCGCTCAATCAGCGCATCGTCCAAGGCGAGCTCGAACTGGCCGGCCATGACGCGCCAGATGCGACGCCGCGCCTCGTCGTCCGGCGGCGCGTAGCGGATGAGCGCGATACAGCGCGAAACGATCGCTTCGTCAATGTCATCGACCCGGTTCGTCGTGAGAAACAGCAGGCCGTTGAAATATTCGAGCACGCGCAGGAAGACGCCGACGACGGCGTTCATGGCGATATTGTCGTCGCGCCGCTTGATATAAACATCGGCTTCGTCAATCAGCATCACGGCGCCCCAGCGCTGCGCGCGCGTCAGAATATCTTTCAGCGCCGTCTCCATCGTAGAAACATTGAGGCCGAGCTGGCCTGAATGGACGCGATAGAGCGGGCGCTGGATGATCTCGGAATAGACCTCCGCCGTCAGCGTCTTGCCGACGCCGGGCGGTCCTGCGCAGAGCACGGTCGTGCCGCCGGATTTGCCCTGAACGATGTCGTCCATCAGCACATCCATTTCGGCGGTCAGAATGTCGATGAGATCTGTCTGCTCCTCAGGAAGAATAAGCTTATCCCGCAACTCCGGCTGATAGCGATAGGGATGCATCTCGTCGACATGCACCCAGACGTAGTGATGCAGATCGAGATGGAACATGAAGATGTAAGGATGCACCGGAATCTGCGTGAAGAGGCCTTCGGGGATCAGCTCCTTGAGTTCCGCAAGTTCGTCTTCGGCGGCGAAGCGATTGCTCTTGCCGGCTTTGCGGAGGAAATGGCCGAGGACGTCGCCAGGCGCCTCCAGCGTCAGGCTGCGGCCTGTGAGAATGCTTTCGTCATTGACGAGACGCGCCTCCGAACCGTTGCTCGACAGCACGATGATGTCCTTGCGCGACCAATCGGTGTCGCGATGCGTCGACGTCGGATCTTCGGCATGAAAGCCGATGCCTTTCGCCGAAAATTGCGCGCCGTATCGACCGCGCCAGTCGTAATAGGTCTCGCTCGCGGCGTCGAAAGCTTCGATCAACGCTGGCGTTTCCCGCACGAAACCTCGCGCCGCAAGTATTTCGCCAATGGTCCGGCCGGCGATGTCCGAACTCATGATGCGAATGAGGTTCGACTGCAGCGTGCCCTTGGCGTTGGCCTTCAGTTCGATCAGGATTTTTCCAGCTTCGTCGTTGGAGGCCGGAACATAGTCGAAACGCGTGATGACGTAAGGCAGGGGTTTCGCGGTGACATTGGCGGTGAAAAGCCAGCCGCGGATCGCATCCGTCGTCAGATAGCGCACCAGCGCTGGCAATACGTCTTCGAGATCCTCTGCCGCAAAGCGCGCGCTCTTGGCTTCCATCGCGGCGCGCAGGGTCGCGAGCTGCGCGGCCCGGGCGCGGAGCTGCGGGCCAGCGTCGTGGTACAGCGCGCCGAGAAAATCGAGCTCCTCGGGACTGAAATGTGAGATGTCCGCCTCGACGCGGTCTGAAAAGCGCAACTGCGCAGAGAGGCCAGCGTGAGCCGGAAAGCGTGCGACGAGCGCCTCCACATGGGGCTTGTCGATCTCGATCTGCATGAATCGCCTTTCGCAGGGGAGCGGAACGCTTAGGCGCGGATACAAGAAATGCGCCGGAGCCGCCGCGTTCTGCTAAAATGGGCGCCAACATGTCCACCCGCGTCTATCTCGATCACAACGCTACGTCGCCGCTACGCCCCGAGGCCCGGGCGGCGATGCTCAACGCGCTTGAGACGCTCGGCAACCCCTCCTCCGTTCATGCCGAGGGCAGGGCGGCCAAGGCATTGCTCGAAGACGCCCGATCTGTGGTCGCCCAGGCGGTCGGCGCGCCTCGCCGGAGCGTCGTCTTTACGAGCGGCGCGACCGAGGCGGCGAGCCTGGCGCTTTCGCCGATGCTTCGCCGAGAGGGCGACGAAGCGCCGATCGATGTATTGCTGATCAGCGCCGGTGAACATCTCTGCGTCATGCAGGGCCACCGCTTCCCGCTGGCCGCCGTGGAAACCATTCCGCTCAGCCGCGAGGGCGTGATCTCGCTCGAAGCGCTGGAGGCGGCGCTCGCGGGGCATTCCGGCGAGCGCGTGATGCTGGCGCTGCAGGCCGTCAATAATGAGACTGGCGTCATTCAGCCGGTCGCGGAAGCCGCTGCGCTGATTCACGGAGCGAATGGGGTCGTCGTCTGCGACGCCGTGCAATCGGTCGGCCGGCTCGAAACGACATTCGCGACGACCGATGCGGACATATTGTTCTTTTCCTCACATAAGCTCGGCGGACCCATGGGCGTCGGCGCGCTCGCCTTCCGCGACGAGAGCCTTCATCTGGAGGCCCCGATTCTACGCGGCGGCGGCCAGGAATTCGGACGCCGCGCTGGGACGGAGAATGTCGCCGGAATCGCCGGCTTTGCAGCGGCGTTGAGAGCGGCGACGGCAGATTTGGCCAAAGAGGCGGCGCGGCTCGCAGATTTGCGCGACGCTCTTGAGCGGCAAGTCTTGAAAGTCGCGCCGGACGCCCGATTCTACGGTTCAAGGGCGTCGCGGGCGCCCAACGCCAGCGCTTTCTCAATTCCTAGCCTCGCCCCGCGCACCATGCTGATGGCGCTCGACCTCGAGAATGTCGCGCTATCAGCGGGCTCGGCCTGTTCTTCAGGCAAAATGGCGGAATCGCATGTGCTTGCTGCGATGGGCGCGCCGGAAAGGGAAGCGCTGAGGGCCAGTTTGGGTTGGTCTTCGACGCAAGAGGATGTAGAAGAGTTTGGAAAGGTTCTTGCACATGTCGTGGATCGCATAAGATCCCGACATTCCGCCGCCTAGTCGACGCCCAAAGAGGCCAGGCGGAGGCGGAACGATCGGCCGGCGGGCCTTGAACCCGTCGTGACGAGGAGAATAGGAATGGCGGCTCTTAAGGAGACCGTTGCGGCTGTCGAGTCGATTGATGTTGACGCCTATAAATACGGGTTCTCGACAGACATCGAATCGGAAAAGGCCCCGAAGGGCCTGAATGAAGACATCGTCCGTTTCATCTCGGCCAAGAAGAGCGAGCCGCAATGGCTCACCGACTGGCGCCTCGAGGCCTATCGGCGTTGGCTGACCATGCCCGAGCCGAAGTGGGCGCGCGTGCATTATCCGCCGATCGACTATCAGGATCTCTATTATTACGCCGCGCCGAAATCGACGCCGGGCCCGAAGTCGCTCGACGACGTCGATCCAGAGCTGCTGCGCACTTACGAGAAGCTTGGCATTCCGCTGCGCGAGCAGGAGATTCTGGCGGGCGTCGAAACGCGTAAAGTAGCGGTCGACGCGGTGTTCGACTCTGTGTCGGTGGCGACAACCTTCAAGGAAGAACTGGCGAAAGCGGGCGTGATCTTTTGTCCGATCTCCGAGGCGGTGCAGACGCATCCTGAGCTGGTGCGCAAATATCTCGGCTCGGTCGTGCCGGCGACCGACAATTTCTATGCGACGCTCAATAGCGCGGTGTTCTCCGACGGCTCCTTCGTCTATGTGCCGAAAGGCGTTCGCTGCCCGATGGAGCTTTCGACTTACTTTCGCATCAATGAGCAGAAGACCGGGCAGTTCGAGCGCACGCTGATCATCGCGGACGAAGGCGCCTATGTGAGCTATCTCGAAGGCTGCACGGCGCCTAAGCGCGACGAAAATCAGCTTCACGCGGCGGTCGTCGAACTCGTCGCGCTCGATGACGCCGAGATCAAATATTCGACGGTGCAGAACTGGTATCCCGGCGACAGCGAGGGCAGGGGCGGCATTTACAATTTCGTGACGAAGCGCGGCGATTGCCGCGGCCGCAACTCGCATATCTCTTGGACTCAGGTCGAGACGGGCTCGGCGATCACCTGGAAATATCCGTCCTGCATTTTGCGCGGCGAGGGTTCGCAAGGCGAGTTCTATTCGATCGCGGTGTCGAACGGCTATCAGCAGGTCGACAGCGGCACCAAGATGCTGCATCTCGGCAAGAACACGAAGAGCCGGATCATCTCCAAGGGCATTTCGGCGGGCAGGTCGCAGAACACCTATCGCGGCCAGGTTTCCGCGCATCGTAAGGCGGACGGCGCGCGCAATTTTACGCAGTGCGACAGCCTGCTGATCGGCCATGACTGCGGCGCGCATACGGTTCCTTATATCGAATCGAAGAACCCCAGCGCCCAGTTCGAGCATGAGGCGACGACCTCGAAGATTTCCGAGGATCAGCTGTTCTATGCGATGCAGCGCGGGCTCTCTGAGGAAGAGGCGACGGCGCTGATCGTCAACGGCTTCGTGCGCGACGTGCTGCAACAGCTGCCGATGGAGTTCGCCGTCGAGGCGCAGAAGCTGATCTCCATCTCGCTCGAAGGAAGCGTGGGGTGATGGTTTTAGCGCGTCATGGCCGGGTTTGTCACGGCCATCCACGCCAAGCCGCAGCGCGACGCTCGGGGAAAGATTGCGGAACGCCAAAACGTGGATGGCCGGCTCAAGGCCGGCCATGACGCCAGAGACCGGAAAGAGTTTAACAATGCTTGAGATTAGAAATCTGCACGTCTCCGTCGGCGACCGCAAAATCTTGCAGGGTCTGACGCTGAGCGTAAAGGCCGGAGAAGTCGCGGCGATCATGGGGCCGAACGGGACAGGCAAGTCGACGCTGTCATACGTTATCTCCGGGCGCGAAGGCTATGACATCACGGAGGGCGAAGTCCTGCTCGACGGCGAGAACATTCTTGCTCTTGAGCCGCATGAGCGTGCGGCGAAGGGCGTCTTTCTCGCCTTTCAATATCCGGTCGAAATTCCCGGCGTTGCGACCATGACGTTTCTCAAGGCGGCGATGAACGCTCAGCGTCGCGCGCGCGGCGAGGAGGAACTGGCGACGCCGGATTTCATGAAGCGCGTCAAGGACGCCGCAGCGTCGCTCGGCGTTTCGCAGGACATGCTGCGTCGGCCGCTTAATTCCGGTTTTTCCGGCGGCGAAAAGAAGCGTATGGACATTCTGCAGATGGCGCTGCTGCAGCCGAAGCTCGGCATTCTGGATGAGACCGACTCCGGGCTCGACATCGACGCGCTGCGCGTGGTTGCGGACGGCGTCAATGCGCTGCGCGCGCCTGAGCGCGCCTTTGTCGTCATCACGCACTATCAACGCCTGCTCGAATATATCAAACCCGACACGGTGCATGTGATGGCCAAGGGCCGCATCCAGCGCTCTGGCGGGCCGGAGCTCGCGCTGGAGCTCGAAAAGCACGGCTATCAGGAATATCTCGCGGAAGAGGCGGCATAGACGATGGTCAAGCTGGCGAGCGAAGCAGAAGCGGCGTTCTCTTCATTCTACGAAGAGATGCGCGACAAGGGCGCGCAGCGCCTGCGCGCGGCCGCTTGGGCGGCGTTCTCGGAGTTCGGTCTGCCAAACCGCCGCATCGAGTCTTGGCACTACACTGACCTCAAAACGGCGTTGAGCAGGCCAGCGCCGCTCGCTGCCGCTTCGCATGGCGCTTTGTCGCTGCCGCGCGCGCATGACTCGCTCCGGCTTGTCACGCTCGACGGCGTTTTCCGGCCCGATCTCTTCGATATCGCGCGGCTTCCCGATGGCGTCGCCATACAATCGCTGCGCGACGCGCTGGCGGAGGGCGAGCTGCATGTCATGTCGGCGCTCGCCAGCGCCGATATTGGCGCCCAGGACTCGATGCTCGCGCTCAATGCGGCGCTGATGCAGGACGGCGTCGTCATTCAGATTACTTCCGGAGCGCGGATCGACCGCGCAATCGAGCTAGTGACATTTACGTCCGCGGAAGCGGCGCAGTCGACATATACGCGCGCGCTCGTGATGCTGGGCGAGGGCGCTCAAGCGACTTTGATCGAAACTCTTGGCGCGCTGACGGCGGCTCCGGCGCAGGACAATAGCGCGCTCCTGCTTCGGTTGGCGCCGAATGCGCGTGTCGATCTCGTCACGCATGTTTCAGGCGGCGTCGATCAATCGATCCGCGTCGCCTCGTTGCTCGCGCATCTTGATGCTGACGCAACGATCAATTCCTTCGCGTTGACTGAAGGCGATGGGCTCAATCGCCGGCAGATTTTCGCGCGCCTCGACGGGGAGAAGGCGAGCGCCGTCTTCAATGGCGCGACCCTAGGACGTGGACGGCTGCATGCTGATACGACCCTGATCGTCGACCATGTGAAGCCGAACGGCCAAAGCCGTGAAGTTTTTCGCAATATTCTCGACGATCAGAGCGTGGGCGTGTTTCAAGGCAAGGTCATCGTGCGTCCCGGCGCCCAAAAGACGGACGGGGTCATGCAGTCGAAGGCGCTGCTGCTCTCAGATCAGGCGACGATGAACAACAAGCCGGAGCTCGAAATCTTCGCCGACGATGTGCAGTGCGGGCATGGGGCGACTTGCGGCAGGCTCGATAAGGACCAGTTGTTCTATCTTGGCGCGCGCGGACTGCCGCGCCGCGAGGCTGAAGCCCTGCTGATCGAGGGCTTCGCCAATGAGGCGATGGAGACGCTCGAGGACGAGCAGTTGAAGGCGTTTCTTAGCGAGCGCGTCAGCGCGTGGCTTTCTCGAAGGATCAATCGATGAACGAGATTGCGCGCATTGAAACGGCGTACGACATCGAAGCGGTTCGTGCCGACTTCCCGATTCTTGCCGAGCGCCCCTATGGAAAGCCGCTTGCCTATCTTGATAACGCTGCCTCGGCGCAAAAGCCGCGCGCCGTTATCGAGCGTCTAACGCATTTCTACGAGCACGAATACGCCAACGTGCATCGCGGGCTGCATTATCTCGCCAACGCCGCGACGGAAGGGTATGAGGGCGCGCGCGAAAAGGTGCGCCGCTTCCTCAATGCGCAATCGACGGACGAGATTATTTTCACCCGCGGCGCGACCGAAGCTTTGAATCTCGTCGCCGCCTCCTTCGGCGAGGCGCATATTCGCGAAGGC
The DNA here is from genome assembly GCA_016869595.1 of Alphaproteobacteria bacterium. Taxonomy (GTDB): domain Bacteria; phylum Pseudomonadota; class Alphaproteobacteria; order Rhizobiales; family Beijerinckiaceae; genus Methylocystis. The sequence goes on from VGDT01000020.1 coordinate 11,300, forward strand.
GACGAGATCATCCTCTCGGTGATGGAGCATCACTCCAATATCGTTCCTTGGCATTTCCTGCGCGAGCGCAAAGGCGCTGTGCTGAAGTGGCTCGAGGTCGACGACGACGGCCGCTTCGACCTTGAGGCGCTCGAGAGGCTCATTTCGAAGCGAACGAAGATCGTTACGCTCACGCACATGTCGAATGTGCTCGGCGCGCCAGTTCCGATCGCTGATGTCACGCGCATCGCGCATGCGCATGGGGTTCCGCTCTGCGTCGACGGTTCGCAGGGCGCTGTGCATCTCGATGTCGACGTGCACGCGCTCGACGCCGACTTCTATGTGCTGACCGGCCATAAGCTCTATGGCCCGACTGGAATTGGCGCGCTTTACGGCAAGCGTAAATGGCTGGAAGCATTGCCGCCCTATGCTGGCGGCGGCGAGATGATCGAAACGGTGACGCTCGACGCCGTCACTTATAACGACCCGCCGCACCGCTTCGAAGCAGGCACGCCCCCCATCGCCCAGGCCGTCGGGCTCGGCGCCGCGCTCGACTATATGGAGCGCATTGGCCGAGATGCGATCCGGGAGCATGAAGCTGGTCTGACGGCATACGCGCATCAGAGACTGTCGCAGATCGAGGGGCTAAGAATCTATGGTCAGGCGCCGGACAAAGGGCCGATTGTGTCCTTCGACATGGCGGCGGCGCATGCGCACGACATCGCCACGGTGATCGATCGCTCCGGCATCGCGGTGCGGGCTGGAACGCATTGCGCCATGCCGCTCCTGTCCCGTTTCGGCGTCACCTCCACCTGTCGCGCCTCCTTTGCGCTATACAATACGCGCGAGGAAATCGACCGGCTGGCGGAAGCGCTGGAAAAGGCCCGCTCTCTTTTCGCCTGAGGAGAATTTCGTGTTCATGAACGATGCTCCGAACACAAGCGAAACCGATCGCGCCTCGGCGGCGGATCAAACGTCTCAGGCCATTGAAAATGAGCGCTTGGCGGACGACATCGTAAAGGCGCTGAAGACGGTCTACGATCCGGAAATTCCGGCCGATATCTACGAGCTCGGCCTGATCTACCGGGTCGACATCTCCGACGAGGGACTTGTCGAAATCGACATGACGCTGACCGCGCCAGGCTGTCCAGTCGCGGGCGAAATGCCGATCTGGGTCAAGAATGCGGTCAGCGCCGTGCCCGGCGTCAGCGACGTGATGGTGAACATGGTGTTTGATCCCCCTTGGGATCAGAGCCGTATGTCCGACGAAGCGCGCATCGCGCTCGACATGTGGTGAACGCGCGTTCTTAGGGGAAGAATTTTACAAATGACTACTATCCAGAAAATGAGCGTGATGAATGTCAGTCCCGCGGCGGCCGAGCGCGTGCGCGCGCTGTTGGCCACGGCCGAAGAAGGGCAAGGGCTGCGCGTCTCAGTGGAGAAGGGCGGCTGCGCCGGCATGTCCTACAAAATGGACATCGCCGAACCCAAAAAGGGCGACGAGATCATCGACGTTGAGGGCGGCCGCGTGATCGTCGACGCCGCGGCGGTGCTCTATCTCCTTGGGACGACGATGGACGTGAAAACGACGCAGTTCGCGTCGACTTTCGTATTCGAAAACCCCAATCAGACATCGGCCTGCGGATGTGGCGAGAGCGTCGAACTGAAGCCCGCCGACCTTGGAAAGGTCGATGCAGCGTCGGGGATTGGAGACTCTTGATTTCATCGAGGCCGTCATGGACCGCGAGCGCATCGAAGAGCTTTTTGCCCCATTCGCCGCGGTGTCCGTCAAGCGCATGTTCAGCGGCCATGGCGTTTACGTCGACGGCCTCTTCTTTGCCATTGAAGCCGGCGGCGAAATCTACCTAAAGGCCGATCGCCATAGCGCGCCGCAGTTTCAAGCGGCAGGCTGCCGGCCTTTCACCTATCAGGGCAAAGATCGACCGATCACCATTTCCTATTGGAGCCTTCCTGATGGGGCGCTCGAAGACGATGACGAACTCGCTCGCTGGGCCAAATTGGCGGTCGAGGCCGCGCTTCGGGCGGGTGCAAAACAGCAGAAGCCGGCCGTTGGAAAGCCAGAGACGGCAAAAGGCCGGCGGCCGTCGACAAAGATCGCTAACAAGACGATAAACGACTGAATTATCTTGATCTTCTTGAGCCACAGATGCTGGCGTCGCGCGCTCGAATCGCCTATAGAAATGTGACGCAAAACGCTCTTTTCTGAACTGGCGCACAATTGGCCGACGACGAGACCAAAAAAGACGACTCCGACAAGCCCGGCTCCGACATAAAGCCGGTCTCGATCACCGACGAGATGAAGCGCAGCTATCTCGATTACGCGATGAGCGTGATCGTTTCGCGCGCGCTGCCGGACGTCCGTGACGGTTTGAAGCCGGTGCATCGTCGCATTCTGTTTTCGATGCATGAGAACGGGCATACGCCGGACAAGGCCTATGTGAAGTCGGCGCGCATCGTCGGTGACGTGATGGGTAAATACCACCCGCATGGCGACGCAGCGATTTACGACGCGCTTGTGCGCATGGCTCAGCCATTTTCGATGCGCCTGCCGCTCATCGACGGGCAGGGCAATTTCGGTTCCGTCGACAATGATCCGCCGGCGGCGATGCGCTACACCGAGTCGCGGCTCGCGAAACCTGCGCTCGCGCTGCTCGAAGACATTGACGAAGGCACGGTCGATTTCCAGGCCAATTACGACGGCAAGGAGCAGGAGCCGACGGTCCTGCCGGCCCGTTTTCCCAATCTGCTGGTCAATGGCGCCGGCGGCATCGCTGTCGGCATGGCGACGAACATTCCGCCGCATAATCTTGGCGAGGTGATCGACGCCTGCATCGCGATGATCGATCGGCCCGACATCGGCGTCGCTGAGCTGATGGAGATCGTGCCGGGTCCGGACTTTCCGACCGCGGCGACGATCCTCGGTCGCGGCGGCATTCGCAGCGCCTTCGCGACCGGCCGCGGTTCAATTATCATGCGCGCGAAGTCGGAAATCGAAACTTTGCGCAAGGATCGCGAAGCGATCATCTTCACCGAAATTCCCTATCAGGTGAACAAGGCGGCGTTGATCGAGCGCATTGCCGATTTGGTGCGGGAGAAGAAGATCGAGGGCGTCGCCGATCTGCGCGACGAGTCCGATCGCGACGGCATGCGAATCGTCGTCGAATTGAAGCGCGAAGCCGTCGCCGACGTTGTTTTGAACCAGCTTTGGCGTCACACCGCGCTTCAGACAAGTTTTCCCGTCAATATGATCGCGCTGAATGGCGGGCGCCCGGAGCTGATGACGCTCCATGACGTGTTGCGCTCCTTCGTCGATTTCCGAGAAACGGTCGTCACCCGGCGCACCAAGTTCCGCCTCGCCAAGGCGCGGGACAACGCGCATCTACAGGTCGGCCTCGCGATTGCTGTCGCGAATATCGACGAGGTGATCCGCCTCATCCGCACCTCGCCTGATGCAGCCGCGGCGCGCGAGGCGCTGATGGGACGCGATTGGCCTGCGAAAGACATGGCGCCGCTCGTCGAGCTGATTGCTGATCCGCGACATAAGCTCACCGATGACGGAACCATCCGGCTGTCGGAAGCGCAGGCGCGCGCCATTCTCGATTTGCGTCTGCAACGCCTGACGGCGCTCGGTCGGGAAGAGATCTCCGAAGCCTTAAATAAGCTTGCCGCCGAGATCGCCGATTACCTCGATATTTTGCGCTCACGCGAACGTCTCTTCGGCATCGTCAAGGATGAACTGTTGGCGGTGAGGGAGGCGTACGCCACGCCACGCCGCACGCAAATCATCGAGGCGGACGGCGAGGTAGAGGATGAGGACCTGATCGCGCGCGAAGACATGGTCGTCACCGTCTCGCACGCCGGCTACATCAAGCGTGTGCCGCTCTCGACCTATCGCGCGCAGAGGCGCGGCGGCAAAGGCCGTTCCGGCATGCAGACGAAGGAGGAGGATTTCGTCCATCGGCTCTTCGTCGCCAATACCCATACGCCGGTGCTGTTCTTTTCGTCTCTTGGCAAGGCTTACAAGGAAAAGGTCTGGCGATTGCCGCTCTCGGCGCCGCAGGCGCGCGGCAAGGCGCTCGTCAATCTCCTACCGCTTGAGCAAAACGAGCGGATCACCACCATCATGCCGCTGCCCGAGGACGAGCAGAGTTGGGCGACGCTCGACGTCATTTTCGCGACGACGGGTGGCACAGTAAGGCGCAACAAACTCTCGGATTTCGTCGATGTGCGCCGCAACGGCCTCATCGCCATGAAGCTTGACGAAGGCGAAGCCATCGTCGACGTCGCGACCGCGACCGAGCGTGACGACGTGTTGCTGACGACGCGCGACGGGCAATGCATCCGCTTCGCCGTGCCGGAAGTCCGCGTCTTTCAGGGGCGCACTTCAATGGGCGTGCGCGGCGTCGCCTTAGGAAACGGCGACCGGGTCATTTCGCTCTCCATCCTCAATCATTTCGAGGCTGCCGGCGAGGAGCGCGCCGCTTATCTGAAGCGCGCCAATGCGCTGCGCCGACGAATGGGCGAAGACGTTTCGCCGGAGGCGGGGGCCGAGGCCGAAGAGGCCGCTGCGGTGGAGCTGTCGGATACGCGCTTTTACGAGATGCAGGCGGCGGAGCAGATCATTCTCACCGTCTCAGAGAATGGTTACGGTAAGCGGACAAGCTCTTACGAATATCGTACGACAGGGCGTGGCGGCAAAGGCATCGTCGCCATGGCGGTGAACGCCAGGAATGGCAAGCTCGTGGCCTCTTTTCCCGTCGGCCATGGCGACGAAATCATGCTGGTGACGGACGGCGGCCAGTTGATCCGCTGTTCGGTCGACGGCATCCGCATCGCCGGGCGCGGGACTCAAGGCGTCATCGTGTTCGACACGGCTGAAGACGAGCGCGTCGTCTCCGTTGAGCATATCGGCGATGTCGGCGAAGGTGAGGACGCCGAGGGCTAATTCACGCACCCAACAATGGGGTAGGCGCATGAGCGAGGGCGACGACGCAAACGGGCCCGTGTTGGTCACCGGCGCGCCGCGGCGTATCGGCCTCGCCATCGCCGAACGGTTCACGCGCGAAGGCCGGCCGGTCGTGCTGCATGCATCTCCGCGCTCGGCTGAGGAGGTGGAGCTCGCTGCGCATGCAATCAGGCAGCGCGGCGGCCGCGCGGCGATCGCGATTGCCGATCTTGCCGACGCAGCTTCGACACAGCGCCTGATCGAGGAAGCGGGCGAAGCCTTTGGACCCTTAAGGCTCCTCGTCAACAACGCCTCGATTTTCGAGATCGACGCGGCGAAGGATTTTTCACTGGAGCTTTATGAGCGGCAGATGCAGATCAATCTGCGCGCGCCGCTGCTGCTGTCGCGCGACTTTGCTGCGGCGCTGCCCGCGAGCGCCAATGGCGCGATCATAAATATGCTCGACCAACGGGTCTGGCGTCTGACGCCGCGTCACTTCTCCTACACATTGTCGAAGTCGGCGCTGTGGTCGGCGACGCTCACCATGGCGCAGGCTTTCGCCCCTCGTATCCGCGTGAATGCGGTCGGGCCAGGGCCGGTCTTTCCCAACGCCGCGCTTGGCGAGCGGGAGTTCGAAATGGAAGCGCGCGGGGTGCCGCTAGAGCGCGCCGCTGACGTCTCGGGCGTAGTGGACGCCGTCGTCTACCTCAGTCGAGCCAAAAGCGTGACCGGGCAGATGATCGCCGTCGACAGCGGCCAGCATCTGGGCTGGCGCACGCCGGACGTCGCCCCGGAATAGGCCTGGCGACTAGTCGGCGCTCGGCAGCCGGCGGATCGTAAACTCGATGCGGCCGTCGTCCAGTTCGCGCCAGAACTCGATCTCGGTCATATAGGCGGCCTTGGGGAAGCGCTCGAACCATTCGCGCGCCTTGGCCCGCGCTTCGCTTCTCTCCAGCGTGAAGGTCTCGCGCCGCCAGCCATTTGTGCGCGCGCTCCGCTTCTCGGCGACTCTCTTCGCAATATCCTTCGGCGTGTTTTTCGATATGGGCATTGCCGCGCTCCCGCGAGCAATTTAGCGCAGTCCGAGAGACAGAGGAGCCTCGTTCATTTTGAGGTAAATACATTCTGTTAACTTAGTTTGAACCCTCCCGACGCGCCTGGATGCGCTTTCCTATCCGCCTGAAGCAAGCTAAATCCCAACTCATGTCTGAGCGCCCCCCCTATATGATCACGACAGCCATTCCTTATGCGAATGGCGCGCCGCATATCGGCCACGCCTATGAGCGCATCGCGACCGACGCCTTCGCCCGATGGAGGAGGCTCGATGGCTATGACGTGCTGTTCGTCACCGGCATGGACGAGCATGGGCAGAAAATGCAGCGCACGGCTGAGAAGGAAGGGCTGACGCCGCTGGCGCTCGCCGACCGAACCGCTGCGCAATTCGCCCGCATGGGCGAGGCGCTGAACGCCCGCGCAGACGACATCGTGCGCACGACTCAGGAGCGCCATAAGCAAACGGTGCTCGAAATCTGGCGGCGCATGGAGGCGAATGGCGATCTCTATCTCTCGAAATACGCCGGCTGGTATTCGGTGCGCGACGAGGCTTATTACGACGAAGACGAACTCACCGAACGGGATGGCAAGAAATTCGCGCCAACCGGCACGCCGGTTGAATGGGTGGAAGAGGAGAGCTGGTTCTTCAAACTGTCTGCCTACGCGGAAAGGCTACTTGCCCATTACGAGAGGCATCCCGAATTCATAACGCCGGAACACTATCGGAACGAGATTGTCGCCTTCGTGAAGCGGGGACTGACCGATCTCTCGGTCTCCCGTACCACCTTCGACTGGGGCATCGAGATTCCGCCGGGCCCACACACCAGCGCAAAGCACGTAATGTATGTCTGGGTCGACGCTCTTACGAATTACGTAACTGCTACAGGATATCTTACGGAAGGCGGAAACAGAGCGCGCTTCTGGCCCGCCGACGCTCATGTCATCGGCAAGGACATCACGCGCTTTCACGCCATTTACTGGCCGGCATTCCTGATGTCCGCAGGCACGCCATTGCCCAAGCAGATCGTGGTGCACGGCTTCCTGTTCTCCAAGGGCGAGAAGATGTCAAAGTCGGTCGGCAATGTCGTCGATCCGATCGATCTCGCTGAGCGCTATGGCGTCGATCAGCTGCGCTATTTCTTCCTGCGCGAAATTCCGTTCGGGCAAGACGGCAATTATTCGCACGAGGCGATCGTCAACCGCATCAACGCTGACCTCGCCAATGACCTCGGCAATCTTGCGCAACGATCGCTGTCGATGATCGCCAAAAATTGTATGGGCGCCGTACCGCGTAAACATACGCTTGCGGATGCGGACAGGGACATTCTCGCCCAAGCGGCCGACGTTCTTGAGAAGGCGCGCGCCGCGATGGAGAGTTACGCGCCGCATCATGCGCTCGCTGAAATTTTTCGCGTCATCGCCGAAGCCAATCGCTATTTCGCGGCGGAGGAGCCCTGGGCGAAGAAGAAAACCGATCCGGCGCGCATGGAGACCGTGCTTTACGTCACGGCCGAGACGCTGCGCCGGCTGGCGATTCCTTTGCAACCGTTCATGCCTGATTCGGCCAGCAAGCTTCTCGATCTTCTGGACGTCGGTCCGGACGAGCGGGACTTCGCTCACGCAGGCGAGGGGAATGCGCTTCAGGAAGGGGCGCCGCTGCCGCCGCCAACGCCCGTATTCCCGCGATTTATCGACGAGGAGACAGCCGGTCTAGCTTCGCCGCCAGCAGGGAAATAGCCATTTCGACGGTAGATTGAAAGATTAAGCTGACCTGCCTCGCCACGCGCTCACCACAATCGGGCGTTTCAAATGGCGGGGCGGCGGCGAAATGGCGTTGGTCTTCACGGGCTTGTTCGACTAAGCCTAGGCGTGCGAGTATGAACGTCGGCTCCTCCCTAAGGAGTTCTCGTGGGCCGCTCGGTCGAGCGCTCGCACAGCGGCGTCCGCCTTCGTTGCGTCAAATCTTCGGGACGGTTTTTTTCTCACAGAGGGACTCACGGAATGGCGCGTGGCATTTCAACAATCCTGACGGCGGTCATCTTCGGCGCGCTCGGCTTTGGACTGGGCATCTACGCCGCGCCGACCGAAGGCGTCGCCAATCTCAAGGCCGCGATCGAGGGCCGCTTCAAACCGGCGGCTCCGACGGAAGAGGCGGCGCCGAGCGATGCAGCGGCGACGCCAGTCGAATCGGAGCCCGCACAACCCGACACGGCGGCGACCCCGGCGCCTGAAGCGCCTCCGGCCGAGCAGCCGGCAGTCGTCGAGACTCCGCCAGCAGAGAGCGCGCCTGCGCCCGCTCCTGCTCCCGCGGTTACCGAAGCGCCGCCTCCAGCTCCGGCGCCCGCGCCGGCGGCCACGCCTGTGGCTGCGCCTGATCCAGCGGCTGCGGAGCCCGCGCCAAAGCCGAAGCCCAAGCCCAAGCCGAAGGCTAAACCCAAGCCGAAGCCGGCCGCTCCGGAGGAGCCTGCGGCCGAACAGCCGGCGCAGCAATAAAGCGACTAACAGCGCGCCGCCGACGCACGAACCTAAGAGCAGGGACGCGTCGGGCGGCGGGCTGCCGTCTTCCGCTTCGAAACTGACATTGTGATGAGCGACGCTGCACGCTTCGTCGGCGATATTCCCACGCACTACGACCGCAGCCTCGGCCCGGTAATCTTTGAAGATTACGCAGCGGACATTGCGCGTCGTGTCGCCGAGAGCGCTGCGACCGATGTGCTCGAAACGGCGGCCGGCACGGGAATCGTCAGGCGCAAGCTGCGCGATGCGCTCGGCCCGCAGGCGCGACTGACCGCGACCGACCTCAATGAACCGATGCTCAAGGTGGCGAAGTCGAAATTCGGCTCTGGGGAGCAGGTGACGTTCCGCCCGGCCGATGCGACGGCGCTGCCTTTCGACGACGGGGCATTCGATGCGATCGTCTGTCAGTTCGGGCTGATGTTCTTTCCCGATAAAGACCTTGCGCATCGCGAGGCGCGACGCTTACTGCGGCCGAGCGGTCGCTATTTCTTCAGCGTCTGGGATTCGCCGCGCTACAATCCTTTCCCCCGCCTGGGGCTAAAGGTGATCGAACGTTTTTTTCCTGGCGATCCGCCACAATTTCTTGCTTTTTCATGCGCCGAGATCGATCCGATCAAAGAATCGCTGCTCGGCGCCGGCTTCACGGACATCACTGTTTCCGTTCAGTCGCGCGTCAAGGACGTGGCTAACCCGGTGGATTTCGCCAAGGGACTCGTTTTCGGCAGTCCGCTCTTTGAGCAGCTCCGTGAACGCGGCGGCGTGTGCGCCGAGACGATTGTCGAAGCGCTGGCGAAAAGGCTCACGGAAGAGCTCGGCCAAAATCCCATGCGCCTGCCGATGCAGGCGATTCTCTACGAGGCGCGGGCAGCGTAGCGCAGCGCTACTGCGGCGCGGTCATCAGCTCGAGCACATGGCCGTCGGGACTTTTGAAATAGACGCCGCGGCCGCCGTTCCAATCGTTGAGCTGGCCGTCCGTAAACCGTCCCGGCGCGCTACCAAAGGCTATGCCTTCGTCCTTCACGCGTCCGAAGATCTCGTCAAATTCTTTGTCGGTAACGTGGAACGCATAGTGGCTGGACCCGAAGCCTTCATCCTTATCGAACAGCAGGGTTAGTTCGCTGTTGATCTTCACCGGCGCGAAATGGCCCTTGGAGCCGTCGTAGCGCAAACCAAAAATATGCGCGAACCAGCGCGCCGCCGCGTCGTTGTCACGCGCCGGCACGATTGTGTGATTGAGGATGATGGCCATCGATCAAGCTCCGCTTGTCTGTTGACGGATAGAGATGGGAATTGGCGCGCCGCCAGTCACGAGCGTTGCGGCGTCATTCTCCGTCGGACCAGGAGGCTGACAACGCCCCATCCGAGTGTCGCACGCGAACGCCAAATGGCGCGCTTTCGCGATCGAGCGTCTGCGCGAGCCATTCGGCGTCAGCTGTCGACGCGCGTTCGAGGCGTAAGCGGCGCATATGCAAGGGGACCACTCGAAGTCGGGTGAGATCGCCGCTCGCCGCATCGACATCCGCGAAATACATCAGCGAAAGATCGCCGCGATAGCTTTCATACCCGCTGATGCCTTCATAGTCGTTCAGGAAGTCGCCGCAGCCATAAAGGACCAAACGGTTGCGATAGACCTCAAACCCCTTCGGATGGTGCGACGAATGTCCGTGAATAATGGAGGCGCCGGCCTCTTCGGCCAGCCGATGCGCGAATTGTCGTTGGGCGTTTGAAACGTGATAGCCCCAGTTCGAGCCCCAGTGGATCGAAATCACCAGAATGTCGCCGGGCAGTGCAGCGCGTCTCGCCAACTCGCAGGCCAAGTCGATGTTTTCGGCGGAAAGGTCAGGCAGAAGATTGACTCCCGGCGCAGCGCGCGTCGCCGCCCAGTCGATGGGCGTCCCGCTGTCGGGCAGGGCGAAGGACATGACGACGACGCGTCCCTTTTGAGGGATGTCCAGGATGGCCGGTCGCCGCGCCTCGTCGATCGTGCATCCCGCGCCGGTGGCGGAAATGCCCAGACGCGCAAGCGTGTCGAGCGTCTCGATAAGGCCGGACGGCCCCCAATCAAGAACATGATTGTTCGCGAGCGAACAACAATCGATTCCGGCGACGCGTAGACATTCTGCGTTCTGCGGACTGACGCGATAATTGATCGCCTTGTGTTCGGCTGTCTCGCTGCGCGTCACGCTGGTTTCGAGATTGACGATGCGGGCGTCAGGCGCGTCGTCGCGAAGCTCAGCGAGCGCGTCGCCCCAGATATAGGAAAGATCGACGCCCCGTGGAATCGGCCCGGACGCCGCTTCGGCTAAGCGAACATATCCTTCGGCCGACGAAACATATTCTTCGTAGAGCTTGGGTGGGCAGGGCGAGGGAAGGATCTGGTCGACGCCCCGGCCGATCATGACGTCGCCGCACAGGAAGAGCCTGACAGTCTGCGCGCCGTCTCGGCGTGGCGGCGCGCCGACCCTCATATCGTGGGCGGAAGATTCTCATCATCGTCGCCGCCGAGAAGCGAGATGATTTCTCCTGCGACGTCCTTAAGCGGCGCGCCGGCGCCGAAGACGTCCCGGTCGCCCGACATCCACATCGACGCTTCCTCGACATCGGCGATCGTCGGGCGCAAATCCATGATCGCCGACAGCGTCGCGTCGTCGACATCTCCGAGAATGTCGGTCACGTCCTTGATCGTCGCCAGTTGGCGGCCGTCGCCGCCCTGCGTGGAAGACTGCGTCAATGATGTCCTCCTCGGTTTGCGTACGCTCCGGCAGAGCTTTCGACGCGATTCGCGGCGAGCTTGAGGCGCGACTTCGTGGCGAGGTTCGTCCAAGGGGTAAACTGATAGCTCCGCATGGCCAAAAATATAGCGCCGCGCTTCATAGCCGCGAAGGAGCCCGGGCTAAATATTTGTGTTTTTCAGCCGCAGAGCCATATTGCGGCATTGGCTCAAGCGCATCATCGAAAGCTTGGAACAGCCGGCGAACGACTGTGCTCGGACAATCAAGATAATGCTCCTTCCCGACTGAACCTGATGCTCATCGACACCCATTGCCACCTGGATTTTCCCGATTTCGCGCCCGAACTCGCGGAGACGATCGCGCGCGCCAAAGCGCGCGGCGTCGGCAGAATGATCACGATCTCGACGCATCTGTCGCGCTTCGATCGCGTGAAGGCGATTGCGGAGGCCTATCCGGACGTTTTCTGCACAGTAGGAACGCATCCACACCATTCGCATGAGGAAGCCGAGCCGACGGTCGAAACGCTCGTCACTCTGTCGCAGCATCCAAAATGCGTCGGATTGGGCGAAGCAGGTCTCGATTATCACTATGACCATGCGCCGCGCGACGTGGCGCAGCGCATTTTCCGCATTCACGTCCAAGCCGCCCGCGAAACAGGATTGCCGCTCGTCATCCACACCCGTGACGCCGACGAGGACTGCGCCGCCATTCTGAAAGACGAAATGGGGAAGGGGGCTTTCCCCGCCCTGCTCCATTGCTTCACGAGCGGGGCCGCGCTTGCCCAAACGGCTCTCAATCTCGGCCTCTATATTTCTTTTTCCGGCGTCGTGACCTTCAAGAACGCTGAATATCTACGCGAGATCGCCCGCGACGTGCCCTTGGAGCGGATGCTGGTCGAAACCGACGCGCCTTTCCTTGCGCCAACGCCCCATCGCGGCAGGCGCAATGAACCGGCGTTCGTCGTCGACACGGCGCGTGCGCTCGCCGAGATCAAGGGGATCAGCGCCGCCGAACTTGCGATCGCCACAACCGAAAACGCGCTGCGGCTCTTTTCCAAAATGCCGCCTCTGGACTCCGCCGCGTGAGCCTCAGGATCAGGATTCTCGGTTGCAGCTCGTCAGGCGGCGTGCCGCGCGTCGGGCAGGGTTGGGGGAAGTGCAATCCGGACAATCCGAAGAACCGGCGCCGTCGCTGCTCTATTCTCGTTTCGCGCGGGCCGACCGATGCGGCGACGCAGGTGCTCGTGGACACGGGTCCAGATCTGCGCGAGCAGCTCATCGACGCTGAGGTCAAGCGGCTCGATGCGATCCTCTATACCCATCCGCACGCCGATCACACGCATGGCGTCGACGACGTGCGCGGCCTGGTCATTATGAGCGGACGACGCATTCCAGCCTATATGGACGAGCCGACGTCGCGATCCTTCGCGACGAAGTTCGACTACATCTTCAAGACGCCGCCCGGCAGCTTCTATCCGCCGCTAATGACCGAACATCGGCTGCATCTCGGGCGCGATGTGACGGTCGACGGACCCGGTGGGGCGATCGTCGCGACGCCTTTTCGCCTCGACCATGGCGACATGGACGCGCTCGGCTTTCGCTTCGACAATGTGGCCTATACGCCCGATCTTCACGCCATTCCGCCAGAGAGCGCGCAATATCTCGAAGGGCTCGATCTCTGGATCATCGACGCGCTACGTCATCAGCGACACGGCACGCATCTCTCCGTCAGCCAGGCGCTGGATTTCATCGCGCATTTCAAACCGAAGCGGGCCGTGCTGACGGATTTGCATGTCGATCTGGACTATGATGCGCTCGCCGCGACGCTGCCGGAAAATGTCACGCCGGCATTCGACGGAATGCTGCTGGAAGTCTGATGTCACGGGGCCGGCATATGGGCATAGATATATGTTCCATAATATCGATTATGCGAATCATGGATGAGGCTCTCGGCGACGACGCTCCTATCGCCGGCGGAAGGGCTCTCGAGAGATACAGGCCGGTATTCCCCATACCCCCATAAGCGGCAGGCGTCGTGGTCTTCACAGTGGCGCTTTGCGTTGACAAGCGACGGGCGCGAAAATCCCAAAAGGCGTCAAAATTTCGGTGCGCCGCTCATCTAAGGTCCTGCAAACGCAAACATTCCCGCTCGTGCAGGAATCGGCCGTCCGCTGTCAAACCATGGCGACTGTTTGGATTTTTGGATCAGGTCATGGAATTCGCTGGCCTTCCGGGGCGAAACTCTGGTAAAAGGCTCGCTGCGCGGGACTATATGCATTCAAGAGGCACATCATCGTCGTTTTCGAACGCGCGCGTTTTCGCGACGCGAATGGGAACGCCTGGGCGCACAAGGTTGGCATAGCGGTCTTGCCGTTTTTGGCGGAGACGAGCAGGTAAACATGAGCAAAGGTAGAGATTTTCGGGGCCCCCGCAAACGCGGATTCGATGACGACGCCCCGTTCGGTTATGACGCGCCGCGGCCGAGCCGGCCGCCGCGTTCACCATTTGGAGGCGGCGGATTTCCTGACGCGCCGCCGCCGATGTCGAATGAGCCGGCCGTTGACGCCATCGTGAAGTGGTTCAAGCCCGATAAGGGCTTCGGCTTCGTGGAGCTGGCCAATGGCACCGGTGACGCCTTCCTCCATATCGGCGCCGTTCAGGCGGCGGGATATGACTCATTGCCGCCGGGCGCGAAATTGCAGGTGCAGGTCACGAGCTCGGTGAAAGGCCAGCAAGTGGCGCGCGTTCTCGAGGTCGATCTGGCTGGAGCGGCTGAGCGCGCCCCGCCGCCGCGCACCGGTGGCGGCGGCTTTGACAGCCCCCGGCCCCGTCGTCAGGCGCCCGATCCGTCGACCGCAGTGCCGGTTTCCGGCAAGGTCAAATGGTTCGACGAGACCAAGGGCTTCGGCTTTGTGCAGTCGAACGATGGCGGCAAGGACGTGTTCGTCCACATTTCGATTCTGGGCCCGTCGGGCGTGAATCGTCTCGCCGAGGGACAACCTGTCACGATGCAGGTGGTGGACACGGCGAAAGGCCGAGAAGCGCTGTCGATCACCCTGGATTGAGCCGCGCTACGTCATCGACGCGCCGCGATCCTCTTTAGAGGGCCGCGGCGCTTTTCTTTTGAGGAAAGCTCATGTCGGCCCGACCGCGCGGCGACATCGCCCGGCTGATCGAAATCATGGCGGCGCTGCGCGCGCCGGGCAGCGGCTGCCCCTGGGACCTCGAGCAGGATTTTCGTTCGATCGCGCCCTACACGATCGAAGAGGCGTACGAAGTCGCCGACGCCATCGAGCGCGATGACCTTGCCGATCTCAAGGATGAATTGGGCGATCTCTTGCTGCAGGTCGTGTTCCACGCCCGGATGGCGCAGGAGCTGAGCGCCTTCGCATTCCCGGACGTCGTCGACGCGATCTGCGACAAGCTCGTCCGCCGGCATCCGCATGTCTTCGGAGACGGAAGGACGCTCGACGCCGACGGTGTGACGGCGCAGTGGAGCGCGATCAAAGCGCGCGAGAAGGCGGCGAAGAAGGGGGCCCAGCCGGAGAGCCTGCTCGACGGCGTGCCGCTCGCCCTACCCGCGCTGACACGCGCGCTAAAGCTGCAACAAAAGGCGTCGAAAGTCGGTTTCGACTGGGACGACGCGCAACAGGTCCTCAACAAGATTCGCGAAGAAACCGAGGAAGTCGCCGCGGAACTCGCCCTTCCCGGCGTGCAGGCTTCGCCGGCGCTCGAAGAGGAGATCGGCGATCTGCTGTTCGTCGTCGCCAATCTTGCGCGTCACGCAAAGGTCGATCCCGAGCAGGCGCTGCGCCGCGCCAACGCCAAATTCGAGCGGCGTTTCCGACATATCGAGCAACGCCTCGCCGAGGCAGGGCGTTCGCCTGAAGCGGCGTCCCTCGACGAGATGGAGTCGTTGTGGGTTGAGGCAAAAGGCGCCGAGCGCAAGCCGCGCTGACGGGTTCGCGGCGCCTCGATTACGACGCGGCTCGCCGGCGCCATGCTCCCGTTTCACGCACTCTTTCAGCTTGCGGAAAGCGTCTCGCGAGACCGTCCGAACGCTCGGGATCGACGCGAACGACAAGGTGGACGCCGCCTTGCGGCAGCGCGTCGCGTTTGAGCACTTCGGTATGGGCGTGAAGCCAGGCCAATCCGGCGCCGTCGGCGGCGTCCAAATCGAGCTCAAACCGAATGCGGCCGGCCGCGAGCGTCGCTTCGATCCGCGCCAGCAGTTCGTCGAGCCCTTGCGTGGTCAAGGCCGACACCAGCGTCGGACGGCGGTCAGCCGCGATCCCCCGTGCGGCAGCTTGAAGCGCCGACAGCCGCTCTGGATCGAGCGCGTCAATCTTGTTCCACACCTCGAGGATACGGCCCTCGGCTTCGCCTTTCAGACCGAGTTCGCCGAGGATTGTCTCGACGTCCTTCGCCTGCGCTTCCCAGTCTTCGTGCGAAACGTCGCGAATGTGGAGAACCACGTCGGCGAGCGTGACTTCTTCGAGCGTCGCCCGGAAGGCCGAGACGAGCATCGTCGGAAGATCCGATATGAAGCCCACCGTGTCGGAAAGTAGGATTCGCGCGCCATGCGGCAGTTTGATCTGGCGCAGCGTGGGATCGAGGGTCGCGAAGAGCATGTCCCGCGCGAGCACTTCGGCGCGGGTCAGCCGATTGAAAAGCGTCGACTTTCCAGCGTTTGTGTAGCCGACGAGCGCAACTACGGGATAAGGGACGTCGCGCCGCGTCTTGCGATGCAATGCGCGGGTCCGCTTCACCTTGTCGAGATCGTGTTCGATGCGCCGCATCCGCTCTTCGATCAGGCGCCGGTCGGTCTCGATCTGAGTTTCGCCGGGGCCGCCGAGAAAGCCAAAGCCGCCACGCTGGCGTTCAAGGTGGGTCCAGGAGCGCACGAGCCGCGACTTCTGATAGGCGAGATGCGCAAGCTCGACCTGCAGCGCGCCCTCCTTGGTGCGGGCGCGCTCTCCGAAAATTTCGAGAATGAGCCCGGTCCTGTCGATGACCTTGGCGTCCCACGCCTTTTCAAGATTGCGCTGCTGCACGGGCGAAAGCTGGCAGTCCATGCTGACGAGCGCGGCGTCTTTCGCCCTGACGATCTCGGCGATCTCCTCGACCTTGCCCTTCCCAAGATAGCTTGCCGGTCGGACCTCGTTGAGCGATATGACCGATTGGCCGACGACATCGAGATCGATCGCCTGTGCGAGTCCCACGGCCTCTGCGAGGCGCGCCGCGGGGTCTCTCTCGCGCGCCGCGCTGGCCTGGGCCAGATAGGGGCCAATAACCAGCGCCCGCGTCTCGCCGCCGTTCCGCGTCGCGCCGTTCCTTGCTTCCCTATCTGCCCTCAATCGCCCTACCGCTGCTTGTCGACCTGCGCTTCTTCATCGCCCGGCTCAAACATTTGTATGGGGTGTCCAGGCATGATCGTCGAGATGGCGTGCTTATAGACGAGCTGAGAATGCCCGTCTCGGCGCAGCAATAGGCAAAAATTGTCAAACCAGGTGACGATGCCCTGGAGCTTGACGCCGTTGACGAGGAAGATGGTAAGCGGGACTTTATTCTTCCGGACGAAATTCAAAAATGTATCTTGCAGATTTTGCGAACGCTCTGACGACATCGGCTGTCCTGTTCTGTTTTTTGAGCCGAGCGGAATGACGCCGCCCCCAAGGGATCGTTCTTCTTGTTTCGCCGCCATGTTCATTAGAACCTTTCAAAAGGCGAAGCGCAAGGTGCGAGTCATGCGGTTGGCCATGCCAATTCATCGAAGGCGTGGTTTCGAAGACCGCGCCAGCTCATATCAGGAACCTAAAGCGATACTTTAATAGCTTCGCCTATCTCAATGTTTTTATGACTCTACCGACAGCGACTTAAGTTTTCGGTGTAAGGCCGAGCGCTCCATGCCGATGAACTCCGCCGTGCGGGATATATTCCCCGAGAAGCGGTTGAGTTGCGCGACGAGATATTCGCGTTCGAAAACTTCCCGCGCTTCGCGGAGCGGCAGACTCATCAATTTCTCGCCGCGCACGCCGGCGGGCGTCGCGGGAACGAGTTCGCCGACATCAGGCGGCAACATTTCGGCGGTGATCGTCGCGCCAGGATCGCCCGAAGTGAGGATCATCAGGCGCTCCACGTTGTTCTTCAACTGACGGATGTTGCCCGGCCAGTCGTGCAATTGCAGAACCGCGAGCGCGTCCTCGGAGATCCGCCGACGCGGCATGCCGGAGGCGAGCGACATGTTTTCCATAAAATAGTTGATGAGCGCAGGAATATCCTCGCGCCGCTCCGCCAGCGAGGGAATTCGGATTGGCACGACGGCGAGGCGGTGAAACAGATCCTCGCGCAGCGCGCCCTCCTCGATCGCCGAGGCGAGATCGCGCGCTGAGGACGAGATGATGCGCACATCGACGTGGACCTTGTTCGATCCGCCAACCCGCTGGAATGTCTGGTCGACCAGCACCCGCAGGATTTTCGCCTGTGTGTCCTTCGGCATGTCGGCGATTTCATCGAGGAACAGCGTTCCGCCGTGCGCCTCCTCAAGCGCGCCGATCTTGCGCTCGCCATCGGCGCCTTCGCGTCCGAACAGCTCGATTTCCATGTTTTCTGGCGTGATGGTCGCCGAATTGATGACAACGAAGGGCCCGCCGGCGCGACTCGAGGCCTCATGGATGCAGCGGGCGGCGAGTTCCTTGCCGCTTCCGGGCGCGCCGGTGATCAGAACGCGCGAATTTACTGGCGCAACGCGGGCGATGAGCTGCTGCAGCTGATGGGCCGCCGGGGAATCGCCGACGATGCGGTCGAACGCCCCTGCACGTTGGCGCAACGCGGAAAGTTCTCGCCGCAGCTGATAGGCCTCAAGCGCGCGTTCGGCGACGAGCACCAGCCGGTCCGCCTTGAAGGGCTTCTCAATAAAATCATAAGCGCCGATCTTGATGGCGCTGACCGCGGTCTCGATGTTGCCGTGGCCTGAGATCATGACAACCGGCAAGCCCTTGTGCTGCTTCTGCACCAGCTCGAGCACTTGAAGGCCGTCAAGCCGCGATCCCTGCAGCCAGATGTCGAGAAAAACGAGATGTGGACGCCTGCTGGCGATCGCCGCAAGCGCTTCGTCGGAATCTTTGGCGGTTCGGACCCCATGCCCTTCATCGCTCAGAATTCCAGCGACGAGCTCCCTGATGTCCGCTTCATCGTCGACAATCAAAATATCAGTGGCCATTATGCCCCGCTCTGCCCCGCCTCGTTTGCATGCGCCGGGGCGTTGTCAGCTTCAACGCCAGCGCCGCGCGGCTCTTCCTTTGACGATGTCTCCGCGGCGAGGGGCACGATAAGCCTTACGCAGGCGCCCCGACCCGACGGCGCGTCCAGCAACTCTAGCCGGCCCCCGTGATCCTCGATGATCTTGGCGACGATCGGCAGACCTAGTCCGGTGCCGTCCGACCGCGTGGTCATGTAAGGTTCGAGCAGGCGCTGCCGGTTCATCGCCGGGAAGCCCTTACCATTATCAATCACATCGATTTCGGCCATGCGATCGCGCACATCCAATTTGATTTCGACTCGTCCCTTTTCCTGACCGTCTTTTTCTTCCCGTGCGGCGATGCCTTCGACGGCGTTCTTAACGATATTGGTGAGCGCCTGCGACAGCAAGCGGCGATCGAATTGGGCGATGACCGGCGTTTCAGGCAATTCTTCGACGATATCGAGATCGGCGTTGCCGACGCGCATGAGGAACGCCACCTGCCGGATGCATTCGTTAAGATCGTCGCGCTCGGGACGCGCCTTCGGCATACGCGCAAAAGATGAAAACTCGTCGACCATGCGCTTGATGTCGTCGACTTGGCGAACGATCGTATCCGTGCATTGGTCGAAAACGTCGCGATCGTCCTGAATGACCTTGCCGTATTTTCGGCGGAGTCTTTCGGCCGAAAGCTGGATCGGCGTCAAGGGATTCTTAATTTCATGCGCGATGCGCCGCGCAACGTCCGCCCAGGCTGACGTGCGCTGCGCCATCACAAGATCGGTGATGTCGTCAAGCGTCACGACGTAAGTTGGATTTCCCTCTTCGGCGCGCGCCGAGGTGACGCGCACATTCAAAGTGCGTTCGGCGACGCCGCGCTTGATGGTGATCTGGCTTTGCACCGCGCGCGGGAAGACTTCCGCCGCATCCTCCAGAATCGGGACGATTTCTGGTAGGACTGCCCCGACATCGGCGCCCACCGTCGCCTGCCCCTTTGCGTCCGTAAGCGACAATTCCTCGGCGGAGCGGTTGAGAATGGTGACGACGCTCTCCGAGTCCACGCCCATGACCGCAACCGGAACGCCAGCGAGAACCGCCTCGGTGAATTCGCGGCGTTCGTCATTGATGCGGTTAGCTTCGATCAGGCGGCTCTGCTGAAGATTGAGTTCGGTTGTCATCTTGTTGAAGACGTCGCCGAGACGCGCCAATTCGCCGTGTTGCTTATCGACATTGACGCGAACGTCCAGATTGCCCGCCGAAACTTCGTCGGTTGCGGCGATCAGGTCACGGATCGGCGTCACGAGCCGGTCGGCGAAATCGAGCCCGAACCAGATCGACGACAGCAGCATGATCGTCGTCAGAAAGGCGTACATCATCACGAAGGCGCGCTGCACCGCCGTGCGATAAGAATCGAAGGCGTCGTAGCTGTTGATAAGGCTCTCAGCCTGTTTTGGGAATTCGACCGCTATCGGATCGATTGGCCGGGTGACGTAAAGGAACGTGTCCTGAAAGGCGTTGAGCGCGCGCAACGCGACGAAGCTTTTGCCGTCGTCGATCACGAGACATAAAGGCTCCCCGCGCCGGGCGTCGTCGAACTCGGATTTCGGCGGCGCGATAATGATCGAAGCGGCGTTTTGCGCGACGTCGATACGGTCAAGAATCTCTCCGCTGGATTTCACCAGCGCCGCGACCGAGAAACCCAAGAAATAGGCTCGCGACTGAAAGATCTGATGAAAGTAAGGCCGGTCGGAGTTGTAGAGTATGGCTGCGCGGTCGAGGTCGGACGCCGTGAGCTGCGCTTCCTGAAGCAGCGCCCGGCACTGGCTTTCACGAAACACAGCCGCCGCTTCGGCGGTATTGTGGACGAAGACCTTGACGCTGGACATGAAGGCCGGATTGAGCACGCGCTCGACCGTCAGCGAGCCGGCAATCGCGAGTAAAATCGCCGGCATCAAAGCGATGACCGAGAAGAAGCCGACCGTGCGCACATGAAGGCGCGCCGCCGCTTCGCCGCGCCGCCAGACGCGGTAAAGGCGCCAGGCCTTGACGAGCACCATGGCGAGCAGAACGCTGACGAAGACGCCATTGACGACGAGCAGCGGCAACACGCGGTCGTCGGTCGGCGACACAATGCCGAATTCCGCCACAACCAGAAATGTGGCCAAAGCACAGCCAACGGCCCCGATCACGATGATCGGGCCGAACCACCTGCGAAACGGCGTCCCGCCTTTCGCCTTTAGCGGAGAAGGCGCGTCTCCGGTCAGGGCCATGGCGCCTGTATAGGCTCCGCCGGCGCCGCTTGCAATTAAACGGCGCGGTAAGTAGTTACCGCGGCGAACGCATCAGTCGGATATCGAGATCGTTAACTTTTTTGCGCAGCGTATTGCGATTCAATCCGAGCAGTTCAGCCGCCTTGATCTGATTGCCGCGCGTCGCCGCAAGGGCGGCTGACACAAGCGGAATTTCGATCTCGCGGATGATGCGGTGATAAAGACCGGGTGGCGGCAGCTGATCGCCATAATCGCGGAAGAGTTTCGCAAGATGGAGCTCGACCGAGGTCGAGAGCGTCTGGCCGTCAGGCAACTCCTGCGACGGCGCGGCGGCGGCGCTCTTCTCGGGCTCCGCCTGCCGAATCTCGTGTTCGAGTTCGGTTTGAACGAGCTGGTCGGAGATCACCTCCTGCGGGTGCAGGGCGGCGAGCCTGCGGATGAGGTTCTCGAGTTCGCGGATGTTGCCCGGCCAGCGATATTTCTTCATCCGGTCGAGCGCGGCCTGCTCAATGTATTTCTGCGGCAGTCCTTCGCTCGCAGCCACCTTGAAGAAGTGATGGACGAGATCTGGAATGTCCTCGACGCGCTCGCGCAGCGGCGGCAGCCGAAGCGGCACGACGTTCAGGCGGAAATAGAGATCCTCGCGGAACAGGCCCTGCTGAATGAGGATGCGAAGATCCTTGTTTGTCGCGGCGATGATCCGGACATTGGTCTTGATCGGCGTGCGTCCGCCGACGGTCGTATATTCGCCCTGCTGCAGCACGCGCAGCAGCCTTGTCTGCGCCTCCATTGGCATATCGCCGATTTCGTCGAGAAACAGCGTGCCGCCCTCGGCCTGCTCGAAGCGGCCGGCCGAGCGCTGGTTGGCGCCGGTGAAGGCGCCTTTCTCATGGCCGAAAAGCTCGCTCTCGATCAGATCGCGCGGAATCGCCGCCATATTGACAGCGACGAAGGGGCCTTTCTTGCGCTTGCCATAGTCGTGCAAAGCGCGGGCGACGAGCTCCTTGCCTGTGCCTGACTCGCCATTGATCATCACCGTCAGGTCGGTCTGCATCAACCGCGCCAGCGAGCGATAGATTTCCTGCATCGCCGGGGAGCGGCCGACGAGCGGCATACCCTCGATTTCGTCATGACCGTCGTTTTCGGGGTGCTTGCGCGGCTCCGCCATCGCGCGCCCGACGATGCCGACAAGCTCTTTCAGGTCGAAGGGCTTGGGCAGATAGTCGTAGGCGCCCCGCTCCGACGCGCGAATGGCGGTCATGAAGGTGTTCTGCGCGCTCATGACGATGATCGGCAGCTCGGGACGAAGCTTCTTGATGCGCGGCAGAAGCTCGAAAGCATTCTCATCGGGCATGACGACATCGGTGACGACGAGGTCGCCCTCGCCCGACTGCACCCAGCGCCAAAGCGTCGCCGCCGCCCCCGTCGTGCGCACCTCATAGCCGGCGCGTGAAAGCGCCTGCGCCACAACCGTGCGGATCGAAGCGTCGTCGTCAGCGACCAGAATCTCTCCTCGCGTCATTGATCGGTTCTCCCGCCTTTGCGAGATGTCATGCACGCCGTTCCTCGCGTTGATCGGGCCGTTTCACCCTGTACATCGGCATCAGCACCCGAAACGTCGTGCGTCTGGGGAGGGAGTCGCACTCCACGATGCCGCCGTGGTCGTTGACGATCTTCGCAACCAGTGCAAGTCCGAGGCCAGTTCCTGTCGACTTCGTCGTGACAAAGGGATCGAAGAGGTGCGCCGCGATGTCCTCGGGCACGCCCGGGCCGTTGTCGCGCACGCAGAATTCGAGCGGCAACCCGATGGGGCTCTTCTCGCCCATGGCTCGCAGGCTGACGCCCGGCCGGAAGGCGGTCGAAAGTTCGATCTCGCCATCGACGGCTTCGCCGACCGCCTCCGCAGCGTTCTTCACAAGATTGAGGAAGGCCTGCACCAGTTGGTCGCGATTGGCGTAAACCGGCGGCAACGACGGGTCGTAGTTCTCGACAAAGCGAATGTTTCGCGCAAATCCGCTTTGCGCGACGCGCTTCACATGGTCGAGCACGGAATGAATATTGACCTGCTCACGCTTCAGCGGACGCGCATCGGAGAAAACCTCCATCCGGTCGACGAGACGCACGATCCGATCGGTTTCGTCGCAAATGAGCCGCGTCAGCGCGCGATCCTGATCGCCCAGCGAGGATTCGAGCAGCTGCGCGGCCCCACGAATGCCCGAAAGCGGATTTTTGATTTCATGCGCGAGCATCGAAGCGAGCCCCGAAACTGAGCGGACAGCGCCGCGATGCGTCAGCTGTCTGTCTATTTTATCGGCAATTGTTCGCTCCTGCAGCATGACCAGCACGAGTCCGTCACCTTCTGCAAGCGGCGCGCAGTGAACGTCGACGCGTCGGTCGGCGTCCTGGCCGGGCCGTCCGAGATCGACCTTGTATTCATTGATGGTCGCGCCGCGCTCGCGGACCTGCTCGATGAGCGCGGTGAGCGGCGATCCGAACGGCAGCAGGCGATCGAGCGACTGGCCGATGAGCAAAGGCTTGCCAAGCTCGAAAAAGGCCTCGGCGGCGGCGTTGGCGTCCTCGATGACGCCGTCGCGCGCGACCGTCAGGATCGGGTTCGGCAAGGCCTCAAGCATGCAGGATCGGCCAGCCTCATTGATGACCTTGAGCGGCTCATAGCTGCTGCAATGCGCGCCATTCCGGCGGGGGCGATCGGAAATGCTCATGCCGCGGCGTCCTGCTCTGCTGATTGTCCTTTCAGGAAGATCAGCCCGATCAGCCGCTCTGCCTCATCGGCCGATTCAGTCGTGACCAGCGCGCGACGCGCATGGGCGGGCGTCGCTTTCCCAAGGCGATCGACATAGGCGGCGAGATGCTTGCGCGCATGCCTGAGGCCGGCCGACGCGCCCATCGAGCGAACCAGGCCTTCAAGATGTTCGCGCACAATTTCCGCGCGCCGCGCAGCAGTCGGAGGCGCGCGCCGCTTCCCGCTCTTTAAGAAATGCGCGATGTCGCCCACGATCCAGGGCTGCCCCATCGCCGCCCGACCGATCATGACTCCATCGGCGCCGGAATTTTCCAGCATCTCGACCGCGTCGTCTTCGCCGGCGCAGTCGCCATTGGCGATCACCGGAATTCGCACTGCCGCTTTAACCGTCGCGATCGCCTGCCAGTCGGCCCGGCCTGAATAAAACTGCTGACGCGTACGTCCATGCACGGTGATCATCGCCGCGCCCTCAGCTTCCGCGCGCCGCGCCAGCCCCGCCGCGTTGCGGCTCGAATCGTCCCACCCCAGCCGCATCTTCACGCTGAGCGGCACGCATATTGCCTCTCGAGCTGCAGAGATCAGCCGCGCCGCCTGATCGAGATCACGCATCAGCGCGGCGCCCGCAAGGCCTCCGGTGACACGCTTGCAAGGACAGCCCATGTTGATGTCGATCCATTCAGCCCCGGCCGCTTCGGCGCATCTGGCGGCGACCGCTATTTCTTCCGGCTCGCGCGCGGCGATCTGAATGACGCGCGGCCCCTCGCCGGCCCTTTCGAGTCGCATTGAGGTTTCGCGATCGCCGCGGGCGACGCCAGCGGCCGTCACCATCTCGCTCACCGTCGCCGACGCCCCAAGGCGCGAAGCGATGCGGCGCATCGTGGGGTCGGTTACGCCGGCCATCGGCGCGAGCAGCGCGCGGCCCGTCAGCGTAACTCCGCCAATGCTCAGAGGCGCAGCGTCGAAGCCAGCGCCTAGATTTTCGGCAGTAGTCATCTTGCCCACAGCATAAGCAGTTCCCTTCGCACTTGCAACATAGCATTTCCCTTGCGCACCGCCATTTGACGCGGCTGGCGAAAACCGACAGAGAGCGGCCATGGGCGCCGCTCCGGACCATTCTTCCATCGCCATCCTCATCGTCGCCGGCGGGCGCGGCTCACGGGCAGGCGACGGCCCGCCAAAACAATACCGATCGATCGCCGGAAAGACGCTGCTCGCGCGCACGCTGCATGGGCTGCATATGGCCATGCCCGAGGCTACCCTAAAGGTCGTCATCCATAAGGACGATCTTGACCATTATGCTGCAAGCGCGGCGGAGCTTTCCCCTTCCGATCTGGAGCGCCTTCTGCCGCCGGCCTTTGGTGGCGCAAGCCGACAAGAAAGCGTCAGGAATGGGCTGGAGGCGCTGGCCGTGGCGGGCGCTCCCGACGTCGTGTTGATCCATGACGCGGCGCGCCCCTTCGCGGACGCGGCGCTGATCGCGCGCGCGATCGAAGCCGCCTCGATTCATGGGGCCGCCGCGCCCGGCGTGCCGCTCGCTGACACGATAAAGGAGATAGACGATTCAGGCGCTGTGGTCGCGACGCCCGACCGGGCGAGGCTCTGCGCCGTGCAGACGCCCCAGTCATTTCGCTTCGACATCATATTGAAGGCGCATCGGGCCGCGGCGGCCGGCGGGCGCGACTGTACCGACGACGCCATGGTCGCGGAGGCGGCCGGCGTGAAGGTGCATATTTTCGAAGGCGACGCCGCCAATTTCAAACTTACGACGCAACAGGATTTCGCTCGCGCCATGGAGCTCTTAAAGCGACCCGCATTCGCCGATCTGTCCGATATTCGCATGGGCCAGGGCTACGATGTCCACGCCTTTGGACCCGGCGACGCGGTCTGGCTCGGCGGGGTCGCGATCCCACATACGCATGGCCTCGCCGGCCATTCCGACGCCGACGTGCTGTCCCATGCGATCACCGACGCCATTCTCGGCGCCATCGCCGAAGGCGATATCGGCGCACATTTCCCCGCGTCCGATCCGCAGTGGAAGGGCGCGGCGTCATCGATTTTCCTGGCGCATGCCTGCGAACTTGTTCGCGCGCGCGGCGGCGCAATCGCCAATGTGGACGCCACGATCATTTGCGAAGCGCCCAAGATCGGCCCGCACCGCGAACGCATTCGCGAGAAACTGGCGGAGACGATGGGCGTCGAGATCGGCCGCATCGCGATCAAGGCGACGACGACCGAAAGGCTGGGATTTACCGGCCGGCAAGAAGGCATGGCGGCGCTGGCGATCGCGACGGTGCGGCTGCCGTGAGAGCGTGAGTTGCGACGCCTTGAATGTCATTCCCGACGCGCGTTTGCCGCCCATCGATGTCATTCCCGACGCGCGCTTTGCGCGCGATCGGGAATCCAGACTCCTAACAAACGTCCTTGAATGTTGCCCTGGATTCCCGGTCAGTCCTTCGGCCTGCCGGGAATGACACCGAAGTCGCGCCTGCGCCCACGAGTGTCTCCTCTTCGCTCCGATCGCAAGCGCAGCGCCGCCTGCAGGGCGCGATCTGCTATAAAGCCGCCTCACAAAGCCGAGGGCAGCCATGATCCGCGTGACCGAAAGAATCGCGCTCCACGATTGGGAGATCGTGGAGGAATTCGCGCGCGCCTCCGGTCCCGGCGGACAGAATGTGCAGAAGGTCGAAACGGCGGTTCGGCTGCGCTTCGACGTCCGTAACTCGCCCAGCCTGCCGGATGAGGTGAAGGCGCGGCTCGCGCGACTCGCCGGCCGGCGCTTGACCAAGGAAGGCGTGGTCCTGATCGAGGCGCGCCGCTACCGTACGCAAGAACGCAACCGCGCCGACGCGCTCGAACGTCTCGTGGCGCTGATCCGTGCCGCCGCCGAACCTCCCCCGCCGCCGCGCAAGAAAACCCGGCCGACGCTTGCGTCAAAACTCAGGCGGCTTGCCGGCAAGAAGCAGCGCGGCGACGTAAAGGCGCTGCGCGCCAAACCGACAGGCAATTTATGAATAACGTAATCATCATTTACGAGATACGTAATGGATAATAATACGGCATACGTAAAAGCTAATACACTCCTTGACGACGCTCGCGCCAAGAGCTTGCGTTTGGCGATGGCCGAATCCTGCACCGGCGGGCTCATCGCCGCGGCGCTCACCGAAATCGCCGGCGCTTCGGACGTGTTCGACCGCGGCTTCGTCACCTACTCCAACGCCGCCAAATGCGAGATGCTGGGCGTTCCCAAGGAACTGATCGCAGCGCATGGCGCCGTGAGCGCAGAGGCCGCGCGCGCGATGGCGCTCGGCGCGATCGATCGATCCGCGGCGGACGTCGCGGTTGCGGTCACGGGCATCGCAGGACCTGGCGGCGGATCGCCGAAAAAGCCGGTGGGGCTCGTTTATTTCGCCTGCGCCCGCCGCGGCGGCGATGTCTCTCTTATCGAGCGGCGCTATGGGTCGCTCTCTCGCGCCGAAATCCGCGCCGCCTCCGTCCTGCAAGCGCTGGACATGATGATCGAAGCCGTCAACGCTGTTCAGCGACGGCCGTAAACCTCGTCCGCGCGTTTGGCGAAGGCGTCCGCATATTTATGGAACGCCCTGTCGAACATCGCGCCCATCAGCAGGCCCAGCGCCGCGCTCTTGAATTCATAGGCGATGAAAAAATCGACCGTTGACTTGGACGCCGCGCCGCTCGCTCCCGGCTCGTCGCGAAAGGTCCAGCGATTGTCGAGCTTGCGAAACGGTCCTTCGGTACACTCGACCCTGATGTCCAGTTTGTTGGAGTCGCAGCAGACGCGGCTCACATAGCGCTCACAGATCGCTTTGAAGCCGACCTGCATCTCGACGAACAACAGCTCGACCCCCGGCGCGATTTCCGACCGGCGGCGGATTCGGATGGCCTCGCAGAGCGGCACAAACTTCGGATAGGATTCGACGTCACAGACCAGCGCGAACATTTCTTGGGCGGTGTGGGGCACATGGCGACGGTTGCGGAAACTCTTCATGAGCCGAAGCTTCTAATTCATTGACGGTGGCGGCAAAAGCCGACCTTACACGCGGCCGGAACAATCGCGCCGGAGAGCAGTTCTGTCGACGAGTTCTGGCGGCTCCTGATAGGCGCAGCATTGCAGGGAGGACACCATGGCGGATAAATCGAATTTCTCGGCCGACGAATGGAAGAAAGTTTTGGAATCGCCGCTGCTTGCCGGCTTCGCGGTCAGCGCCGGGGACCCCAGCGGCTTCATCGGGACGTTGCAGGAGGGGTTCGCCAGCGCCAAGGCTTTGGCCGCCGCCAAGTCAGATCCGAAAGCGGATGCGCTGATCAAGGCGGTCGTCAATGATCTTTTAACGCCGGAGGGACGCATGGCCGCCCGTGACGGCGTGAAGGGCGTGGTGGACGGCGCCAAGGTGGACGAATTCAAGGACCGTGCGCTCGGCGAGTTGCGCCGCACCGCCTCGATTCTCGATTCCAAGGCGCCCAATGAGTCGAAGGCCTTCAAGAACTGGCTCAACCATATCGCCAATCTGGTGGCTGAAGCCGGAGTCGAAGGCGGCTTTTTGGGCTTTGGCGGCGTGAAGGTCACCGACGCCGAACGCGCCACTCTGGCTGAAATCTCCACGGCGCTTGGGGCTTAATCGAGCTTCCGCACTACCTCCCCCTTTGCGGTGAGCTCGCTGAGCGGGGTGGGGTTGGTCTCCAAACCAGCGCGCTCACCCCACCCGGTTCGCTCCGCGAACCACCCCTCCCCGTCTCAAGGGGAGGGATTGCGCCCCTCCTGCGTTACCGCGCGGCCTGGAGCCGCCGCCGCGCCTCGCGCAGCTTGGCGAAATCGTCGCCAGCATGGTGCGACGAGCGGGTCAGCGGCGATGACGCGACATAAAGAAAGCCCTTGGCGTAGGCGAGCGTCTTATAGGAGTCGAACTCCTCTGGCGTCACGAAGCGGTCAATGGCGTGGTGCTTGCGCGTCGGCTGGAGATATTGGCCGATCGTGATGAAGTCGACGTCGGCGGAACGCATGTCGTCCATCACCTGCATCACTTCGATGCGGCTCTCCCCAAGCCCCACCATGATGCCGGACTTAGTGAAAAGCGACGGGTTCAGCTCCTTGGCGCGCTGAAGCAGCCGCAGCGAGTGGAAATAGCGCGCGCCGGGCCGGACAGTGACATAGAGCGACGGCACGGTCTCGAGATTATGGTTGAAGACGTCGGGCCCCGCTTCGACCACCCGCTCCAGCGCTCCAGGCTTTCTCGGGAAGTCTGGAGTCAGCACCTCGATTGTCGTTTGCGGACAGGCCGAACGGATGGCGGCGATGGTTTCGGCGAAATGGCCCGCGCCGCCGTCATCGAGATCGTCGCGATCGACCGAAGTGACGACGACATGCGAGAGGCCGAGTGCGCGCGTGGCGTCCGCCACCCTCCCCGGCTCGGTCGGATCGAGCAGCGTCGGCAGACCGGTGGCGACATTGCAAAACGCGCAGGCGCGCGTGCAGATCTCGCCCATGATCATGAAGGTCGCGTGCTTCTTCTCCCAGCATTCGCCGATGTTGGGACAAGCGGCCTCCTGACAGACCGTTGCAAGGCCGGCGTCCTTTAAGAGCCCGCTCGTCTCCGCCCAGGCCTTCGAGCCTGGCGCTTTTACCCTGATCCAAGGCGGCTTGCGCAGGATGGGCGTATCGGGCCTGCCCGCTTTTTCGGGATGACGGATAGGCGACGCCGCCCGCTTCTTCCGGGGATCGTCGTTCAAGAGATCGAGAACGGTCAAAGGCAGAGAGACTCCTCTCCCACCAAGCTAGGCGCATCAAGGACGAACGGCAATGTGGGCCGGGCCATGGAAATGCCTCAGCGCGCGCCAGGCGAGGCAGAACAGCGCCGCGCCGATCGCGCCTGCGATCAATACTGGGTCGGCGCCGCGTTGGCCGACGCCGGCGCCAACCGCGAACTCGGCGGCAAGCCACGCCCCCGTGACGGCCGCCAGCAGCAAAGCGCCTGACTGGACGTCCACACGCGAGAGCTTCGTCGCGCACCACCCGATCGCGCCGCTGATGAACAGCAGGGCGAGGAATTGCGCATTGGGCGCGCCGATGAAGGCGGCCGCAGTGGAGAGCGTCGCGTCCATGGATGTCTCCCGCGAGTAGGGAAAGGTTGCAACTTTACGCTGATGGCCGCTCAACGAACTTGGCGGTTTTTTGTTCCAAACGCTCCACAGGAAAAAGTTCAGACTGAGCGCGCCCACGCTGATGAAGTACAAAAATATCATAAGTTACATAAACTTATAACTTAAAGTTATAGCTTAAGTTGAAATCGCGTCAAAGATACTCGACCTCCAACACGCCGGGTATGGCGCGCAGCGCCCCCGCGACTTCCGGATTGACCGAATAGCCCCCAGGCAAGCGAATTTCGATCTCCTCCTGTCCCGCTTCGCGCTTCAGAAGGATCGACACCTCGCCTTCGCCTCGTCCGCTTAGCCGCATCTTGATCCTGTCGAGCGGCCCCTCGCCGCTGACGACGACGCGCAGCCCCTTCTGCGCACGCGCCGCTGCAGCCGCCAAAGGTTCGACCGTAACGATGCGCGCGCGAACGTCCTCGCCCTCGACAGCCGCAGAAAGGGTGACGAGAACCGCTGCGCCCTTCTCCAAGAGATCGCGGTATTGCGTGAGCCCTTCCTGGAAGAGGATCGCCTCATATTGGCCGCTCACGTCCGAAAGCTGCACGATGCCCATTTTGGAGCCGGATTTCGTCCGCTTCTCGGAGCGGTCGAGCACCACGGCGGCGAGCCGGCCCGCGGTCGCCCCGCGCTTGACCGAGGCCGCGAATTCGCTCCAGCGCGACACGCGCAGCTTCGGCAAAAGCCCAGCGTAAGCGTCGAGGGGATGGCCTGAAAGGAAAAAGCCAGCGGCCTCATACTCGCGCCGTAACGTCTCCGCCGCCGGCCAGGGCGGCGTTTTTGGAACCGCGAGATCAGCCGGCTCGGCTTCGCCGAATAGCGCGTTTTGTCCGACCTGCCGATCATCGGCATGCCGGTTGGCGGCGGCCAGCATCGGCTCGATTGCGGCGAAGGCTTTGGCCCGATTGGGTTCGACCTCGTCGAAGGCGCCGCAGGCCGCAAGGCTTTCGAGCGTCTTTTTATTCACTTCACGGGGATTCAGTCGCCTCGCGACATCGGCGAGACTGGCAAAGCGTCGGTCTCCCCGCGAGCGCACGAGGGACTCGGCTTGCGCTTCGCCGACGCCCTTGATCGCCGAAAGGGCGTAGCGGATCGCGAGCCTGCCGTCGGCGCCGCGCGCAACGTCGAAATCGACCCCCGAATGATTGATCGACGGCGGTTCAACGGCGATGCCCATTCGCCGAGCTTCGTCACGAAACTCGGAGAGCTTGTCGGTCTGGCTCTTGTCGAAGGTCATTGAGGCGGCGAGGAACTCCGCTGGATAATGCGTCTTGAACCAAGCGGTCTGATAAGCGATCAGCGCATAGGCCGCCGCATGGCTTTTGTTGAAGCCATAATCGGCGAATTTCGCCAGCAGGTCGAAGATTTCATTGGCCTTCTGCTTCGTGAGCCGCCGCTCCACCGCTCCGCTGACGAAGCGGTCGCGCTGAGCGGCCATCTCCGCCTTGATCTTCTTGCCCATGGCGCGACGCAGATTATCGGCCTCGCCCAGCGAGTAGCCGGAGAGGACCTGAGCGATCTGCATCACCTGCTCCTGGTATATGATGACGCCGAAGGTCTCCTTCAGAATGGGCTCGATCGCCGGATGAATATAGTCGGGCTCTTCGTCTCCGAGTTTGACCGCGCAGTAGGTGGGGATATTGGCCATCGGTCCAGGGCGATAGAGCGCCACGAGCGCGATGATGTCCTCGAAGCGGTCGGCGTGCATTTCGACAAGCGCCTTGCGCATGCCGGCGCTTTCCAGCTGGAACACCCCGACCGTCTCGCCGCGGCCGAGCAGCGCATAGGTCGCCGGATCGTCGAGCGGGACTTTTGCGAGATCGAAATCGGGATCTCGCCGGCGCGCCAGCGCGCTCGCCGTCGCAAGCACGGTGAGCGTCTTCAGTCCAAGAAAGTCGAATTTGATCAGTCCCGCCGGCTCGACCCATTTCATATTGAACTGAGTTGCCGGCATATCGGACTTAGGATCGCGATAAAGTGGCGTCACCTCATGCAGCGGCCGATCGCCGATGACGACGCCGGCGGCGTGGGTCGAGGCGTTGGAATACAACCCTTCAAGCGAGCCGGCGATTTTGAAGAGACGGCTGACGCGCTCGTCCTCTTCAACGGCCTCGCGCAACTTCTGCTCGCTCGCCAGCGCCTCGGCGAGGGTGACCGGCTTCGCCGGATTTTGCGGAACGAGCTTGGCGAGCTTGTCGACCTGCCCGAGCGGCATTTCGAGCACGCGGCCGACGCTGCGCAGGACGCCGCGCGCCAAAAATGAGCCGAAGGTGATGATCTGCGCGACGCGGTCCGCGCCATAGCGGCGCCTCACATAGTCGATGACCTCGCCGCGGCGCGTCTGGCAGAAATCGATGTCGAAGTCCGGCATCGAGTTGCGCTCTGGGTTCAGGAAGCGCTCGAAAAAGAGGCCGAAGCGGACGGGATCGAGGTCGGTGATGGTGAGCGCATAGGCGACAAGCGAACCTGCCCCCGAACCGCGGCCGGGGCCGACGGGGATTCCCTGCAACTTCGCGAATTTGATGAAGTCCGAGACGATGAGGAAGTAACCTGGAAAGCGCATCTTCTCGATGACGGAAAGTTCGAAGTGGAGTCGTGCGGCGTATTCTTCGCGCGTCCGGCCCTCCGCCGGCCCATGGGCGGCGAGGCGCTGCTCCAGTCCTTCGGTCGCCTGACAGCGCAGCTCTTGCGCCTCGATCTCGTCGAGAGAATGCGCGTCTCGCGTCTCCTGAACGAAGCGCGGCATGATCGGCTTGCGGGTCTGCGGCCTGAAGCTGACGCGGCGCGCAATCTCCAGCGTGTTGGCGGTCGCCTCTTCGAGATCGGCGAAAAGCGCGCACATTTCCGCGCGGGTTTTGAAGTAATGCTCGGGGGACACGCGCCGCCGCTCGTCTGCGCTCGTCACGGCGCCTTCGGCGATACACAGCAGCGCATCATGGGCTTCGAAATCGGCGGGCTGCGCGAAGTAGGGCTCATTTGTCGCAACAAGCGGCAGACCGCGGCGATAGGCGAGGTCGAGCAACTGCGGCTCAACCTCCCGCTCGGACGGCAAATTGTGTCGCTGGATTTCGACATAAAGCCGGTCGCCATAGAGACGTTCGAGCGCGGCGAGGCGCGCGCGCGCTTGCTCCGGCCTGCCCTCCGCCAGGGCGCGGTCTAACGCGCCATCCGGTCCGCCCGTCAGCGCGATCAACTCGTCCGCGTCGGCGCCGAGCGCGTCAAGAGATAGATGCGGCTCGTCGCCTTGCTCGGTATCGAGAAAGGCGCGCGAGGCGATTCGCATGAGATTGCGGTAGCCCGTCTCGGTCTTGGCGAGGAGCACGATGTTGGCGAAGCGATCGTCTCTCGCCGCGCCTGCCCCGCCCTTGCCATCACCGAAATCGACGCGAAGCTGCGCGCCAGCGATCGGCTGAATTCCTGCCTTCGCGGACTTTTCCGAAAATTCGAGCGCGGCGAAGAGATTGTTGGTGTCGGTTACGGCGAGCGCCGGCTGTTGATCGCGCGCCGCCAGGTCGATGAGCTTGCCAAGCGTCAGCGCGCCCTCACGCAGCGAATAGGCGGTGTGGACATGCAGATGAATGAAGCCGGCTTCAGCGGCTGGCATATTCTGGCGCCTAGGGGTGGGGCGTGCGGATTCGAAATGAATTTTACAGTTTCGCGTCTCTTAGCGAAACTCCGCGCGCGGCCTCTTCCCCAGATTGCGCATGAAGCAGCGCCCCGCCTGATGGTTCAGGCCGGGGCCAGCATAAGCTCCCGCCTAAAACGTGAAGCGGCGAACGTCCACGCCATACTCGTTGAGGAGCCTGTGCATCGCGGGAGAAAGACGGACCACGCGAAAGGCTTTTTGATTGGAGCTGCAGTCGTTTCTCAGCCCGACATATTTGGCGTGGAGCGCGTTTGCTTCGCTCTCGCCGACGCTCGAGCGCACCTGATCGATCACCATGCTCACTTCCGAGCCGTCATAGGTGCGGACCAGGGAACATCCGACCCGCAAATCCTCCGCAGACGCCGGAGACAAGGGGACGCTCAAAACAAAAGCGCCAAACAACGCGCCGGCAAAAGCCAGCTTTTTGTGACTCACGTGATTGCTCCTGAGGTAAAGTCGCCCGTTCCCGCTCGCTGGACAAAAGGTCTCAGCGAAAAGCGGCGAAACTGCGTTAAGCCGAAAGCCCGGCGGAGGCCCCGCCTCCCCGGGCTCAAAATCCTAGCCGCGTCGGACGAACGCTCTTAGCGCCTATTACTCGGCGGGGCTGTAGGCTTTCGCCGCCGACTCGATCGGCTTGAAAACTTCCTTGGCGATCGAGGTATAGAGCTCGCCAATCTTCGTCGCTTCGGCGAGGAAGTCCTCATAGGTGCTCTTCGCGAAGTCCGACTGAAGCTGTAAGGCTTCGTCCAACTTCTTGACCGCAATCAGCTTTTCAGCAAGAACACGGCTCTTCTCGAAGGATTTCTTGGAATAGTCGGTGGTCTCGGCGGCAATGCTCTGCCAGCCTTTCGTCACCGCAGCGGCGGCGGCGGAAACGGCCTCGAACTGCTCTTTTCCGATCTTCTGAACGTTATCGAAGTTAGCTACCATGGGTTCGCCCTCATGACTTTGGCGCAAAAGCGCCCAATGCGGCGCTATCGCCCGCTGACGATTGATTTATATGCAATGCACAAAATAAAGTCAATCGAAATGTTGCGATGCAAAATAGCCATCGCCAGCGTTTCCGTTTAACTCCCAAGTAACTGCAATCCCATAGTGTACCCCAATTGTCGTTCTCTGCGCCTAAGGGCGGCGGGGCGCGTCATGGAGCGGGCGAAGTTTAAGAGGCGTTTATGCTGAGATCGAGTTTGTTGGACCGCATCGCGCGGCCCCGCTCCCTCGCGGCCATCTTTGCGACGAGTGCTGTCCTAATCGGCGCGACGACAATCCCCGCTGAAGCGCGCCGCTATGGTTGGGGCTCGCATCACCGCGCAGATTATCGCGACTATGTCCGCCATCGTGGCGATGGTGAGGAGCGTCACTCCGCCGCGCGGACACGAGCCAATGCGGGCAACGACGACATCATCGGCGAGCATCGCGGCTTTTCGGCAATCGTGGTCGACGCTAACAGCGGCCATACGCTGTTTGCCCGTTCGGAGCACGAACTGCGTCATCCCGCCTCGGTCACGAAAGTGATGACGCTTTACCTTTTGTTCGAGCAACTCGAAAAAGGGCGGCTGCGCCTGGATTCGCCGCTCATGATTTCGCAGCACGCCGCGGCGCAGGCGCCCTCAAAACTGGGCCTGCGACCTGGCCAGACGATCACCGTCGAAAACGCGATCAAGGCGGTGGTCACCAAATCCGCTAACGACATCGCCTGCGCGGTCGCAGAAAACATTGCGGGCGACGAACATAGTTTCGCGCAGATGATGACGCGCAAGGCGCGTGCGCTTGGCATGCGGAACACGAACTATGAGAACGCCTCCGGCCTTCCCGATCCAAATCAGGTGACGACCGCCTACGACCTCGCGGTGCTCGGACGCGCCATTCAGGATCGCTTCCCCCGCTACTATCGGTATTTCTCGACGCCGAGCTTCGCCTACAACGGCGAGCTGCACCGAAATCACAATCATCTGCTCGGCCAGGTTGAGGGCATGGACGGCATCAAGACCGGCTATACCCGCGCATCCGGCTTTAATCTTCTAACCTCGGTACGCCGGCGCGGCCATCACATCGTAGCTGTGGTGATGGGCGGTCGGACCGCCTACGCCCGGGATCGGGTGATGGCGGGGCTGATCGAGGAAAACATCGACGCCGGCGCGAACATCAAAACTGCGGCAGCCGTCACCGAAGACTCACGCGCCGTCGAGACGCAAGAGCGAGTCGCCCATGAACAGGCGCAGCGCGCCGAGCGTGCAGCCGAGCGCGCCCAGCAAGTCGCCACGGAGCGGCTGGCCTATGCCGAGCCTCAGGAAGAGCTCGCCGCGGAGGAGCCCGCGCCGTTCGCCCGTCCTCGCCCGCCGGCGGCGATCCCACAGCAGGATAGCGCCGAGCGACCCACTGTTCGGCCCGCCTTCGTCTCTGGCGGTCAGAAGCGCACGGCCGATGCGAGCGACAATGAACGCAAGGGCGTCTCGCCGAGCGCTCACTCGCGCGGCGCAACGCCGGTCGCCGCGCGAGATGGATCGACGACAAGCGGCGCGCGCAAGATCGACGTCACCGTCGTATCCACAACCCCTTCAGCCATACGGAACGAACCCAAATCGCAGACCGGCGCTAAGGCCGAAGCCGCTCGTCCTGCTCGCCCGGGATGGATGATCCAGGTGGGCGCCACCGAAGACCAGGAAAAAGCCAACCAGCTGCTCATTCGCGCGCGCAGCCAGCTTCAGGGCTTTCCCGCCACCGCCAAGGCGTTCACCGAGAAAGTGCAGAAGGGATCTGAGACGCTCTACCGGGCGCGTTTCGCCGGGCTTGATGAAGATGTTGCGCAATCGGCGTGCAAGGCGCTCAAGCGCTCCGGCTTCGCCTGCTTCACGACAAAGAACTGAACAAGCGACATGTCCACCACCTGGGACCATGATTACGGCGGCGAGCGGCGCGCTTCAGTGCTGATGACGCCGCATCAGGACGTCCTTGGCTTCATTCACCCGGGCCGCCAGATCCGTCGTCCCGCCAAGATCTGGATGAAGCTTTTTCATCAGATCGCGGTGAGCGCGCGCAATGTCCGCCGCCGCGGCGCCACGCTTGAGACCGAGAATTTCGTAAGCCTCGTCTTCCGAAATCGCGCCAGGACGACGCGCGTTGCGCTCGCCCGAGCGGAAACTCCCAGAGTCCGTGTGCGCATCGCTTGTCGAACGCCATCCGGAAAATCGGCGGTCAAGATAAGCTTCTAGAAGCTTCGCGCCATCAGGATCGTCGCGCCGGCAAACGCTGTAGAGTTCGAGCAAGGCGGGTCGCGTCAATGAATCAAGAGGCGCGCCCTCATGCTGGCCGGCGAGGACGACGCCACGGATCGCCCCGGTGGAATGGTCGAGCTCCATCTCGATCATTGCCGATCGGACCCGCGATACGCCGCCGGCGCCAGCATTGCGGAAACCGCGAAGCGGGCTTCCGCCGATCCCAATGAGCCACACGCCGAAGCCTAAAAGCGCCATGCCGAGGTCGAGGCGCCCACGCGCGAGAAGCAGAGCGCCGAGCGCCATGGCGAGAAATCCGCCGCCGCGCTTGAGGATGATCGCCAATAGCGCCGGCGATGTCTTGGTATAGGCGTTGAGCGCCAAGATTGTCAGGACCAGGGCGATCAGTCCGATCAAAATGGGCATCCTCTTATCCTCGACCGATCTGAGACAGAAGCAGCCGCGCCGCGCCCTCGCCTTCGTCGGCGCGCCGCTCCAATTCCAGTCTGCCGCCGACGGCGTAGGCCGCCGCGGCGGCGAGCAACTCGGCCAGGCGGCGGGGCGCCGTGGCGTCGAACGTCGCATAGGCCCCGCCCGTCAGGCGCGCGATCTCGCGGTAGGCGTGCTGCGTGGCCGCGTCCTGGCCTTCCTGAAACATGAACGTCTTGACGCCGAGGAGCCCCAGCTCCCCAGCCGCAGCCGCAAGAGAGTCGACCCGCTCCTCCATGGCGTCGCCAATGTAGACGAGCGCCCCGACGCGCGCCGCGCGCGACTCGTCGAGCGCATGACGCAGAACCTTGCCGATCTGCGTGCGGCCTCCCCGGCAGGAGATTCGCGACATTAGCGCGCCAAGCCCCTCCCCTCCGGAGACAAAGCGAGACGCGCGGCATTCTCCAAAACCGCGGAAATAGACGAGCTGAACGTCAAGTCCGCCCTGCGCGGCGGTCGTGCGAAACATCTCGCCCTGAATCGATTGCGCCATGTTCCAGGTCGGCTGTCTGCTCATTGTCGCGTCGAGCGCGAAAATCAGTCTGCCGCGCGAGGCGGACTCCGTGACGCCTCGCGCCTTCTCCAGGAAGGCTTCGATCGAGCCCGACTGCGCGGAGCCCTGAGCTGCTGGCGGTTTAGGTGAATGATCGCCCACTGCGGTTCACGTCGATTTCTTTGACGCTCTATTTAAAATCGGCCGCGCGCTCTGATAAACAAGAGGCTCACCGCGCCAGCTAAAACATAGGCTTTTTCTGAGCGCTCGGCGAGGATTCGATGACCATTCCAAGCGAAGAATCTGAAGTTTTGAGCGGCGCCCCGCTGACGGCTACGTCCGGATGGACCAGCATCGCGGCGCTTCCTGCCGAGGACAGCGCGCATGTCCAGTCGCTGATGCAGGCCTTCGCCGAAGAACTGATGCAGTCCGGCGTTCGCGTCGGCGGCGTAACTCAGACTCGCGGCGCAGATTCATCCGGCCGATCGGGAATCATGCTGCGCGACGTCGCGACTGGCGCCTTCTATCCAATATCCCAAGACCTTGGTCCCGGTTCGGTCGCCTGCAATCTCGACACGAGCGAGTTGGCGCTCGCCTGCGCAGCGATCGAGCGTTCGGCGCGGGGCGGCGCGCATCTGATCATCATCAGCAAGTTCTCCAAACAGGAAGCTGGCCGCGGCGGGCTCTGCGACGCGTTTCGAGCGGCAATGACGGCGCGCGTTCCGGTGATCGCGGCAGTGTCCCCTCACTATCGCGAGGAGTGGCGCGCCTTCGCCGGGCCGCTCGCGGAAGATGTCGCGCCAGAACGTCAGGCGCTGGCGGAATGGTGGGAGAAAGTCCAGCGGATTATCTGACAGGCGGCGCATACATCAGTCCGCCTTTGGTCCACAATGCGTTCAGCCGTCGCTCCATGGCGAAGGGCGCCCCTTGCCCGAGATTGCGTTCGAAAACGTCGGCGTAATTGC
Source organism: Alphaproteobacteria bacterium (assembly GCA_016869595.1). Taxonomy (GTDB): domain Bacteria; phylum Pseudomonadota; class Alphaproteobacteria; order Rhizobiales; family Beijerinckiaceae; genus Methylocystis. The sequence goes on from VGDT01000020.1 coordinate 49,793, forward strand.
CGACGTGCTTGATGATGCGATAGGCCCAGTCCTGAGAGAGACCGAGATCGTCGCCATGTGCGCCGTCGACGCCGAGCAGTCGACGGATTTGCGGATTCTCGGAGGTTAAGGCGGCGTCGGCGTTCGCCTTCGATACTTCCAGCTCCTCGGCGTCGATCATCGCAAAAAGCGTCCAGCGGACGATGTTAAGCCATTGATCGTCGCCTTGCCGCACAAGCGGACCGCGCGGCGCTTTGGAGAGGAGGTCGGGCAGCACCGCGTGATCCTCCGGGGCTGCCAGCCCTGTTCGAACGCCGTGCAGCGTCGAAACGTCGGCCGTCAGCGCGTCGCATTTTCCCTCGTCATAGGCCTTTGCCGCTTCCTCTAGGCTTGGAAACAGTTTGGGGTCATATTTCGCCTTGTGGGCCCGGAAAAAGTCGACGACCTCAAGTTCATAGGGCGTGCCCTGCTCAATGCAGATCGAAGCGCCGTCGAGGTCTTGGACTGACGCCGAGCTGCGCTGCCGGCGCACCAAAAACCCCTGACCATCGTGGAGCAACACGCCCGCGTAGATGAGCTTCTGGCCGGCGTCGCGGGCCTGGGTCCACGGCGAGGCGCTGGCGAGCAGGTCGACGGTCCCCGTCTGCAATGCGCCCGCCCGCTCTTTCGGGGAGAGCTCGATGAAGCGCGCCTTTGCGGGATCGTCGAGAACGGCGCTCGCGACGGCGCGGCAGAAATCGACGTCAAAGCCGCGCCATTCTCCTGCTCCGTCGCGTTGCGCGAAGCCCGGCGCATCGGTCACGCCACAGGTCACATAGCCGCGCTTTATGACCTGACCGAGCGTTGGTCCGATATCCGTTTGCGCTCGCGCGTCGAAAGCGATGAACCCGCAGGCGAAAATCGCAACGAGGGCGAGAATTTGGCGGCGCATCATAGCGGGCTCGGCATCCGGCGGCGGATATACTACGGTCGCGCGGCGCGCGCGCAAAGGCGACTCGTCAGAGGCTGCATGTCCGAAGAAAAGCGAAAAACAAAGAGCAAATTAAGGCCCGCCACTCTTGTGACGCAAGCCGGCCGCGCGCCCTTCGATCATTTCGGCTTCGTCAACCCGCCGATATATCGCGGCTCGACGGTGCTGTTTCCGACGGTCGCCGCCCTCGAGGGGCTACGCCAGCCATACACATACGGCACCAAGGGAACGCCAACCACTCGCGCGCTCGAACAGGCTTGGAGCGAGATCGCCGGCGCCGCCGATACGGTGCTGACGCCCTCCGGCCTTGCGGCGATCGGGTTGGCGCTTCTGACCGCGACGCACGCCGGCGCGCATGCGCTCATCGTCGATTCCGCCTATCAGCCGACGCGGATCTTCTGCGACAGTCTTCTTACGCGTTTCGGCGTGAAGGTCGAATATTACGATCCCCTGATCGGCGGCGGCATCGCGGCGATGATGAGGCCGGAGACGACAGCGGTGCTCGTTGAATCGCCGGGTTCACAAAGCATGGAAGTCCAAGACATTCCCGCGATCGCCGCCGTCGCCCATGCCCACGGCGCCTGCGTCATCGCGGACAACACCTGGGCGACGCCTCTTTTCTTCCCGCCGCATGAGCGCGGCTGCGACCTCGCGATCGAGGCCGGCACGAAATATCTTTCGGGTCACGCGGACGTCCTCATGGGTCTTGTTTCCGCCAATTCAAAATGGGCGAAGCGCCTGCGCGCGACCTTCAACGCTTTCAGCATGGGCTCCAGTCCCGACGACGCCTCGCTCGCGCTGCGCGGCCTGCGCACTATGGCCTTGCGCCTGCGCGAACAGGAGCGCGCCGGGCTCGACATCGCGCAGTGGCTCGAAGCCCGGCCCGAAGTTTCGCGCGTGCTGCACCCCGCCCTTCCGGCGCATCCTGGACATGAGTTGTGGAGACGGGATTTTAGCGGCGCCGCTGGCGTTTTTTCGGTCATCCTTAAGCCAGCGTCAAAGAAAACGGTCGCCGCTCTTGTTGACGGATTGGAATTGTTTGGAATCGGCTTTTCATGGGGCGGCTATGAAAGCCTTGTCCTGCCTTTCGATTGCTCTTCATACAGGACAGCGACCCGATGGATGCCGGAAGGACCGGCGCTGCGCTTCTCGGTCGGACTCGAAGACGTCGCCGATCTGAAAGCGGACCTCGAGGCGGGGTTCGCTCGGCTCAACGCCTCTTGAAGGCGGCTCGCTCGCGGTGCATTTCAACGCTGGGTTCCTGTCTCGCGAAGTTTTTGAGGATTAGAAGCATGAGGGTCGCCGTTTTTAAGTTTGCCGCTTATGCGGTTGTCTGCGGCTTATGGCTGGGGGGCGTGGGGCCAGCGCTGGCGGCCAGCGGCCAGGACTTTCCGAACGCCACTTGCGCCTGCAAGGGCTGCGGCCAAAACAAGTCGGACCTGACAGGCAAGTGCCCCGACGTCTGCAAGGACAAAACGGTTTACACGCTTGGAGATAAGGCCGCCCCCGCGACGGCGGCTAAGGGCAAAAGGGATAGGGCCGCGAAAACCTCCGAGCCTGCGGACTTTTGCAAGGCTGCGCGGATGAAGCTGCCGAAGGGTTGGATGCGCGCCGAACCTCCAGCGGCCAAATCGCACTAGCGCAATTATTTTCAAAGAGGCTGATTTCGAGCGGCGGCGACGAAGCGGCGTTCTCATGACAAAAAGCCCGCCCAAGCAGCTTGGGCGGGCAAGGTTTCATACGCGCTCGCAAAGAGCGCGCAACGACGCACGCAAGATCAGAGTGCGGCTCCCGCCTGGAACCTCGGAATCACCGGGCCGCCGACTTCAGCCTTTTGACGCTCGCCCGACGGGCTGAAGAAGAACAGCAGTCCGCCGAACTGGCTGTCGGTGTCATAAGCGAGATCAGACAGGCGTTCGATGTCAAAGCGGGCGTCTTGCACGATCACTTCCAAATCGCGGGTCTCGCCCGGCGCAATCGGATTGGGATCGCTCACGGAAAGTCCGCGGTCAGCAAGGAGATAGTCCGGGAAGTCGGGCCTTGTCGTGAAGACTTCCGGATTGAGGAAGCGCAGACCGGCGGACGTGAATTCGCCAAGCCTGACCGGCTCCTTGCCATTGTTGGCGACCTTCACCCTGATGCGCAGTTCGCGGCCAGGCACAGTGTAGGAGCCGCCTTTGAACTGAACGGCGACGGTCGACCGCGGCTCGTCAATTGGGGAGATGCCGGTCAGCAAGCCGGCCTGCATCGGCAGCGTGCGCGGGAACTCCTTGTTGGCCGCAGCATAGAAGACGACCACAGCCAACAGAACGGCGGCAAGCGTGATCGCGCCGATCCGCTTCTCGTCTTGGCCGATCAGCTCCGCGCCCTTGCCGGCCTTGACCTGCCAATACCGAACAATGATCCCCTTGGTCATGAACCAGTAGAGAATCCAAGCGGCGGCGGCGGCCATCCAGAAGAAATGATAGATGTAGGTCCAAGTGATCCCATAAGTCTCGAGATCGATCGTGGAGCCTTCAAGGAGCGTCACCGGATTAGTGAAATCCTTCATGTCGCCCTTGATGGTGATCCATTGGCCCGGACCGACGATGGGACCGCCGTCCTTGACGTTGATCTGGACATGGACGTGATAACGGCCTTGGCGACGCGCTTTCAGGACGATCTTATATTCGTAGTCCTTGCCCACATCCATGGAGAAGGTGCGCGGCACCGGCACTTCGCCGACATAGGCGCTCTTGCGAATGAGCACCGGCCCCGGCTCGCCGACATTGAGGAACGACTCGCCGGGTTTGGCGACAGCCTGCGGCCAACCGGAGAACACATGCACCTTGCCAGTGAGCTCCATCTCGTCGTTGACGTTGAGTTCGGTCTTCGACCATTTGACGTCGTACCAGTTGAGCGTGCGCATGCGCAGGAACGCCTGCTGCGAACGTTCGCCATGCGCAGCGGCGGGCGTCGCCGCCGGCAAGGTGGTTATCGCGCCAGCGACCGCTAATCCGAAGATCCAAAGGCGAACGGCGCGCGCCGTCACGCATTTGGCCATCGATTGGATATTCAAGCTTTTCATTTGGAGCTACTCCCTTGAATTCTCTTTCGCCGCCGGAGCCGGGACCGGCTCCGGTCTGATGGTTCGTTGGCGTTCTAGACCTCTTCGATTTCGAGATATTTCGTCGTCGAGAACCATTTGCCCATGTTCCACCACAGGAAGTAGACGAGCATCGAGATGAAGCCGGAGAAGAAGGCCGCGACCGGCACAACGTCCTTACCGAAGGTGCGCAGCGTGCCGCGCTCGACCATGCGGATATATTCCGGCGTGCCGGTGCGGACGTAGTTGAAGCCGATGAGGTCGGCGAGCGTGAGCAGCACGCCGTCGATTTCAGCGGCCTGATGATATTGCGCCAAGACGGGCCAATTGATCGGATAGAACAACAGGCCCCAGCCAAGGCCGCCGACGACCGCCGTGATGAGCCAGCTGCCCGAGATCATCAGCACGATATCCAGCCAGAAGCCCATGGGAATGAGCGCCGACGGGAAAACGAGGTTGATCGGGAAGAAGGTCCAGCCCCAGAAGTTGTCGTAGCGGTTGATCCACTCGCCAACGAGCAGGGCCAGCACCACGGTCGTTGCGCCGATCGGTAACCGGAACCTCGTCCAGAAGAAGGACTGCGAGGCGGCGGCGAAGCACATGGCGACAATCGGCGCCACGGTCGGCCACATGCGGCGGTCCTTAAAATCGATCCAGAAGTCCCAGTCGCCGGCGAGCAGCATGTAGTGGATGTGGAAAGAGCCGAGCAGCACGGCGAATAGGATCACCAGAAGGATCCAGTCCGTCAGGATGACGCAGCCGAGAAACTCTTCCTTCGATTTCCAGGTCTTGCCAGCCGGCGAGCCTGTTTCAGTCGATGCCGACATGTTTTCCTCTCTTATGATTGATCTGTTGAAAGGAAGCGGCGGCCCGCCGGGCTCCGCCCTGTGATTGGCGGCCGCTTTCCTGTTTTTTTGTTGCGTTGATGAACGAGTTCGTGCGCCGTTAGAGCGCGAGCGCGTCCTTCTCGTACTCTTTGCTGAGTTCAATCACGCGGTCGAGCACCTGACGCGCCACGCCAAAAACGGCGAGCGCAAACCAGCCGAAGAACACGAAGCCCCAGTGCAGCGGCGCCGTGAACAGCTCTTCCATGAACCAGAAGGTGTGTCCCCACTCATTCAGGCCGATATTCGGGAAGATCATGAACGGCCCGGCGAAGAACATCAGAAAGGCGAGCGAGATTCTCTTCGCGAACTGCGGAATGCGCGTATGCGCGTACATGAAGGCGCCCCAGCCGCAGATGATGTAGATCGGATAGCTGAGGTAGAACTCCAGGATGTGGCTCGGCGTGAAGTCGGTGTCGCGAATGACCGTCTGGTGCCAGGTGCCGTCCTGCTCGGTGAAGTAAGACGCGCCCCAATAGACCGAGAAGGCGTAAACCGCGAGCCAGCCGATGAGCGTCAAGATGCGACGCATCTCTTCTCGCGGCGCGACGGCGTCGATATTGCGATCGCGCGTCTTCCACAGATAGCCGCCGATGCCGCAGAAGGCGACGAACTCGAGCGGCAGCTCTGTCCACATCAAGTTCATCCAATAGGTCTGGAATTCAGGCGCGAAAGAGTCGAGGCCGGCCTTCCATCCAAAATATTGCTCATAGATGCGGATGCCGACGTAGAACACCAGCATGACGCCCATGGTGATATAGGCGGGCTTGTAGTTCACGATCGTATCGACTTCGCCGGCTCGTGCGACGCCGGCGGCTTTTTCTGTCGTCAGATTCATCAATGCCTCTCCTCTTTGGGTTCGAGACGTTTGCCGTCTCGGTTGGCGCTGGGCCTCCCGTTGCTGTGATTCTCGACGCGGCGCTGATCGCCGCCGCTTGAAGCGGCCGCGATCGCTTTGCGCGTTGACCGCTCGCGACGTGCAAACCATGACGCGGCGGCATTCACAGCTGGAAAGACGCTATCATGCGAATACCAAGAACAATATAGTATTCGGCGTGCGACAATTTGTGCTAAATGCTGTTTAGAACTAATTAAATTGTCTATAATTCTGAGACGCTGTTTTGTATTTAACTTGATACATTAGTAACTTTGCAGCGTTAAGTCGAGTTTAGATGTATTATAATATGAAACTGCGCCATTTTAGAATGATCTCAAACACAATATAGCCAGAATTGCGACATGTTGACGCAAGTTATACCTATTGTGCGCAGAATTGAATCGGTGAAGATCGAGTCAGCGCTGATCGGCAGCGTTCCGCGGCAGTCCACATGAGAGGAACGGATGAAGACTTTGCACTCGATCAATGAACTCGGCTGGGTCGCCTTTTGGGTCGCCTTTTGCGTGTTTCTCTTTGCGATCTTTATTCCAACCGTGAACAGAGCGCTCAATCTTTAACCGTAACGCGGTTCGTCCTCTTCCCTCCCCCAGGCGCCCGATCGTCCCGACTCGATCTCCCCGAGTCGGGACGATCTCTATCCAAGACGCAGAACCCTGGAAGGGAAGCTAAAAGACAAGGTCAATATGGCGTCCTATTGCTCGACGCTGTCACCTCATGTTTTTTTTTGGACTGTCGCAATGTACGCTCACTGCCGGGAGACTCAAGGAAGCAGCGTTAAAGACGCGATACGCGTGAAGTGAATCGCTCCCAAGAAGAGACGGCTGCAGCGCGCCCATGTTGGATTGGCTTCCCGTGCATTTACAAGAAACAGGCGCCGCCTCTGTAACTCTGGCCGCGCTATGTCTGAACTGAGCGTGAGCAGGAGCTCGTTGACGCTACTCAGAGAATAACAGTCGCCAAAAAAGAGCAACAAAAGAGCGAATAAATGAGCGGCAACTTTGAAGAAGACCATCGTCTGAAATCCTGCAAGCGGCGGGAAGACGCTCTCCGCCAGCTTCTGACGGAAACCGTGGATAAACCTTCGAGGGAAATCGTCGAGGAGCTAAAAAAAGACTTGGGCGTCAGCCGCGCGACCGGGTCCCGTCGCGAATCGTGTTGGAATTTGCTGACGCAGTTCCGAGCGGGATGATGCTATCCGATCAAGCGGCGAGGTCAATGAGCTGATCGGAAGGCTTTTCGGCGAGGCTCTCCCAGCCGTCCACC
>VGDT01000021.1 GCA_016869595.1 Alphaproteobacteria bacterium
AAATATATTCCGCAGCCGGAGCGCCCGAAGGATCAGCCCTTCCTGATGCCGGTCGAGGACGTGTTCTCGATTTCGGGCCGCGGCACGGTGGTGACGGGGCGCATCGAGCGCGGCGTGGTGAAGGTCGGCGAGGAAGTCGAGATCGTCGGCATCCGCCCGACGACCAAGACGACGGTGACGGGCGTCGAGATGTTCCGCAAGCTGCTCGACCAGGGCGAGGCGGGCGACAATGTCGGCTGCCTGCTGCGCGGCACGAAGCGCGAGGACGTCGAGCGCGGCCAGGTTCTGTGCAAGCCGGGTTCGGTGAAGCCGCACACGAAGTTCAAGGCCGAGGCTTACATCCTGACGAAGGAAGAGGGCGGCCGCCACACGCCGTTCTTCACCAATTATCGTCCGCAGTTCTATTTCCGCACGACGGATGTGACGGGAATCGTCACGCTTCCCGACGGCGTCGAGATGGTGATGCCGGGCGACAATGTGACGATGGACGTTGTGCTGATCGTGCCGATCGCCATGGAGGAGAAGCTGCGCTTCGCCATCCGTGAAGGCGGCAGAACTGTCGGCGCCGGCGTCGTCGCCAGCATCATCGAGTAAAGCGAATCCGGGCCGCGGGCTAAACGCTTGCTCTTGTGAACAAAGCCACGCGACATCGCGCGGCGCATGAAGGCGAGCAGAGCCGCTCGCGGTCCCAAAGGACGAGACAATGAACGGTCAAAATATCCGGATTCGCCTAAAGGCGTTCGATCACCGGATTCTCGACACGTCGACGAAGGAAATCGTCTCGACGGCCAAGCGCACGGGCGCTCAGGTCCGCGGCCCGATTCCGCTGCCGACGCGCATCGAAAAATTCACGGTGAACCGTTCGCCGCACATCGACAAGAAGTCGCGCGAACAGTTCGAGATCAGGACGCATAAGCGCGTTCTCGATATCGTCGATCCCACCCCGCAGACGGTGGACGCGCTGATGAAGCTCGATCTCGCCGCCGGCGTCGACGTCGAGATCAAGCTCTAAGGGAATTCAGGCGGCGCTCCTTTCAAGAAAGAGAGCGCGCTTTGCGAAGGATTGGATCATGCGGTCGGGCGTCATCGCGCAAAAGGTCGGAATGACCCGCGTCTTTACGGAGGCGGGCGAGCATGTGCCTGTCACGGTTCTAAAGCTCGACGGCTGTCAGGTCGTCGCGCAGCGGACCAAGGAAAAGAACGGCTACACCGCCGTTCAGCTCGGCATCGGCCGCGCCAAAGTGAAGAACGTCTCCAAGGCTGAGCGCGCGCGTTTCGCCGCGGCCTCGGTCGAGCCGAAGATGAAGCTCGCCGAGTTCCGCGTGAACGAGGAAGAGCTGCTGCCGATAGGCGCGGAGATCACGGCGGATCATTTCGTCGTCGGCCAGTTCGTCGACGTGACGGGCACATCGACGGGCAAGGGCTTCGCGGGTCCGATGAAGCGCTGGGGCTTCGGCGGTCTGCGCGCATCGCACGGCGTCTCGATTTCGCATCGTTCGCATGGTTCGACCGGCGGCCGTCAGGACCCGGGCAAGACCTTCAAGAACAAGAAAATGGCCGGCCATATGGGCGTCGAGCGCGTCACCACGCAAAATCTGCGCGTCGTGCAGACCGACCCCGATCGTGGACTGTTGCTCGTCGAGGGCGCGGTGCCGGGCACGGCCGGCGGCTGGATTTTCGTGCGCGACGCGGTGAAGCGCGTGCTGCCGAAGGATGCGCCGCAGCCGGGCAAATTCCGCCTCGGCGATGGGCAGGGCGAAGCCGCAGGTTCGGACGCCGCTCCGCAAGAAGAGAAGAAGGAGGACTGAGCCGTGAAGATCGACGTCACGTCGTTCGACGGCCAGGCGGCCGGTTCGATCGAACTCTCCGATGAGGTCTTCGGCCTCGAGCCGCGCAAGGACCTCATCTTCCGCATGATCCGTTGGCAGCTTGCCAAGCGGCGCGCCGGCACCCATGCGGTGAAGAACCGCGCCGACATCGCGCGCACGGGCAAGAAGCTGCATAAGCAGAAGGGCACCGGCGGGGCCCGTCATGGCTCTGCGCGCGCGCCGCAGTTCCGCGGCGGCGGACGCGCCTTCGGTCCAGTGGTGCGCAGCCACGCGCATGACCTGCCGAAGAAGGTGCGCCAGCTCGCGCTGAAACACGCTCTGTCCGCGAAGGCGAAGGACGGCGGCATCATCGTCTGGGAGAAAGCGGAGCTCGCCGAACCCAAGACGAAACTGCTCGCGTCCGGCTTCGCCAAGACGGGCCTCGAGAACGCGATCATCATCGTTGGCGGCGCGCCGCAGAATAATTTCGTGCTCGCTGCCCGCAATCTTCCAAAGATCGACGTTCTGCCCGTCGACGGCGTCAATGTTTACGACATCCTCCGCCGCGAGAAGCTGGTGTTGACCCGCGCCGCAGTGGATGCGCTGGAGGCGCGACTGAAATGAGCAAGGACGTTCGCCATTACGACGTGATCGTGTCGCCGGTCATCACCGAGAAGGCGACGCTCGCCTCGGAGAGCAATAAGGTCGTTTTCAAAGTCGCAAAGACTGCAACGAAGCCGCAGATCAAGGCGGCTGTCGAGGGTCTCTTCGACGTCAAGGTCGAGAGCGTCAACACGCTCGTCCGCAAAGGCAAGATCAAGACGTTCCGAGGCCAGCGCGGCCAGCAGAGCGACGTGAAAAAGGCGGTCGTGACTCTCGCCGAGGGCCACAAGATCGACGTGACGACCGGACTGTAAGGAAGGCGTGAGGATAGAACTATGGCGCTGAAGACATTCAAGCCGGTCACGCCGAGCCTTCGCCAGCTCGTCATCGTGGACCGCAGTGAGCTTTACAAGGGCAAGCCGGTCAAGACGCTGACCGAGGGCAAGACCTCAAACGGCGGGCGCAATAACGCCGGCCGCGTCACCGTGCGCTTTCGCGGCGGCGGTCACAAGCAGGCCTATCGCATCGTCGATTTCAAGCGGCGCAAGCTCGATGTTCCGGGCAAGGTCGAGCGGCTCGAATATGATCCGAACCGTACGGCGTTCATCGCCCTCATTCGTTATTCGGACAATGAGCTCGCCTATATTCTCGCGCCGCAACGGCTTGCCGTCGGCGATGAGGTGATCGCCGGCAATCAGGTCGACGTGAAGCCCGGCAACGCCATGCCGATCGCCAACATTCCCGTCGGCGCGATCGTGCACAATGTTGAGATGAAAATCGGCAAGGGCGGCGCCATCGCCCGTTCGGCTGGAACCTACGCGCAGATCGTCGGCCGCGACCAGGGCTATGTGATCGTCCGCCTGAATTCAGGCGAGCAGCGCCTTGTGCATGGCCAGTGCTTCGCCACGATCGGCGCCGTGTCCAATCCGGATCATATGAACACGTCGATCGGCAAGGCTGGGCGTTCGCGCTGGCTCGGCCGTCGTCCGCACAACCGCGGCGTCACCATGAACCCGATCGACCATCCGCATGGCGGCGGCGAAGGCCGCACCTCGGGCGGACGTCATCCCGTCACGCCCTGGGGCAAGCCGACCAAGGGCAAGAAGACGCGCACCAATAAATCCACCGATCGTTTCATTGTGTCCTCGCGGCACAATCGCAAGAAGAAGGGCTAACCATGTCTCGCTCGATCTGGAAGGGCCCGTTCGTCGACGGCTATCTTCTGAAGAAGGCCGAGGCCTCGCGCGCCTCGGGCCGCTCAGAGGTGATCAAGATCTGGAGCCGCCGCTCCACGATCCTCCCGCAATTCGTGGGACTGACCTTCGGCGTGCACAACGGCCAGAAGCATATTCCCGTGTCCGTGTCGGAAGACATGATCGGGCACAAATTCGGAGAATTTGCGCCGACGCGCACGTTCCACGGCCACGCCGCCGACAAGAAGGCTAAGAGGGGCTAACGATGTCGAAGGAAGCCAATCCGCCCCGGCTTGCGGAGAACGAAGCGAAGGCCGTCGCGCGCATGCTGCGCGTGTCGCCGCAGAAGCTCAATCTGCTCGCGCAGTTGATCCGCGGCAAGAAGGTGGATCGCGCGCTCGCCGATCTGGAGTTCTCCAGAAAGCGAATCGCGCATGAGGTGAAGAAGACGCTGGAAAGCGCCATCGCCAACGCCGAGAACAATCACGGCCTCGACGTCGACGATCTCATCGTCGCTCAGGCATTCGTCGGCAAGGCGCTGGTGATGAAGCGCTTCCATGCGCGCGCCCGCGGACGGGCGAGCCGCATCGAAAAGCCCTTCGCCAATCTGACGATCATCGTGCGCGAAGTCGAAGCGCAAGCCAACGCCTAGAGGATTTAAAACCATGGGTCAGAAGGTTAATCCGATCGGGCTGCGACTGGGCGTCAACCGCACCTGGGACTCGCGCTGGTTCGCCAATAAGGGCGAATACGCCAAGCTGCTGCACGAAGACATGGCGATTCGCGAGGCGGTGTCGAAAACCTTGAAGCAGGCGGCGGTGTCGAAAATCGTCATCGAGCGCCCGCACAAGAAGTGCCGCGTGACGATCCATTCGGCGCGTCCCGGCGTCGTCATCGGCAAGAAGGGCGCGGACATCGACAAGATCCGCAAGCTCGTCGGCAAGCTGACGGGCAGCGAGGTCGTCATCAATATCGTCGAAGTGCGCAAGCCCGAAACCGAGGCCGCGCTCGTCGCCGAGTCGATCGCCCAGCAGCTCGAGCGCCGCGTCGCGTTCCGCCGCGCGATGAAACGCGCCGTACAGTCGGCCATTCGCCTGGGCGCGCAGGGCATCCGCATCAATTGCTCGGGCCGTCTCGGCGGCGCTGAGATCGCGCGTCTCGAATGGTATCGCGAAGGCCGCGTGCCGCTGCATACGCTGCGCGCCGACGTCGATTACGGCACGGCGACCGCGCACACCGCCTATGGCGCTTGCGGCATCAAGGTCTGGATCTTCAAGGGCGAAATCCTTGAGCACGATCCGATGGCGCAGGACAAGAAGGCGGCCGAACAGGCGTCCGGCGGCGATCATCATGACCGCGATCGCGACCGCGGCGGCGAACGCCGCCGGCGCGAGCCGCGCGAACCGCGCGACGCGGCGTAACGATAAAGATCAAAGAGCGCTATCATGCTGCAACCCAAACGCACCAAGTTCCGCAAGGCCTTCAAGGGCCGCATCCGGGGCGCCTCCAAGGCGGGCTATTCGCTGGACTTCGGTCAGTTCGGCCTCAAGGCGCTGGAGCCGGAGCGCATCACCGCGCGCCAGATCGAAGCAGCGCGCCGCGCCATGACGCGTCACATGAAGCGCGCCGGCCGCGTCTGGATCCGCATCTTCCCCGACGTGCCGGTCTCCAAGAAGCCGACCGAAGTGCGCATGGGCAAGGGCAAGGGCGCGCCGGAATTCTGGGCGGTGCGCGTCGCGCCCGGCCGCATCATGTTCGAAATCGACGGCGTGCCGGCGCCGCTCGCGCGCGAAGCTCTAACGCTCGCCGCCGCGAAGCTGCCGATCAAGACGCGCTTCATCGAACGCATCGCTGAGTAAGGGGGACGTGATGAAATCCAAACAGCGCCTCTCCGACATCAAGACAATGAGCGAAGATCAGCTCAATGACGAAGTGCTGAAGCTCAAGAAAGAGCAGTTCAATCTGCGCTTCCAGCGTGCGACCGGACAGCTCGAGAACACCTCACGCGTGCGCGTCGTTCGTCGCGACATCGCCCGCGCCAAAACCATCGCCGCGCAGAAGCGCACTGAAAAGCAAGGTTAAAGCGCCATGCCGAAGCGAATTCTCCAGGGCGTCGTCGTCAGCGACAAGCAGAACAAGACCGTGGTGGTGAAGGTCGAGCGCCGGTTCACGCACCCGCTGTTCCAGAAGACGGTGCGCCGCACGAAGAACTATCACGCCCATGACGAGAACGGCGCGTTCAAGGTGGGCGATGCGGTGACGATCGAAGAGACCGCGCCGATTTCGAAGTTGAAGCGCTGGCGCGTCGTCGGAGAGGCGGCCAAGGCGTAGTTTGGGAATGAACTGTCCGGACGAAGTCGGCGCAGTCCAAAGCGGGCTTGCCGAAACCAGACCGGAATGAAAGGCGGGTAAGCCATGATTCAGATGCAAACCAATCTCGACGTCGCCGACAACTCCGGCGCGCGCCGCGTGATGTGCATCAAGGTGCTGGGCGGCTCAAAGCGCAAATACGCCGGCGTCGGCGACATCATTGTCGTGTCGATCAAGGAGGCGATTCCGCGCGGCCGCGTGAAGAAGGGCGACGTGCTCAAGGCCGTCGTCGTGCGCACCTCGAAGGACATCAAGCGTTCGGACGGCTCCGTCATTCGTTTCGATTCGAACGCCGCCGTGCTGATCAATAATCAGAAAGAGCCGATCGGCACCCGTATCTTCGGACCGGTGCCGCGCGAGCTGCGCGCCAAAAACCACATGAAGATCATCTCGCTCGCTCCGGAGGTTCTGTAATGGCCGCCAAAATCAAGAAGGGCGACAAGGTCATCGTTCTCGCCGGCCGCGACAAGGGCCGCGGGGGCGAAGTGCTGCGCGTGATTCCAAGCGAAGGGCGCGCGGTCGTCGACGGCGTCAATATGGTCAAGCGCCATCAGCGTCAGACCAAGGATCGCGAAGCCGGCATCGTCAACAAGGCCGCGTCGATCGACTTATCGAACCTCGCGCTCGCCGATCCCAAGGACGGCAAGGCGACGCGCGTCGGATTCAAGATTCTCGACGATGGCCGTAAGGTCCGCGTCGCCAAGCGTTCCGGAGAATTGATCGATGGCTGAGGAAAAGAAGCCGAAGGCCGAAAAGCCCGCTAAGGCTCAAAAGCCCGCCGCCGAGGGCGCGGAGGCGAAGGAGCCGAAGAAGGCCGCCAAGCCCGCCGAAAAATCCGCCGACAAGCCCGCCGCCGCGAAGGAAAAGCCGGCGAAGGCCGAAGGCGAGGCGAAGCCCGCCAAGGCTCCGGTCGCTGGCGACGGCGACGCCTATACGCCGCGCATGAAGAAGCACTACGACGAGGTCGTGCGCGAGGCGCTCACCAAGCAGTTCGGCTACAAGAACGCGCTTGAAGTGCCGACGATCGAGAAGATCGTGCTCAACATGGGCGTCGGCGAATCCGTCAACGACAGCAAGAAGGCGTCGGCCGCGGCGGCTGATCTCGGCCTCATTGCCGGGCAGAAGCCGGTCGTCACCCGCGCGCGCAAGGCGATTTCGACCTTCAAGCTGCGCGAGAACATGCCGATCGGCGCGAAGGTGACTCTGCGCAAGACGCGCATGTACGAGTTCCTCGACCGACTGATCACCGTCGCATTGCCGCGCGTTCGCGACTTCCGCGGATTAAATCCGAAGTCGTTCGATGGACGCGGCAATTATGCGCTCGGCATCAAGGAGCACATCGTGTTCCCCGAGATCGACTACGACAAGGCCGAGTCGATCTTAGGCATGGACGTGATCGTCTGCACGACGGCCAAGAGCGACGAAGAGGCGCGCGCCTTGCTGAAGGCGTTCAATTTCCCGTTCCGGCAGTGAGGGCTTAAGAGCTCCTCAAACGCGGATACCGAAAGGCGAAACTGGTAATGGCGAAGAAAAGCGCGATTGAGAACAACAAGCGGAAGCAAAAGCTCGTGAAGTCCTACGCCGGACGTCGCGCGCGGCTGAAGGCGGCCGCCAAGGATAAATCGCTGAGCGTCGAAGAGCAGTTCGAGGCGCGTCTCAAGCTTGCGGAGCTTCCGCGCAATTCGGCGCAGGTGCGGGTTCGCAATCGCTGTGAAGTGTCGGGCCGCCCGCGCGCCTTTTATCGTAAGCTGAAAATGTCGCGCATCGCGCTGCGCGAACTCGGGTCGCGCGGCCTTGTGCCCGGTCTCGTGAAGTCGAGCTGGTAAGGAGACGAACAGATGGCGATCAACGATCCGTTGGGCGATCTCCTCACCCGCATCCGCAACGCGCAGATGCGCCGCAAGGACAAGGTGTCCTCGCCGGGCTCGAAGCTGCGCGGGCATGTGCTCGACGTGCTGAAGGAAGAGGGCTATATCCGCGGCTATAGCAGCACTGACTTTGGCAATGGCCGCACCGAATTCGAAATCGAACTGAAATATTTCGACGGCCAGCCGGTCATCAAACAGATTGAACGCGTGTCGCGTCCGGGCCGTCGCGTCTACGCGGCGGTTGGCGCGGTGCCGCGCGTGGCGAATGGCCTTGGCGTCACCATCGTGTCGACGCCGAAGGGCGTGATGGCCGATCACGCGGCGCGCGAGAACAATGTCGGCGGCGAGGTGCTGTGCAAGGTCTTCTAAGCCTTGCGCCTCATCAAACAGGATTTGCAACAATGTCTCGTATCGGCAAGAAGCCTGTCGTCGTTCCCGCCGGCGTTACCGCCAAGGTGGACGGCCAGCTCGTGCAGGTGAAGGGCGCGAAGGGCCAACTGGAGTTTCTGGTTCCCGACGACGTTTCCGTCGCCCAGCAGGACAACGCCATCAAGGTTGAACCACGCGATGACTCAAAGCGCGCCCGCGCGCTGTGGGGCACGTCGCGCGCGCGGATCAACAATATCCTCGTCGGCGTGACGGCGGGATTTGAAAAGAAGCTCGAGATCACCGGCGTCGGCTATCGCGCTGCGGTGCAGGGCAAGACGTTGCAGCTCGCGCTCGGCTATTCGCATGACGTGAACTATCCGATCCCGGCCGGCATCGCGATTGTGACGCCGAAGCCGACTGAAATCACCGTCAGCGGCATGGATAAGCAGCAGGTCGGCCAGGTCGCCGCCGAAATCCGCGCCTTGCGCGGCCCCGAGCCTTACAAGGGCAAGGGCGTCAAATACGCCAATGAATTCATCTTCCGCAAGGAAGGCAAGAAGAAGTAAGGACCCGCCATGGCCAGGGATGTCAAAGTCGAACAGCGTCGCAAGGCGCGGGTGCGCCGGGCGATCCGCGAGCGCGCCAATGGGCGGTTGCGTCTGTCGGTGTTTCGCTCGTCGAAGCAGATTTATGCGCAGATCATCGACGATGAGAAGGGCGCGACGGTGGTCGCCGCTTCTTCGCTCGAGAAGGCGAACCGCGACGGTCTGAAGACCGGCGCGAACGTCGATGCGGCGAAGGTCGTCGGCAAGCTCCTCGCTGAGCGCGCCGTCGCCAAAGGCGTCAAACAGGTCGTGTTCGACCGCGGCGCCTATATGTATCACGGCCGCGTCAAGGCGCTGGCTGAAGGCGCCCGCGAGGGCGGTTTGGAATTCTAGTTTTCCTTCTCCGGCTTGCGGGAGAGGGACGAACACGAAGCGAGCGGCGCAGCGACGCGCCGCGTAAGTGACGGAAGAGAAAATGGCGCGTGAAGGAGAAGGCGGTCGCGGCCGCGATCGGGATCGTGAGGAGCGCGACAGCGAATTTGTGGATCGTCTGGTCCACATCAATCGCGTCGCCAAGGTGGTGAAGGGCGGTCGGCGCTTCGGCTTCGCCGCGCTTGTCGTCGTCGGCGACCAGAAGGGTCGCGTCGGCTACGGACACGGCAAGGCGCGCGAAGTGCCTGAGGCGATCCGCAAAGCGACGGAAGCGGCCAAGCGCGCGCTGATCCGCGTGCCGTTGCGCGAAGGCCGCACGCTGCATCATGACGTTCAGGGCCGCCATGGCGCTGGCCGCGTCATTCTGCGCGCGGCGCCGGCGGGCACGGGCATCATCGCCGGCGGTCCGATGCGCGCCGTCTTCGAGACGCTCGGCATGCACGACGTCGTGGCGAAGAGCCAGGGCTCGTCGAACCCCTACAACATGATCCGCGCGACCTTTAATGCGCTCGGCCGCGAGGACTCGCCGCGCTCTGTCGCGGCGCGCCGTTCGCTGAAAGTCTCGGTGCTGCAGTCGCGCCGTCAGGGCGTCGACGCCGACGCCGTCGACGCGTAAGGAGGCGACCCATGGCGAAGAGCAAACAGCAGATCGTCGTCGAGCAGATCGGCAGCCCGATCGGTCGTCCCGAGCGTCAGCGCCGCACGCTGCTCGGTCTCGGCTTGACCCGCATCGGCCGCCGCCGCGCGCTGGAAGACACGCCGGCCGTGCGCGGCATGATCGCCAAAGTGGCGCATCTCGTCAAAATCGTCGACGGCAAAACCGTCGACGGGAAGTGAGGACGCGGCCATGAAACTCAACGAAATTTCCGACAATCCCGGCGCAAGCAAGAACCGCATGCGCGTCGGCCGCGGCATCGGCTCCGGCAAGGGCAAGACCGGCGGACGCGGCGTCAAGGGCCAGAAGGCGCGCACGGGCGTCGCGATCAAGGGCTTCGAGGGCGGTCAGATGCCGCTGCATCGGCGCTTGCCGAAGCGCGGATTCTACAATCCGTTCTCGGTCGACTACAACGAAGTCAACCTGGGGCGCATTCAGCAGGCGGTGGACGCCGGCAAGCTCGACGCCAAAGCCCCGATAACGCTCGACGCGCTGCTCGCAGCCGGCGTCGTCACCAAGCGGCGCGACGGGGTGAAGATCCTCGGCCAAGGCGAGTTGAAAGCGAAGCTCGCCTTCGAGGTTTCAGCGGCCTCGAAGTCGGCCGTCGCCGCCATCGAAGGCGCAGGCGGCTCCGTGAAACTTCTCGCTGGCGAGCCGCCGGCGGCGTAAAGCAAAACCGCGGCCGCTCTCGCATGAGCGGCCGCGTTGTTTTATATCAGCGCTTCTACTGGCTGGGCGGCCTCGCATAAGCCGCCTACGCTCCGAGCGCTCCGCACAACAAAATGCGTCGCCTGTGAGAGCGGCGACATAGGGGAGTTCTTTCATGGCATCGGCAGCCGAGCAACTCGCGGCCAACGTCAATCTCTCCGCCTTCGGCAAATCCGAGGAATTGAAGAAGCGCATCTGGTTCACGCTGGGCGCGCTGATCGTCTATCGCCTCGGCACTTACGTGCCGCTGCCCGGCATAGATCCGGAAGCCTTTGCGAAGAGCTTCTTTGGCCAGTCGAAGGGTATGTTGGAGCTCTTCAATATGTTCGCTGGCGGCGCCGTGCAGCGCCGCGCGATCTTCGCGCTCAACATCATGCCGTATATTTCGGCGTCGATCATCATCCAGCTGATGACCTCGGTCATTCCGACGCTCGAATCGCTCAAGAAAGAAGGCGAGCAGGGGCGTAAAGTCCTCAATCAATATACTCGCTACCTCACGGTCGCGTTGGCGACGTTCCAGGCCTACGCCATGGCGATCGGGCTCGAGGGCCAGCAGGGCGTCGTCACCGATCCGGGCATCTTCTTCCGCATCACAACGGTCGTGACGCTTGTCGGCGGCACGATGTTCCTCATGTGGCTTGGCGAGCAGATCACCTCGCGCGGCATCGGCAACGGATCGTCGCTTATCATTTTCGCCGGCATCGTCGCCGCTTTCCCGTCGGCGATCGTGTCGACGCTCGAACTGGGCCGGCAAGGCGCGATTTCGACGGCGCTGATCATCGGCGTCATCGCCATGTCCTTCGCGGTCGTCGCCTTCATCGTGTTCATGGAGCGCGCGCAGCGGCGTCTGCTGATCACCTATCCCAAGCGCCAGCACGGCAACCGCGTCTATGAGGGGCAGACGTCCTTCCTGCCGCTGAAGCTCAACACCTCCGGCGTCATCCCGCCGATCTTCGCGTCGTCGCTCCTGCTTTTGCCGACGACGGTGGCGAGTTTCTACCAATCGACCGGCAGCGAAAGCATTTTCGCGACGATCTCCGCCTATTTCGGCCACGGCCGGCCGCTTTATATGCTCGCCTATGTCGGATTGATCGTCTTCTTCGCCTTCTTTTACACCGCGATCGTGTTCAATCCGGTTGAGACCGCGGACAATCTCAAGAAGCATGGCGGCTTCCTGCCGGGCATCCGTCCCGGCGAGCGTACGGCGAAATTCATCGACGACGTTCTAATGCGGATCACCGTGCTGGGCGCGGCCTATCTGGCGATCATCTGCCTCATTCCAGAGGGGCTGATCGCCTACGCCAATCTGCCATTCTATTTCGGCGGCACGTCGCTGCTCATCGTCGTCAGCGTCACCATGGATACGGTGGCCCAAATCCACGGCCATATGCAGGCTCAGCAATATGAAGGGCTGATCCGCAAGGCCAAGCTTCGTGGCGGGAAGCGCACTCGATGAGGCTGGTGCTGCTCGGTCCGCCGGGGGCCGGCAAGGGAACTCAGGCGGCGCGTTTGGTCGAGAAGCACGGCGTGCCGCAGCTTTCGACAGGCGACATGCTGCGCGCCGCGGTCGCCGCGAGAACCCCGATTGGCCTTAGGGCCAAGGAGATCATGGACGCCGGATCATTGGTGCCGGACGAAGTCGTGATCGGACTGATCGACGAACGACTCGATTCGCCAGACTGCGCTAACGGCTTCATTCTCGACGGCTTTCCGCGCACTGTGGCGCAGGCCAAGGCGCTGCAGAAGCTGCTCGACCGCAGAGGCCTGTCGCTTGACGCCGTGCTCGAACTTGCCGTCGACGAAGGCGCGCTCGTCGACCGGATGCGCAAGCGGGTCAATGAGACCCGCGCCGCGGGCGGCGCCGTGCGGGCCGACGACAATCCAGAAAGCTTCAAAACGCGGCTCGAAGCCTATCGCGCCCAGACTGCGCCGGTCTCGGCGCATTACGCGGGGCGGAGCGAACTGACCAAAATCGACGGAATGGCGCCAATCGATGAGGTGACGGCGGCGATTGATCGGGCGCTCGCCGGCGCCGCTGTCGACCGCTAGTTATTTTCGTGAAGCCGCTTGACCCGAGGGCCATTCGCCCCTAAATAAGCGATCTTCACGTTGTTGGACAGGCGGCTCCGGCTCCCGGCTTGGGGGGCGGGGCCTGTTTTCGTATGAAAACGGTTCGCAACCGTCCGCATGGGCCGGGCTCCACCGGACGCGGACGCAATACCGGAGCTTTACGCTCCTTCCCAAATGGAGAGACACTGTGGCCCGTATTGCTGGCGTCAATATCCCAACGAATAAGCGCGTCGTTATCGCGCTCCAATATATCCACGGCATCGGCGCCAAAAAGGCGGCGGAGATCTGCGAAAAGGTGAGCATCCCGTCGGAGCGTCGTGTGTCGCAGCTCACCGACGCGGAAGTCCTGCAGATTCGCGAGACGATCGACCGCGATTACATGGTCGAGGGCGATTTGCGCCGCGAGGTGGCGATCAACATCAAGCGCCTCATGGATCTTGGCTGCTATCGCGGCCTGCGCCATCGCCGTCAGCTCCCGGTGCGCGGCCAGCGCACGCATACCAACGCCCGCACCCGCAAGGGCAAGGCGAAGCCGATCGCCGGCAAGAAGAAATAATTCCGGCGGTCGCCAGTTGGGCTTCGGCAGTCGAACGATTGTCGATCGCCGCTCTGTCGACTGCCCCGTCAGGTGGAGCCGCTGGCGCTACGGCGGCGTTGATATCGAAAGGCAAACTGAACAATGGCCAAGGACACAACGCGCGTTCGTCGCCGCGAGCGCAAGAACATCGTTTCCGGCGTCGCGCATGTGAATTCGACGTTCAACAACACGATGATCACCATTACCGACGCACAGGGCAACACCGTGTCGTGGTCCTCTGCGGGCTCGATGGGCTTCAAGGGCTCGCGCAAATCGACGCCTTACGCGGCGCAGATGGCCGCCGAGGACGCCGCCCGCAAGGCCGGCGAACACGGCGTGCGCACGCTCGAAGTCGAGGTCTCCGGTCCGGGCTCTGGCCGTGAGTCGGCGCTACGGGCGCTGCAGGCGGCTGGTTTCACCGTCACGTCGATCCGCGACGTGACGCCCATTCCCCACAATGGTTGCCGGCCGCGCAAGCGCCGCCGCGTCTGAGGCATTTCAGATTGTCTGATTTGATTTCGCGCGGCGCGCGGCGCATGCCCCGACGCCGCATTCAGGAGCTTCAAGGAAAGGCCTCCAAGTGAGCATCCAGAAGAACTGGCAGGAACTCATCAAGCCGAACAAGCTCGAAGTCACGGCCGGAGATGATCCGAAGCGCGTGGCGACGGCTGTCGCCGAGCCGCTCGAGCGCGGCTTCGGCGTGACCCTCGGCAACGCCCTTCGCCGCATCTTGCTATCGTCCTTGCAGGGCGCGGCGATCACCTCGATTCACATCGATGGCGTGCTGCATGAGTTCTCGTCGATCCCCGGCGTGCGTGAGGACGTGACCGACATCGTCCTCAACATCAAGGACATCGCCATTAAGTATCAGGGCGAGGGCGTGAAGCGCCTGACGCTCAAGAAGACGGGACCGGGCGTCGTCACCGCCGGCGACATCCAGGCGACCGGCGACGTCCAGATTCTGAACCCGGAACTCGTCATCTGCACGCTCGATGAGGGCGCGGAGATCCGCATCGAATTCACTGTGGCGACTGGCAAGGGCTATGCGCCGGCCGACCGCAACCGCGCCGAAGACGCGCCGATCGGCCTCATTCCGATCGACAGCCTCTATTCGCCGGTCAAGAAGGTCAGCTATCGCGTTGAGAACACCCGCGAGGGCCAGGTTCTCGACTATGACAAGTTGACTCTGACGGTCGAGACGAATGGCGCGATCAGCCCCGAGGACGCGCTCGCCTTTTCGGCGCGCATCCTGCAGGACCAGCTCAACGTCTTCGTCAATTTCGAGGAGCCGCGCCGCGAAGAGGCCGCCCCGTCGATTCCGCAGCTTGCCTTCAATCCGGCGCTCTTGAAGAAGGTCGACGAGCTGGAGCTTTCGGTGCGTTCGGCGAACTGCCTGAAGAACGACAACATCGTCTATATCGGCGACCTCATCCAGAAGTCGGAAGCCGAAATGCTGCGCACGCCGAACTTCGGCCGCAAGTCCTTAAACGAGATCAAGGAAGTGCTGGCGCAGATGGGTCTGCATCTTGGCATGGAAGTTCCCGGCTGGCCGCCGGAGAACATCGACGATCTCGCGAAGAGGTTCGAGGAGCATTATTGAGTTTTCTCCTTCTCCCGCTTGCGGGAGAAGGTGTCGCGCGAATGCGCGACGGATGAGGGGGCAAGCAGTTGCCCTCACCCGACCCCGCTTCGCGGGGCCACCCTCTCCCGCGAGCGGGAGAGGGAAATAATGGAGACGGCCGTTCCTTGGCACGGCGGCCGCATAATCAACGGAGAGCCGCATGTATCACGGTCACAAGAAGCGCCGCTTCGGGCGCACGCATGAGCACCGCAAAGCAATGTTCGCCAATATGGCGCAGGCGCTCATCAAGCATGAACAGATTGTCACCACGCTGCCGAAGGCGAAGGATCTGCGTCCCGTCGTCGAAAAGCTCGTGACGCTCGGCAAGCGCGGCGACCTGCATGCGCGCCGGCAGGCGATCGCCCAGATCAAGGACGTGAAGCTCGTCGGCAAGCTCTTCGACGTGCTGGGACCTCGCTACAAGGGTCGCAACGGCGGTTATACGCGCGTGCTGAAGGCGGGTTTCCGCTATGGCGACAATGCGCCGCTCGCCGTCATCGAATTCGTCGACCGTGACGTTGACGCCAAGGGACAGGATTCCGGGCCGGCGCAGACCGAAGAGACAGCGGCGTAGTCGGCCAAACAGGACAGCTTCGGCCACAAGGGCCATCAGCAATCACGGCGTCGCTTCTCATTGTAACCGGGATGCGGCGCCGAAAACGTTCTAAGTCCAAGCAAACGTCGGCCGTGGCGCTCCGAAGCGCGTTCTTACCGTTTCGCTTCTTTGCGTCTATATACGCGGCGGGGATTAAGCTTATGAGCGCTTCATGAACGTCTCAGCGCGTCACATCATTACTGCGGCGCTCGCCTGCGCCCTCTCAGCGTTCTCCATTTCCACGCGCGCCGAAGTTTCACCTGAAGCCGCCCCGCAGAAACCGCCCGGCCGGGTCGAGAGCTTTACGCCGCCTGGCCCTGATCGCGCTGTTCCGACGAGCCGCGGTGAACTGATCTATTCCTTCGCGCCGATCGTCAAAAAGGCGCAGCCCGCCGTCGTCAACGTTTTCGCTTCGCGCGTCGAGCGCATGCCCGCCAATCCGCTGTTCGACGATCCGGTCTTCCAACGCTTTTTCGGCGGGGGAGGCGGCATGCCAGGGCGCAACATGGCGCAGTCGCTGGGCTCCGGCGTGATCGTCGATCAAACTGGCCTCGTTGTCACCAACAACCACGTCATCGAAGGGATGACCGACGTGAAGGTGGCGCTCGCCGACAAGCGCGAATTCTCCGCAAAAATTTTGTTGCGCGATCCGCGCACCGATCTCGCGGTGTTGAAACTCGCGGACGGCGCCAATTTTCCGACCATGGAGCTTGGCGATTCAGATGCGCTCGAAGTCGGCGATTTGACTCTTGCGATCGGCAATCCTTTTGGCGTCGGCCAAACGGTGACGCAAGGCATCATATCGGCGCTTGCGCGCACACATGTCGGCATTTCCGACTACGGCTTCTTCATCCAGACGGATGCCGCCATCAATCCCGGCAACTCGGGCGGGCCGCTTGTCGATATGAACGGGCGCGTCGTCGGCATTAATTCCGCGATCTTTTCAAAGTCCGGCGGATCGGTCGGCATCGGCTTCGCGATCCCCGTCAACATGGTCAAGAGCGTGATCGCCGCGGCGAAGGGCGGCGGCAAGCAGGTGCGGCGGGCGTGGATGGGTGCGACGTTACAGACGCTTTCGCAGGAGATCGCCGATGGTCTGGGCCTTGATCGTCCAACCGGCGCGCTGCTGGCCGACGTCGATCCCAAGGGGCCATCGGCTGAGGCCGGCTTGAAGCGCGGCGACGTCATCATCTCAGTGGACGGCCAAACGGCCGACGATCCTGAAGCGGTCGGCTATCGGCTCGCCACCAAGCCGCTCGGGGGTCAGGCGACGCTCGGCGTGCTCCGCAGCGGCAAAAAGATCACGACGCAAATTCGCCTCGCGCCAGCGCCGGAAACGCCCTCGCGCGACGCGGTGAAGATCAAAGGCGCATCGCCTTTTGCCGGCGCGACGGTCATCAATATTTCTCCCGCGGTCATCGAAGAATTGTCCGTACAGGGAACGACCAACGGCGTTGTCGTCTCCGAGATCGATGACGGCTCTTACGCTCAGCAGCTCAATTTGCAGCGCGGCGACATTATTCTCGGCGTCAATGATCAAAAGATCGAGACGACCCGCGACTTGGAGAAGATAACGGCGGGTCGCGCCTATTACTGGAAAATCACCTTGGCGCGCGGCGGGCAGGTGTTTACGACCGTCATTGGCGGGTGAGGTCGTCATGAGCGGGCTCGCGATCCTCGTCACGACAATTGATGATGAGGAAAAGGCGCGAGAACTCGCGCGCGCGGCGCTGTCCGCAAAGCTCGCCGCCTGTGTTCAGATACATCCCATTTGCAGCCATTACGTCTGGAAAGACGAGATGCGCGAAGAGCCGGAATTTCTGCTGCACATGAAAGCGCGCGCTGAAGATTATCCCGCGCTTGCGAATCTGGTTCGTCGTTTGCACAGCTACGAGACGCCCGAAATCCTGCGGGTCGACGTCGGCGAAGCGGATCGTGACTACCTCGCTTGGGCGATGGAAGCGACGCGTCGATAGGTCTGCGTCTTCCAAATTGCAGATCGCGGCATTACCTTGCTGATGCTGCGACGCAACTCGCGCCAGGCCAAGAAGCGGACTTCCCGATGTCGACTCCCACGGACTATTTCGTTGATCGCCGAAGAATGCGCCGCAAGCTCGGCTGGTGGCGACTGGCCGCCCTTGTCGCGCTCGGCATAGCGGGTCTCGTCGCCGTTGTGCGGCTCGGCGGCGCCGACTCAGCCAATAAACTCACGCCGCATATTGCGCGCCTTGAGTTGCAGGGCCTCATTACCGGCGATGACGACACGGTCGATATGATCAAGAAGATCGGAGAGTCCAGCCAAGCAAAGGCCTTGCTGCTGGAGATCGAGAGCCCCGGCGGCACGACGACCGGCTCGGAGCGCCTTTATGAGGAAGTGCGGCGCGTCGCCGAGAAGAAGCCCGTGGTCGCCGTGATCGGCACGGTAGCCGCGTCGGGCGCCTATATCGCCGCGCTTGCGGCGGATACGATCGTTGCGCGCGGCAATTCGCTTGTCGGCTCGATCGGCGTGCTGTTCCAATATCCCAATGTCTCGAAGCTGCTCAACAATTGGGGCGTCGAGGTCGAAACGATAAAATCCTCGCCGCTCAAGGCCGCGCCGAATGGTTTTGAGCCCACGAGCCCGGCGGCCCGGGAGGCGGTGGCGAGCCTTGTCGCCGACGCCTACGCCTGGTTCAAAGGCCTCGTTCAGCAGCGGCGCAACCTTGACGACGCCGAACTTGCGAAAGTCGATGACGGGCGGGTGTTTACCGCGCGCCAGGGCGTGCCGCTCAAGCTCGTCGATCTCATTGGCGGTCAGCGCGAGGCCGTCGACTGGCTCGTCGCCAACAAGGGCGTCGCGAAAGACCTGCCGGTGCGCGAGTGGAAGAAAAAATCCAGTCTCGAGCGGCTTGGGCTTGTCGAGGGCGCCGCTGGGCTCGCGCGCGTCGCGGGACTAGAGTCAATCGCCGGTTTTTTAGAAAAATCAATCCTCCTCGAACGGAGCGGCGAGCTTGACGGCCTTTTGGCGATTTGGCAGCATTCGGCCGCGAACTGACTCGGGCGTCGCGGATAAGGCTTTTCGACGCCAAGCTATTGGATCAGCTCATGATAAAGTCGGAACTCATTCAGCGCATCGCGGGCCGAAACGGCCATCTGTACCAGCGCGACGTCGAGACGATCGTCAGCACGATTCTTGACGAGATCACCTCCGCCCTCGCGCGCGGCGATCGCGTTGAATTGCGGGGCTTCGGCGCTTTTTCGGTCAAGCGGCGCGACGCGCGCACGGGCCGTAACCCACGCACCGGCGCGCAGGTCTCGGTGCAGGAAAAGAGCGTGCCTTTCTTCAAGACCGGCAAAGAGATGCGCGAGCGCCTCAACGAGAATTATCACGGCTGAGGCGTTTTAAGGCGGCTGCGTCCCCTCGATCTCGGGACGCGCGGCAGTGGCGTGCGGCGGCTCAATGTTGGGGCCGCCCAGCGTGTTGCGCGGCCCCGGCAAGAGGGAGATGTTATGAAGTCCATCCTGCGCGTCATCGTCTTCGTTCCGCTGGCGCTCATCATCCTGTTTTTCTCGATGGCCAATCGTGGCTCGGTGCGCATCGGGCTCGATCCTTTTGCGCCGAACAGCGGACTATCGTTCGAAGCGCCGATTTTCCTCGTCGTTCTGGCGTCCATGGCCCTCGGCGTGCTGGCGGGCGGCGTTTCCTCCTGGCTCGGGCATCTGCCCGTTCGCCGCGCCGCGAAGGTCGCGCGCGCCGAGGCGCGCAAGACGCGCGTGGAGATTGAGAAGCTGCGCCAGCAGGCGTTGGACAGCCTGCCCGCGGACAAGAGACTGAAGAGCAGTTAAGCGTTCTTTGGCAAAGTCGTCTTAGTGAAAGTCCCGCGACTTCGGTAAAATTCGCACATTGCGCGGATGGCTGCGCGGATGCTGGGGGTGGATAAATTCGTCGGCGTGCGACACGGCGATTTCTGGACGATGCGCCTCTGACAGCCTATTGAGGTCCTGGCTGCGGTCGATAATGCGCTGCGCCATCAGATGCACGACATTTTCCGGGCTTTTCTGAACCCGGCCCTCCACCAGCATGAGCCGTGACGCCATCGTCTCGCGGCGGTAGCGCTCGAAGAGCCGCGTCCAGATGACGACATTGAGAATGCCGCTTTCGTCTTCGAGCGTGACGAAAATGGCGTTGCCTTGTCCCGGCCGTTGTCGCACCAGCACGACGCCGGCGCCGCGCGCAAAGGCGCCGTCGGCGAGCGCCGTAACTTCTGCGCAAGACATAATGCGTTCGCGCGCGAAAATCGGCCGCAGCACCGCCATTGGATGCGCTTTCAACGAAAGCCGCAGCGTCTGATAATCGGCCGCGACATGTTCGCCAAGCGACATTGGCGGCAACAGCGGATCTTCTTCTTTGGCGAGTTCGCGGGCGTCCGCCGCCGCAAAGAGCGGCATGGGCTTCGCGTCTGGAAGACGCCGCACGGCCCAGAGCGCGTCGCGGCGGTCGCTTTGCAAAGAGCGGAAAGCGTCGGCGTCGGCGAGCGCGCGCATCGTTGCGCCGTTGAGCGCCGCTCGCCTCGCGAGATCTTCGACGCTGTCATAGGGTTTCGTCCGCGCTTTTACGATGAATCTTCCTTCGCTCTCATGCACGCCGTCCGCTTGCCGAAAGCCGAGGCGCAGGGCCAGTTCGCCGTCTTCCGCGCGCTCCAGTGTATTGTCCCATTCGCTGAAATTCACGTCGACGGCGCGCGCCTCGACGCCATGCTCGCGCGCGTCGCGCACGGTCTGCGCCGGCGCATAAAAGCCCATCGGCTGCGAATTGAGTAACGCGCAGGCGAAGATCGCCGGATGGTGGCATTTGATCCAGGAGGAGATGTAGACGAGCTTGGCGAAGGACGCGGCGTGGCTTTCCGGAAAGCCATAAGAGCCGAAGCCCTTGATCTGCTCGAAACAGCTTTGCGCGAAGGCGCGATCATAGCCGCGCGCCGCCATGCGCTCGACCATCATCGCCTCGAATTGATGGATCGTACCGACATTGCGGAAGGTCGCCATGGCGCGGCGCAGACGATTGGCTTCAACGTCGGAGAATTTCGCCGCCACCATGGCGAGCTTCATCGCCTGCTCCTGAAAGAGCGGCACGCCTTTTGTCTTTTCGAGCACCTTGCGCAATTCGTCCGCCGGCCCGTGCTGCGGCGCGGGCGAAGGATAGGTCACGGGCTCGATTCCGGAGCGCCGGCGCAGATAGGGATGCACCATATTGCCCTGAATGGGGCCCGGCCGCACGATCGCCACCTGAATGACGAGATCGTAAAATTCACGCGGCTTCAGGCGCGGCAGCATATTCATCTGGGCGCGGCTCTCGACCTGAAAGACGCCAATCGAATCGCCTCTGCACAGCATGTCATAGGTCGCCGCGTCATCGGCCGGGACGTCGGCGAGGCCCATGTCCTTTCCTTCATGGGCGCGCAAATAATCGAAACATTTTCGGATGCAGGTGAGCATGCCGAGCGCCAGCACGTCGACCTTCATCAGGCCGAGCGCGTCGATGTCATCCTTGTCCCATTCGATGAAGGTGCGCTCAGGCATCGCGGCGTTGGCGATGGGCGTCAGCTCATCGAGTCGCCCGCGCGCGAGAACGAAGCCGCCGACATGCTGAGAGAGATGGCGCGGAAAGCCGAGCAGCCGCGTCGCGAAATGAATGGCGCGGCGGATGACTGGATTTTCGGGATCAAGCCCGGTCTGGCGGATGTAAGCCTGCGGAATGTTGGAGCCCCAACTGCCCCATTGCGTGCTGGCGAGCGCGGCGGTCACGTCCTCGGTCAGTCCGAAGACCTTGCCCACCTCGCGTATGGCGCTGCGCGGCCGGTAACTGATGACGGTCGCGACGAGGCCCGCGCGCTCGCGGCCGTATTTCGCGTAAATATGCTGGATGATCTCCTCGCGCCGCTCATGCTCGAAATCGACGTCGATGTCGGGCGGCTCCTTGCGCTCCTGCGAAATGAATCTCGCGAAGAGTAGATCATTCTCCGCCGGATCGACGCTGGTGACGCCGAGCACATAGCAGACGGCGGAATTGGCGGCGGAGCCGCGCCCCTGACAGAGAATCCCCTTGTCTTCGGCGATCCGCACGATGTCGTGAATGGTGAGAAAATAGCGTGCGTAGTCGAGCGACTTGATGAGCGACAGCTCTTCGTGCAGGAGCGTCGTGACCTTCTCCGGCACGCCGTCGGGATAGCGCATCGCCGCATGGCGCCAGGTCAGCTCTTCGAGCCATTCCTGGGGATTGCGCCCGGGGGGCACAGGCTCGTCCGGATATTCATATGTCAATTGATCGAGCGAGAAATCGACGCGCGCCAGAAAACATTCGGTCTCCTCGATCGCCTCCGGCGCGTCGGCGAAGAGACGCGCCATTTCGTCGGGCGTCTTCAAATGGCGCTCGGCGTTGACCTCCAGCCGGCGCCCGGCGTGCGCGAGCGTCACGCCTTCGCGAATGCAGGTCATGACGTCTTGCAGATCGCGCTGGCCGGGATCGGCGTAAAGCGCGTCATTCGTCGCGAGTAAAGGCGTCTGCGTTCGCGCGGCGATCTCCTTCAGCCTTGCAAGACGCCGCCTGTCGTCGCCGCGCCGCGGCATGGTCGCGCCGAGCCAGACGTCGCCTTGCGCAAGATCATTGAAACGCGCGAGCGTCGACGGCAGGCGCGCCAGATTGCGCGAAGGCATGACGATCAGCAGCAGATCGCGCGCGGCCTGCGCGAGATCGTCGACATAAAGATGGCATTGGCCTTTCCTGGCGCGAAGATTCCCCGTCGTCAGCAGTCGCGTGAGCCGCGCCCAGCCGTTGCGATTTTGCGGATATGCGACGATGTCTGGCGTCTCGTCGGCGAAGACGAGGCGCGCGCCGACGACGAGCTTGAAGGATTGGGTGCGCTCTGCGTCGAGCTGCGTGAGAAGCGCCGCATCGTCGCCAGCCGGCGGATCGCGCAATTTTTCGCGCAGCTCTTTAAGCGCCGCATAGGCGCGCACGACGCCAGCGACGCTGTTGCGGTCGGCGATTCCGATGCCGTTCTGGCCGAGCCGCAGCGCCGTCAGAACCATGTCTGACGAATGCGACGCGCCGCGCAGGAAGGAAAAATTCGTCGCCGCGACGAGTTCGGCGAAAGGCGCGCTCATGCGAAGAGCCCATGCAGGAACCAGCGCGGCGCGGCGGTTTCGCTTTCATAGAGGCCTTCGCGAAAGACCCAGAAGCGATGGCCTTCGCGATCCTCCAGCCGGTAATAGTCGCGCGTTCGCCTTTCGCGGCCGACCGCGTTGCGCCACCATTCCGGCGCGATGCGCTCCGGCCCTTCGGCGCGGGCGATCATATGGCGCACGCGGCGCCATTTGAAATGCATCGGCGGCCCGTCCGGCGTCTCAGCCATCGTTTCGATGGGCTGTGGCGGATCGAACAGAAACAGCGGACGCAAGGGCGGCTCGCCCGGCTCCGGCTTCTCCCAGAGAGTGGGCCGGGAAGAAGGAGACGCGGCAGCGTCAACATAGGAGGCGGCGCGCACGGGATCATGCGTCTCATGCGCCGCAAAGCGCAGCACGCGTTCGCGGCCAAATCGCGCCGCAAGGCGATCGACGAGATCGGCGACGTCGCTCTCCTGCGCGCTTTGCCGCTCGAAGCCGATCTGACTTTGCGCCAGAGTTTCGGCGCGCAAGACGCAAAAGCGGATGACGTCGAAGCCGAATCCCGGATCGAGCGGATCGGCGAGCGAGTCGGCCTTGAGATGAAAGAGCCGCAGAAGCGCCTCGACATTGCGCGAGGGCGCGCCGGTTTCGAAATTGAGGGCCGCGACGGCGCCGTCCGTGCGAAAGAAGCGCGCTTCAAAAGCGCGGCCGCCCTCGCCACGCTTTTCGAGAATGCCCATCGCTTCCGCGATCAGCGGCCGCAGAACATTTTCTATCGCGGCGAGATCGAGAAAGGGCTCGGCGAAGCGCCGCTCGACCATGCATTCCGGCAAGGACCGCAAGGGCGTGATGCGCGCATCTTCGCGTCCCAGAATGCGCGTCAGCCGACGCATCGTTTCAGCGCCAAAACGCGCCGTCAGCGCGGCCGAGGAGCGATCGGCGAGATCGCCTAATGTCGTGAGGCCGGCGCGCGTCAGCGCGACGCTCGTTTCTCTTGGCGCTTCGAGCGCGGCGATGGGGAGCGGGCGGGTGAAAATTTCATCTTCGCCCGGAGGCGTGACGCCTTCTGCGCCAAAACGCGCCAGTGCGCGCGCGGCGTCGGGCGTTCCGGCGACGGCCGCGCAGCCCGTGAAGGAGAGGCGCGCCATCGCCTGTAGGACGCAGGCCCGCATCGCCGCCTCGCCGCCGAAAAGATGCGCGCAGCCTGTCGCGTCGAGCATAATGCCGCAAGGCGGATCGAGCGCCACGAGCGGCGTGAACTGTTCGCAAAAGGCGGCAAGCCGCAGCATCAGCCGCTCGTCGGCATCAGCGTCGGCCTGGGCGACGGCGAGATGGGGCGCGCGCGCCCTGGCGTCGGCGAGCGTCATGCCCGGCGTCAAGCCGAGCGCGATCGCCTTTCGATCGAGCGCGTCGATGCGCAGCGCGCTGCGTTCCTTTTTGACGAGGATAAGCGGCGCGTCATCCGAATTTGCGTTCGGCTGTCTGCGACGCGCCTTCGTCAGGCGCTCCGCCGACAAAAAGGGAAGCCACAGGGCCAGATAGCGACGGTGCGTCGAATGTTCTGTCCTCGAAGGCGCCACGGTCACGGTTCCACTCCACACGCCACTCATGCCACTCTTGCCCCGCCGCGCCGCCACGCTGGCGCAGCAGAAAAATCGCAAAGGCCGCAGACCCCGGCGCATTCGCTCCAAGCGCCCGGGAGGGCGCCGCGCGCACGAGCCAGCGGCTTGCGGCGGCGCTCGGCGCAGGGGAGGCGGCGACGCGCGTCATGAAGATCGGCGCGCCAGCGGCGCCCGCCGCGAGAGCCAGGCGCCGGCTCGCGGTCAAATCATAGGCGCGCGCTTCGCCGAAGAGTTCGATCAGCGTCGCGCCCACAGTTGCGCAACGACCGGCCTCGGCGCCCGCCTGCAGCGCCTCTTTGGCGTCGCGCACGCGGATGAAGGCGACGGCGGCGGGGTCGAGGCCGATGTCGGCAAGGCCCGGCGGATAGGGTGCGCCGGATTCGGCGGTCAGCGCCTCCTGCCGCGCCCAGAGCAGCGGCTTTTCGGCGCCCGCCATGGCGCGCCTGGCGAGCGCCAGGGCGAAGCCCGTCGCCGCCGGCGCGTCGGCCGCGGTCTCGGCATAGGCCTCGTGCAGCGCCGCACGGAGAATCCCGCCGCCGAGCCGCCGATCGAGAGCGGGAGCGCCGAGCGCGATCGTCTCGGAAGTTACGGCCGGATAGGCGCAAGCCAAGCTTTTCCGCAGCGACGCCAGCGGATGGGTCATCTCATATGTTCCTATTATGTTCTTATAATGACTCCCGATGCGAGAGAGTCAAGCCGGGGGTTAGGGAGAACAATCAGGTGAAGGGCAGCTACACTCGCCTTCATGCTGAGGAGCACCCGCAAGTCGGGTAAACCCGACTTGCGCGTATAAATGTCGATCTTGGGCTTGCCCAAGATCGAGGCGCGTCTCGAAGCGCGAGGGCGAGGTCCCGGGGGCGGCGCATGAAGGTTTCCTCGTCCTTCGAGACGCGTGCTGCGCACGCTCCTCAGGATGAGGAAACCTTCACCCAATTATCAGGGAAGCGGCGGAGCGCCGCCCGCGCCGTTCACTTCGTCTTCAGATATTCGACAAGGGCCATGGCGCCGGCGACGTCGTCCGACCAATCGAGCTTCATGGTCTTGCCATCCTCGACGACGTCCTTGTCGTGCCCCTTGTTGGAGAGCACGGGAAAGGACGTCGTGTCGAACCGATAGCCCTCGCGCGAGAGCGTCTGCGCCGGCTCCCAAGAGAAGCCGACGAGCTTCTTGTCATAGTCGAGCCGGCTCTTCACGAAGACGGCGGGACGCTCGCGCGGGACGAGAAGATGATAGAGCGTCGGCACTGAGCCATTGTGCAAATAAGGCGCTTGCGCCCACACGCCGCCAAGCGGAAGGGCGTTGTAGCCCTCATGCGTCGCGGGATCGGCCATGGAGACGTCCGCGCGGTTCTCTAGCGATACGCCTTCGAACTTCGCGCAGGGCGCGATCCGATCCCCTGAGGGCGGCATCTCGACAACTCTCGTCGGCGGACAAATCTTCGTGAAGCTGTCGCGGGCATTTTTCGCAATCGTATCGCTGACAACGCGGGCCCTGCCGAGATCCGTGCCCAGGTCATAGACCTTGCCGTTATGCGGCCGATGGCACGCCGCGCAATTTTCTTCAAAGAGCGCCGCGCCTTTTTTCGCGAGCGTGAGATCGACGGGGAAGGGGTAGACGGGCGCCGGCAGATCGCGCAGCAAATCCTCGCTGAAGGCGGCGATGCGAATGTCGGTGTCGGGTCCAAGTCCCAGCGTCAATTCGGCGGCAAGATTGCGGAAGATCGGAATTGGAATATTGCCGTTCCATTGTCCGCCGCCGTCGATAAGCTGCGTGTGATCGGGGGACCAGCGCGCCAGACGCTTCTCCTGCTCCCAAACGGCCATGAAGTCGGTGATGCCTGGCGTCGGCGGCAGGCTCGTCTTCGGATCGGGATTTTCGCCGCGCGCTTCTGCGGCGGCGTAAGCCATGGACGTGCTGACGCCGGTTGCGTCGGCCATCCCGCCGAAGCCTTGCGTCATCTGCTCCTCGAAACCTTTGTAGTTCTTATAGACGAGATCGAGGAGCGAGACGAATTCAAGTCCCGTGCGGGTGAGATATTTGCCGACGATCGCGGCCGCGTTCTGTTTGAACAGCTCGATCTGACGCGCCTCATAGGCGGCGTCGAATCGGCGGCCCGCAAATGTGTAATTCTTGTAGAAGTAATTCCTGTCCTGCGCATGGACCTTGTCGAGCGCCGCAACGATCGCCTTCGTCGCCTCTTCGGTTTTCTCCTCGGGAGTCGTTGCGCCCGCGGTGATCTTCTTAATCGTGTTCCTGACCCTGACGCGATACTGAACGAGATTGAATTGCGCGTTCACGCCGCCGTCGAGATAGCGAAAACTGCCGTCATCGAGGCGCACGCGACCGATATGGCAGGCGCCGCAACTCAAAGCCGCGTAATCGAGGCGGCCGTTTGGATCGTCGCGCGCCAGTCCGGTCCAACCAAAGCCGCGCGCAATGGGGTAGGCGGGGTCGCGCTCGTCAACGAAGAGGCCGGCGACGTCGAGAAAATTATTCGCGCTTCCCCATTCTTCGGGCGCGAGCTTCGGCAAGAGCTTCAGGATAATAAACGGCGCGCCGTCCGTGAGGCCAAAGGGAAAATCCGCAAACCACCGGTAGGCGACTGGCTTGCGGCTGATGTAGCCGTCGAGCGCATTCATGCGCCTTTCTTGTTCCGTCCGCCACTCGCCGGCAGGCGCCGTTTGCCCGAAAGCCGGCGCGTTGAAATAAGCGTACGACGCCTGCGCGAGGCACGCGATGAGCGAAACGCGCGAGAAAATGCGTGCGAGAGTCACCATGGCCATTTTGGAAATCCCGTTGGCTCTTTGGGCTGGGACCGGAATTTGGAGGAGGCGATGTAGACGCCGCGACGCAGCCGATTGATTCCGCCGATCGGCTGATGCGCCGTCAACCCATGCCATGGCGTAAAGGCCATATGCTCGCATTCGGTCACCTGGAGCGGATTGTCAAAATTTTGCGGGTCGATCTCAATCGTCGCGACATTTTGCGGCGGCGCCGTCGTCTCGGGCCATTCAGCGGTCGCGTCTTCGACCGGCAGCGAATCGTCGTTGCGTAGCTGCACCTTGAAATCGAAGATGGCCGGCTTGCCAATTGCGGGATCGAGGCTTTTCTTCATCGCCTCGCGCAGATAATTCGTGCTTGGATTTTCCGGGACAGGCGTTTTCTCAGCGCTGCGTGGCGTGACGCTGAATTTCGCGACCTTGTCCGCGCCATAGAGGAATGGCGCCGCGGAAAAATACGGACTCTCGAGGGGATTGCCGAGATTCGTTTGCTTGATTTTCTTGACGACCGCCGCCGTCTTCAATTTCTCGGGCGATAGGGGCGGCGCAAAAAATGACGAGATGTCGTCGTGCTTGGCGAGCTGAATTTTCGTGACTTGCAAATATTCGGACACATTGGGAAAGGCGAAGGCGGGAAGATTGATCAGCAGAAAATCCTGCGTCTCGGCGCCAGGTTCATTCAGTAGCGCATCGCCTTCGACGCCGATCAGCTTAATCGCCATGCCGCGGCTGTCGGGGCCGCCCTTGCCGAGATCAGGCGCGAGAAAGGGCGTGGCGTTCGAAAAGCGAATCCAAGCCGAATATTTTCGGCCGGGCGTTGCGAATACGCCAACTTTATAATTCTCGGGAATGTCAGGATTGACCGTGAATGTCGCTTTGACGCAGCCATGATCCTTCGGATGTACGCCGCGCCGCGCCATGCCCTCCGGATAGCGCATCTGCAGAAGCTGCGTGGTGAGGTCAATGATTTGCGCAATCTGCTCGGCTTCGCCTTGCGGCGCTTTTTCGAATTTCGTCAGAGGAGACGACGTTGCGGCGCCCGCCTGTTCGGCTCGGGCGGCCTGATGCGGGGTGGCGAAAATTGCCAACAGGGTGGCCGCCCGGACCACCGCAGCGCGTCTCTTGATCATGATTCCTCCCCTTCAAATTTTTCCTGTGATTGTGCGAAGGGATCGCTTGTCGCGACCGCAGGCCTGGCCGTAACGGACGTCGCCGAAAGCAGTTTGTCAAAAACACACTAGCCCGCCCCCATCTGAATAGACGAAATTAACTTCTCTCGATTTTGGAGCCAACAAAGTCGCACAGGCTCGCTGTCAGTGGGGAACGCGGAAACGCGCGTTAAGGTTCCGCCGGCGGCGCGTTTCGCACGACACGCAAGGAGACCTTTTAGCGCCACATGGCGCTCGCCAGTTGCGCCTCTTCTGCACGCCACTATAGTGACAGTTCCCCAAATCGCAGGATGCTTTGCTGCACTGCAGATCGCCGCTTGCGATTGGTGCGGCGCTGCTCGGCAAAAAGCATTGGTTCTTGCGTGAGCGCGTCCGCAACGGCGCAGATGTCATCGAACGGTCGTGAAAAGCGGGCTTCGATGCGCTCCAGACAATGTGCTCAATGATCCTGGCCGAAACGGACGTAGACAACGCCCCCATAAATACGCGTCGCTTCGGCGTCGAGGCTCGCGCGCAATTTGGCGCCGAGCTTATTCATAGCGCTTGTCCCGGCCGTGTGCGTATTCGCCATATGGGGCTGCGCGGCCGGGCGCCGCTAGCGCGCGCCGTAGAGGGGCGGCTTCGGCGCCTTCCCGGCGTTCTCTATATTCGCGCAAGCGAACTGACGGGTTCGACTCTCATAGAATTTCAGGGGCCGCTCACAAGCGCGGGTCTGATCCAGGCGCTTGAAGCGGTCGTCGCTGAAGAACCTACGTGGGAGTCGGGCGAGGGCGGCGCGGCGCCAATAGCGGAACACGCCGCACATGCCGAGACCGCCGACGCGCTCGCCGCGCGACTGGAAACGGACATTGCTCAAGGCTTAACCAAAGAAGAAGCCACGGCAAGGTTGGAGAAATGGGGGCGCAACGAGCTCCGCCGCGCAGAACCGCGCTCGACTGCGAGCATTTTCGCTGAGCAGATGACCAGCCTGCCCGTCGCCTTGCTCGCTGCATCGGCGGCGGTGTCGCTGGCGACCGGCGGCGTCGCCGACGCGGTGATGATCGCCGCCGTGGTGCTCGTCAACGCCGGGATCGCCACGGCCACTGAGCGTCAGGCCGATCGCACGATTTCGAGCCTTGCTGGCGAGGAGCTGTCGGACGCCATCGTCATCCGCGATGGCGCGCGACTGGAGATTGATGCGCGTGATCTCGCGCCGGGCGACCTCTTGTTGATCGAGCGCGGCGCTTTCGTTGCAGCAGACGCGCGCTTGATCGCCAGCGACGATTTGACGGTGAACGAATCGCCGCTGACCGGCGAGGCTCAACCCGCGCCCAAAGACGAAAAACTCGTTTTGTCGTTGGACACGGGGGTCCCGGATCGCCGCAATATGGTGTTTCGCGGAACAGCGGTGACTGGCGGATCCGGCGTGGCGATCGTCACTGCGGTTGGCGCGCACACGGAGATCGGCCGTGTGCAGCAATTGCTCGGCGCGTTGCGGCCGCCGCCGACTCCCATCCAACGCGAACTCGGCGAAGTTGAGCGCGAACTTGTCGTCATAAACGGGATTATCTGCGCGAGCGTCTTCGCTCTTGGCCTCTTACGCGGCCACGGGCTTATTCCCACTTTGCGCAGCGCGATCTCGCTTGCGGTGGCTGCAATTCCCGAGGGGCTGCCAGCGGTCGCGACAACAACGCTCGCCTTGGGCGTGCAGGACATGCGTAAGCGCAAGGTGTTGGTGCGCAAAATCGACGCCGTCGAAACGCTTGGGGCCATTGAAGCAATTGGGCTCGACAAGACTGGCACACTTACCGAAAATCGCATGGCGACGGTCGGCGTTCATGTGGATGGCGCGGCCTTCGAATTGCGAGACGGGCGCCTCTTGCGCGATGGGGCGGATGCGCCTGCCGAAACGATCGCTATTGCGCGCCGCCTGTTCGAGGTTGCGACTCTCTGCAGCGACGCCGGCGTAAGGCCTGCGTCAAAAGGCTGGGCGATCGACGGCACGCCGACGGAAACCGCGCTGATCGAAGCTGGCGTGGCGATGGGGGTTGATCCTATCGCTCTGCGTCGGTCTGCCTTTACAGTGACGTGCGTTGCGCGCGGCGAAGGCCGCAAGCGCATGAGCACGCTCCACGAAGCAGGAGATGGTCCGCGCATTCTCTGCGTCAAAGGCGATCCGGTCGAGGTCCTCGAGCGCTGCGCAACGCTCAGGACCGCTAACGGAGTCATGCCCCTCGATGATGCGGCGCGCAGAGCCACTCTCAAAGCCAATGAACGCATGGCCGGAGACGCGCTGCGCGTTCTCGGGGTCGCGATCGGCGAAGCCGGTGGCGATCCCCGTAATGAGCGGGATCTCATCTGGCTCGGCCTCGCGGGCATGGCGAATCCTATTCGGCCGAGCGTCGCTCCGGCGCTCAAACAGCTGCATCGCGCCGGCGTGCGCACGGTGATGATCACCGGCGATCAGAGCGCGACGGCCTTCGCCATCGCGCGGCGGCTCGATCTCAATGACGGCGGCGAATTGCGCGTGCTCGAAGCCGGGCAGATGGCGAAAATGCAGCCCGAGATGCTCGAGGCGCTGGCGAGGCA
The DNA here is from genome assembly GCA_016869595.1 of Alphaproteobacteria bacterium. Classification (GTDB taxonomy): domain Bacteria; phylum Pseudomonadota; class Alphaproteobacteria; order Rhizobiales; family Beijerinckiaceae; genus Methylocystis. Next base: position 30,697 of record VGDT01000021.1, read on the forward strand.
GCCGCAAGTCTTCGCGCGCGTCAGCCCCGTCGATAAGCTCAACATTGTCAAGGCGTTGCAAGGACACGGCCATATCGTCGCGATGACTGGCGATGGCGTCAACGACGGCCCCGCCTTGCGGGCCGCGGACGTCGGCATCGCCATGGGGGGAGAGGGCGCCGACGTCGCCCGTCAGGTCGCCGACATCGTGCTCGCCACAGACGACATGGACGGCGTCGTCGAGGCCATAAGACTGGGCCGCGCCACATACGCCAATATCCGCAAGGTCCTGCGCTATCTCGTCTCGACTAATGCGTCGGAGACCATCGTTATGTTCGGGGCCGCGCTTGTCGGCGGCGAGCCGTTGACGCCGATGCAGCTGCTCTGGCTCAATCTGGCGACCGACGCCCTGCCGGCGATTGCGCTGGGGGTGGAGCCGCCGGAGCCAGACGTGCTCGATAAGCCGCCGCATGATCCGAAGGCGCCAATTCTGGCGGCGTCCGATTTCCGTCGCGTCCTTCGAGAGGGATCAGTCATGGGCGCTGCGGCGCTCGCCAGCTACTTCAGTCTTGGCGGCGGGGCGGGCGGCGTACGCGCTAACACTATCACCTTTCATGGCCTGACCTGCGGCCAGCTGCTCCACAGCCTGTCCTGTCGTTCCGAGCTACGCGGCTTGAGTTCAGAGATTGGCAGGCCCCCCAATGCGGCGCTCTACGGAGGCGTCGGCGCGACCCTGCTGCTGCAGGCGGGCGTGCAGCTCTTTCCATTCACCCGGCGCCTTTTGGGCCTATCGCCGCTCGGAGCGGGCGATCTATTGCGGATCAGCGCAATCGCGCTCGGCAGTTCGCTCGCTAACGATATCATCGGCAGGATTGCGAATCGCGAAGAGGCGCCGCTGCGCGCCAACGGAGAAAGCCATGTCTCCTGACATGATCTTCACGTCGGAGTCGGTGACGCCGGGGCATCCCGACAAGCTCTGCGATCAGATCAGCGACGCAGCCATCGACGCGCTGCTGCGCGAAGACGAGCGCGCGCACGCAGCCGTGGAGTGCGCTTTGGCGACGGGCATTTTGTTTCTTGCCGCACGGTACGCCGCCGACGCGGTCATCGATTTACCCGCGCTTGCCCGCGCGGTGATGCAAGACGCCGGCTATGCCGCCGGGATTTTCGACGCGCGAAATTGTTCGATTCTGACGAGCTTTGTCGAAATGCCGCTCGACGCGCGCGAGCCGCCGCTTTTGGAGCTCGACGATGACGAAGCGATCGGCAGGCGCGTCGCGCATGAGCAAGCCAATGTTTTCGGTTACGCCTGCCGCGATACGCCAGAATTCATGCCGGCGCCGATCAGTCTTGCACATAGAGTCGCGCGAGCGCTTGACGCCGCTCGGCGCAACGGATTTTCCTCGCTTTCGCCTGACGCCAAAACGCAAGTGTCCGTGGAGTTTCACGGCGGCCGTCCATCGCGCATTCACGGCGTGTCGCTGACCGTGGCGTTCGATGGCGCGGCGATGGACGAAGACAAGTTCGAACAATTGCGTGCGATCGCGCTTGATGCTCTTTCTATTGGCAATATGGGGCCGGACGCTCAGACGAAGGTTCAGGTCAACGCCGGCGAACCGTTCGAAATTGGAGGTCCCGCGCGTCATGCGGGGCTGACCGGACGCAAGAACGGGATCGACTCCTATGGCGAGATCGCGCGCCAGAGCGGCTCGGCGCTTTCCGGCAAGGACCCTTCGCGCGTCGAACGCGCCGGCGCCTATGCCGCAAGGCACGCCGCCAAGAACATTGTCGCGGCGGGGCTCGCAGAGCGCTGCGAAGTCCATTTGGCTTACGCGGCAGGGCAGGCGAAGCCGCTCAGCCTCTCGGTCGAGACTTTCGGCTCCGGGCGTCTTGGGGATGAGAAACTGGCGGGACGGGTCGGGGAGCTTTTGGATTTCCGGCCTGCTTCGATCGTCCGCCGCTTCGGCTTGCGCACGGCGCCTGCGGCGTCCGGCGCAGCCGGCTTTTATCTTCCGCTTGCGACCTACGGACATTTCGGCCGCGCCGATCTCGACCTGCCGTGGGAAGCGACCGACTTCGCCGATGCGCTAAAGAGCTAGGCCTAATCGCCGTTGTCGCCGTCGCCGTCGAGCGACCAGATTCCGCCCAGGCGGCTCGCATACCAGAGCAGCGTGATCGCCGGCGGCCAGACGCGTTCCTTCGACATCTGCCAGAGCGCCGCGGCAAAGAGCGCGAGCGCCGCGACGATCTTCGGGTCGATCGAAATTTCAGCGGTTTCGCGCGTGATCTGCGGCGCTTCCCCGACGACAAACAGACGCGCTTCCTGCGCCGCGACGCCGATGCGCGCCAAGGGACCGCTGTGCTGGATGAGAATGCTGCCCGTCATCGGCGCCACTTCGACGGCGCGAACGCCGGCGATGGCCGAAAGGGCTTTTGACACTGAGGCGAAGTAAACGGCGTCGCCGCGACGGTCGGCGATGCGCAGCCGCGCCCGGCCCGGCATGGCGTGGGCGACTTGCGCCAAAGGCAGAATCGCGTCGCCCATTTTAAGCGCTCTCGCCCGCCCGCGAGGCGGACGCTTCGCCCGCCGGGGCGCCGCTTTCGGACTTTGAGGCCTTTTCGGACTTCGTTTCGCGCTTCGCTTGTGCAGCTTTCGCCTGAGCCGCGGACATTGCCGCCGCAAAAATATCGGCGGCAGCCTCGGTCTTCGCTTCGGCGAAGAGATCCTCGGCGGCTTCGGCGAGCTCCGCGCCCTGCACGCGCGCCTCATGATAGGCCATCATCGCGGCTTTCAGCGCCGCTTTAGCGACCGGGCGAACGCGCTGCGTTCCCTGACGGTTGAGGAGCAAAACGGCGGCGTCCCCTGTCAGAGCGCCCAATGCAAATCCCAAGGGTTTCATCACTTCGACTCCGTCCGATCCGCTCCATGGTCCGCGCCAGGAAGCCAAAGCGGCGACGCAGGAACGTCCTCATTATGCAACGATTGATGCATCCGCGAAAAGCCCACGTAGTGTTAGGCGCGTCACATCATTGTAATATGGCGCGTTCCTATGAGCTGCGGCTGTGCGGAGCATTCCCAGCCGAGAACCCTCGATTCTCCAAAAGCGCCACAAGAGCCATGACCGTAATGTCCCGTATACTGACGCCTAACGACGCGCGGCCGGCGAACCAAAATGGCCAAGCGTTGCAGAACTATCTCGTGACGTCCGTTCCTGTGGCCGGGTGGTGGGAGAGGGCTGGCGAAGCGCGGGCGCGGTTCATCGGGCAACGATTTGAGGACGCCTCGCATGTTTTCGTGCTTTGCGAAGACAGCCGCCTCGTCGGGGTCGTCGCCATACGGGATCTTCTTGGCGCGGCCGAAACGACGTCGGTGCAGGACATCGCACGCGCGGCTGAGCCCTATAGCGTTTCCCTTGACGTCGATCGCGAAGATGCGGCGAGCGTCGCCATTCGCTCAGGGCTTTCGATATTGGCGGTCTGCGATGCGGAGGGAAGATTTCTCGGCGCCGTGCCGGCGCGCGCGTTAATGACGATCTTGCGTGACGAGCACATTGAGGATCTGCATCATATGGCGGGCATTCTCGGCAAGTCGGAGGCCGCGAAAGACGCGCTGACGGCGGCGCCGCATCGGCGCGCGTTTTATAGATTGCCTTGGCTGCTCGTCGGCATGACGGGCAGCGCCGCGGCGACCGCGATGATGTCGCGCTTTGAAGCCGCGCTGAGCGCCCATATCGCGGTCGCGTTCTTCATCCCGGCGATCGTCTATCTCGCCGACTCTGTCGGCACGCAATCGGAGGTCGTCGTCGTGCGCGGCCTGTCCCTGACCGATTCGGCTCTGCTGCCGCTCTTCGCTGGGGAGCTCGGCACTGGCGCGCTGCTTGGCTCGATGCTTGGCTGTCTCGCCTTCCCAATCGTCTGGTTTTTCTTTTCGAGCGTCGGCCTCGCCGCGACCGTCGGAATTTCGCTCGCGGTCGCGAGCACGATCGCGACGGCGTTCGGATTTCTGATGCCCTGGTTGTTTGCGAGGCTCGGCTATGACGCGGCGCTCGGCTCCGGCCCGGTCGCCACCGTGGTGCAGGACACCTTCTCGCTCATGACCTATTTCGTTGTCGCCTCCTGGCTCGTGTTCTGAGCCGCGCGCAATCAATCGCAGCGCCTGAAGGCGGCGACGCCGCAAGGTTCGAGTAAGCGCTCGCCGAGCAACAAAGTTTCTTCGCCGATGAGGGCCGAGATATCCGTTGTCTCGGCACCGTAATTGAAGATATAGCGCATCGCGCCATTGTCGCGGATGCGAATGTCCTCCGGAAGATCGAGCGTTGGTATTCGAGCGGCCTGGAAAATGCGACGCAGGACGCTCTTCAGCAATTCTTCATCGGGCCAGCCAGAAAGATAGAAAACATTGTCGCGTCGCGCGAGCGCAATTTTGCCGTCATCGGATGTCAGCTCGCGCTCAACGTTCTCGCCGACAATCAAAAATTCGCGCCACCTCACAAAGGCGCCAAATTCCGAGACCGGAACTCGTGCGCCGGAACGAAGGCTCTCCACTCGTTTAACGCGAATATCGATGAGGCTTCGCAGAACTCCGGGAGGCAAATCGGCGGGAATTTGAAAGTCGGCGGTCTTCGATCCGGCGCGCGGACCAAGCAGTATCGTCGCGCCGCTTTTCGCCAGCGCCTCTGTGAACTCCTGCGAGGGCGCAAAGAGTGCGGGGACGACGATCAGCTTGCATTCGGCGACCGCCGCCGCCGTCGGCGGAACGACGTCGATGGAAAGGCCCGCGCGCCGCAGACCCCGATAGATGGACAGCACAAGATCGAAATAGGAAAAGTCTTGGCCTTGCGGTTCAATGCGCCACGCCCAGGCGCTTTCATAGTCGAAGATTAGCGCGACCGGCGCGCGGACTGTTTCGACTCGCGCATCGAGTGCGGCGAGCTCTTTCGAGATGCGGACGACGGCGTGATAGCCCTCATTCGGTGCGGCGTTCGGCAGCAGCAACCCTTCATGCATCTGTTCTTGCGCGAAGGGCGCCTGCCGCCAGCGGAAATAGCTCACCGTCTCCGCGCCGGCCGCAAAGGCCTCAAAAGTCCAGAGCCGCACCGCGCCTTCAGCGGGAGCGGGATTCCATGGCGCCCAATTCACCGGACCCGGCTGCTGTTCCATCACCTGCCATCTGCCGCGCCCGCAAGCGCGGTAGAGGTCATGATGAAACGCCTGAAAGTCGGGATCGCCGACGCGCATGTAGCGCAGCTTAAAGTCATCGCCGTGAGATGAACGCTCAAGAAAGCCGAGCGGGTAGCTGTCCCAGGCGACGAGGTCGAGGTCATCTGAAAGCGCGTAATGGTCAAAGTCGACGAATGACCCCATGAAATTGTGAAGGATCGTCGCGCCCGGGGCATGACGTCGGATGATCTGAGCATGGCGCCGGTTGAAGGCGATGACTTGATCTGACGAAAAACGCTGGAAATCCATCAGATGCGATGGATTGGCCTCGGTGACGGTCAAATTGGGCAGCTCGATTTCGTCGAAGCTTCGATATTCCATCGACCAGAAAACATTGCCCCATGCTGTGTTCAGCATTTCGATGGAACGGTATTTGGCCTCGCACCATTTGCGAAACGCCCGCAGCGCCGACGGCGAATAGCTCAGCACAGTGTCATGGCAGCCATATTCATTGTCGGTTTGCCACGCGGCTATAGCAGGATGCCCGCCAAAAGCGTGCGCCAGACGCTCGACGATGCGCTCGCATTCTTGGGCATAGCCTTCGTGGCTGAAACAGTAATGCCGGCGTGAACCGAATTTGCGGGCCCGTCCCTCGGCGTCGAGCGCGGCCATATCTGGCATCTTGTCGACCAGCCATTTCGGCGGCGTCGCCGTTGGCGTTCCCAGCACGATCTTGAGGCCTGCGTGATCGAGTGCATCGATGGCGCGGCCTAGCCAAGCGAAATCATAGGCGCCCTCGCCCGGCTCCAGGCGCGACCAGGCGAATTCGCCGATGCGAACGAAGGAAAGACCTATCCCCTTCATCAGCTCGGCGTCTTCGCGCCAGCGTGACTCCGGCCAATGTTCCGGGTAGTAGCAGACGCCTAGGCGTTGATGTGTCATGTGTAGATTATCATTTGAATTCCCTATTGCCGCGATTCGATGCGGCGTCGCCTTGACGGTTTGATGACAATGGGACTGTGGCTGGAATGGAGTCGAGGATCGAGCGAGATCTGATTGCCGCCTTCCGCCAGAATTTCGAGCGCGAGCCGCGCCTTTTTCGCGCGCCTGGCCGCATCAACCTCATTGGCGAACATACCGACTATAACGACGGCTTCGTTATGCCGGCGGCGCTGGACCTCTCGATCTGGGCCGCAATTGCGCCGCGACCCGACCGCCGTCTGCGCATACGCTCGCTTATCATGAACGAAGTCGTCGAATTCGATCTCGACGACTCGGCGGCGCAGCCGCGCGGCGACTGGAGCGATTATATCCGCGGCGTCGCCATCCTTCTCCAGAAGGCTGGCTACAGGCTGAGCGGCGCCGATCTCGTCCTCGATGGGAATCTTCCAATCGGCGCAGGACTCTCAGCCTCGGCGGCTTTCGAAGTCTCAGCAGGCTTTGCGCTTTTGACGATTTCCGGGGCAGAGGTCGATAGAGTCGAACTCGCCAAAATCTGCCAGCGCGCCGAAAACCAATTCGTCGGCGTTCGCTGCGGCATTATGGATCAGTACATTTCATGCTGCGCCGTCGCAGGGAGCGCCCTGCTGCTTGACTGCCGCAGTCTCACGTCGCGCAAAGTTGCGATTGATCCAGAAGCGCGTCTTGTCCTTTGCGACACCATGGTGCGCCACCAGCTCGCGAGCGATGAATATAATTTGCGCCGCGAGGACTGCGAGCGCGCCGTCGCGGCGCTGTCGACGCGGATCGTAGGCATATCGGCATTACGGGACGTGACATTCGCCCAATTGATGCGATACGCCGATTCGATGTCCGAACTCGTGTTTCGCCGAGCGCGTCACGTGGTCGGCGAGATTGATCGAACGCTACGCGCCGCGGCGGCGCTCGACGCTGGAGATCTCAAGGAATGCGGCCATCTCATGAATCTTTCGCATGAAAGCTTGCGTGACGATTATGAAGTAAGCTGCGCCGAGCTCGACCTGATGGTCGATATCGCGCGCAGCCTTCCTGGCGTCTATGGCGCGCGGATGATGGGCGGCGGTTTTGGCGGCTGCACCATCAATCTTGTTGAAGGGAAACACACGGATGTTTTCGTTCAGGCCATGGCTGAGAGATATCGAACGGCGATCGGCGTTACGCCCCCAATTCTCACTTGCATCCCGGGTCCGGGCGCCGGCCCCGCCGTACTATAGGAGCCGCGCGTGTCCTTGCTGAGCAGCGCTTCGCATCGCCGGCTCAATCAGCTCACTGGCGAATGGGTTCTTGTCTCGCCGCATCGGACGAGCCGCCCCTGGCAAGGCCAGGTGGAAAAGGTCCGCGATGCGGATCGACCCCGCTACGATCCGACCTGCTATCTGTGTCCTGGCAACCAGCGCGCGAATAGCGAACGAAACCCGCCATACACGGGCGTTTTCGCCTTCGACAATGACTTCGCCGCGCTCACGCCGCAGGCGCCAGCGAAGGAATTCGCACGAGACGGATTGCTCATCGCCGAAGGCGAGCCCGGCCGGTGCCGCGTGTTGTGCTTCTCGCCGCGCCACGATCTGACTTTGTCGCGCATGACAGTTGCCGAAATCATTCCTGTCGTCGAGGCGTGGCGGGATGAGACGATGCGTCTTGGCGCTCTCGACATGATCAATTACGTCCAGATTTTCGAGAATCGCGGGGCAGCGATGGGCGCGAGCAATCCGCATCCGCACTGCCAAATCTGGGCGACGCACAGCATTCCGAACGAAGCTCTAAAGGAATCGCAGCGGCAAGCGGCATATCTGGCGCAGAACGGATCTTGTCTCCTGTGCGACTATCTCGCGCTCGAAGAAAAACTCGCTGAAAGAATCGTTTGCCGTAACGAGCACTTCGTTGCGCTTGTCCCTTTCTGGGCGATCTGGCCGTTCGAAACGATGGTGTTGCCGACACGGCATATCGGCTCTTTCGTCGATCTTAGCGGCGAAGAGGCCGGCGCCCTGGCCGATATCCTTCGTCGTCTCATCATTCGCTACGACAATCTGTTTGAAACCGACTTTCCCTATTCTATGGGTTTTCACCAGCGCCCCACAGACGGCGCGCCTCACGCGAACTGGCATTTTCATGCGCATTTCTATCCGCCGCTGCTGCGCTCGGCGACGGTGCGAAAGTTCATGGTAGGTTTCGAGATGCTGGGCGAACCCCAACGCGACATCACGCCGGAAACGGCGGCCGCGCGCCTTCGTGAGGTTTCCGAAACCCATTATCTCGATAAGGCGACCCGATGAAGCTCGCACACGATTGATCGTCACGGTGCCGCTACGCATATAACGCGGTAGGTCTTGTGAGGATCGCAGTGGGCGGGAAGGATCGTCGGATTGAGCAAAAGCGCGATTACCCCCGAAGCCGCGGCGGCGCTCGTATTCGATGGCGCGAGCGTCATGATCGGCGGTTTCCTGGGCGTCGGGTCGCCAGATCGGCTGATCGACGCGCTCGTCTCGCGCGGCGCGCGCGGACTGACGATCATCGGCAACGACACCGCCTATCCAACTGTCGGCGTCGGCAAGCTGATCGAAGCGGGATGCGTCGCCCGCGTGGAAGCGTCGCATATCGGCACCAATGCGACGACGCAACGGCTGATGAGCGTGGGCGCGATCGACGTGGAGCTCGTTCCGCAAGGCACGCTTGCCGAACGCATCCGCGCCGGCGGCTCTGGGCTTGGCGGCGTTTTGACGCCCACTGGCGTCGGGACGATCGTTGCGCAAGGCAAGCAAGTTGTCGAGATCGACGGCGCGAGCTTTCTCATTGAAAAGCCGTTGCGGGCGGATTTCGCGTTGCTGCGCGCGCATGAAGCCGACTATTGCGGCAATCTCACCTATCGGCTGACCGCCGCCAATTTCAATCCGATCATGGCGTTCGCAGCAGATTGCGTGATCGCCGAACCGGATGAGATCGTGCCGGTCGGAGTTATCCCGCCTGATGCGGTGCGCACGCCTGGCGTGCTTGTCACGCATCTCATCGCCAGAGCGCATTGCTGATGGACGCGAAGGAGATCATCGCGCGCCGCGTCGCCTTGGAGCTGCGTGACGGCATGCTCGTCAACCTCGGGATCGGCCTGCCGACTCTCGTGGCGCGCTTCGTGCCAAAAGGAGTTTCCGTCGCTTTTCAGAGCGAGAACGGGCTTATCGGCTTCAGCGCCCCGCCGCCTGAAGGCATGGAGAACAGCGATCTCATCGATGCAGGCGGCGGATGGATCGCCGCGCTGCCAGGCGCCGCCAGTTTCGACAGCGTGACGAGCTTCGCATTAATTCGAGGCGGCCACGTCGACCTCGCGGTGCTCGGCGGGTTGCAGGTCGACGCCGCTGGACGTCTCGCGAGCTGGATGATCCCCGGAAAGTTCACGCCGGGAATGGGCGGCGCCATGGATCTCGTCGCCGGCGCCAAGCGCGTCATCGTGGCCATGCAGCACGCCGCGAAAAACGAATCAAAGATCGTCGAGACCCTCACACTGCCGCCGACGGCGGCCCGGCGCGTCAGCCTCATCGTGACGGAGCTTGCCGTCATCGAGCCGACGAATGAAGGGCTCGTGCTCCGTGAACGCGCCCCTGGCGTCGGCATGTCGGACATTTTTGACAACACCGGCGCGCGGCTGATCGTGCCGGAAAATACGCCGGAAATGCCGCTCAGCAGCGACTAGCGAGCGTCAGCGCTCGCACTTGATATCGGCGGCGCTCGATACAGGTATCGCTTTGGCCGCGCCTGCCTTGGGCCGCAGCGGTCAATCGTTAACAGCAAAGAGCCAAACTATGAGCAAGCTGATTTTGATTCTTGCGGCCTTTATGGGCCTTGCCGCGCTCGCTCCTGGCGACGCTCTCGCCGCGAGAGATAGGCAGCGCGCGGCCTGCGAGCGCGATTCCCACAAATTCTGCGCGGCGGAAGAGCCCAATGCGATCGCGGTGGAAAAGTGCCTGCGCGAGCATATGGACGAGCTTTCAAAGGCGTGCAAACGCCAGTTCAAGGCGAGGGGCCGCTGATCGGCCGTTTCATCTAGGACGATTGAGGCCATGCTGCGGGCGCCGGCGACTCGCCGGCGCTCGATTTATTGCGACGCTTTCTCTGCCTGACTAAAGTGCCGGGCGATGACTACCTTTTCAAAAGGCGTCGCAATGTCCGGCGCGCTTCTTGCTGCCGGCGCATTGACGCTATTTGCGTGCAGCGCTGTCGCGCGCGCGGCGTCCTGTGGTTCGTCGGCGTCCGGCTTTAGCCAATGGCTTGAGGACGTCAAGCGAGAGGCTCAAGCAAATGGTCTTTCGCAGCACACGCTCAATGCCGCTCTGGCGGACATATCTTATGATAACGCGGTCATTGGTCGTGATCGTGGGCAGCGGATTTTTCGCCAAAGCTTTGAGAAATTTTCGAGCCGCTTGGTGACGCCGAGTCGTTTGAGCAAAGGTCGGGCGCTGCTTGCCCGCCATGCGGCGTTGTTGCGACGGATCGAAGCGCGCTATGGCGTGCCCGCATCGGTGCTCGTGGCGATCTGGGGATTGGAAACCGGGTTTGGCGCGGATAATGGGCGATTCAAGACCGTGCAGGCGCTTGCGACGCTCGCCTATGATTGCCGGCGCTTGGAGCAGTTTCGGGAAGAGCTGAATGATGCGCTGACGATCGTCGAGCGCGGCGATATGTCCGTGTCGCAGATGCGCGGCGACTGGGCCGGCGAAATCGGCCAGACTCAGTTCATGCCGTCGTCTTATCTCAAATATGGCGTCGATTTCGACGGCGACGGCAAGCGCGATCTCATACGCTCAACGGCGGACGCGCTCGCGTCGACGGCGAATTTCCTCAAAAGCAAGGGCTGGCAAACGGGTGCCGGCTGGAACGAAGGCGAGCCGAACTTCACAATCTTCCTCGATTGGAATCAGGCGCGCGTTTACGCCAAGACCATCGCTCTAATGGCGACGAAGCTCGATAGCGCGCAATGAGCGGCGTGTAATTGAAACCGGTCACGACTTTGCGAGGCCAGCAACGACAGGAGCCGACCCATGTTTATCGCAATGAACCGCTTTAAGATCGTAAAGGGCAATGAACAGGCGTTCGAGGACATCTGGCGTTCGCGTCAGTCCAGACTTCAGGAAAGATCGGGCTTCATTGTTTTCCATCTGCTCAAAGGACCAGAGCGCGAAGACCATACGCTTTATACGTCGCACGCGTTGTGGGAGACTCGCCAGCATTTTGTGGACTGGACGCATTCCGAACATTTTCGCGAGGCTCATAAAAATGCCGGTCAGAACCGAAATCTCTATCTTGGCGGCCCAGAGTTCGAAGGTTTCGAAACTGTTCTGACAGAGAAAAATCCGCAGTATGCGACGGCGACAGAATCGAGATGACTTAAACGAATGCTGCATCAGCCGCTTTTCGCCAACGTAATTCTTCTCATCCCGCGCCATTAAAATGCACGGTCCCGAAGGCCGTGCAATCATAACCGCCGAAAGCTCTCGCACGTTCTTGAAACCGCTCCGTCGCGCAGAATCGAATGAGTTTCTGAAACGGCGGATCAAAAAAAGCTTTGCGCCAGACGAGCAGATCGAAGCGCTCGACGACCAGCGGCGTGAATTTGAGTTGAAATTGGCGCGCCGCCGCTTCAATGCCTAATCCAACATCGGCCCGCCCTGCGGCGATCGCCATAGCGAGATCAGTTTCCGAGCGCTCGATCGCGTCAACGGATTTCAGGTCTGATTTGCGCAATCCCTCTTTCGACAACAGAGCTGTCAGCACCAGTTCGCTGCCGGCCTCCGGCTGACGAGACTGAAACCGGAGTTCGCCGATGTCCGCGAGGCTCTTGATGGGACGCTTTAATTTCGGCGAATACATCAGACCGCGTGTGCGTCTCGTCCATTCGATGAGCGCGACCGGCTCCTTATCGAATGACCTCCTAACCGCCGGGATGTTCCAGTCTTCGAACTGCGACGTCGGGATATGCAGCCCGGCGGCGATACATGCATGTTCTTGCATGCGCGCGAGACCGTCGAGCGCGCCATCCATTAAGGCGGCGATCCCCGAGCGCGATTCCCGTAAGGCCCACTCGAGCAAAGGATCGTGTCCGCCGGCCATCACCAGCGGAACATCCGCCGCCGCGGATCGCTTGTTTGACCGACCCGTGTCCGGACCACTCGCCGCGATCCAATCTTCGATCTCTTTTTTCGGGAAGAGAAGTTTTCCCGTGACGCGGCGGAAAGGGAGCGCCTCTTCCGAGACAAGGTCATAGACCTTGCGCTGTTTCACCCGCAGCAGGGCCGCCAGCTCGCCGGTGGTTAGATAATCGGTCATCCCATCGTCCTGCGCGCGTTGCGTAAAAATAGCCTAATCAAACATATAAAAGCAGGTTTGTCCGCTTCCTGATGCCCCAGGACCTGCCTCCGATCTGGGCAGCCACGGTGTTTGGGCTGCTCGAACTTTCCGCATGACTCAAATCAATCCAAAAATTATACACTAAATCACACAGTTTTCACCCGAAGCCGTGCACCGGAGCCGAGTCTAAGGAGCGTTTAATGCTTGATTTTCGTAGCTGCGCTTTTGCTTTCATGACGCTTTTCGCGGCGACGCAGGTCCGCGCGGAGGCTCCGGCGACATCTGCGGCTCCGGGTGGCGGGACTGCATCTCCCACCATCACAGTTTTCGCCGCGGCCAGTCTGAAGAACGCGCTCGATGCTGCGGCCGCCGCTTACAAGAGCAAGACTGGGGTCGACACGACGATCAGCTATGCCGGCTCGATGGCGCTCGCCAAGCAGATCGAATCCGGAGCGCCTGCGGAGGTATTTCTTTCGGCCGATGTCGCCTCGATGGACTATCTCGCCGAAAGAAATCTTATCCAGCCTAAGACGCGCTTCGATCTTCTTGGCAATACGCTCGTCCTCATCGCGCCGCGCACATCGAAATTGGAGAAGGTGGCTCTTACGAAAGAGGCGCTCGCCTCCGCGATCGGATCAGGCAAAATCGCGACCGGCGATGTCGCCTCGGTCCCAGTCGGCAAATACGCAAAGGCGGCGCTGGACAAGCTCGGTCTCTGGAGCGTCGCTGAGCCGCATTTCGCCTTCACCGACAATGTTCGCTCTGCGCTGATGTTTGTCGCGCGCGAGGAAGCGCCGCTTGGCATCGTCTATCTCACCGACGCCAAATCCGAGCCGAAGGTGAAAATCGTCGCGACCTTTCCCTCGACCTCACATCCGCCAATCGTCTATCCAGTCGCTCTGACTGCAAGCGCGAAGGGCGACGCCCCAGCAAAGTTTCTCGTCTTCCTGAAGGGGCCAGAGGCGAGAGCGATCTTTGTAGAGCAGGGCTTCGTAACGTTGCACTGAGTTGCGTGTTATTGCGCAAGCGAAGCGTGTTTGAAAGAACCGACTCAAGCCGAGTTCGCATCATCTCAAATTAAGCGACGAACCGAGACGCTGCGCTTGTTGCAGATGCGCCGCCGCGCCGGCATGCTCTCAGCATCGAAGATGGTTGTTATTGCGACTATTTTGCAACAGTTTTATAAAGAATGCTGATGTCTAAAACATAAGCTTAACAAGCGGGTTATATTCACCTACTCGATATATAACAAATTTACATGTCGGTTTGGCTGCCGATCTTTGAGCGGTGCGCGGAGAAATGGCGATGTCGCTTGGACGAAACAACAAGAAGCTGGCGTCTGCCTCGCTCAGCGTCCTCGTCGGCGCCGTTCTAGGCGTTCCTGACGTAACGCTCGCTGGGGAAAAGGAACCGAGCATAGTTTCCGCGAAGGCGGACAAGTCCAATGCCGCAAAAACGGATGCGCCGCAAAAAGGGTCGGTGAAGACGAAGACTGATCCGAAGACCGCAGCGGGTCCCGCGGCGGCGGCGGTCGTCGTCGAGAAGAAGAGCTATTACGTTCCAACGCGCGGCTATCGTCTGGAGCCGCAGCCCGACATTCCGCCCTATGTGCGCAATCTCGGCAAGACCTACAAGGAATTCGAAGGCATCGACTGGCTGAACGTCGGCCTCGATTCGCGCGTGCGCTTCGAATATCGCAAGGACGATTACCGGCCGTGGACCGACATGACGGTCAATCCGCCGGCCTCGCAGCGAAAATATTTTCCGAACTCGCTGTGGCTGTCGCGCACGCGCGCCTATCTAGGCGTCCAAAATATCCTCGATCCCTTCCGCTTTGTCGTCGAGCTCCAGGACTCGCGCGCCTACAACAGCATCTATCAGTATCAGGGACAGGAGATTAATCAGACCGAATTGATCTCGGCCTATGGCGAACTCTTTTTCAAGGACGCTTTCGGCAAGGACGATCTCGGCAATGATCGGCCTTTGACGCTTCGCGCGGGGCGCTTCCATCTCGAACTGCTCGACCGTCGTCTGATCGCCGAGAATGAGTTCCGCAACACGACCAACACGTTTGACGGCTTCCGCGTAAAGATCGGCAAGAAGGACAACGACTGGGATATCGACAGTTTCGTGATGCGGCCGGTCATACGCTATCCGGATTGGTTCGACCGGCCTGACTGGCAGAACTGGATTTACGGATCCGTGTTCAGCATTCGCCGCTGGTCGGAATATGCGACGATCCAGCCCTATTTCCTTGGCCGCAAACAATACGCCGATCCGCTCAACGTCTCGAATGCGCTGAAGGTCCATCGTGACACTTATGCGCCCGGCCTTCGCGTCTATGGCGTGATCAAAGACTTTGACTACGACTTCGATATCAACAAACAATTTGGCGAAACGGGCGAATTCCGCCAACTCGGAAATGTCCAAAACGCGGTGCAGACGACGGTGCAACACGACGCCATCGCCTATGCGTTCGAGGCCGGCTACACATTTTCAGACCATCCATGGAAGCCGCGCATCAGCGCCAATTACGCCTATGGCTCGGGCAATAAGAGTCCCTTCGACAGCGTCAATCAGACCTTCGATATTTTCTACGGCTTCAATCAGCCGTTCTCGCGCAACGACTACTTTGCCTGGAACAATATTAAAGCCCCGAAGGCGCGTCTGGAGTTTTCGCCCTTCAAGAATCTCCAGATCGACACCGCGTTCAGCGCCTTCTGGCTGGCGAGCGCCGCGGCCGCTTGGGACCGCGCCAATTTGGTGGCGCCGCTCGGCAATAGGGGCACGTTTCTGGGCACGGAATATGATCTGCGCATCCGCTATAAACTGAACCAATTCATCAATATGACCGCGAGCTATGCGCGGTTCTGGCCGGGCTCGTTCACGTCAAGCTTTGCGCCACCGGTCAACCTGCAGCCCTTCTTCCCACAGTCTTTCCCTGGACAGACCACGACGACGAATGGGCTCACCGCGCGGCCGACCGATTTCTTCTATCTTGAGGTCACCGCCAACGCCTTTGGCGACGGCAATCCGATCACCAAGCCGCCGGGCGCGGATTTCCTCGCTCTCTTTTCGCTTGAGGGGCCTCCGCCGCCTCCGCCGCCGCCGAGTTGGTGCGATGTTTATGTCGGCCTCAATGCCGGCGGCGCCAGGTCGAATCCCCGGTCGATTGTGCAGCCATGGCCCTTTGGCGGCGCTATCGCCAGTCCAACAGTCGCCATCGGCGCGACGCCAATCGACCAGACAAACCATCTCGCCGGTTTCCTCGGCGGTTTTCAGCTTGGCGCCAATTGGAAATTCGCCGACAGCATCCTCGTCGGCGGCGAGGCGGATCTCCATGGCGTCTCGGGCAATACCGACACCAGATGGCAAGCGACGTTGAGCGCCGCCGGCGGCAATAGTTTCGCGACCTATGCGCAGCGCACGGCGACGCTCAACTATCTCGGCGCCATCCGAGGCCGATTGGGCTATCTCGTCACCCCGACGCTCGCCGTCTACGGTACGGGCGGCATGGCCTATGGCGGCGTCATCTCCAACGGCGCGATCTTCACCCGCCGCATCGGCGGGACCAACCAGACGCTGGTCAATCCGGTCTATCAGGACAGCTTGATCGGCTGGACGGCGGGCGGCGGCGCCGAATGGATGTTTACGCCTGAGTGGAGCGTCAAGGTCGATTATCTTCGCTACGATCTCGGCGCTGCCCAGGGGTTCAATTACGCGGCGCAGTCGGCGGGTTTCTATGACTATGGCGCGACAAGCTCGACGCGCTTCAATGGCAACCTCGTCCACGCCGGCGTCAACCGCCATTTCGATCTCGTTAGCGTGCTCCAAGCAAAATAGGAGGCCAGGAAAGCGACTTCTTATGCGATGGCGGTTGCGGTTGTCGCCCCGGAATCGCCCGGAACGCCAGCGGATTCGCCGGCGCTAGCCAAAGCCTTTCTGTTCCGCCAATATATAGCGCCAACAAACCATCGCCGCTCGGTTGCACTGTTGCTTTCTCGCGCATCCGTCGTTCGAGCGCGAGCGAAGGCGCGATGCATCGGGGCGCGCTCGTCTCAACCTAATTAACGGCGGGATCGCTCTTCAAAACCTACTATATCCGAGGTCGCCAAAGGACGCAGCATTGCCCGACTTCCCCGCCGCACTTTTCGAATTGTCGCCCGCTGAATGGACAGCGATACGGCTCTCTCTGCGGATCGCAACAGTGGCGACTCTCGCGAGCCTGCCCTTTGGCATTCTCACGGCTTATGCGCTTGCGCGTTGCCAGTTTCCTGGCAAGACCCTTGTCAACGGCATGGTCCACCTGCCCTTGGTTCTGCCGCCAGTGGTCACGGGCTTTGTGCTGCTCATGTTGCTCGGACGCAAAGGCGTTTTTGGTCCCTTTCTCGCAGAGATTGGCGTCGTTTTCTCCTTTCGCTGGACTGGCGCGGCGGTCGCTTGCGCCGTCATGGCGTTTCCTCTGATGGTCCGGGCAATGCGGCTGTCTTTCGAAGCGATTGATCGACGCTTGGAGCTCGCGTCGGAGACGCTGGGCGCCAACCGAATTTGGACGTTCTTCCTGATCAACCTCCCGCTCGCAGTTCCAGGAATTATCGTTGGAGCCATTCTCGCTTTTGCAAAGGCCCTGGGAGAGTTCGGGGCGACGATCACCTTCGTCTCCAACATTCCCGGCGAGACTCAGACGATTTCAGCTGCGATATACAGCTACACGCAGGTTCCGGGCGGTGACGCGGCCGCAATGCGTTTGACGATCGTCGCGGTCTTCATCGCCTTTTCCGCTCTTGTGGCTTCCGAAATCATTCAGTGGCGAGCTGCGAAACGTCTCGGGAACGTCGAATGATCGAGGTCGACGTCAGGTTGCAGGTCGGAGCGTTTTCTCTGGATGTCGCTTTTGCAAATGGCGCGGGCGTAACGGCGCTGTTCGGCCAATCCGGATCCGGCAAATCGCTGACGCTCAGCATCATCGCGGGATTGATAAAGCCCGACGCGGGTTACGTCAGGCTGGACGGCGATACGCTTGTTGACGTCGCGACGGGCGTTTTCGTGCCCGTGTCGCGCCGGCGCATCGGCCTCGTATTCCAAGATTCCAACCTGTTCCCGCACCTTAGCGTAAAGCAAAATCTACTGTACGGACGATGGTTTGCCCCAGAGGGCGAACGCCGGATCGATTTCGACGCCGTTGTTGAAACTCTGGGAATTGCAAACCTCGTCTCGCGCTCGCCAACGCGTCTCTCGGGCGGCGAGAGACAACGCGTCGCGATCGGCCGCGCTTTGCTGTCCTGCCCGAGGCTGCTGCTACTGGATGAGCCGCTCGCGGCGCTGGACATGCAGCGAAAGCTCGAGATCCTGCCATTGATCGAGCGCGTCAGGGACGAGTTCGACGTTCCCATCATTTACGTGTCCCACGCTGTCGAAGAAGTGCTTCGTCTCGCCTCCCGCGTCGTTATCATCGACGCTGGCCGGGTGACGTCGGTCGGCGAGCCCGCCGAGGCGTTCAATCGTATCGCTGGGGCGCCGGCGGCAAACCGCTTTGACCGCTCTTCCATTCTGGCGGCCACGGTAGAACAAACATCTGTTGCGCATGGATTGACGAAGCTAAATCACCCTGCCGGCACGATCTGGGTCGCGGGTTCGGCGGGAAATTGCGGAAGCCTTGCGCGTGTCATCGTTAAAGCGACGGACGTCATATTGTCGCGTGTTTTGCCTCAAGAGATCAGCACGCGTAGCATTCTTTCGGGTAAGGTCGCCAATATACAATTCGACGGCGCAATCGCGACGATCGAGATTGAGCTTAAGGACGACGGACGGCTTCTGGCCACCATTACGCGGGGCGCTCTGGAGGATCTCGCGCTCAAACCCGGTTCTTACGTCTATGCACTGTTCAAGACGGCTGCTCTCGACGAGCGATCTATCGGCATGGCTAGCGCTCAAGTCGAGTGAATTGATCTACACCCGCTAATCTGCCGTTCACCCCGCTCGCGTCCTATTTCGGCTTCGTGCCGCCGCCGGGTCGATTTTATATGATACTTGCGGCGATGGTGGTCGCCTATCTTGTGATCGTCCAATTCGCCAAGAAGGCTTTTTACCGATGGTTCAAAAGATCGCGCACGCCGATGCGCGCCGACTTCGCCCCTGGCGCGCGCGCTGGGTAGAGCGCTCCAGACCCGGGCCAATGCGCGAAATCAATTCTCTAGTGCATCTCCGCCCTTACGCGTCCTGGGCAACAATCCTTGTCCATAAGTCCGGTCTCTATGAGACCGCAGCGTCGAAAATAGCGCTCGCTTCGCTCAGATCGAATTCAGGAATGCGAGCGGACGCCAAGGGATCCTGTCCTGATAGCCATTGTTCAAGCGCATTCGGCGCTGAGAGCGCACAATTGAGAGCTCCGTTGAGCTCGTAGAGTCCCCAGGCCAGCCCGGCGCGACGAAGCGCCGCCATCAATGCGTTCTGGACGAGGCTGCGGACAACGAGATGCGCTGCAGAGACGGGTGTTTCGACGGCCTCGCCTCGCGCAGCGGAAACGCATAGATCCTTGTCGAAGGCGGCGTGACCACGGCAAGCGAGCGGACGAACTTTATAGGCGAGGCATAATCCGGCTTCGATCAGCGGACAGGCATGTTGGACCGATATTCGCTGTTCTTCCGACAACCGGCCAACCGCTCGATCGGCGTCGGCCACGCGTTTTTCGAGCATTACCCCACGCTCGGCGAAGGCGGCGGCATTGACCGAAACAAAGCGCGCGAGAAGAAATATTTCTGGCGCCGAAGCGACGACGCGCAGGCGACAGCAGGCTTCGCACTCTCCCTGGCAGGCGAGAGCAGGTTCGCCCTCCGCCTGTATTGCAACGTTTTTCGTGAATGCGTCGAAAGCTTGCGCGCAAAGCAGCGCGACAAGCTCCGGTCGCGTCCGGCCGGAACTTATCGTTTCGCCAAAGGCATGCGACGTGGCCTTGAAGAAGGCAGAGGGACCAAAATCTCCGCTCATCAATCTTCTCCCCCTTTAAGCAAGCCGTTTATCGCCCTTTGAAGACCGCCTTCCGGAAGCACAGGCACGCTTACTTTGTTCGATACGCGGCCAGTCCGGGATGACCTGAATTTCCCCAGCGCCGCATTCCCGACAGACGAAATCGCCGCGTATTCGGCGGATCGATAAAGACGAAGTCCGCAGGCGCTCCGATCGCGGCGGGGGCACGACCTCAAAGTGCTGGCAGGCAAGGATTAAGCACCATATACGCGCTCTGGACGCGCTCGGCGTGAATATCGACGATCATCGGTGGTATATTTTGAAATTCTCACTTCTGCTTACCGCTCGCTTACCGCTCGCTTACCGTCGCTGCGGCAACTGCCTCTACCGTTGCGCATCTTCTAACTGGAAGCTTGATTTTCTTGGTGAGCGCGCCGGGGCTCGAACCCGGGACCCCCTGATTAAAAGTCTCATTTCGAAGCTCTTCCACAATATCCGCCTCTACGCCATAGCACGATAAGCAAATGATATTACGTATAATTTGCTTCGCCATCGTTTCCGGCTGCAAGCTGTGATTTTCTTTCTTGTGGTCACCATATGGTCACCAAGGATTGCCTATGACCGAACGGACTGGGAAGCTGACCAAGCGGATGGTGGACGCCGCCGCGCCCGAGGCGGAACGTTACATCGTCTGGGATAGCGTGTTAAAGGGCTTTGGTCTGCGGATCGAACCCTCCGGGACCAAGACGTTTCTAGTTCGCTACCGCGCCGCTGGCCGCAAGCGCTTTGTCGCCATCGGCCGTTTCGGCCAGTTGACGCCCGAGCAAGCGCGCGGCCTCGCCCAAGAGACGCTGGCCGACGTTCGGCGGGGGCGCGACCCGGCCGATGAGAGACGCCGCGAGCGGGCGGCGCTCTCGGTCGCCGATCTCGCCGCCCGTTTCCTCGACGAACATGTCAGCGCCAAGCGCAAGGGGGATGTCCCGCTCGCTGTTGAAAAGCGAGCAGCGGGCGTCGTTGGTTGAAAGACTATGCTGCCCTCGCGGCATCGGCAAGATTCGAGCTGGCTGAAGTGA
>VGDT01000022.1 GCA_016869595.1 Alphaproteobacteria bacterium
CGGCCAGCGCCGCGCCGGCGTCGCCGAGCGCCTTGGCCACCGTCAACGGCAAAGGCCCGGTGCCGTTCGCGCCGAGTATCGACTCGAACATCAGGATTGGTATGACGGCAAGATCCTGCGCGAGCAGGACAGAGAAGCTCGCCCGGCCAGCGCCGCTCATTAATTCGCCGCGCACCGACAAAACTTCGAGAACTATCGCCGTCGACGAAAGCGCGAGGCAAGCGCCTAAAATCATCGCGACCGAAGGAGCGTGACCCGCAAACGCTATTATGAGCGAGAGAATGGCGGCGGTTACGAGAAATTGCAGGCCGCCCATCCCGAAGACGAGCCGGCGCATCGACATCAGGCGCGTGAAGGATAGCTCGAGCCCAACGAAGAATAGTAGGAATACCACGCCGAGTTCGGCGAATCCGCGCACATTCTCGGGTTCGACGACCGTGAACCAATAGAGAAAGGGCGCCCGGTCGATAAATGAGCCGAGGCCCAGCGGTCCAAGGAGAATGCCGGCGCCAAGATAGCCGAGCACTGGATTGAGGCCGAAATAGCGCACCATCGGCACGACCACGCCGGCCGTTGCAAGGACGACCAGCACATCGCTGTACACCGTGATATTAATTCCTGCCGACAAGTGTGCTCCCTGATCGAGCCGAAATTCCAGTTTACTGGCTCTGGCGCAGCTATCCTACCGAGACAAGTGACACTGTCATAGCCGAGTCACGCCGGCGCCGTTGCACCAATTCCGACCGTAGTCGCCAAGCTTGGTTCATTCCCAACATTTACTTTCGCGCAGGTCGATTTTCTGTTTGGTTGACGGTTCAATTTTATTGATCGGGCTGGCGCAAGAATGCTAGGTTCGCGCCTGCGGCTTGGCAATTCCTGCGAATAAGCAGAGAGGTGGCTGACGACCCCGATGCATGAACGGATCGAGGCGATAGATTTCTGGCGCGGCGCGGCGCTCGTCACCATTCTCATCAACCATATCCCGGGGAACATACTCGGGAACTTCACCCCACGGAATTTCGGCTTCTCCGACTCAGCGGAGGCCTTTGTCTTTCTTTCGGGCCTGTCGGTGGCTCACGCCTATCGGAGACGCTTCGAGGCGGAAGCGCCGATGGCCGCAACCTTTCCCTCGTTTTGCGCGCGGTGCGACTCTACAATATCCATCTGATGCTGACCGTCGTCGCCGTTTTGCTCTTCGGCGCTGCTGCGGCGATTACTGGACGCGACGCCTTGCTTGCCGAACATGGGCGCGGGACGCTGTTCTCCGACCCCCTGAGAGGAGCAATAGGCATCCTGACGCTCTCCCATCAGATTGGCTATTTCAACATCCTACCGCTCTACGTCATCTTCATGGTTGCCACCCCGGCGCTCTTCGTCCTCGGCCTGCGTGATCGCTGGAAGATGCTCACGGCGTCCATCGGCATGTATGCAATCGCCCGCGTTTCTGGGCTTAACCTGCCGTCGTGGCCCGACGGCGGCGTGTGGTATTTCAACCCGATGTCTTGGCAGTTGATGTTTGCCCTTGGAATGTTTTGCGGCTTCGGCGCGCAGCAGGGTGGCATCTCAAAGTATCGGGCTGTTTATTGGTCCGCGCACACCTTTACGTTGGCTGCTGCCGTCATCGTCTCGAACGCCTTCGGCCTCATGCCCGGTTTGGTGGATGCCGCAGGTCAATATCTCGACTGGGACAAGACCCAACTCGGCACCATCCGCATCCTCGACTTCACGGCGCTCGCTTACGTGATCTATTGTTCCCGTATGACGGCCCGCCTCAAGGCGCTTACCATCTACCCCGCCGCGTCATTGCTCGGACGGCACGCGCTGCCGGTCTACTGCATTGGTAGCGTGCTAAGTGCGGTCGGCCAGATCATGACCGAGACCTTTCCGGCCTCGCCGTTGTTCGACGTCCTGCTCATCGGCATGTCCCTCAAGGTGCTCCATGAGTTCGCATTGCTGATGGAACGTAGAATGGTTGGCGGACTTACGGTGAGCGTCCATATTTCTTAAGACGCATCACATTTTTGGTCGATTCCAACGCTGAAGCGTGAAGGCGCAGAGAACGACGGCTATGAAACTCGCGATGATAACAATAAGCGCAATTTCCCTGCTCATGGCTTTTTCATGTTAATGCAAGCCGCGGTAACCGTCTACAGGCTGCTAAGGCAAGAGCAAGCTCTAAGCATCATGATGTATCACGATGGTGTTGCTAAAGCTGATGATGACATGCGTTCTTATAGTCGTTCTAAGCGTCCCAAGGCGTTCCATGCGTCTGCGCCCGCGATGGAACGGTACGCGCTCATAATTCGATAACGGATGTTAAGCGCGACCAACACGATCGTTTAGGATAATGGCTCATGTTTGGCTTCCTCTGAAACGTCCTTCTACCACAGGTTTCTCCATCGCGCCGCAGCGGGAAGTCCCTACTCACGCCGCGCGGCATGCACTCGCGAAGCCTAAGGAGCCGTCTCTCAAATGACGGCCCGATGTCGGCTTAACTTTGCACGCCGAGAGCCATTTCTTCTTACGCTGACGCCAACCCGGTGTAAGTCACTTTCTTATCTCGTGGGATGCACCCATTCCGAATCCGGCGGCGTTGGCGGATTATTGGTTGGCACGGATTCGCTAGGTAGGTTTGGAACGGCACTTGTGTCCGTAGGCATCGCAGGTGCGGTCAGATTATTTGGCGCACTATGCTCTGAGGTTGCCGGATTGGACTGGTCTTCTGCGCGCAAGGACGTGCTTGCAACGGTGCAAGCAGCAAGAAGGGCGGCACATGACAGGAATTTTCTCATATGAGTTGACTCCCTTTGTATCGAAGACCGTTCAGATTTTGGGCTACTTCGCCTCGCCGCCGCCGACTTCCAACTTAGCGGCTTATGCGAAAAATAATTGCGCCGTGAGTGGCGCGTCGCCTCAGGCACGAGCGCGCAGTTTACCGCCGTACATCATCGCGCATGTGGCGCACGTTCCAGTTCCTGCAGGGCGCGATCGGCGATTGTCGTCGCGGACCGCCGCTTCGCTTTGCCAAACTTAACGGCCTCTTTGAGACGGGTTATCGCCTTCACAACATGTCGGTCAGGCGTTTGACGTTGAACGGCTTGCGCGTGCTCCAAAGCGTTCGTAGCGTGGAGTACAAGCGAATTCGGCTTCCCCTCACGCCCGGCAACGACAGCCTCTCGCGCGTGGGCGATCGCCTCCGAAAGATGATTTTTGTGCAGCCGCGGAACCACTTGGCGCGGCCAAAAATGAAAGAGCTATGCCAAGTAAAGGCGCGACGAACCGACGCATCGTTTCCTCCCGACATTTTGGTTGATCGCTAGATAGCGACCTATGCGTTGAAGGCGCAACTTCAAGTGTCTTTCAGTCACCAGCATGCGTATCTAATCCAGTTCACAAGTTCGTAGTGCGTTTGCGTGAGGCACATTCGCCGTCACCGGCTACTAAGAGAAATAGAAAAAAGGAATAGCAGCTATAGACGCGAGCGCCCTGGCGAGCCGCAGCCTCTGCGATCACATCGCGAGACCTCCGTCCATCACATTCCTGTAGCGATCGAGGCGCACCAGTAAGCATGCGTTTGAGGTTAACGGCAGTTGCAATAGCTGCATTAGAAAATTTCAAATTTTTCCCGGCGCGGCGACATGTTTTTCTTCGCAGAGTGCGTAGGCGTGCTGCTCTGCAGCTACCGAAACGTTTCCAGAGAAGGCTGTCGCGGCATGTATGGCAGGGCGGTTGCAGTCGCCGTTTCGATCTTCGTATCAGCGCCCGCCGGCGCAGCTGAGCCATTTCTCGATGGCCCGCGAGGAAACTGTTTGCTTTGCGACTTATTCGGCAATCGCGTCAGCAAGGCCCGGCGCGACAACTGCCCGCCCGCCGCGCCCTCGATTTCGGAACAGCGCAACAAGGAAGCGCCACAGGAGGCGGAATCCAAAGCGCCTGTGACGTTTTGATTAAACGCAATCGGTCGATTCCCCCGTCCAGTCATAGGCGCACGTGTTCGAGGCGCTTCGCTTACCCCGGCCAAAGCGAGGAAAAGGCGAAACATAAAAATGGACGCCCTTGACAACAAGAGTTCCCCAACATTGACCTCCGTCGATGTCGCGCCGGCGTTTCCCTCGCAGACGTCGACGATCGGGAGCCGCTTTCGGTTGTTTCTGACCCTTTGGGACAGCCGATTCGAAGATCTGAAGCGGGAAACCTGGGTTCAGACCACTTATCGCGATTTCAGCGCGGGCCTGATCGTGGCGCTCACCGCGATCCCCATGGCCATGGGGTTCGCCATGGCCATGGGTCTGAGGCCCGAGCAAGGCATCATCGCCGGGGCGCTGGCCTGCATGGTCGGACGCACCTTCGGCGGCTCGAAATATCAGGTTTACGGCCCGACAGCCGCCTTTATCCCCGTGATCGCGGCGCTCGTAAAAAAATACGGCGAAGCCGGGGGCGGCACACTCCCCGAGGCGCACGGCTTTCTCGTATTCGTTTCGATCCTTTCCGGCGTCATTCTCATGTTCATGGGTCTTTTCGGCCTTGGGAAATACGTCAAACAACTCGTCCCCAACTCTATCATCGTCGGATTTACGGCGGGCATTGCGGTAGCTATCGCCGCCTCGAACATCGAGTCCGTGCTGGGATTGCGGGACTTTACCGAGCTTCTGGGCGAGGAAGGCGACTTTTTCGGCAGTTTCGAAACGACCATGTCGAGCCTTTTCAGCAATCTCGACAAGATTAACATTTGGGCCGTCGTACTCGGCCTGTCGACTTTCGCGCTGACGAAAATCCTGTTGCGGATTTCCATCTTCATTCCGGCGCCGGCGATCGCGATCGCCGTCTGCACGGCGCTGACGGCGACGGTTCTGTCCGGCAAGGGCGTCATCGTCGTGCGCGATATCTACGGCACGATCCCGAACAACTTTTTTGTGTTCACGCCGCCTGTCCTGCCGGCGATGAATTCAGGCGTGTTGTTTGACATCGTCTATTTCACATTCGCCATTGTTTTCGTTTCCGGCGTCGAAAGTCTCCTCTGCTCCTCGATGGCGGACCGTCTCGCCGACAAGAGCTATGGCGGAAACTGGGTGATGACGGCGTGAGGCGAGCGGCGTAACGGGATTGGTGTGTAGCCGACCCGAACCTCCAGGAAGGAGCGTTACGCCATGAACGAGAATAGAGTTGTCGCTCTCCGGCAGGAAGGCAAAATCGACGATCCGCTCACGGAAATCCTGCGGGCGGGGGCGAAACGGCTGATTGCGCAGGCCATCGAAGCCGAGTTCGAGACGTTTCTTGCCGCACATACTGATCTTGTGCTGCCGGACGGGCGGCGGCGGATCGTTCGGCACGGGCGTGAACCGGCGCGCACGATCCAGACCGGGATCGGCCCGGTCGCGGTAGAAAAGCCGAAAGCTCGCGACCGCGGGGCGCCGAATTCCGAGGCGCGCATTCGCTACTCCTCATCGATTCTGCCGCAATGGGCGCGGCGCACGAAGAGCCTGGACGCGCTCTTGCCGGCTCTCTATCTCAGCGGCGTTTCGGCCGGCGATTTTCAGGACGTCCTGACAGCCTTGCTCGGCAAGGATGCGCCCAATCTTTCGCCGGCTGTGATCTCGCGGCTGAAAGGCGAGTGGGAGTACGAATATCGGCGCTGGCAGGCCCGGGACTTGTCAGCGAGGCGCTATGTCTACCTGTGGGCCGACGGCGTCTATCTGCAAGCGCGCATGGAGCCGCAGGCCGAGTGCATGTTGGTGCTGATCGGCGCGACGCCCGAGGGCCGGAAGGAGCTGGTCGGCTTTCAGACGGGCATGCGCGAGAGCGCGCAGAGCTGGAAGGAGTTGCTCGTCGATTTGAAGGCGCGCGGACTTGTCATCGCGCCGGAAATCGCCGTCGGTGACGGCGCGCTCGGCTTCTGGAAGGCTCTCGACGAGGCGTTCCCGACGACGCGCCATCAGCGCTGTTGGGTTCACAAGACGCTGAACGTCCTCGACAAGCTGCCGAAATCCGTTCAACCGAACGCGCACAGGGACCTGCGCGACATCTGGCAGGCGCCGAACCGGACGGCGGCCGAGGCGGCGATGACGACCTTCGCCGAGAAATACGCTCCGAAATACGAGAAGGCCGTCGACTGCCTGCTCAAAGATAGCGGCGCGCTGTTGACGTTCTTCGACTTTCCCGCCGAGCACTTTGCGCATCTGCGCACGTCGAACCCGATCGAGAGCATATTCGCGACGGTGCGGCATCGCACGGTGCGCATGAAAGGCGCGCTCTCGCAGGACACTGCCCGCCTCATGGTGTTCAAACTCGTGATGGCGGCGTCGAAAAACTGGCGTCGCCTGAAAGGACAAAATCAGTTGCCGAAAATCATCGAAGGCGTAACATTCCGTGACGGAATCGAGATCGCCCGCGAAACCAAAACCGCCGCTTGATCCGCGCCGTCACCCAATATCAGCGATAGCTCCGCCGACAATCGCGGCACGCCCTTCAACCCGGACAAGGAATTCTGGGGCCAGGGACTCGTGCAGATCATCACGCCGATGGTCAATGGCTTCCCCTGCACCGGCGCGCTAGCGCGCACGGCGACGAGCATCAAAGCGGGCGCGGTGACGCCGCTCGCCGGCTATTTCAAGGGCATTTTGAAACTGACGCTGGCTTATTTCATCGCGGACTATCTGGAGATGGTCCCCATGGCCTGTATCGGCGGCATCCTGCTCTGGGTCGCCTCGAACATGATCAAAATCTCCGAGATCAAGGAGGTTTTCGCGCACAACAAATTCCATGCCGGCCTGATGATTTTCACGGCGGTGATGGTGCCGGCGACGGACTTTCTCACTGGCGTGCTTTCGGCGCTCGTCCTGTATTTCTCGACGCGCGGTTTTCTGGACAAGCCCGCCGCCGCGCGCGCGCCGGTCGCGGCCCCGGCGATCGCCCCCGAGCGGGAAATTTTTCGCCCCGGCATATTCAACCATGTTGCGGTCGCGCTATCGCTTACCGATGAGGACGACGAGTTGCTCCGTTATGCGGAGCGTCTTGCGAGACTGGGTATTTTGCGCGATCTGCATTTCGTCCATATCGTCACCCCCGGCAATGGAGTGATTTCCGTCGACGAGGCGCGGCGGCTTGCAAACCAGTTGGTCGGTTCGCGCTTCAGGGACGTCGGACATAAAGGCAAGGTCACTGTCGCGGCGGTCGCGGGCGTCAGCCGTCTCGACGAGCTTGTGAAATTCACGCTAAACGGCGCCGATCTCATTCTGCTTGGTCATCGCAAGGGACGCAGCGGCGCCCGCTTGCTCGCGACAAGGCTCGCGCAAATCACGCATTGCTCGGTTTGGATGGTCCCCGCGGGCGGCCCAACGGCCGCGACGAACATCCTCGCGCCGATCGATTTTTCCGAGCGCTCCGCGGACGCGCTGGGACAGGCCGTCGCCATCGCCCGAACGGCGAAAGTGCCCGCAGTGACGGCGCTACATGTTTATTTCGACCCGTCCGTGCTGCGCTATGAAGAGCATGAATCGCTCGTCATTGACGATGAAGACGCCCATTTCCGACAATTTATGGGCCGCATCGACACCGATGGCGTCGCGGTTCATCCCGTTTATGTCGAGAGCAGTCGCGCCGCCGACGCGATTCTGCGTCAGGTGGACGCGGATGGTGTGGATCTCATCGTGCTTGGAACGCGCGGTCGAAGCCAAGCGGCGACGATTCTTCTCGGCTCCGTCGCTTCCGAAATCATCCGCCGGTCGCCCGTTCCCGTGCTGGCCATAAAGCATTTCGGCGATCAAATGACGATCAAGGACGTGCTGCTATCGGGAAGTTTCTGGCGCGGCCCCGACATGAAGGCAAACTGAAGCAGCAAGGAAAAGTTTATTATGCCGCCGGCCTCAACCGGGCGATGCGCATATGGAGGCGGTCAAGCTTGTCGCGCCGATGCTTCAAATTTGAGCCAGATCGCAAACATCCGCTTCCTTAGTAGAATAATTGTTGACCGCGCCGCTTCCGTGCGATTCGCGGACGCCATGAATATGCTCCTTGAGAATCGCGGCGACAGCGGCGTTTTTCGATTTCCGTTGGGTCGTGATTGCAAAGAACTGTTCGGTCACGTCTTTGATTTCACCGACAAACTCCAATCCATATTGACGCTCGACCGTGTCACGGACAACCGAAGGGGCGACGATGAGGCTGATTCCTTCCGACGCAAATGTCTTTAGAAGCGCGCTGTCTTCAATTTCAGCGATAACATCGGGGCGAATTTTATGATCCTCGAACCACTCGTCGAGAGAGCGTCGGACTTCAATGTTTGCCGTTTGCAGAAGCAGCGGCGCTCGATCGAGAGACAAGGGAAAGTCGTTACGGTATCTTCCCGCCGTCTCTGGTGATCCAAAGACGGAAATCGATGATTGGGCGATCAGGTGGTTGTATACACGCGATCCGTTGGCGCTTGTCACGGGCGCGTCTGACAAGACGAGATCGACGCCATGCAAGGTGAGTTCCGCCAGCAGTCGCTCGCGCTTGTCCTCATAGCAATGCATCTGAAAGGGTTGACCGAGGCCAAATACCGGCTTGAGCAGCCGATAGACAACAAGCTTCGGCAATGAGTTTACCACGCCCACGCTCAGTCGAGAACGATTCGCCGTCGAGCGATCCTGTATCGACGAAGCAAGTTCTTCGCCGAGCCTGAATATCTGTTCGGCATATTCGAAAATCTGCCTGCCGGCGTCAGTCAGCGTCAACCGTCGGCCGTCCTTGTGGAAGAGCTGAGAGTCGATCGCCTTTTCGAATGCCGCGATCTGGCTGCTCATCGTCGGTTGCGACAATGCCAAGCGTTCGGAGGCGCGCGTGATCGTGCCGGATTTTGCGACCGTCCAGAAGTAGTACAGATGCTGGTAGTTCAAATGAGCCAACGGCGTCTCCCGTTGATTGAGCCACGGCAACCCTTGCGCCGAGCTGTTGGGGTGAGAGCGACTTCTGCGTTGCCCTAGCTGGAACCCTCCTGAAACGCCTGAATCTCGATCGGGAGCGCAAACGAGCCGATAGCTCGATTGCCTTCTTGACTAACTGGTAAGCACACAAGGGGTGGTTGGCAATCCGCCCCAAGCTATACCAGATATTTGTTTTCTCGATTTCCGGGCGGAACGCTTTCTCAGAGCTGAAGTTCAGGCAAGTTTCACCCTAAATTTAAGCTGCGGAGCGCGATCTCGCGGACTTCACGGCCGCCAACGTGCGTGGCTTTATGGGCATTGAGGCGCGCACGCGCTTGGGGGGTAACGGCCGAGTTCGTTTCCACTGCCCCAACCGTCGTCATTCCTTCGTCGCGCATGGCGACGCTGCTAACGCGTGGTATTCATCACCGAAGCCACGAGGGAGCGCGCCGTGGACGTGCCGCACAAAAGCCAGTGGAAGGTAACCGCCGACAGCGGCGATCCCGGTCTTGCGATTGATGACCACTACGCGACGACGTGGCGATCCGACCCATCGACGACGCCTTGGCTGGAGATCGACCTGGGAGTGACTGCGACGCTTGGTGGGCTCGAGGTTTATTGGGGCAAGCAAACGCCGATAAGCTATGGGTTCGAGTCGTCGCTCGACCGCAAAACCTGGGCGCATCTTTGCCGCACTGACCATGGCGAGGGCGGACAGGAGGTTTTTGCCTTCCCGCCGGTCGAAGCGCGCTTCGTGCGTTGGCAGTGCGCCAACCCGGAACCCCTACGCACGCCGGAAATCATTGAGATCAATCTTTTCGGCCCGGTCAACGCCGCCTCGGTGATGGAGGAGGGTCGCGTTGCGGCCCTGGGCTACGCCCCAGTAAACCTTTTCCCCGGCGAAAGCATCACGGTTGATTTCGGCTATGTCAGGTTTCCCCTCGGCGCCTTCATCAAATGGGGCGAGACTCACGGAACCGTTTTTTCGGTTTATCTCTCCGACGATGGCGCAAACTTTCGCGAAGTCGGCCGGATCGCCACCGGCGATGGCGACAAAGACAACTTCTGGTGGCGCTCCACCACCAGCCGCTATTTTCGCTTGACGGTGCATGAGGCGAGTTCGCCCGAGGGCGCCGTCGTCAACGAGCTCAAGCTCCGCCTCTTGAACAAAGATCGTATGCCATTCGGGCAATTCGAGCGCGCGGCTCAAGCCGGGCGCGGCGACCTCTACCCGCAGTCTCTCCTGGGTCGCCAGGTTTATTGGACAGTAGTGGGGGAGCGGGAGCGACCGGCAGAAGCGCTCTTCGATGAATACGGCAATCTCGAGCCGCAAGCCGAGGCCGCCCAGATCACTCCCCTCCTTAGGTTGGGTGGCGTCCTGCACGGAGCGCCGGCAAGCGCAGCCGTCGACCACTCGCTACTCGATGGCGCGTTGCCCATTCCGTGCGTCACCTGGTCTATGCTGGGCGTCGAGCTCAGGGCGACGGCCATCGCTCATGCTGGCGAAGCGCTGGTGGAATACTGCATCACAAATAGGAGCAGCCTGCGGCATGATGGAGCGCTCGTCCTCGCGGTGCGGCCTGTCCAAATCAATCCTTACTGGCAACATGGTGGTCACGCGGCCATCGACGCCATCGCCGTCGACGGCCGGCAGGTGTGGGTCAATGATCGAATCTTCGCCGCCTTTTCGCGCGAACCGGAAATTGTGTCCGTTGCGGACTTCGACAATGGAGACGTGATAAGACTGATCGAGAACGAGCCCCGACAAACCGTTCGCAGCGTTCGTTCAGTCTCCGGCCTGGTCAGCGCCGCCTGCGAATTCCGTTTTTCTTTGGAACCCGGCCGGAGCGTCGCCCTCATCCTGTCGTCGCCCATGTGGGACGGCGTCGAGCCGCGCCCGGACATAAATTTTCGGGCCATTTACGAGGAAGTCGCCCAAGGTTGGCGGAAGAAGATCGGCCCGCGGAAGATCACCGTGGGGGATCGAGAAGTCGGCGACACCATTGAGGCGCAGACGGCGCTTATCCTCGTGAACGCGACGCAACACGCCTTCAAACCCGGTCCCCGCAATTACGACCGCACCTGGATTCGCGATGGTTCGTCGCAGGCGCTTGCGCTGCTCTGGTCTGGCTTGATAGACGAGGCGAAATCTTATGTCCTCTGGTATTCGGGACGCATCTATGAGAACGGCATGGTGCCGCCGATCCTCAATTTGGACGGAAGCGTCAACCGAGGATATGGAAGCGACATTGAATTCGATGCGCAAGGCCAATTCGTCGGCATCGCCGCAGATATTTATCGCATTACCCGAGATCGCGACTTTCTGCGGGCCGTTTTCGAACCTGTGGTCCGGGCGACTAGGTTCATTGAGGAGCTAAGCGCAAGAACAATCGCACGGCACGGCCCGGAGAGTTGGCTCCATGGCCTCTTGGCTCCATCCATAAGCCACGAGGGCTATAGCAAACCTTCATACAGTTACTGGGACAACTTCTTTGCCTTGAGCGCGTGGCGGAACTGCGAGTACCTTGCAATTGAGATGGGCGACATGGGCGTTGCTACGCAGGCGAAAGCGAAGGGCCAGGAGTTCGCCACGAATCTTGCTCGCTCCCTTCGCATGACCTCCGAACGATTGGGCTCGAGATATATACATGGGTCGGCGGATCGCGAAGACCTAGATCCGAGTTCAACCTCGATCGCCTTCGAGCCTTGCCGGGTGGAAGACGTCCTTCCGAGAGATTTCCTTTCGGCGACATATGACCTCGTTTCCCACCAGATCGAGCTGATCGGAAAGCCGGAATTCATGGAAAGCTATACCCCGTACGGCATACGTAATCTCAACGCGTTCGTGTCTCTGGGCCGTTTGGAGGACGCTTTCCGACTGCTCTCGGCCGCGCTCGCGTGTCGGCGACCGAGCAGATGGCGATCCTGGGCCGAGGTCGTCTGGGGCGAGCCGCAATCGCCGGAATATATTGGCGACATGCCGCACACCTGGATAGGAGCGGAATTCGCCACAGCAATCCGTCGGATGCTGCTGCGAGAAAACGGCGACACCCTCGAATTGTTTCGCGCGGTTCCCGACGGCTGGTGGGAGGGTGAGGGCATCACGCTGCATGAACTGCCGACCACTTTCGGGACCGCTAATCTTCGCGCTCGACGCGATCAATCCCAGGCGACGGTCGATCTCAAACTGAGCGGTCCAGCACCAAAACGGATCACCTTCCGATATCCTGGGGCTAAGCAAGCGCGAGCGGACGGCAGGCTATGCGACATCCATGGGGATGTTATCTCGGCGCCGAACTTTCATCGGCTGGTCATCGATTCCTGATAATGCGTTTCGCCAGCTTTATTTATCGCGCATTTGCTGACCCGGAGCGAACGCCGCTTGAATGGATGCTTCTCGCGATTTCGACTGGGCGATTTTCGCATGGCGCCGCGCCGCTTTGAGCCGCCACGCGTCCTGCCGGCGCCTTCAAGGATGTCCTCTCGCGCCAAAGCAACGGAAAAGTGGATGCGGCAAAAAGCGGAATTGACTGTCTCCGGCTTCCGGCGGCTCAATGCCCTGGCATCCTGTTGCGGAGATGTCGCCGCCCCTATTACGCAGGACCAAGAGGACAGGCTCAGTCAAAGTTCAAATTGTCAATTCCTCCTTGTCGTCGCCTGCCCGCAGAACAACAAGAAACAGGGCGTTTTCGGCGCCCGAGAGGGGGAAACGCGATGATTGCGCTTCAGCAACTCCCAGCCTTTGCAGGCCTTGCGGCCAGCGAAATGGTCTTGGGCGTCACGCCGTCTGCCAGGCACGATCGGCTTCTTTACAGCTATATGTTCAACATCGAGAGGCGGCCGGCTGCGGTGCGCGACATGATGGTCGCCGATCTCCGCCGTTTTCTCGATCTCGGAGCGCGGCGCGAAGCAGCGGATAGGCTCATCGTGCTGCGACGTTTCCTTTCCGAGCATCCGCAAGCAGGAAAGGTTCCGCCCGAGCGCAAGCGGGAAGGCGTTGCTTCGATCCCACTTTCTTCGAGCCGCTGCCGCGAACGCGAGGATCGGATTCGAACGGGAGAGGCCGGCGCCCGCGTTCTGATAAGAGGCGCGCCTCAAAAACTGTCGCCGATGGTTTGGAGCGGGCTATGTCCGAATCGTTGACCGCTATGGACACTGGCGCGGGGATACTGACCCTGCCGTCGAATTCCCGGCTGTGCGACATTGCCGGCGCCGTCCCGAACAAGGGCTGGCAGGCGAATGGCGAACACATTGGCGCGCCCGCGTTTTTCTCCATCGGCGTCGCAAGTGTGAATTCGCATACGCCGCTGCCGCGCGACGTCCTCGATTTCTTGATGTCGGCGGTCCAATTCGCGGAAGCAGTTGTCCAGCTCGATTACGCGGGCTCCGACAGAGGCACCGATAGAGCGGTATACCGTGCGCTCGCGGAAATCAAACACAGCCTCCATAAGGTCACATGGTCCCGCGAATTGGAGTGAAGCAACCGACATTCCTCTATTTTTTTTGCGCACGCTCAACGCCTCTTGGTGTTCAAAGCAACTGCAAGCCGACGTCTGGGTAGAGGCGTTCAACATCTTCCATGCGGCACAGCCCGGTCCCCGGCGAAAGCAAGGCGGCCGATCCCGCCGCGACCCCATAGCGAAAAGCGTCCTCGATCCTCAGCCCCTCGGCGAGACCCCACACCATGGCGCCCAGAAAGCTGTCGCCTGCGCCGACAGTGCTGACTGGCTTGATCGGCAAAGCGGGCGCGCGCCATGCCCGGTCACCCGCGACCAGAAGCGCGCCGCGATCTCCTAAGGTCAGAGCCACGTGCTCCGTGCGTCCCGCTTCTGTAAGCCGACGACAGGCGTCGACCCAGGCGTGTTCCCCCTCGATCGGACCGCCCGCGAGTTCGCTCAACTCACGTAGATTCGGCTTGATGAGGTAAACGCCTTCCTCCAACGCGGCCGCCAATGGCGGCCCCGACGTGTCGAGAAGGAATCTCGCGCCGCATCCCTTGGCGATACGAGCGGCGTGCGCGTAATAATCCGAGGGAACTCCCGGCGAGAGGCTGCCGCTGGCGACAATGAAGCGCGGATCGGCATCAAGGCCGGCGAGCGCGCCGAGGCATTGGCGCCATTCGTCTTCGCGCAACTCCGGGCCTGGAAGCACGAAACGATACTCGTGTCCGGTCGCCTCCTCGAATACCGTGAAGCTTTCACGGGTCTCCTCGGACACTTGGATCACGAAGTTCGGAATTCTTTCGCGGTCGATCAGACGGCGCAGCAGTTCGCCCATTACGCCCCCCGCGGCGCAAAGCGCTATGACGTCTGCGCCGAACCGAACAGCGACCCGAGCGACGTTGACTCCGCCGCCGCCGGGATCGCGATGCGGCGGAGCGCAGCGGAGTTTGTGAATGGGCGCCATTCGATCAACCGCGGTCGACGTGTCGATCGAGGGGTTGATGGTGAGGGTGACAATGTCGGCCATGGCCGCCTGAGTTTAGGAACCGAGTTGCTGACCGCCCACAACAATCCGCGCAGCGGCGCCCGGCGTCGCCGTTGCCGGATTGCCGGCGCGCTCTTGCACCGCGACTCGTATCGGAGCGAGATCCTCCTCGCTAAAGGTTTCCTTCTCGAGCAGCCGCTGCGCCGACTCCCGATGAACCGCGGCGCAGGTCTGCAATATGGAGATCGCGCGGTCAAAGGCATCGTCGACGAGCTTGCGGATGGCAGCGTCGATCTTGGCGCTGGTCTCGTCGCTCGCTTCGGACTGCATGGGGCCGAGACCCGGAATATCGAGATAGCGCGGACGCTCCGAGGCGAACGAGGCCTGCCCGATTTCCGGCTCCATGCCGTAACGCGTGACCATGGCGCGCGCCATCTCGGTCGCGCGCTGGAGGTCGTCGGCGGCGCCGGTCGTCGCTTCGCCAAAAACCGCCATCTCCGCCGCGCGCCCGCCGAGCAGGACTGTGATGCGGTTCAAGAGTTCCGTGCGGGTCATCAGATAGCGGTCTTCCGTCGGCATTTGCATCGTATAGCCGAGCGCGCCCATGCCTCTCGGAATAATCGAGACTTTTTTTATCGGGTCGGTGTCTGGCAACGCCATGGCGACGATCGCATGGCCCATCTCATGATGAGCGACGATCCGGCGCTCGCGCGAATTGATCAGCCGCTTGCGTTTTTCCGGGCCGGCGATGACCCGCTCGACAGCGGCGGTAAAATCGTCGAGCGACACCGCTTGCGCATGACGGCGCGTCGCCAGCACCGCCGCTTCATTGACCAGATTGGCGAGATCGGCGCCCGTGAAGCCCGGCGTCAGCGCCGCGATCTGAGAGGTGTCGACGTCGGCGTCGAGCTTGATTTTCTTCAGGTGCACGAGAAGGATCGCGACGCGCCCATTCTTGTCGGGGCGATCGACCGAAACTTGCCGATCGAACCTCCCGGCGCGCAGCAGCGCCGGATCGAGCACTTCGGGACGATTGGTCGCCGCGAGCAGAACGACGCCGATGGTCGGGTCGAAGCCGTCGAGTTCGCTCAAGAGCTGGTTGAGGGTTTGCTCCTTTTCGTCATGCCCGCCGCTTAACCCCGAAATGCCCCGCACACGCCCCAGCGCGTCGAGTTCGTCGATGAAGATGATGCAGGGCGTGTTGGCGCGCGCCTGGGCGAACAGGTCGCGCACGCGCGCCGCGCCAACGCCGACGAACATTTCGACGAATTCTGAGCCGGTGATCGAAAAGAACGGCACGCCGGCCTCGCCTGCGACGGCGCGCGCCAGAAGAGTCTTGCCGGTTCCCGGTGGCCCGACGAGGAGAATGCCTTTCGGAATCCGCGCGCCAAGGCGCCCATGCGTCGCCGGATCTTTCAAAAAGGCGACAATCTCCTGCAATTCTTCCTTGGCTTCGTCGACGCCCGCGACGTCAGCAAAGCTGATTTTTATGTCTGTCTCGACAAAAACCTTGGCCTTGCTCTGGCCGACCGACATCATCGAACCGAGGCCCTGCTGCATACGTCGCGCGAGCAGACTCCAGAAGAAAAAGAAGATCGCAACCGGCACGATCCAGGAGAGCAGCGTGGTGATCCACGTTTGCTCAACGAGCCCGGTATATTTGACGTGCGCGGCCTCCAGCTCCTGGGCGAAGTTGGGCTCGACGCGCACCGCGAGCACCTGCTTTTGTCCGTCCGGCATCGGCTCCTTCAGGGTGGCGCGGACCGCCTGATCGCTCACGAAAACCTCGGCGATCTTGTCTTCACGCAAGAGGTTCGCGAATTCGCTATAAGGAATGACTTGCGTTTGTTGGTGGATGTCCCACATTCGATGCAAAAGCAGGATGCCGATCAGCGCGAAAAGCAAATAGCCGATATTGAAACGCCAATTCCGGCCGGCAGGCTTTTCCGCGTCCTCGCCGCGTTGCGACATGCTCATTCTTGTCCTCGCACCCGTCAAGAAGCGGTCGCTACCGCCGCGTCGGCGATCCAATGGCCCGGCCAACGAAAGCGGTAGCTGCGTTAGTCGCCTTATGTCATCCTCGCGTCACGGCCCAAGGACGAAGTCGCCCCATCTTGACGCTTGAACGCGCATATACCCGCTTCTTGCACCGAGTTTAGCGGCGCACAAGTCTTCGAAAGCGCCGAACCCATTTCGTCAGGGGCGGCTGCGCCGTCAAATGGACGAAAGACGCGGGCCCCTGATTTCGCGCCGCTCACCGCCTAACCTGGCGACCCACTTGGCGAAAAAAGAAAGCCCGCGTCCCCTTCGTTCACCCATCCTACATTATTTCGCCGCTTCAAAATGGGTCAAAGCCGTCTCGGCGTGTTTGACCGCCCTCGCTACGCGGCGGCTCGAATGCGTGTGTTTCGCGGTCTTGATGGCTCTCTTGAGATGCGTGACCCCGGTCTTGATATGCTCGCTGGGCTTTTCCTTCTGGGCCGCATTGGCGTGATCGAGCGCATTGACGGCGTGCTCGACGAGCGAAGCTGGCTCGTCTCGCTTCCCCTCGTGGATCGCTTCCTTTGTCTCCGCGATCGCCTGCTCCAAATGGCTGGCCTGAGCGAGCGCCATGCGCGGCGCGACGGCCAACCCCACTGCGGAAGCCACAAGGGCGACCATTAGTCTTCGTGTCAGCATATTCGTTTC
The DNA here is from genome assembly GCA_016869595.1 of Alphaproteobacteria bacterium. Taxonomy (GTDB): domain Bacteria; phylum Pseudomonadota; class Alphaproteobacteria; order Rhizobiales; family Beijerinckiaceae; genus Methylocystis. Next base: position 17,016 of record VGDT01000022.1, read on the forward strand.
CTCCTCGATCGGGACTCCTTGCGCACAAGCGGGCGTTCAGGCCGTCCATTTTGATCCGCCCCTACCGGGCGCTTTCTCAAGCTAAGACGCGGGCGATCTCATTTCCAGAAGTCGCGGCGGCATTTCAGTGCGCTGTCTTGACACAGCTCAACAAGGGGCCTTCTTGATGAGTCGAACCTGAATTGGCCCGCATCTGCAATAGTCGCCATGTGCATTCGCTGGCGATCTATCGCAACAGCGAGATCGCAACGGCCTTCATTCTCCTGAGCTATCTGTGGGATCTTATCTCGTGCGTCGCATTGACGCGCCGGGCGATGGTCTGCGCGCAGGTTGCGGTCGCGTATCCTACGCAATACTTCTGTCGCGCCAAACACACGTCACAATCGGGACATGTGCTTCGTCGGGCGAGCGCGAATATTGTTGCAGCGATAGCTGCCGTCGGCGGCGTCGATACCTTGACGTGATCGGCTAGACGCCGCTTTCGCGGAAACCGAGGGGAGGCCAATATAATGACGAATGCTCAAAACCCCATCGAACAACAAAACGGGGCCACCGTCACGAAGGAAGACGAAACCGGCCTTATGACGACGCTCGAACATGGGCTGGAAGAAATTGCCACGCAGCCGCCGGCGGTATTGGTCGTCGACGTTGTCAAACTGGATATGCCTTACATCGTGATGTTGTCCTTGGCGGTGTTCGGCATCGGCCTCATCACTTTCACGGGACAGCCGGCGCCGCTCTATTGGGAAGTTTTAACTCCCATCTATTGCGGCATCTGCATATATGTCGGTTGGCGTCACGCCGACAGCCGGGAAAAGCGCGTCGAACTCGTCTGGACCCAGGTTCTGCACTGGTTTGCGGTTCTTCTCGCCATGTGGTTCGTGCATCTGGACCTGGTGCGCGACGTGGTCAACAACAACGCCACCGGCCTCAACTTGATGACCGTTCTCGCCCTCGCGACGTTCCTGGCTGGCGTTCACGCCAAGGCGTGGCAAATCTGCCTCGTGGGCGTGGCGCTCGCGCTTTGCGTTCCCGCGATGGCCTTCGTTCAGCAATCGGCCTTGTTCCTGCTGGTCGCCTTTGGCGGGATCATTCTCGCCGGCGTCATGCTGTGGGCGTCGACTCATGCTCAAAGACGCAAGGTCGAACAAGCGGCGTGATGAAGTAAAATGGCGCCAGCGACAGGGGTGCCTTTCTCCGGACAGGCTCGCTCGAAGAGAGGCGCCCTGATCGCCTCATCCTCGAAATTGTCGCTCGGACGCGCTCGAGACCGCTCCTCGGGAAACCTTGGCGAAGGCTGGACACTCCGCATCCAAGGCGCTCCAGAGTATGTTTATCTTGTCTATCCCGGTAAAGCTCCAAATAAGATCGCCGTCGCTCCTCCCCGCTTCGCTTCCTCGAACCAAGGTCTTCAACAAATGAACAAGCCGATCGATCATTCTGAAAATTGGTCGGCTCTACCCACCGACTCCGTTCTTCAGCGTTTCGATTCGTCCAGCGGAGGATTGAGCGCCGCCGAGGCCACGCGACGGCTCGCCCAATATGGCCCCAATCGGCTGCCGGGCGGAAGGCGACGAAGCCCGCTTACCCGTTTTCTGTTGCAGTTCCACAATGTCCTCATCTACGTGCTTATTGCCGCGAGCGTCGTCACCGCCTTCCTCGGACATTGGGTAGACACCGGCGTTATCGTCGCGGTAGTCGTGATCAACGCAATCATCGGATTTATTCAGGAAGGCAAAGCGGAACAGGCCATGGACGCCGTCCGCAAAATGCTCTCCCTCCATGCGACCGTCATTCGTGACGGGTGCCGGCTTGTCGTGGACGCCGACTCGGTTGTTCCTGGCGACATCGTATTTGTTCAGTCCGGGGACAAGGTTCCGGCCGATATGCGTCTCATTCGCGTGAAGTCGCTGCAGGTTCAGGAAGCGGCGCTTACCGGCGAGTCGTTGCCGGTCGACAAAGACGTTTCGGCGGTCGCCCCCGACGCGCTTCTCGGCGACCGTGCGTCTATGGCTTACTCTGGCACCGTCGTGACATACGGCCAGGGCACGGGCATCGTTGTCGCGACAGGCTCCACGACGGAAATCGGCCGCATTAGCGCCATGTTGTCCGAGGTCGAGGAACTGACCACGCCTCTGCTTCAGCGCATGGCCGATTTCGCGCGATGGCTGACAGTCGTCATTCTTCTTCTGGCTGCGGCGGTGTTTCTTTTCGGAACTTTCGTATGGAGTTTTGCGCCTTCCGAAATGTTCATGGCGGCGGTCGGACTGGCCGTATCGGCGATTCCGGAAGGCCTCCCGGCAATCATCACGATCACGCTCGCCATCGGCGTCGAGCGCATGGCGCGTCGCAACGCCATTATTCGCCGCCTTCCCGCCGTCGAAACACTAGGGGCAGTGACGACCATCTGTTCGGACAAGACCGGCACCCTCACGCGCAACGAGTTGACTGCGCGGACCGTCGTCACCACGAATTCGATCTATGAAACCTCCGGCTCTGGTTACGATCCGCACGGCGGCTTCACCAAGGACGGGCAGGACGTCCTGGTCGACGGCGCGCCGGATCTCGCTGAAATTCTGCGCGCCGCCGCTTTGTGCAATGATGCGGTCTTGCACGAGAAAGACGATGTCTGGAGTATTGACGGCGATCCGACCGAAGGCGCTCTGCTAACCGCAGCTGTCAAAGCCGGCGTCGATTTGCGCTTGCAGTCGCAGGGGCTTCCAAGAACGGATGAAATTCCCTTCGAGTCCCAGCACCGCTTCATGGCGACGTTGCATCACGATCACCTCGGGAACGGCTATATTTTCGTGAAGGGCGCGCCTGAGCGCCTGCTCGAAACGTGCTTTTGGCAGCGTGACGGTGGTGAGGAGCAACGACCGCTCGACAGCAGTTGTTGGCTCGCGCGTATCGACGAAATCGCGGCGAAGGGACAGCGCGTGCTGGGCATCGCTGCGAAACGCACCGTCGCCGACCATTGCGAGCTTACATTTGGCGACGTCGAGACCGGGCTGACATTCCTTGGCCTCATCGGCTTGATCGACCCGCCGAGGGAAGAAACCCTTGACGCCGTCCGTCAATGCGCCGGGGCAGGAATCGGCGTGAAGATGATAACGGGCGATCACGCGGCGACAGCGGTCGCGATCGGCCGGGAGTTGGGGCTCAAGAATCCAGGCGCGGTTCTTACGGGCCGAGATCTCGACGCGCTGTCAGATGAAGAATTGGGCGATGCAGTCTTGAACACGAGCATTTTCGCCCGCACGAGCCCCGAGCACAAGCTGCGTCTCGTGAAGGCGTTGCAAAGTCATGGCCAGATCGTCGCCATGACCGGAGACGGCGTCAACGACGCCCCGGCGCTCAAACGCGCCGATATTGGCATCGCCATGGGCGTGAAAGGTACGGAGGCCGCGAAAGAAGCGGCCGAAATGGTGCTGGCAGACGACAATTTCGCCTCGATCGTGCACGCGGTGCACGAAGGCCGCGTGGTCTATGAGAATCTGAAGAAGACGATCCTCTACATTCTGCCGACAAATGGCGGCGAAGCCATGACCGTTGTTTCGGCGATTGCGCTCGGCGAAGTTCTGCCGGTGACGCCGGTGCAGATACTCTGGATCAATCTTATCACCGCGGTAACGCTGGGTTTGGCGCTGGCTTTTGAACCGCCCTCGCCCGGCATTATGGCGCGTCCGCCACGCGGTGCGAAGGAGCCGATTCTATCAGGATATTTCGTGTGGCGGATTGTTTTTGTCTCCTTCCTGATGCTTATCGCGACTTTCGGCCTTTACGAATTCGAAAAAGCGGAAGGAATGGGGCTCGACAGCGCCCGCACGGTTGCGGTCAACACGCTGGTCACGTGTGAAGTAACCTATCTCTTCAATGCGCGGTTCCTATCGGAGCCGTCGATATCCTGGCGAGGTTTCTTCGGCAGTCGGGCGGCGCTCGTCGCCGTCGGCCTCGTCGTTATATTTCAAGCTCTGTTCACTTACGCGCCGTGGATGCAGACATGGTTCGGCACAGTGGCGTTAGACTTCGAAACCTGGGTTCACATCATCGCCGCCAGCATCGCGCTATTTTGCTTCGTGGAAATCGAGAAAGCTCTTTTTCGTTCCAGTGCGACGCGAGAATTTTGGCGCAGGATGTTTTCTTTTTTGCTCCCGTTGCGCGCCAACCGGCGCCGCTGGGTTCGGCCACTGAGCGCCGCCTTGCTCGTCGCTCTCGTTCTTGGCGGCGGATGGGCGTACCGTTCTTTTTATCTGGGCGGCGAGCGTTACGTGACGCACAAGATCGCGCGCGTCGTGACCACCGCGGGCGTCGTCAACCCCATCGCCGTCGCTCCGCTAGGAGCGCAGGCTTCGGGCGTCGTCCAAGCGATCTACTGCGATCGCGGAACGAAAGTGGCGAAGGGCCAGCGTTGCGCGAAGCTTGATCCGCGTCCCTTTGAAAACGCCATCAAACGGGAGAAAAACGCGCTAACGGCGGCGGAGGCGCAACTCGCCACAAGCAAGATGAAACTCCTTTCAGCGCAGGCGGATCTGGATTACAAGACCACGCTCTCGAAGCGCCGCGCCATCACTCGCAAGGCGCTTGACGCCTCTCAAAGAGCGGTAGAGCGAGCACAGACGCGTGTTAGACTGCATGAGTCAACGATCGTCGCGCGTCGGCAAGCGCTGGCGACCGCCGAGGCGGCGCTCGCTAAGACCGACGTTCTTGCACCTTCTGAAGGAATTGTGATCGCGCGAAACGTCGAGGCGGGAACGCCGGTTACGGCGGACGTCGACACGTCGCTCTTCCTCGTTGCAACTGATCTAACGAAGGTGCGAGTAGCGATCGAGGCCGGCGAGAAAGATGCTGACCAGATCAAGGTCGGCAACACGGCTGTCGTCACGGTCGCGACGCTCCCCGCAAAGAAATACCCCGGCGTGGTCAGCAGCGTGCGACGGGCGGAGGCGCCAAGCGAAAATGGCGTCATGTACGATGTAACGATCGACGCAGCCAACCCTGATTTGCTGCTCCAGCCGGGCATGACGGCATTGGCGCGCATCGATGTTGACGGACTTGACGCTTCAACGCAGTGATCGCGCGCCGACACGACATCGAAACTGACACTGGGAACCGCCATTCGCCACTCCTGGCTTCAACCACGGCGCCGGAGCATCAATTTCATGGGTGTCGTATCGACCTCGCCCCGAGGCGAATGGCGACAAGCTTCATGGCGTTACGAGCATATCGCAGAAGGGCGCGTTCAAATATTCCTCCGTCCTGCTTCCAATCAGAGCCGCTAATCCGCGGCCGCTCATCCCCATGGCCATCAGATCCGGCTTTAGTCTCTTGGCGGCCTTCCCGATGCCTGCGGCGACGTCGTCGCGTTCGAGCACGGTTTTGACTTCGGGAAAGGAGAGATCGGCGTGACGGGTGAGAAAATTGCGCATTTCCTCCTGGACGTCCAACTCGATCTTGGTCGAACGCTCCCGCCCATATTCCTCCAGTTCTTTTTCGTTGAAATGAATGAAGGCGGGATAAGGCGTCTCGTAGACATGCAAGACATGGAACTCCGCCTGCGGCGCGATCGTCACGGCGGCGCGCAAAGCGCGCTTGGCGCAGGGCGAAAAATCGGTTGCCGCGAGAACTCGCCGGTAGGGACCCCGAGCTGGATCCTTGACGATCAGGAGAGGCGCGTCGCAGCCCTCTAAAATGTAATAAGCTGTCGTCTGGAAGAACAGGTCCGCGATCGGGCTTTCCCGATGGGCGCCAAGAACAATCAGGTCCGCGTCAGTTTGGCGCGCCAGCGCTGCGATTTCGTGGGCCGGATTACCGATAGCGACGCGATAATTGACTTTCAATTCGGCTGGCACCGAGTACTCACGAAGCTTTTGATCAGCGCGCGCCAGCACCGTCTCGGCGCGGGAGCTTTCAGCTTCATCCCCATGCGCGGCGATATGCGCGAGCGTCAATTCGGTTCCGTGCTGAGTGGCGAGCTGAACGGCCCGGCCGAAAACATGGTCGGGTTGCGCGTTCAGATCGATAGCGGCAAGGATATGTTTCAGGGCCATCTCCTCCATTCACCGGCGTCCGGGACCGAAGCGCATCAATCTGGGCGGAACACCGTCGGTCGCTCTTGTCGCACAGATCGCGATTGGCGGGCAATTGTTTGCGAACCGGGTCAATTCCACGCCCGTGGCGAGCGCTCTGCTGCGAGCATGCAGCGACCGACGCGCAGTTTCTTTGACGTTGCGCGAAAAGCGGCCACACTTGGCGGCTTCCTCCGCCCAGTTCGCTGCACGATTTCCAGCCGACATGAGACGTGGGCCTCGGAACGAACGATCAGTTGACAGAGACACTGTGACGCTGCCGCCGCCCTCGCGGTCATTGAAGCAGCTGGGGCGACCGCCATATGACAATTTTTTGTTTTCCCGCCTTGGGCGTCGGCGACTGATGGCGAAGGAAAAGACGACCGTCGCATTTCTTCATGAATTAGTCCCCCGTCATCATAGCCATCACGGGCACGGCCGTCATCGAGACGGGTGTTTTGTCACGACGTCGCCTCAACATGCGACGAGGAGTATTCGCCGTTGGCGTTCGCCTTGCCCTCATCACGATCCCAAACATCTAAACCCTTACCACCCGCATCATCATCGTCACAATCTGCTTCCCCAACATTCGCTGCATCACCATGGGTGATCGGAAATAGGTCGCCGCGATGAGTGGAAATTCGCGCGCGGACTGAAATTTGGTGCGCAACCCGTTCGTATGGATATGGCCAGGGTGACTGCGGTCTCATCCTTAGTGAAACCGCCGGCGCCTCGAGAATAGAAGGAGAACAAAGATGTCGAAGCCGCAGTTCACGCAGATGATGAAAATGGTTATCGTGGTCATCAGCCTTGATGCAGGCGCGGCAAAGGCGCAAAATTTTCTGGATTTCCTGACGCCGCCGAAGACCGAAGCATTAGTCCCCATGGAAACGATTCTCGAAGCGGCGCGCGCAGCCGTTCCAGGCCAAGTCATAGAGATTGAACTGGAACGCAAGCGGCGCACATGGGTCTACGAAGTCGAGATTCTCCCACAAAGCGGCGGACGCAAGATGGAACTCGTTTTTGATGCGCAAACCGGTGCGCTTCTTTCCCGGCGAAAGGATTGAACACGCCTTGGGAAGGCGAGGTCGCTCCGCAAAAAGGAGTTCGGTTTTCTAAAACGCGCCACGCTTCGAACAGTTCTTGCGCGAATGTTACGCAGGGGGGAACGGAATATGTCGACGCAAATGGGTTGAATGGGGATCGGCGACTGCTATACCTGAACCGGCGACAGCCAAGCTGGAAGAACTGGCAAGCGGGCGCCGGAATGACCTTCGGAGCAGAGGAGCACATTATGAGCCGCAGACTAATGATCGCCTTGTTGAGCCTCGGGCTCGCATGGTCCTTTGCGCCGGGCGGCGCGCTGGCGCAGGAGAGCCACATCGCGCAGGCGATTTCTCATGCGCGCGAAGCCGTCGCCGCCGGGCGGGCAGGCAAGCCAAGCGCGCTTGTCCTGCACGCCACGGAGGCGCTGCATCACGCCACGGCCGCGCAGCAAGAGCAGCCCAATGCGGAAATCAAGGAAGCGATCGCTCGGCTAGAGGAAGGGATCAAGTTCGGCAAGAAGAAGCGCCGCGCCGCGACGACGATTGTCTATCGGGCGCTGCAGCAACTTGAACGCGCGCCGCAATAGGCGCATTCTGTTCGGTTTCGCAGCGGCCTGGAGCGGGCCGCCGCTTTTTTCTGCGCCACCTATGAATAGCGCAACGGCCAGCCGCGCAGGACGATCGTGATCAGCATCGAATTCCGATCGGGATCGTCACCTCACGGCGCATAAGACCTTGTAAACTATCCGCTTGCCGTCTCCTCGTCCTCCAGCGCGCGACGCAGCCGTCTCAGCACGACGGCGCGGCGGCGATCGTCGGCTTGCGCCTCGAGACGGTCGCGAATGTCGAGCAGCAGGCGGGAGAGATCGTTGTGCCAGTCGAGGCGCACGACCTGCTCCGAGACGAGCCGCGGCGCGCGCCCGGCAATGAGGCGGCTGCGTTCGCCCTGAAGCTCAAAAGCGTCGTCGAGCGATGGAATCGTGACCAATTCAGGGGAGATTCCGTCCTGTACGACGCGCGCCGCCATCGCCCGCAGAGCGGGTGGTTCGCCATGAATGAAGAACACGCCGCGCTTCACGGGGCCGCGCGCGGCGAGCCAACGCGCTGTTTTCTCGCGATCGGCATGCGCGGAATAGTCGTCTAAAGTCTCGATGCGCGCCCGAACGCGGACTTCGTCGCCCAAAATACGCACAGCGGGCGCGCCGTCCCGTAGCAGCCGACCCAAGGTTCCGTGTGCCTGGTAGCCGACTAGCAACACCGTGGCCCGCGCGCTCCACAGCCAATGCCTCAAGTGGTGACGGATGCGTCCGGCGTCGCACATGCCGCTCGCGGCGATGACGACGTGAAACCCCTTTAGGCGATGGATCGCTTTGCTTTCAGTGATTGTTTCCGCCAAGCGTAAATGAGGCGAGCGCATGAGCTCGCGGAAATCCAGCGCTTCATTTAATTCGCCGGCGTGCTCGACGAAAACTTCCGTCGCACGGATCGCCAGCGGCGAATCGAGGAAAATCGGCGCGGCCGGCACGGCGCCCGCGTGCATGAGCGTGACGAGATCGGCGATCAGTTCCTGGGCGCGCTCGACGGCGAAGGCGGGAATGATCAGCGCGCCGCCAGCGGTCTGGGCGCGTTTGACGACCTCAGCAAGTTTGCTGCGACGCCCGTCCGCAGTGATGCGGGCCCGCTCCCTGTCGCCGTAGGTCGCTTCACAAATGACATAATCGAAGCCCTCGGGCGCATCGGGATCGGGATGGAACAGCTTGGCGTCCGGGCCAAGGTCGCCCGAGACAAGTAGGCGCAACGCCTTCTCTCGGCCGTCAATTTCGATTTCGACCGAGGACGAGCCGAGGATATGGCCGGCGTTCCAGAATCGCGCGCGGACGCCCGGACCAGGCTCTATCCATTTCTCATAAGCGACCGCGCGAAAGGCGCTCATCGCGTTTTCCGCATCGGCCGCGGTGTAGATCGGCTCCACCTCGGGCCGCCCACGCATCGCGTTGCGGCGGTTGAGCGTGGCGACCTCCATCTCCTGAATATAGCCGGAGTCCGGCAACATGCAGCCGCAGAGATCCACGGTCGGCCGCGTGGCGAAGACCGGCCCCGCGAAACCGTCGCCGATCAGTTTCGGGACCAGGCCGCTATGGTCGATATGCGCATGGGTGAGCAGCATGAAGTCAAGATGCCGGGGCGAAAAGGGAAAGTCTTGGTAATTGAGCGCCTTCAAGGTCTTGGCGCCTTGAAACAAGCCGCAATCGACGAGAAAGCGCGCCTTGGGCGTTTCAAAAAGTAGGCAGGCTCCCGTCACAGCTTCCGCCGCTCCGCAAAACTTCACCGAAACGCTCATGCGGACACTCCTTTTTGCGATTCTCGCGCGCGTAAGCGTAGCGAAGCGGCTGCAACGACGCCAGATCGCCTCGGCCCGCGATCGGACGCGTCATCGCAAGTCCGACGAGCCGCCGCTGAGTGAGACGAACAGCGACGCGGAGCATATAAGGCGGATTCGTGCGGCAAGACCTGCACGCGGAAATCGTCGCACACTGATCGCGGAGTCGGAGTTTCACGACAAAGCTTGCGACGCTGATCTGCGCGCCGGTCGGCTCATTCCGCCTGGGTCCACTCCTTGGCCAGATTAAAGCCTATGCCGAGCAGCGCTGGTCCGAGGAAGACGCCGATCAACCCGAAGGTCAGGAGCCCGCCGAGCACGCCAAGGAATGTCAGCAAGAATGGCAGCTTGCCTTCCCGGCTCATAATGTAGGGGCGCAAAAAATTGTCGATAAGGCTGATCACGCTGACGCCATAAATAAGCAGCCCGCCGCCCGCCCAGATTTTGTCATCAAGAATCAACGAAACACCGGCGGGAAGCCAGATCATCGGCGGCCCCATAGGCACGAAAGAAAAAAAGAACGTCAGCAGACCGAGGAACAACGCGCCTGGAACGCCAGCGACAAGAAATCCAAGCGTCGCGAGGCCGGCTTGCGCCATGCCGGAGCCGATCACCCCATAAATGAAGGCGCGCGTCGTTCCGCCAGCGATTTCGATCAAACTGTGCGCGCGCGGACCCGCCATACGCTCGGTTGTCCTCCACAAACGCTGTCCAAGGTCATGACCGTTGCGATAGACGAAGAACGCAACGAGAAGGCTCAAGGCGACTTCCATCAATCCGCGCCCCAGTCCCGCCCCGGCTTTCAACAGCCAGTTCACGAGCTGGTTGATATGGGGGCGCAGATCGTTCAGGAGCGCGGTTGAGTCTCGTTGCGCGGCGATCCAATAGTCATAAAGCGACGCGCCGATCAGCGGCAAATCCTTGATCCACTCTGGCGGCGCTGGTCGGCCTTGCGCGAGCAACTGATTCACAGTGTCGGCAACGGAAAGAATGTCGCGCGCAAGACTTGGCGCCACCACAGCAAAGGGCAGCAACAAGAGCACAGCCGCCGAAACGGTCATGATGACGGCTGCAATGGCTGGGCGCCTGACAATCCGCAAAACCCAAACGTAGACTGGCCAAGTCGAGAAACACAGAATGCTCGCCCAAAGTATCGACGACAGGAAGGGCTTCAGCACAAAGAAGCAGCCGAGCGCGATCAAGGCGCCGATAGCGAGCGGCAAGATTTGTTCGACGCGTTCGGTTAGCTGCATTTGACACAGATCCTAACTGGGGCGCCGGTCACAGTTTCCGCCGCTCCGCAAAATTTTCAGGAAACGCTCATGCGGCCATCCTACTTGTGGGTCCCGTTCTCGCGTCGATTCAATCGCGCGCCGCCTCGGCGGCGGCGACATAGCGTTTCACCGTGATGAAACTGTCCGGCGTCACCGATATCGAATCGATTCCGCACCGAACAAGGAACTCGGCGAACTCCGGATGATCGCTCGGCGCCTGGCCGCACAGCCCCACTTTGGCGCCGGCTTTTCTCGCCTCGACGATGACGTTTTCAATCATCCATTTCACCGCGTCGTCTTGCTCGTCGAACAGCTCCGACAGTTCCGCCGAGTCGCGATCGACGCCGAGAGTAAGCTGCGTCAGATCGTTGCTGCCGATCGAGAAGCCATCGAAACGCTCGGCGAAGGCTTTCGCCAAAATCACGTTCGAAGGAATCTCGCACATGACGTAAATTCGTAGTTCGTCGACGTCGCGTCTCAAATGGTTCGCCGCCATTTCTTCGGGCACGCGGTCAAGCTCTTCGAACCTGATCACATGGGAATTGTTGACGGTCATCTCGCCCCCTCTGCTCAACGGCGACGCGGCAACATTTCATTGTTTGCGTCTTAGCGAATTCCACGGAATTCGCCATCACGATAAGGCGCGAATGTTCGCGTAATTCAACACGCGAACCAGGATCAAAACAACCAGTCCCGCGCGCTCTCCAAAATAGCAGTCACGGCGGGGTGTTTAATCTTCCTGTCGCTGGTGACAGCGTAGAACCGCTCCCTTACGGCGTCGATCATTCCGACGAACTTCACGTCGTATTGTTTTTCGATTTCCGTTTTCACGGGGGCGGGCGCCACGAACAATCCCAGACCGGAGGAACCGAAGGTCTTCATTAAGGCGCTGTCTTCGATTTCCGCCTTGATATCGGGACGCAGCCCCTCCGCGTCGAACCACTGATCCAGCGCGCGCCGCAGCGCGGTGTCGGCGGTCGGCAGCAAAAACGGCGCGCCATCGAGAGACCGAGGGAAACGTCTGCGATAATGGCCAGCGAGCGACGAGGCTCCGAAAACAGCTACGCCGCACTCGCCCAAGAGATGGTTGAACGTCCGGGCGCCGATCGTGGGCGTCGCGGGCGTGTCCAGTAGCGCGAGATCGATGCCGTGCAGGGATATTTCGGCCAGTAGACGTTCGGTCTTGTCCTCATAACAGAAGAGCCGCGGCGTCTCGCTCAAACGGAGCGCCGGCTCGATCAGGCGGAAGACAATCAGCTTTTGGATGACGTTCGCCGCGCCGATGCCGAGACGCATCCCTCGCTGACCTGGACGGCCCTTGAGCGTGTTGGTCAATTCTCTTCCCAGCGTGAAGATTTCCTCCGCATACTGAAAGACGGCGCGGCCGGTTTCCGTCAGCGTCAGCTTGCGTCCATCTCTGCGGAACAGCTTCTCGCCGATCGATTCTTCGAACACCGCCAACTGACCGCTGATGGTGGGTTGCGCCAGGCGCAGCTTCTCGCAAGCGCGCGTGACGCTGCCCTCCCTCGCGACATTCCAGAAATAGAAGAGATGCTGGTAGTTGAGTCGGTCCATGGCGCTGCATCGTGTTTTCGGATGATTTAGATAGATATATTCTATTTCGCTATGTCAATGACGCGCCTTATGTTCGGTCGCTGCAAATCTGCCTCGTCAGCGACAAGACCGATGCAGGGCGGAAGATGGTTCGTGAACTTGCCTTTGCTATGGCGCTCGCAATCGCGACGGCCTTCGCTGCGCCCGCCTTGGCCTTCGATCTCTTCGATTTTTTCGACGAAAAGGGCGGCAGTCAGAGCCGGTCGAGCGAAACGCCGCTGCGTCATCGCGATGGCGCGAGCCGCGAGGCCGGTCAGCGCCCGAAGGAGGCACGATCGCCCCAGCAGCGTCACTATCATTGGCCCGACGCGCGCTATTACGGCCGTCACGGGATGGTGTTGGACTGAGCGCGCTCCCCCATGCGCGCCGGAACGTCGGGTCCCTCCGAGGGAGGCGGAGGGCCTTTTCTCAGCCAAATCATATATGTTTTTTCGATTTACACAATAGAGATATCCTATTTTACGATGTTTAGATTCAGGTTTATTTTTCTCGCGCTTCGACAGCGTCACGAGAGGCAAGAACGATGCAACGGCTGCTTCAAGGGCTTCATCACTTCCAGACCACGATTTTCGGCTCGCAGCGGGAGCTGTTCGAGCGGCTAGTGAAGGGGCAGGCGCCCGAAACGCTTTTCATCACCTGTTCCGACTCGCGCATCGACCCGTGCCTGCTCACCCAGACCGAACCGGGCGAGCTCTTTATCCTGCGCAACGCCGGGAATCTGGTTCCTCCATATGGGGCTTCGCAAGGGGGCGAGGCGGCGACGATCGAGTTCGCCGTGGCGGGTCTGGGCGTCAAGGAAATCATTGTTTGCGGCCATTCCCATTGCGGCGCCATGAAGGGCCTTCTGGAGCCGCCGGCAGCCAAGGATTTTCCAGCCTTGACGCATTGGCTTTCCCACGCCGAGTCCACGCGCCGCATCGTTCGCGAGAAATACGCCGACAAGGAGCCTTCGTCGCTGCTCAACGTCGCCATTCAGGAAAACGTGCTGGCGCAGCTGGAGAATCTACGGACGCACCCAGTGGTGGCGTCTGGCTTGGCGCAGGGCAAACTCAAGCTCCATGCGTGGGTCTACAAGATCGAGACCGGCGAGGTGTTCGGATACGATCCACAACGCGGCCAGTTCACGCTCTTGACCGAGCAGCCGGGCGAACGGCCAGCGCCCAAGCGCGATTTGTCGGCCGTCGAAGCATGAAGAAGCGAGGCGAAAGTCAGGGAAAGGCCGTCAACAAAGTCGTGACGATCATGGGCGACCGATCACCGTTGGCGCTGTCGCTGCTCTGCCTTTTGGCGCCGGGCCCCGCGGCCGCCGGCGCGCAGGAGGATTTTCGCATCTGGGGCAATGTGACGTCGATCGCCAATCTGGGCTCGCTGGACCCCCGCCTCGACAGATGGCGGTGGTGGATGGAGGGACAGGGACGTTGGCGGGACGGCGGAGACGCGCTGGATCAGGGCCTCGTGCGCACGGGCGTGGGCTACGCCCTCACCGACCGCGCGAGCGTCTGGCTCGGCTACGCCTATGTCCCCACCCTCCCGGAGGCGCGCAGGACGATAAACGAGCACCGCATTTGGCAGCAGCTCACCTTGACGGATTTTGCGCCCTTCGGCGATCTGACCAGCCGCAGCCGCCTGGAGCAGCGTTTCATACAAGGGATAGACCCGGTGGAATGGCGTTTCCGGGAGTTCGTCCGCTTCTCGCGGCCGATCGCCGAGGGCTCGCCATTCAGTTTCATCCTGTGGGACGAGGTCTTCGTGAGGCTGAATTCGACAACGCCCACTGTGCGCACGGGCTTCGATCAAAACCGCGGCTTCGCGGGGATCGGCTACAGTTTCGATCGACACGCCCGTTTGGAGGTCGGCTATCTCAACCAATTGGTCCAGACCTTTGTCCAGACGAGAACGAGACGGGCGACGGATCTCCGTATGAACCATATCCTGTCGACGAGCCTGTTTCTCAATTTCTAAAATCTTCGTGGGGCGGAGCAAGGAACGCAACCTGACGCTGGAGCAAAAAAGTGACGACACAGGCTTCATTCATCCCCACGCTTCGTCAATCGTGGAAGGAGGATATTCTCGCCTCCATCGTGGTGTTCCTGGTGGCCTTGCCTCTCTCGATGGGCGTCGCCATCGCTTCGGGCGTTCCTATCGAAAAGGCGGCTTCGGTCGGCCTCATCACCGCGATCATCGGCGGCGTCGTGGTTGGGCCCTTGTCGGGCAGTCCCTTGCAAGTGAGCGGCCCGGCGGCTGGCCTCGCGGTGATGGTCGCTCTCTTTATCCAGGAACATGGTTTCGAGACTCTGGGGCTCATCGTCATGTTGGGTGGCCTGATGCAATTGGCGAGCGGCCTGCTGCGCCTGGGCCCAGTGTTTCGCGCCGTTTCGCCCGCCCTGATCCAGGGGATGCTGGCGGGCATCGGCATCCTGATCTTCGCCTCGCAATTCCACGTCATGGTGGACGATCTGCCGCCGGGCACCGGCAAGGAATTCGGCGGCCTCATCAATCTCTGGTCGCTGCCGGAGGCGGTCTGGAAAGGCGTTACGGAACCGGTCCATCGTCCTGCGGCGTTGATTGGCCTGCTCACCATCGCGACGGTCACGCTGTGGACTCTGTTCGCGCCCAAGAAGCTCAAGCTGCTGCCGGCGCCGCTCATCGGCGTTGTCGTCGCCACAGCCGCCGCATGGCATCATGAATTGGACATGAAATACGTCCCGGTGCCCGACCAACTGCTGGACGCAGTCCGTTGGCCGACGATGGCCGGGTTCAGCCGGCTGAACGAGGGCGCGATCTGGCTGGCGGGACTGTCCCTGGCCTTCGTGGCCAGCGCGGAGTCGCTGCTCACCGCCACGGCGGCGGATTCGATGCAACGCCATGCCGAGCGCACCAAATACAGCCGCGAACTGGCGGCGCAGGGCGTCGGCAATATTCTTTGCGGCCTCATAGGCGTGCTGCCGATCACGGGCGTCATTGTCCGCACGTCGGCCAATGTCATGGCGGGCGCCCGCACCCGAACATCCGCCTTCCTGCACGGCGTCTGGGTGTTGCTGTTCGTGGCGTTGCTGCCTGGCGTCCTGGCCATGATTCCGGTCGCGGGTCTCGCCGCCATTCTGGTCTATACCGGCGTCAAGCTGGCCAAGCTGCAATTCGCCAAAAGCCTGTGGGACAAGGACCGGGCCGAGGCCGCTGTTTACGTCGTTACGCTCGCCGGCGTTGTCGGGCTCGATCTCTTGACCGGCATCATGCTGGGCATAGGTCTGGCGTTCGCCAGACTGCTCTACACCTTCTCCCACCTCGAAATACGGGTGGACGAGGACAAGGAATCCGGCGCCGTCGAGATTCGTCTCGAAGGCGCCGCCACTTTCATACGCCTGCCGCAACTGGCGGCGGTTCTGGAGCGACTGCCAGCGAACGCGCATGTCCAGGCGCATCTGGACAGGTTGACCTATATCGACCACGCCTGCATGGATTTGCTGGTGAATTGGGAAGCGCAGCACAAGTCGGCGGGCGGCGAACTGCTTCTGGACTGGGGCGCGCTGCACGGCCTCTTCCAGCGGCACGCCTGGCGCGCGCCAGAGGCGACGTCGGCCGAGCCAAAACGCTCCGAGGAGCGCGCCGTCGCTTGAGCGGACCATCGAGAACCCGCGCGCGGTCTTGTCGCAAGAACGGCGTGCGGATTTTTTGTGAAATCCCGCCAAGCGCGAATCGCCCTCGGACCGCTAGCGAGCAAGCAGCCGGTCGCAAAGGTCCGCCGCATCCGTGGCGCGAGAGTAGAGAGAGGCCCCTTACAAGTGACGCGTTTCGTCATCGCCGGAACGGACACGGGCGTCGGCAAGACAATCTTCTCGGCCGCGCTCGCCCAGGCGCTCGACGCCTATTATTGGAAACCCGTGCAGTCGGGCCTCGACGGCGAGACGGATTCGCAAACCGTCGCTCGGCTTTCGGGACTTCCGCCGGCGCGCATCCTGCCGGAGGTGTGGCGGCTGAAGACGCCGGCTTCGCCGCATCTTTCGGCGCAGATCGACGGCGTCGAGATCGACCCGGATCGTCTCGCGCCGCCCGAATGCGACCGTCCGCTCATCATCGAAACCGCCGGCGGCCTGATGACGCCGCTTACAATTTGCGTTCCGACGATAGACGTGGTGGCGCGCTGGAGGATTCCCGCCATTCTCACGGCGCGCACGTCGCTTGGAACCATCAATCACAGCCTCCTGTCGATCGAGGCGCTGCGGCGACGAGATATTCCATTGCTTGGCATCGCCTTCGTCGGCGACGAGAACGAGAACACGCAGGCCGCGATCGCGACAATGGGCGACGTTCGCGTTCTCGGCCGTCTCCCCTTTCTCTCCCTTCTCACGCAGGCAACATTGCGCGCGGCCTTCGAAGCGGGCTTTCGCGTCGCCGATTTCGCGAAGGCAGCGAAGCAATGAAGCCTGTCCTCTTCTCGCGGGAATGGCGGCCTCCCCGTTCCCTGTTTTGACGGCGACGCCATCCGAGTCGGCGTCACCGTATTGCCGCGACGCCCGCCAGAAGGCGCCGCCGTTCCATGAGAACAACCCGTCAAGGAGACACAAAGTTGACCGACAAAAAAGACCTATATGAAATGGGCGAAATCCCGCCGCTCGGGCATGTGCCGAAGAACATGTACGCCTGGGCCATCCGCAGGGAGCGCCAGGGGCCGCCGGAGATCGCCATGCGGCTCGAAGTGCTGCCGACATGGGAGCTCGACAGTCACGACGTGCTTGTTCTCGTGATGGCGGCCGGCGTCAACTACAATGGCGTCTGGGCTTCGCTCGGCGAGCCGGTGTCGATGTTCGATGTCCACAAGAACCCTTACCACATTTGTGGGTCCGACGCCTCTGGCGTCGTCTGGGCCGTTGGCTCCAAGGTGAAGCGCTGGAAGGTTGGCGACGAGGTCATCATCCACTGCAACCGGGACGACGGGGACGATGAAGAGTGCAACGGCGGCGATCCGATGTATTCCCCCTCGCAACGCATTTGGGCTTATGAGACGCCCGACGGCTCCTTCGCCCAGTTCTGCCGCGCGCAAGACCGCCAGCTCCTGGAGCGCCCCAAGCACCTCACCTGGGAAGAGGCGGCCTGCTATACGCTGACG
This sequence comes from Alphaproteobacteria bacterium, assembly GCA_016869595.1. Classification (GTDB taxonomy): domain Bacteria; phylum Pseudomonadota; class Alphaproteobacteria; order Rhizobiales; family Beijerinckiaceae; genus Methylocystis. The sequence continues at coordinate 34,502 of VGDT01000022.1, forward strand.
CTCGCAACCGCGTACCGAATGCTGTTCGGCCATGAGCCGCATCAATTGAAGCCCGGCGACAATGTGCTGGTGTGGGGAGCCTCCGGGGGATTGGGCGTCTTCGCCGTTCAGCTCTGCGCGGCGACTGGCGCCAATGCGATTGGGGTCATCTCGGATGATTCGAAGCGCGACTATGTGATGTCGCTCGGCGCCAAGGGCGTCATCAACCGCAAGGAGTTCAACTGCTGGGGCCAGTTGCCCAAGGTCAACTCGCCCGAGTTCACCGAGTGGACCAAGGAGGCGCGCAAGTTCGGCAAGGCGATTTGGGACATCACCGGCAAGAAGGACGTGGACATCGTTTTCGAACATCCCGGCGAATCGACCTTCCCGGTTTCCGTGCTCGTGGTGAAGCGCGGCGGCATGGTGGTTTTTTGCGCCGGCACGACGGGTTACAATATCACCTTCGACGCCCGCTACGTTTGGATGCGCCAGAAGCGCATACAGGGTTCGCATTTCGCGCATTTGAAACAGGCGTCGGCGGCCAACCGCTTCGTCATCGATCGCCGCATCGACCCCTGCATGTCGGAGGTTTTGCCCTTCGAGAAGATTCCGGAGGCCCACATGAAAATGTGGCGCAACGAACACGCTCCCGGCAACATGGCCGTGCTCGTTATGTCGCCCAAGCCCGGCCTGCATACGGTCGAGGACATGCTCAAAGCGGAGAAGGCGTGATCCGCCTCAGCCTGCGGCATTACGCGCTTCTTAGCGTCGTTGTCTTCGCGATCGCAGCCGAATAGTCTGATTTACGGTCGCGACCGCCGGAAATGTTCAACAACGGCGCATGCCGCTGTTCGTGTGATGGGGCCCCGCGGTCCTCGTTCGGAAACGGAGGCGCCGCTGTCCGACAATGCTACCCGCTACGCAACGATTCGCAAGAATTCGGCCTCCTTTGCAGTTCCTCCAAACCTTGTGGACTATCACACCGCTTGCTCCGCGTTCAGTTGGGATCGAGCGCGCAAGGACTTGAGCGGTTTGCCGTCCGGCGGCCTCAACATCGCTTATGAAGCGGTCGATCGGCATGCGCGCGGGCCCCGCGCGAGGCGTGTGGCGCTGCGCTGCATCGGCAAGGCGGGAGAGCGCCGCGATTACACGTATGGCGAACTGGCCGCGTTCACCAATCGCTTCGCCAATGTTTTGCAGTCAATGGGCGTGAAGGCGGGAGACAGCGTCTTTGTTCTGCTCGGGCGCGTCCCGGAGCTTTACGTCGCGATGCTGGGCGCGTTGAAAGCGAAGTGCGTCGTTTCGCCGCTTTTTTCGGCTTTTGGGCCCGAGCCGATCGCGACCCGCATGGAGATCGGCGAAGCGCGCGTGCTAATCACGACTGAAGCGCTCTATCGGCGCAAGGTTGAAGCGCTGCGGGGACGCTTGCCCAAGCTCGACTGCGTTATACTCGTCGACGCCGACGAGTATGGCGAGAGAACGCGCTCCTGGCGCAAGCTGACGCGAGCGGCGTCGGACGCTTTTGAGACGCCAGCCACCCATCCGCAAGAGGCGGCGCTGCTGCATTTCACCAGTGGCACGACCGGGCGCCCCAAGGGCGTGATCCATGTGCATGAGGCCGTGGTGACGCATTACGCGACCGGACTCTACGCGCTCGATCTGCATGACAATGATCGCTTCTGGTGCACGGCGGACCCCGGCTGGGTGACCGGCACGAGCTATGGCGTCATCGCGCCGCTTACGCATGGCGTGACCAATATTGTCGTCGAGGCGGAATTCGACGCGCCCACGTGGTACGGCCTGCTCGCGCAGGAAAAAATCAGCGTCTGGTACACCGCGCCGACGGCCATCCGCATAATGATGAAGCTCGGCGCGTCTGCCGTGAAAAACTATGATCTATCCGCGCTGCGTTTCGCCGCCAGCGTCGGCGAGCCCTTGAATGCGGAGGCGGTGGTCTGGGGAATGGAGGCGTTTGGCCTGCCCTTCCACGACAATTGGTGGCAAACCGAGGCGGGCGGCATCATGATTGCCAATTTCGCATCCATGGACGTCAAGCCAGGTTCGATGGGCCGGCCATTGCCGGGAATCGAAGCTAGCATTGTCAGGAGGAAAGCCGACGGCGGCGTCGAAACCGTCGCCGCGGGCGAAGAAGGTGAACTCGCACTAAAAACTGGCTGGCCGTCGATGATGCGCGGCTACCTTCATGAGGAAGCGCGCAAGAAATGCTTCGCCGACGGATGGTATCTCACCGGCGATCTCGCACGTTGCGACGAAGACGGCTACTTCTGGTTTGTGGGGCGCGCCGACGACGTGATCAAGTCCTCGGGCCATCTCATCGGCCCCTTCGAAGTCGAAAGCGCACTGATGGAGCATCCCGCCGTGGCCGAGGCCGCGGTGATCGGCAAGCCGGACCCCATCGCGGGTGAGATCGTCAAGGCGTTTGTCGCCTTGAAGCTTGGGTTTGAAGCGGACGAAGCCATACGCAAGGAACTGCTTGGGCACGCGCGCAAGCGGCTCGGCGCCGCCGTAGCGCCGAAGGAAATCGAGTTTCGCGCCAATCTGCCGAAGACGCGCAGCGGCAAGATCATGCGGCGCTTGCTCAAGGCGCGCGAGCTCGGCCTGCCGGAAGGCGATCTTTCGACGCTGGAGAGCGACGAGCGATGACCAAGAAAGTGCATCTCGATCACGCCCACTTGCTTCATCTCTTGAAAGCGATGATCCGTATCCGGCATTTCGAGGCAAAATGCGTCGAACTCTATCAGGCGCAAAAAATTCTTGGCTTTCTTCATCTCTACGACGGCGAGGAAGCGGTCTCAGTCGGCGTCATGGAAGCGCTGACGCCGGAAGACGCCATTCTCGCGACCTATCGCGAACATGGGCAGGCGCTGGCCCGCGGCGTCGATATGAGGTGCCTGATGGCGGAAATGATGGGCAAGCTCAACGGATGCTGCCGCGGGCGCGGCGGCTCCATGCATTTCTTCGATCGCGCGCGTCGCTTTTACGGCGGCAACGCGATTGTCGGCGGCGGTCTTCCATTGGCGCTCGGCGTCGCGCTCGCGGATAAAATGCAGGGGCGGCCCGCCGTCACCGCTTGCTTCTTCGGCGAAGGCGCAGTGGACGAAGGCGAGTTTCACGAGACGCTCAATCTCGCCAAGCTCTGGCGGCTTCCGATTCTCTTCATCTGCGAAAACAATCTCTATTCCATGGGCATGGCGGTCGAGCGCGCCGAGGCTGATGTCGATTTCGTGCACAAGGCGTCGAGCTACAAGGTCGCCGGCGAGAAAGTGGACGGCATGGACGTCGTCGCCGTCGAGAGCGCGGCGAGAAACGCCGTCGATAGAATTCGCAGCGAAAGCGATCCCTATTTCCTCGAATGCGCGACTTATCGCTTCCGCGCGCATTCCATGTTCGACGCGCAACTCTACCGTTCGAAGGAAGAGGTCGAAGCCTGGCGCAAGAAGGGGCCGATCGAGCGTTTTCAGACTTGGCTGGAATCCAACAAATTGATCAAGCCAGACGAGCTTTCAGCGATCGAGAAGGAGGTCGACGCCGAGATCGCGGCGGCGGTCGCTTTCGCGGAAGCCGGCCCGCTCGAACCAGTCTCGGAACTCGAGCGCTTCGTTACGATGGAAGAGGTCCCCGCGTGAACGCGCCGCAAGCAACTGTCGCTTCCACGCGCATGACCTATCGCGAGGCCTGCAAGCAGGCGCTTCGCGAGGCGCTACTCTCCGATCCACGCGTCTTTTTGATGCGGGAGGACATCGGCCGCTACGGCGGCTGCTATAGGGTGACGAAGGGGCTCTTGGAGGAGTTTGGTGAAGAACGCATTCGCGACACGCCGCTCTCCGAGAGCGCCTTCGTCGGCGCCGGCGTCGGCGCCGCCATGGCGGGATGCGGCCGATCGTCGAAATCATGACTGTGAACTTCAGCTTGTTGGCGCTCGATCAGATCCTCAACAATGCCGTCACTATTCCGCATATGTCGGGCGGCCAGTTCGCGATTCCCCTCGTCATTCGCATGGCCACTGGCGGCGGGCGACATGTCGCCGCGCAGCATTCGCGCAGCCTCGAGGGCTGGTATGCGCATATCCCTGGACTGCGCGTCCTGACGCCGGCCACGGTCGAGGATGCGCGCTTCATGTTGAAAGGCGCGCTCGCCGACCCCAATCCCGTGATCATTTTCGAACATGTCATGCTCTACAATATGGAGGGCGATTTTCCATCGGACATGAAGGAGGTCGATATCGCGTGCGCAAAAGTGCGTCGCGCCGGACGAGACGTAAGCCTCATCACCTATGGAGACAGTCTGTTCAAGGCGCTGCAAGCGGCCGACGCGCTTTCGTCCGAAGGAATTGACGCCGAAGTCATTGACCTGCGAACGCTGAGGCCGCTCGATACGAAGACCTTTCTGGAATCGGTCGCGCGAACCCGGCGCTGCGTCATCATTGACGAAGGCTGGCGCAGCGGATCGATCTCCGCCGAAATTGGCATGCGCATCGCCGAAGAAGCGTTGTTTGAACTCGACGCGCCTCTGCGTCGGGTTTGCGCGCGCGAGACTCCGATACCCTATGCTGCGCATCTCGAAGACGCATGCCTGCCGCAGACGGAAACGATCATTACGACGGCGCGCGAACTCGTCAAACCGTCATGAGCGAATTCAAGATGCCCGCGCTCGGCGCCGACATGGAAGCGGGCACGCTTGTCGAGTGGCTCGTGAAGCCGGGCGATCGCGTCAAATCCGGCGACGTTATCGTCGTGGTGGAGACGCAAAAGGGCGCGATCGAGGTCGAGATTTTTCAGGATGGCGTCCTCTCGAACATTCTCGTTCCGGTAGGGGAGCGTGTCCCGGTCGGGACGGTTCTTGCGCAGATCGCTGGTGCACCGGGCGCCGCGCCGCCTCGCGCCGAAGCGGTCGCCGTTGCGGCGAAGCCGGCGGCGCCACCACTCGTAGAGGCGCCGCCGCCAAGACCCGCCGTCGCGCCGCCAGGCCAACGAATAAAGGTCACGCCCGCGGCGCGTCGCCGCGCCGCGGCGCTCAATCTCGGTCTCGCGACGATCCTGAAGGGAACCGGCGTCGAGGGATCGATCCGGCTCGCCGACGTCGAAGCCGCCGCGAGCGGTGCAAAACTTCCGCCGCCTCCGGCGAAAAGGGGCCTCGACCTTTCGGAAATGCGCAAGGCGATCGCCGCCGCGATGAGTCGGTCGAAGCGAGAAATTCCGCACTATTATCTTACCGAAACCGTCGATCTTCAGGCTGCTTGGAGTTGGATCGAACGTTTCAACGCCGAAAAGCCGCCCATCGAACGCATCCTGCCCGCCGTGCTTTTCCTCAAGGCGGCGGCGCTAGCATTGCGCGAGCAACCGCAACTCAACGGCGCTTATGAGAATGGCGCATTTGCGCCGTCGTCGGACATTCATATCGGCTGGGCGGTTTCGTTGCGCAGCGGCGGGCTGATCGCGCCGGCGATTCTCGACGCGGACAAAAATATCGCTCGCCCAATTGATGGCGGCCATGCGCGACCTCGTCGAACGCGCCAGGCGCGGGAATTTACGAAGCTCGGAACTCACGTCGCCCACGATCACCGTCACGAGCGTCGGTGATCGGGGCGCCGAGACCGTGACGGGGATCATCTATCCGCCGCAAGTAGCCATCATCGGTTTCGGCCGTGTGGTTACGCGACCTTGGGCCGTCGAGGGACGGATTGAGAGCCGCTCGCTCGTGACCCTCAGCCTCGCCGCCGATCACAGGGTCACTGACGGCCATATCGGCGGACTGTATTTGGCGGCGATCGCACGCCTCTTGCAGGAGCCGGAGAAACTATGACGGACACCGAAATCAGAGCGCTCATTCTGGAGCTGATTCGCGATATCGCGCCGGAGGCCGATCCCGCAGTCGCTCGCGATCAGGACGACTTGCGCGAGGTATTCGATCTCGACTCGATGGACTTCGCCAATCTCATCGTGGCGATTCATGACCGCATAAAGATCGCCATTCCCGAGGTTGACTATAACAAGCTTTTCACCTTGGGCGGCGCCACTGCTTATCTACGGGACGCGCTCAGCCAATAAAATGCGAGCAATGCATAGTCCGTTGTTACGACGAGACCGCGTGGCTCAATAACGTGAAGCCGGTGCGGTTTGACCGGTCGCGGAACTGCCAGAAGTCCCGCTGGCGGCGCGCATGCCGCACTGCTGCTCGACCAGGCCGGCTGGCACATGACCGACAAGCTCGCAGTTCCGGCCAATATCACCATCCCGCCTCTGCCGGCCAAATGCCCGGAACTCAATTCGGATCTAAGGTCGACAAGTCGAGTCGATTCATGCGGTGAACCGTCGCCGAACGGAACGCAGAGCGACTTGTCCCGCTTTGCGCACTTCCTCGAAGAGCAACACTTGCGCCGCGACGCCGACGGCGACGCCCCAATCGATCGCGCTCAAGTCGGTTGTCTTGAAGACTTCCTGCGCCGGCGGCCAATGCACCGCGACTGCCTGGAGCGCCAACACGGCGGCCAACGAAAGCCACAGCAGTTCGTTATCAAAGAGGTGGGCGTCGAAGGTCGTGCCGTTCTCATTGCGAGCATTGAACAAATTGAAGAATTGGAAAAGCACAAAGGTTGTAAAGGCCATCGTGAGCGCGCGTTGCTCGCCGCCAGTGCTTACGCCAACAAATAGTACGGCGAGCGTGCCCACCATCATGGTGATCCCGAAGGCAAGGATTTGCGTCACGCGCGCGCCCGTAAGTATGGCTTCGGTCCGGCTCCGCGGCTTCTCGAGCATGATGCCGGGCCGCGCCGCGTCAAGCGCGAGAGAAACGGCAGGCGGGCCATCCATGATGATTGCAATCCACAAGATCTGAATAGGCGTGAACGGCTCTGGTAGACCCGCGAGCGGCGCGAAGAAAACCGTGAGGATCGCGGCCACCGTGGTGGAAAGTTGAAAGCGAACAAATTTCACGATGTTGTCATAGAGCACGCGTCCCTGCCGAACGGCCCTCACGATCGTCTCGAAGTTATCATCCGTGAGCACCATGGTCGCGGCCTCTTTAGCGACAGCCGCGCCGCCGCGTCCCATGGCGACGCCGATATCGGCTTGTTTCAAGGCTGGCGCGTCGTTGACGCCGTCGCCTGTCATCGCAACGACATGGCCCTTCACCTGCAACGCGCGCACGATTTTTACCTTGTGCGCCGGCGTGACGCGGGCGAACACTACGATATCATCAATGATGGATGACAGTTCAAGCGAGTCCAGCCGATCGAGGACGGACCCATCGACTGACGCCCCTTCCAAACCAAGCTCTCTGGCGATTGCCGTCGCCGTGACTTGATGGTCTCCGGTGATCATCTTCACTGCGACGCCAGCTCGCCGACACTGGGCGATGGCCTCCTTTGCCTCGGGGCGCGGCGGGTCCATAAGACCAACCAAGCCGACGAATGTTAGCTGATCGACCCAAGCGGCCAAGTCTCCAGAGGAATCGAATTTGTTAGTTGGGATGCTTCGCATCGCGACCAGTAGGCCGCGCAGCCCACGTTCGGCGAGCAAGAGGTACTCGGCATCGATCAATTGCCGAACGCTGTCGCGCAACGACTGTTTCCCGTCTGCTGCAATCCAATCGACGCAGCGGTCGACCAAGAGCTCGGGAGCGCCTTTGACGAACAACTGGATCTGATCGCCGTCCGAATGAAAGGTGGCCATGAATTTGTGCGTCGTATCGAACGGGATTTCGGCAAGCCGCGGGAGCCTTCGGACGACGTCGGCTTGCGACACTCCGCCCTTTGCCGCCAAGACCAGCAGGGCGGCTTCCGTCGGGTCGCCCACGAACGCTCCATCGTCAACATAACTATCGTTACACGCGACGAGCGGAGTTAGAAACGGGGTTAGGTCGGCCAAAATCGGTCGTGATTCCTCACGCCGAATCCCGCCTTCCGTTTGATAGCCCTCGCCGGAGGCCTCGTATAAATCTCCTTGGAAAAAGAAAGCCCTAGCCGTCATTTGATTAAGTGTGAGGGTTCCGGTCTTGTCGGAGCAGATAACCGTCGTGCAGCCTAAGGTTTCGACGCTGGCCAGGCGTCTTACAATCGCGCGCTGGCGCGCCATCTGACGCATCCCGAGCGCAAGAGTCACGGTGACCACCACCGGCAAGCCCTCGGGGACGGCGGCAACGGCAAGCGCGATTGCGTCCATCAAGACGTGGGCGAGGTCGCTGCCCCGCAACACTTCCAGAAAGGACAGCAAACCGACAAGGGTCAACGCGATCGCGCCGAGACGCTTTCCGAGGTGGTTGAGTTCAATTTGCAAGGGAGTCGGCGGCTCTTCGGCGACCGACAATTCGGAGGACAGCAGGCCCATCTCGGTCTGCGCGCCAATGGCGGTCACAATCAACTCGGCGCGCCCACGCGTGACCATCGTATTCATGTAGGCCATGTTCGACCGATCGCCCAAGGGAGTGTCCGCAGAACCGACAGCCGCGACTTGCTTACCGACCGGCTGTGACTCGCCGGTAAGCGTCGATTCGTCGATCTCCAGCCCGGCTGCGACCCACAACCTGCCGTCCACGGGAACGCGATCGCCAGCTTCGAGCAACACGACATCGCCCAGCACGAGATCGTCGGCGCTTATTTCGCATGTGGCGCTTTTCCTTCTCACGCGCGCTCTTGGCGGTAGCATTTTCTTGAGAGCCGCGAGACTCCGTTCAGCGCGGTACTCTTGGAAAAATCCAACGAAAGCGTTGATGAAGACAACAGTGAGAATAACGGCCGCGTCCTTGAGGTTGCCGATCGTAGCGGCAATGAGAGCGGCGCCGAACAAGATCGCGATCAAAATACTCTTGAACTGCGTGTAGAACACGAGCAAGGCCGAGCGCGCCGGCTGCTCAGGTAGCCGGTTCATTCCGTGCAGCTGACGACGCTGCTCAACCTCCTCCAACCCGAGACCAGCTTCGGGCTGGACCTGAAGGCGCTCCGCCGTCTCATCAGGCGACAACATATGCGCCGGCGGAATCGCGCTCGGAAGAGCCGTAGAATTTCGCATTTTGTTTGTCATCTTGATTTGCGGCTGCGCGCACGACTTCACCGCCGACAACAAGTGCGCCGGAGTTTATTTCGGTGCGCTCCAGCCCGCCATTTGGCATGACGTAACGGTGCCTTCCTCCAGCCTGCTGGAGCAACTGCGAGGCAGGTTAGATTGAATGCCCCGGGGCAAATCATCGCATGCCGATCTCGTTATTTCTGGGGCCGAATATCAATGTGGCGCGTGCTTTTCATGGCCGTGTTTTCTCGCCCAGCGCAGCAACCATCGTTCTCGGCCGTATTCGCTCATCTGCGCCAAATTCTTAGCGTGGTGTATGGGAAAATGGCGCGGGCATTTCTCCAGCCCGGTGTAAAGACAAAATTCGACGACCGTATTTGGATTGAATTTTCCAGCTTCGTCGAACCAATTAAACGTGTATCCGAAAGGTGTGGCGATCCTTCTCATCCCGATCCACCGTCGCCGAACCGGCCCCGAGATTTGCGCTGAATAGTTTTTCACGTAAAACTCGCCGCTTTCAGCAGGAAAAGTTATGGCTTGGCGCCACCCCCCTGGCCCAGCCGCGGCGGCAAACATCAGCTTTATTTCCTGACCGTATATTTTGCATATTTCGATATAGCTTGCTTTCGCTCCACGTTGAAAAAACATCACTCTAACGTTTGTGCCCGGCAATACATCGAATTCCTGTCTTTCCGCCGGCGCATCTTGACAAACTTTGGCTTTTGTCGAGGCTGCCCCGCAAACGATAAACAATGATGCGAGAAGAGCGGTTGCCAGACGAAAAATCCGCAGTCTCCCGAAAGATAGCGACGAAACGATTTTAGAGGTCCAGGGGAAAACGTTCCCGCGCATGTTCACATCGCCTCGCTGTCGTGGCGCTCCGAACGGACGGCGCCCGATATTCAATCCCTATCCACGTCGGTCCCTCGTCAAGATACGAGTATCCCGTCAACCGGCCGCTGTTGCGTAAAACCCCTATATAGCCCATTATGAGCTAGTTGTGAGCCGCCGTTCGCGTCGCGGCGTCGGCGCAAGGGCGGTCGCGTAAGCTGAACCAGCCGCTCAAGGGAGGTTTACATGGAAAGACGCGAATTCCTTACAGCTCTTTTCGCAGGTCTGGGGGCGTCGCTTGCTGCCTCGGGCGCGCAGGCCTTCGCGCCTACCGCGGTTCCATTGGCGCGACAGGCGGGCGTCGCCTCGGACGAGGATTTGAATGGGGCGAAGATCGAGAAGGCGTTCGGCCGCGGATATTGGCGCCATCGCAAGCGCCGGACTCAGCGCTACGGTCGTGAGCACTACTGATATCTGCCCCGCCTATCCTTGCGATCGCTTCCCTTATAATGTTCTCGGGCGCGCGCCGAGTCGGGCGCCCGACAACTAACGAAATGCTCGCGACGTTATTCCTTGTCGCCGGGACTTCGGCGCGTTTTTCCCTTCTGCTCGGTCCGAGAACCAAGGATCGGGAATTCGTCTAAAGCACATATGCAGCCGTATTGCCGCTTGAGGTTTCTTACGACCACGAGTTCAATCGTCTTCCATTACGTCTGCATGCTCAACGTCTCCGGCGCCAAACCGCAAGATACTATCGAGATCGGTTTCGGTCGCAGGCCGCTGTAGCAGTCCGGCGTTGTCACGCTGCCCCTAACTGCGCGAATCCAGGGCGCGCATCCGAAGATCGCCATGGCGACGTTGATGCGCGCGCTTGCGACCGACGTTGCGGCGGAAGCGCCTGCGGGGCGCGCCTCTTTCCGCGCTATCGTGCGCGACGTTCTTGCGCTCGGCCAGAAGCAGGGCGCGGTTCGCTCCGATCAGGATGCGACGCCGCTCGCTTTCATCGTGATCGGCCTGTTCATAACCACCGTTCTCTATGCGCTCAAAATCGGCAAGCCGGTCACCGCGCATCAAATCGATTGGCTGTTGCAGCTGGTTTTCGAAGGCATTGGTGCAAGGAGCGCGCTCAAATGAATTGGATCGTTACGTCGGCGCCGTGGAGGCAGGCCCTGCGCGCGTCGGGGGCAAGGCCTGGAACCTCGTTCGACTCGCGCGATGGGGGTTCGTCGTCCCGCAAGGTCTTGCCATCGAAGCCGCGATTTACGACGCCGTGCTGGGCGGTGAAGCCATTGCGCCGCTCGTCGCGGTCGCCAAGGGAATCTAATTGAAGCGCTTCCGAATGCGGCAAGCGTTCGCGATGCCGACGGTGGACTGCCATATCTCACATACCGTGACGATCTGTCCGGTGAAGAGCTGCTGGTTGGCTACAAGCTCAAGGAGAACTCGTCCACCCGGAGGATGATGGCGTCGTGCTGCAACTCCGCTATGTTCCTGAAATACGCGCTGGGCTTTTGGGTTTCGACGTATCGCGCGCGCTTCAATGAAACCGATTTGCCGCCGCTAGAAATGAAGATTCAGATCGAACATCGGCGAGCAGATAGCCCCCTTCCAAACGATGCGCCGTGCTATCGCGGCATTCCAATGCGCCTCTACATGACAGGCGCCTTAGCGCGCGTCGCCATGCTGCTGGGTTTGTGAGCCACGGTCATTGCCTTTGTTGGCGCGCGGAACTTGCACACTCCAAGCCGCATTGGACGCCTCATACCAAAGGTCATGACGATTGACCGATATGCGCCCAGTCTCGCATTCCGACTGAAGAGATTGTTGGCGGCTGGGCGATGAGGTTTCGCCATGCGTCGCAAGCGGCGTCGATGATGGCGTCGTAATT
>VGDT01000023.1 GCA_016869595.1 Alphaproteobacteria bacterium
ATGGCGCGCCCGAAAGGATTCGAACCTCTGACCCCCAGATTCGTAGTCTGGTGCTCTATCCAGCTGAGCTACGGGCGCCTGTTGCGCCATAGCCCCTGCGTTTTAAACAGGCTATGGCGACGCGCCCGCTCGTTTACCGGCAAGCGGCGCGAATGGCAATAGCGCATTTACTTTCGCCGCAAGACGGCCTTGCGTCGACGGCGCAAGCATTTAGATAAAAGCCCCTAAGTGAGATTTCTAATGGAAACGTTCCTGTCGGGACGCACACGGCCCTAGACACTCCGCCCTTCCTAAGTGAGATTTCTAATGGAAACGTTCCTGTCGGATGGCGTCGAGATAGCCTATGTCGATTTCGAGCCCCTAACGGAAGATCGCGGAGAGCCGATCGTTCTTGTGCATGGCTTCGCCTCGACCCACGCCGTGAACTGGCTCTTCACGCAATGGGTCAAGACGCTGACCGAAGACGGCCGCCGCGTCATCGTGTTGGACAATCGCGGTCACGGCCGATCAGCCAAGCTATACGACCCGGCTCAATACAGTCTTGACCTCATGGCGGCGGATGTCGCGAATCTGCTCGATCATCTGTCGATCCCCCGCGCCGACGTCATGGGCTATTCGCTCGGCGGACGCATTGGCACGCTGCTCGCCCTGAAGGCGCCGGAGCGGGTGCGCTCCCTCATCCTTGGCGGCATTGGCGAAAATCTCATCGAGAACTCCGGCCTGCAGCGCGGCCTCGCCGAGGCCATGGAGGCTGAGCGTATCGAGGATATCGAGGACTCGACGCTCAAAATCTTTCGCGGCTTCGCCGAAGCCACCCGCAGCGATCTCGCCGCGCTCGCCGCCTGTGCGCGTGGCGCGCGCAAGGCGATTCAGCCTGAGCTGCTCGCACGCATCGCCGCGCCGGTGCTGATCTGCGTCGGAACGCGCGACGACGTCGCCGGCGACCCGCATCCGCTGGCGGAGTTTTTCCCCAACGCCCGCGTGGTCGATATCCCCGGCCGCGACCACAACCGGGCGGTCGGCGACCGCATCTACAAGCAGGCGGTGCTGGAATTCCTGGATACGCGGCCTTAACTGTCGCTGGCGGCGCCCGTGCTATTGTCGAGGCGGTCCGCTATATAACTGCCTGATAAGGAGGGGCGGATGGGCGCCGAAATGCGCGAACAGGGCGCAAAAATCATCGACTTCGCCCAGAGCGATCCGCTGTTCGCGCGGCTGCGCGCGGAGGCGGAAGAAATCCTGCGGCGTGAGCCGGAGCTCGGCGGATTCCTGCATCCGGCGATCCTGTCGCAGAACGGGGTTGCGGGCGTCGTCGCGCATCGCGTGGCGCAGCGCCTCGACCGGCCGGAAGCCCCCTATATCGCCATCCGCCAGGCCTTCGAAGAATGCGTCGGGCGCGAGCCGGGAATGGCCGAGGCGTTCCGCGCCGACCTGCTCGCCGTGCTTGAGCGCGACCCGGCCTGCACGCGGCTGATCGAGCCGGCGCTGTACTTCAAAGGTTTCCACGCGCTGCAGACCTATCGACTGGCGCATTGGCTCTGGAAGAACGGCCGCAGCGACTTCGCCCTGATCCTGCAAAGCCTGTCGTCGCAGACCTTCCAGGTCGACATCCACCCTGCCGCGGTGATCGGCAAAAGCGTCTTCATCGATCACGCGACCGGCGTCGTCATCGGCGCGACGAGCGTCGTCGAAGACGAAGTGTCGATGCTGCACGGCGTCACGCTCGGCGGCACCGGCAAGGCGCGCGGCGACCGCCACCCGAAGGTGAGGCGCGGCGTGCTGATCGGCGCCGGGGCGAAAATCCTCGGCAATATCGAAATTGGCCGCTGCGCCATGATCGCTGCGGGCTCGGTCGTGCTCGACCCGGTGCCGGCGAACAAGACCGTCGCCGGCGTGCCGGCCCGCATCGTCGGCGACTCGCGTTGCGCCGAGCCGGCGCTAGCCATGGATCAGATGCTGGCAATTCTCGAAGCCGGCATGTGAGGTTTCCCTTGAGCAGAATTCTACTGAGCCTCGCGCTCGTTTTTGTCGCGTCGGTCCTCTTCCCGCACGCTGCATCAGCCGCCGGCTGGCATTACTACGATCCCGAATGTCCGATCAATCTCGGCGGCAAGTCGATGAAATTCGTCGCCATGCAACCGAAGAAGAACGTCGACCGGGAATGTGTTGCGCTACCCGACGTCGGCCCGAGCGTCATCGTGCTTGACGCCGCCGACAATGAATTGCGCGACATGAACTGGGACATCCGCATCCTGCGCGGCAAGGGTCCGAACGGCGAAGCGGACCCGGACGCCGACGTCGTCGACCGGCTGCCCGTCCAAAAATTCCGCAATGGCATGGTGAATTTCGACCAGAATTTCAGGGACGCCGGCAATTACGTGCTCTACGCCAAGCTCACGAGCGACGACGGCGCGAAGAGTTTTATCGGCACCCACCCATTCTCGGTCGGCCTCGTCACCGACGAAGAAATCTATCTTTACATCGCTTTCGGCGTTTTCGTCGTCCTGGCCGGCGGCGCCGCCTTTTATCTTTGGCGCCAGGGCACGCTCGGATTCAAGATTCCGGATTTTTCGAAGACGGACTAAGGGCCTTTCCTTACGAGCCCCCTCCCCAACCCTCCCCCGCGCTTCGCGCAGGAGAGGGAGCAGGTTGCGCGCGTCGTAAAGATTCGTGAGTCTTCGGCAAAAGCCGCGATGGCGCCGTTCTCCCTTCTCCCGTGAAACGGGGGAAGGTGGCGCGAAGCGCCGGATGGGGGCGAGCAAAAGAACACCCCGACGTTCTCACCCAAATTTATTATTCCTCGGAAACCCGCGCGGCGGCAATCGTCCCGCTTCGGCGCGATGGCCGATCCAGTCCTTGATTTCCGCCTTCTCGACCGTGAAGACGCGGCCAGATGCGTCGGTCCAGGTCAGGCCGTCCTTCAGCGCGAAAACCTTGGCGTCGGAGACGCCGCCGTCGCGATAGCGCTGCATGCGCACGCCCTTGCCGCGCGCCATGCGCGGCGCTTCGCTCAATGGAAAGACCAGGAGCTTTCTGTTCTCGCCGATGATGGCGATCATGTCGCCAGCGGCCTCAGTCACAATCTTCAATCTCGATGGCGGATCGACATTGAGCACGGCGCGCCCCTTGCGCGTCGACGACAAGAGATCGTCCGCGCTCACCACGAAGCCGCGCCCGTCATTCGTCACGAGCAGCAGCGCGGCGCCCGCTTCATGCGGCATAACGGCGACGACATCGGCGCCTTCCCCGATATCGGCGAAAAGCCGGATCGGCTCGCCATGTCCGCGACCGCCGGGCAGCTTCGACACGTCGAGCGTATAGGCCTTGCCGTTCGAGGCGAGCGCCAGGATTTTCGACGTCGTCTGCGCGAAGAAGGAGGCGCCGAGTTCATCATCGCCTTTGAACTGCAGGCTTGAGAGATCCTGCACATGGCCTTTCAGCGCGCGAATCCAGCCCTTCTTCGAAACGACGACGGTCACGGGCTCGCGCTCGATCATCGCCTCGGCGAGATCGAGATCGATCGCCTCGGGCGCGTCTTCGAATGTCGTGCGCCGCTTGCCGATCGACGTCTGCGGACCATAGGTTTTCTTGAGTTCGCGTACCTGCCAAGCAATGGTCTTCCACTGCTTGGCTTCATCGGCGAGCAGCGCGTCGATATCCTTGCGCTCATCGGAGAGCGCCTTCAGCTCCTTGCGTAGCTCCACTTCTTCGAGCCGGCGCAAGGCGCGCAGCCGCGTGTCGAGGATGTAATCGACCTGCAGATCGGTCAGCTTGAACGCTTTTTTCAGTTCACCTTTGGCGTCGTCCTCTTCGCGGATGATGCGGATGACTTTATCGAGATTGAGGAAGACGATAACCATGCCTTCCAATTGCTCGATGCGCCGAATGATCGCGGCGAGACGATGGCGCGAGCGGCGCTGCAGCACGACGCGGCGATGGTCGAGCCATTGCCTTAAGGCCTCGTCGAGCGAAACGACGCGCGGCGTCACGCCGTCGACAAGCACATTCATGTTCATCGCGAAACGCGTTTCGAGCTCCGAGAGCTTGAACAAAGTCTCCATCATCAGCGCCGGATCGACCGTGCGTGAACGCGGTTCGAAGACGATGCGAACGTCTTCGGCCGATTCGTCGCGAACGTCGGCGACGAGCGGCAGTTTGCGTTCCGCGATGAGTTCCGCGAGCCTTTCGATGAGCCGCGACTTCTGCACGCCATAGGGAATTTCGGTGACGACGGCGACCCAACCGCCGCGCGGCAGTTCCTCTTTGGTCCAGCGCGCGCGCAGACGAAATGAGCCACGGCCGGTGCGATAGGTCTCGACAATCTCGTCGCGTCTGTCGACGACGATGCCGCCTGTTGGAAAATCCGGCCCCTGCACGAAGCTCAGGAGCTGCTCGGCGGTCGCCTTGCGATGGGAGATGAGATAGAGCGCCGCATCGCAAAGCTCGGCGAGATTATGCGGCGGAATGGAGGTCGCCATGCCGACCGCGATTCCCTGCGCGCCATTGGCGAGCATATTGGGCAGCGCCGACGGCAGCACCACCGGCTCCTTCTCCTCGCCGGAATAGTTGGGGATGAAGTCGATCGCGTCTTCGTCGATGCCTTCAAGAAGGGAGCGAGCGACCGCCGTCATGCGCGCTTCGGTGTAGCGATAGGCAGCCGCCGAATCGCCGTCGACATTGCCGAAATTGCCCTGCCCGTCGACGAGCGGATAGCGGGAGGAGAAATCCTGCGCGAGGCGCACCAGCGCGTCATAGATCGCCTGATCGCCATGTGGGTGGAACGAGCCCATCACGTCGCCGACGATCTTTGCGCATTTCTTGAACGGCGCGCCGGGATCGAGCCGCAGAATATGCATGCCGTAGAGGATGCGACGGTGCACCGGCTTAAGCCCGTCGCGGGCGTCGGGCAGCGCGCGGCCGGTGATCGTCGACAGCGCGTAGCGCAGATAGCGCTCCTCGAGCGCCTCGCGCAGATCGACGGGCGCAATCACGCTAACGTCGCTTGCGCCCTTTCCTTTTCCGGCTCCCGCGCCGCCTTTTTGCGCCATCTCAAAAATCCGATTCTGTCTTTGTGACCCGTACTATGGCCGCGAGCGCCTCGGCGCAAGCAGGCGATTTCGAGGCGGTTTTCTCAACCCGAAAGCGCTGATAAAGCGACCGCGTTTTATGCGAACTGTTGCAAATAAGTTCTTGCAGCCACTACGCCTCTTCCTTTAGAAGCTTCGGCAGCGATGGCGCGGATCGGCGCGGTCGAATTTCGCTGGTTTTCCGCGGCTTTTAAAACATGGCGTCCATGAAGAAACTGCTTTTGTCGCTCGCCGCCACGCTGCTCGTTACCACCGCTTCTTTCGCTTTGGACAGGTCGCAGCTGCCGGTCTCCGGCCCGACAGTCGCTGCGAGCGGCCGCGCGCCGCAAACGCCGAACGCGGATGACGCTGACATGCAGGCGCTTTGCCGCGAAGTGCTCGTCGACATCGACCCGGGCTACGGCGTCTCCCGCCGCGAATCGCGCTACATTTGTAGCGACAAGGGCCACTAGGCCGCGCGCGCAAGAGCGTCGATGTAAAGGTCGCGCGCAGCAGGCAGCGTGACGCCGCGCGGGTTCAGCACATGGCGCGTCAGAAAATATCCTGTCAATCGGAATGCGGCGATAAGATCCCCCTGCGCCGCCGCAACGCTCTCATGTTGAAGAAAGTCGGGATAGGGCAGTAGCTTGTCGCGCCACGGCGCGCCGACGGCGCGACTCACCGCGCGGCCTGATTTCGGCGACACATAAGCGAGATCGTCCTGCGCGCCGGTCAGCGCGCATGCGTTGAGATCGAGTCCGAAGCCGAGCGCGCCGAGCAGCGCAAGCTCGAATCGCGCCATCATCGTCGCGGCGATTTCGAATTCGCGAATGTCGCCGAGCCGCGCCGCGATGGCGTCGGCCATTTCGAACAAATCCTCATGAGGATCGCGTTCCGGCAGCAGACGCAAAAGCGCGCAGAGCGAAGCGACGCCATTGAGCGCAGCGGCGCGATCGAGGAGATGGGCGGCGCGCGCTGCAAGCGGCTCGACCGTCAAGGCGCCGAGATGATCTTCAAGACGCGCGCGCCATTGCGCGGCGACGAGATTGCCGGGCTGCAGAACCGGACGAAGCCGACGCGAGCGGCCGCCGCGCACGAGGCCGAGATGCCGACCATGTCCACGCGTCATCAATTCCAGAATGACGGAGGTTTCGCCATGCCGACGCGCGCCGATGATGAGGCCGTCGTCCCGCCAATCCATATCTTCGCTTTAGCCCGCCTTGCTACAAATCTCCGAGCGTCAAGTCGGCTCTATATTCTGCGTCCTCGACCTCCTTGGTCAACGCCTGACCGCAGATGACGCGTTTGTTCACGGAATCATAGGTCAAGGCGGGCGAACCATAGAGCGTCCAGCCGCGGCTCAAAGCCTCAGTGACGCGATGACAGAAGGCTGCGTCGTCCGGCCCGGTGAGATAGCGATAAGCGGTGAAGCGTCTTGAAGGCTGGGTCATGTCGCGCCCTGGCTCCGACGCAGTCGGCGCATTGATGAGAATAAGGGAGAGAATCGACGAACGGCTACGCCTGCCCTTTTGAATACTACTCGCCTTTTGGAAACTCCAGCCGCATTTCGCGATAGCGCTCCGGGTCTTCGGCCCAATTCTCCCGAACCTTCACAAAAAGGAAGAGATGCACCGGCTGTTCGGCGGCTTCAGCGATTTCTTTACGCGCCGCCTGGCCGATCGCCTTGATGGTGCGGCCGCCCTCGCCGAGGACGATCTTCTTTTGACTGTCGCGCGCGACATAGATCGTCTGCTCGATACGCGCCGAGCCGTCCTTCTGATTGGTCCAGGATTCGGTTTCGACTGTCGACTGATAGGGCAATTCGTCGTGCAGTCGCTCGTAGATTTTCTCGCGGGTGATTTCTGCGGCGAGGAGCCGCAGCGGCGCGTCGGAGAGTTGGTCTTCGGGATAGAGCCAGGGCGAAGGCCTCATGCGCTGCGCGAGCGCCCGTCGCAGATCGTCGACGCCGTCGCCGTTCAACGCCGAAATCATGAAGGTCTCGTCGAATTTCTCGCGCGCGTTCAGCGTCTGCGCCAGAGCCAACAGCTTTTCGCGCGGGATCAGATCGATCTTGTTTAGCACGAGAAGCTTCGGCGCCTTCGCCCGTTGAAGCTGCGTCAATATCGCGTCAACTTCTTCATCCAGGCCTTTGCGCGAGTCGACGAGCAGCGCAATCACGTCGGCGTCGGACGCGCCCGAGAGCGCGCTTGCGACCATGGCGCGATCCAGCCGGCGCTTCGGTTTGAAGATGCCTGGCGTATCGACAAGGATGATTTGCGCCGCGCCCTCGATGGCGATGCCGCGAATAAGCGCGCGCGTCGTCTGCGCCTTGCGCGACACGATCGAGACCTTGGCGCCGACGAGCTGATTGAGCAGCGTCGACTTGCCGGCGTTGGGCGCGCCGACGAGCGCCGCAAAGCCGCAGCATGTTTCTTCTGGCGCCGATTCTTTTCCGTCGCTCACGTCTCTCCCTTTCCCGCGCCCGCACCCTCGCGGGCCAGAAAGGCCGCCGCGGCCGCCTGTTCGGCGACGCGCTTGGAGGCGCCCGAGCCCGGCGTCGGCGGAAATCCTTTCACGTCCACGGCGACTTCGAAGAAGGGCGCATGGTCCGGTCCGCTGCGGGCGATAAGCTGGTAGCGCGGCGTAGGCAGGCCGCGCGCCTGCGCCCATTCCTGCAACGCAGTCTTCGCATCGCGCAAATCCTGGCCGCTCGCCGCCATACGGTCGCTGAAAGCCTTGCGGACAATGCGTTCGGCGGCGGCCGCGCCGCCGTCGAGAAAGGCCGCGCCGATGATCGCTTCGCAAATGTCGCCGAGCAAGGCGCGCTTGCCGCGTCCGCCGGTCTGGGCTTCGCCCTCCCCGAGCCGCATCGCCGGGCCTACGCCCCAAGCCTCCGCAACCTCGGCGCAGGTCTCCTTGCGCACGAGCGCAGCCAATCGGCGCGACAGCTCGCCCTCGCTTTCGTTCGGAAAGGCGTCATAGAGCATATGGGCGGCGGCAAGGCCCAGCACGCGGTCCCCCAGAAACTCAAGCCGCTCATATGAATCGCGCCGGGCGGGTGAGGCGCTGACATGGGTCAGCGCTCGCGCGAGCAGCGTCGGATCGGCAAATTCATGTCCGATACGCGCTTCGAGCGCAGCGAGCCCCTCGTCGCGGCGGCGCGTCATGTCACGCCCGCGCGTCTGGTCAATGAACAGGTCGAAACAGCCGGTCCCAACGCACCGACCATGGCCAGCGCCAGAAGGCGAGCGCTGATTCATCCTTCTTGACCGAGAAAAAGATGACCTCGGCGCGGCCTACGAGATTGACGAAGGGAACGAAGCCGACGCCTCCATACTCCGGCGCGATGCGCGAATCGGTGGAGTTGTCACGGTTGTCGCCCATCATGAAATAGTGATCGGGCGGAACGACGAAGAGTTCGGTACTGTCGTTGATGCCGTGATCGCCCTCGATTTCGATGATCGTGTGTTCGACCGGCGGATGATCGCTGTTCCCTGGCAGCGTTTCCCTGTAGGTCGTCACAGGGACGTCGCGTCCCTCGCGATTTTCAGTCACGGCCTTTTCGATCGGCGTGCGCGGCACGATGACGCCGTTGATGTAAAGCCGGCCGTCGATGACCTGGATGCGGTCGCCAGGAAGGCCGATGACGCGTTTGATGTAGTCGGTTTCATTGTCCCGCGGCAGCTTGAAGACGACAACGTCGCCGCGGTTCGGCGGCGACGCCAGAATGCGGCCGGAAAAAATGTCGGGCCCGAACGGCATCGAGTAATTCGAATAGCCGTAGGAATATTTCGACACGAACACATAGTCGCCGATGAGCAGCGTCGGGATCATCGAGCCGGACGGAATATTGAACGGCTGAAAGAGCAACGTGCGGATGACGAGCGCGATCGCCAGCGCCTGGAGGATGACCTTAATGGTTTCTAGAAAACCGCCCTCTTCGCGCTTTTCAGCCACCGGAACGTTCCTGCTCAAGCCGACTCACTCCTCGTGCATTTGGGCGGCGTCGGCCCGCCCGGCCGTTCCGCTTACCACGCTACAGCTTCGATGAGAACCTGCGCCGGCGCCAAACGATTGCGACGGGTTAGCGTCAAATAGATGACCACGCGCCACTTTAGCCATTCAGCCAAAACTTGGCGGATTGTAGGATTAACGCTAACGCCAGGGCTTTCCCTGCCTACGCGCCGACCAGGCTGCCTCGGCTTCAGAGAGGTTGCGCCCGGCCCTGCTCCATGGCCTGACGCATGCGCCGAATCGCCTCCGCGAGCCCGACGAATATCGCCTCGCCGATGAGAAAATGGCCGATGTTGAGCTCGACGACCTGCGGCAGCGCGCAAACTCGGCGCGCCGTCTCATAATCGAGGCCATGCCCGGCGTGGATTTCGAGCCCGCGCTGCGCGCCATAGGCGGCGGCCTCAGCGATCCGTGCGAACTCCGCCTCCGCCCGGACCATATCGCCGACCTCGACGGCGTGACACCAGGCCCCCGTATGGAGCTCCACGACCGGCGACTTGATGGAGACGGCCGCGTCGAGCGCTTCTATCGACGGCTCGATGAAAAGCGACACCCGCACGCCCTCTCGGGTCAGCTGATCGACGTAAGGCAAAAGGTAGTCGTGCTGGCCGACGACGTCGAGGCCGCCCTCGGTCGTGCGCTCGGTGCGCTTTTCCGGCACGAGGCAGACGGCGTGCGGCGCCGTCGCGAGGGCGATGTCGAGCATCTGCTCCGTCGCCGCCATTTCGAAGTTGAGCGGCTTCGATATCGCCGCCTTTAACCGCGCCATGTCCGCGTCGTTGATGTGACGGCGGTCTTCGCGCAAATGCGCGGTGACGCCATCGGCGCCGGCTTCGATCGCGAGCAGCGCGGCGCGAACGGGATCGGGCCGAGGGCCGCCGCGCGCGTTGCGGACGGTCGCGACATGATCGACATTCACGCCAAGGCGGAGGGGTTTGGTGGTCATGCTCTCTCATAGCGCGCGGGCGGACGGTTTGTCATTGGGCGCGCGGCCGGCGCAGCGGCTCAAAGAGCAATTTCAGTCAAGATGCCGGTCACCGCGCTTGCTACGATGCAAAAATGGAGACTAGGACAAGATCAAAGGAACCCGTCTACGCGCGGCGCATCAATCGCGTGCTGGATTACATCGACAGGCATCTCGACGAAGACCTGACCGTCGACGTGCTGAGCGATGTCGCGAATTTTTCAAAATTCCATTTCCATCGGCAATTCTCCCAACACTGCGGCATCAGCCTCTCGCGCTACATTCAATTCATGAGGCTGAAGAGAGCCGCCTATCGTCTCGCCTTCAATCCGACCGCGCCGATCATCGACATCGCTTTGGATTCAGGGTTCGAAAATCCTGAATCATTCTCCCGCGCCTTCAAAGCCGCATTCGGCCAGACACCCAGCGCATTCCGCAAGACGCCGGACTGGGCGTCATGGAGCGCGCGATCTCGCATAAGCCTCCCACCCAATGAAAGGACCAAAGAAATGGACGTAAAGATCGTCGACGTCGAACCGATATTGGTCGCGGCGCTCGAACATCGCGGCGCGCCGGCGCTGCTCAACGATTCAGTGCAGCGCTTCATCGCCTGGCGAAAGTCGTCCAGACTTTCTCCCGTCAGCCAATGCGAGACCTATGGCGTGCCCTATAACGATCCCAATACCACGCTGCCGGAGGAATTTCGCTTCGACATTTGCGGATCGGTGACAGAGCCGGTCCGCGCCAATGAACAGGGCGTCGCGACGAAGACGATCCCCGGCGGACGTTGCGCCATGACGGTCCATGCCGGTTCGCGCGACCGGATCGACGAGACCGTCTATGCGCTCTATCGCGACTGGCTGCCGGAATCGGGAGAAGAACTGCGGGATTTCCCGGTCTATTTCCACTATTTGAACCTCGATCACGATACGCCCGAACATCGCCATTTGACCGAGATATATTTGCCGCTCAAGTAGGGTCTGGCGGTGGTGCGGACGGTCGCGACGTGATCGACATTGACGCCAAGGCAAAGGGGGATTTGATCGTCATGCTCTCTCATAGCGCGCAGGCGGCGCGCTCGCCATTGAAGGTTTCTGCACAACTCTTTGAAAATCGATCCGGCAGGTTTTGGCGCCATCCCTAGTTTTTGCATCAAATTAGGAGCGAGCGGAGGAGCGAATGGTTCAACGCCATATTGAAACAGAAATTGAGATCGAAGCTCCTGCTGCTTGCGTCTGGGGCCTCTTAACTGATTTCAACCACATGCCTTCATGGAATCCCTTCATAACCGGGATCTCTGGAAATCTGGCGCAAGGGGAAACGCTCTCCCTTAGGATTGCTCCTCCGGGTAAACCCGCCATGCGGTTTAATCCGGTGGTCCTCGCGCTGAGTCCTAATTCAGAATTACGCTGGCTTGGACGGGTATTCGTCAAAGGGTTGCTCGATGGCGAACATTATTTCCTGCTTGAACCGCTTAATGAGAAGCGAACGCGCCTAAGGCACGGGGAAATATTTTCCGGGCTCTTCGTGGGGATGTTGAGCGGGATGTTGCTCGCGACCCAGCAAGGGTTTGAGGCTATGAATTCCGCCCTAAAGGCTCAGGCGGAGATGCGGCAGAAGTCTTGAGTTTAGCGCCTTCGGCGAAACAACATTCTCGATCTATGCGCGCGCCGGCACCGTGAGCATGTCGAGCACAGGACATGAGGGCGCGGCGTCGCCCGAGCATTGGGCGATTGTCGCGGCAAGAATCCCTTCAAGCCTAGTAAGATCAGCGAGCTTCGCCCGCACCTCGTCAAGGTGCGTTCGCGCGATCTCGTTCACCTCCGCGCAAGAAGCGCGGGACGGCTCGGCAAGGGCCAAGAGAGCGCGAATTTGCTCGATGCTGAATCCAAGCTCGCGGCCGCGACGGATGAACGCTAGCCGTCGGACATGGCCGTCCTCATAGACGCGATGTCCGCTCGCCGTCCGCGCAGGCGATGGCATGAGCTTGATGCGCTCGTAATAGCGCACCGTTTCCAGATTGACGCCCGTCGCCTCGGCAAGCCGCCCAATCGTCAAGGACTGCATGGATTTTTCTCTTGCACCCGTAGTCGCTACGGGGCGCACGATAGCCAGCACGTCAAGAAAGGGCAAACCATGACGATCAATGACGCCGCACAAGAAAAGCCAGCCGCTTCGGCTCCGCCCGCCGCTCCCGCCGCCTCGAAGTGGTTCGCCGCCTTGGGACTCGTCGCGGGCCTCGGCGCGGTCGTCGCGTCGTCCTGCTGTGTCATACCGCTGGGGCTCGCGGCGCTCGGCGCGGGCGCAAGCGTTTTTGGCGGCCTTGAATTGATCGCCGCCTGGCGCGTCCCGCTACTCGCTGCGAGCGCTTTGGCGATTGGCGGGGGATGGAGCGCATGGTGGATGAAACGCCCCGTGATGTGCGCCTCAAAGGCGAACTGCGCGTCCCCGGAGCGCTCTCGTTCAACGCTCGCTCTACTGCTCTGCGCTTCGGCGATTGCGCTGGCGGCCGCGGGTTGGAGCTATATCGACCCGGCGTTGCTCAAGCTTTTTCAGGGGCGTTGAATGAAGCTGGTCTCGACAATCACCTGTCCCTTGTGCGGCCATCGAGCAACGGAAACGATGCCGGTCGACGCTTGCCAGTTCTTTTACGAATGCAAGGGCTGCGGCGCGCTCTTAAAGCCGAAGTCAGGGGATTGCTGCGTCTTCTGTTCCTATGGCGATGCGCCATGCCCGCCGATACAGGAAGCGAAAGAGCAGAGCCGCCCCGCCGCATGTTGCTCCGAGTTATAGGGCAAGACATTCGCTATGGAGCCTGATGGGCGGCCGCCAAAAAAGGACGCTCTTACCCAATCACCCGCTCGACCTTGCTCACCAGGGGGCTCGCGCGCAGGCGCGTGACGACGCCATTCAGATGTTTCAGGTCGGCGACTTCAAGATCGAAGGTCATTTCGCGGAAGTCAGGCGAATGCGCCTTGAAACTGATGTTGTCGATATTGGCCCCGGTCTCGCCGATGAGCGTCGCGAGCGCGCCGAGCGAACCCGGCTCGTTGATCGCGGTCACGACGATGCGGACGGGAAACAGCGCGGAAGAGCCGGCTTCGATATCCCAGCGCACGTCGAGCCAGCGTTCCGGCTGGTCGTCGAAGGCGGTGAGCGATGGCGACTGAATCGGATAGATGGTGATGCCTTCGCCCGGCGTGAAAATGCCGACGATGCGGTCGCCCGGCACCGCGCCCCCTTCCGGCGCGAAACGCACCGGCGCGTCGCCGCGCAATCCGCGAATGGGAATGGCGCTGCCGCCGTCTTTCGCGCCCGGCGCCTTGAAAACCACATTGGCGTTCGCCTTGACGCCGAACCATCCCGGTTCACCCGGGCCGATAGGCCTTGGCGCGGCTCTGCGCTCTTCGCTGAAATCGGGATAGACCGCCTTGACGACATCGCCCGAATAGATTTCGCCGCGGCCCACTGCGGCGAGCGCGTCTTCGACTGAAGGGCGCGCGAGCCGCATCAGCGCCGATTTCAGCTTGTCCTCGCTCCAGACGCGGCCGGCGCGCTCAAAAGCGCGTTCGACGATCTGGCGGCCAAGCCCGGCATATTGCTGGCGCACGGCGTCGCGCGTGGCGCGCCTGATCGCGGCGCGCGCCTTGCCGGTTGCGACCGCCGCCTCCCAGGCGGCCGGCGGAACATGCCCCTCGGCCCGGATGATCTCGACCTCGTCGCCGTTTTTCAGCTGCGACAGCACCGGGGCGACGCGTCCATTAATCTTCGCGCCAACGGCTGAATCGCCGAGCTTGGTGTGCACGGCATAGGCGAAATCGATCGGCGTCGCGCCGCGCGGCAGCGCGATCAATCCGCCCTTCGGCGTGAAGCAGAACACCTGATCCTGGAACAGTTCCAGACGGGTGTGCTCAAGGAATTCCTCGGGATTGTCGCCATGCGCGAGGAGATCGAGCGTTTCCTGCAGCCAACGGAACGCGCGGCTTTCCTTGGCGAGCTCCTCGCGGCCCTGCGCCCCAATGGCGTCCTTATAAAGCGCATGGGCGGCGATGCCGAAGCGGGCGATCTCATGCATTTCGGCGGTGCGAATCTGAAGTTCGACGCGCTGGTGGCCGGGACCGATCACGGTCGTATGGATCGAACGATAGTCGTTCTGTTTCGGCGTCGAGATGTAATCCTTGAAGCGGCCGGGAACGTTGGGCCATTTCGAATGCACGACGCCAAGCGCGCGATAGCAGTCCTCCACGGTCCCGACGATGATCCGGAAGCCGAAAATGTCGGAAAGCTGCTCGAAGGAAATCGATTTGCGCTCCATCTTGCGCCACACCGAATAGGGCGACTTCTGGCGTCCGGTGACCGCCGCAGTGATGCCCCGCGCCGCGAACTCCTTAGTGAGTTCATCCTCGATGCGCTTGATGATGCGTCCATTCTTTGTGCGCAGATCATGCAGGCGCTGTTCGATCGTCTGATGCGCTTCCGGCATGAGATGGCGAAAGGCGAGGCCCTCGAGTTCCTCGCGCAGACGCTGCATGCCCATGCGGCCGGCGAGCGGCGCATAGATGTCGAGCGTCTCTTGAGCGATGCGCGCGCGCTTGTCCTGCGGCACGAAATGCAGCGTGCGCATATTGTGCAGGCGGTCGGCGAGCTTGACCAGCAGCACGCGCACGTCTTCGGCGACGGCAAGCAGCAATTTACGGAAATTCTCGCCCTGCCGCGCCTGCTTGGTGACAAGATCGAGCTTCTCGATCTTGGTCAGGCCCTCGACGAGTCTGCCGATCTGCTCCCCGAACAGCCGGTCGATCTCTTCGCGCGTCGCGTCGGTGTCTTCCAGCGTGTCGTGCAGAACGGCGGCGACGATCGTCGCGTCGTCGAGCTTCAGATCGGTGAGGATCGCGGCGACTTCGAGCGGATGCGAGAAATAGGGATCGCCGGAGGCGCGGGTTTGCGCCCCATGCGCCTTCATGGCGTAAACATAGGCCCGGTTTAACAAATCCTCGTCGACGCGCGGATTATACTTCCGCACGCGTTCGACGAGTTCGTACTGACGCATCATGCGCGTGACGCCGAAGAATGGTTATGCGCCGACGCGCCCGCCGCCCATGCGTCGATTTAACGCAGAAGGCAGACGAGCGGCGCCGGAGCGGCAGGTGCATTAAATCGAGAATAGCGCAGGCTGGCCGGCATGACCAACAGCGGCGACGCGCGAATGCGCAGTGTCGCCCGGACTTACCAGGCGAACCGCTTTAAGGAAGTTTAGCCCGACCGCCGACTACTCTGCTTCGTCCTCGACCTCGGCGGGCGGCACCAGCCCTTCGAGACCGCGCAGCAGATCTTCTTCGGTCATGCGGTCGAATTGCGCCTCGCCTTCGAGCTCGCCGCCGACCGCGGGCGTCAAGGCAGGCGCAGCTTCGGCTTCTGGCTCGTCGACTTCGACGTGACGCTGAAGCGAGTGAATGAAGTCCTCGGAAAGGTCTTCCGGCGCAAACGCCGTTTCAGCGATCTCGCGCAGAGCGACAACGGGATTTTTGTCGCGGTCGCGATCGACAAGAATCGGCTGACCGGACGAGATGTTCCGCGCCCGATGCGCAGCGAGAAGGACGAGGTCAAAGCGGTTTTCGATCTTGTCGATACAATCTTCGACAGTAACGCGCGCCATCTGCTGTCAAGCTCCATTCGGTTTGAGAGTAGGGCTGATACGCCAATTATGAAAATTAGGCAATAATCTCTTGGCGCTAGATGCTTTGCTGACGATAGTTGACTTTGTTTCTCTAGAAGACGCTCCATGATTTGTCGGCAAAAAGTCGCCAATCCTCTTGACGCTCCGACATCGAGAGGCGATGTATCTCAGGAGACGCGCGCTGCGCTTTTTCAGGGATGGCTGCGGAAAGGCTCGGGCGGCGCCGCGAGAACGGCGCAATCGCCCTTGAGACTTTCGGCGCTGGACTTTGAAAAAATTGAAGCGACGCCGAGCTGCGGGTTGACGGCGTTAGCCAGTCCCGCACGAAATTAACATAACAACCCGACCGTGAGACTGAGATGGCAGATATCGAACGAATTGCGTTATTCATTGACGGCGCGAACCTCTACGCGACCGCTAAATCATTGGGATTCGATATTGATTATAAGCGTTTGCTCCGCGAATTCCAGGGCAAGGGCCGGCTGATCCGGGCCTTCTACTACACCGCGCTGATTGAGGATCAGGAGTATTCATCGATCCGGCCTTTGATCGATTGGCTGGACTACAACGGCTACGCCGTTGTGACGAAGCCGACGAAGGAGTTCGTCGATTCTCTGGGCCGTCGCAAAGTTAAAGGCAATATGGACATCGAACTTGCGGTCGACGCCATGGAGATGGCGGAGCATATCGACCACATGGTTCTGTTCTCGGGCGACGGCGACTTCCGCTCTCTGGTCGAAGCCGTACAGCGGCGCGGCGTGCGGGTCTCGGTGATCTCGACGATCACCACCCAACCTCCCATGATCGCTGACGAACTGCGTCGGCAGGCGGACGAGTTCATCGACCTCATCCATCTTGTCGGAAAGATCGGCCGCGATCCCGGCGAGCGCGCCGAGCGCATGCAGCGCTATCAGGAGCGTCCGCGTCCGGCGCCCCAAGCGGCTCACGCCGAAGATGAAGGTGAATAACGCTCAGCGCTTAAGTGAAGGCCAATGCTTCGGCGTCTCGACTTCGAGACGCCGAATTTTTTATGGTTCGATTCAGCCGCGCGCGCGAAGCAGCCGACCTTTTTCTCGGCTCCAGTCCCGCTTCTTTTCGACTTCGCGTTTATCGTGCAGCTTCTTGCCCTTTGCTAACGCAAGTTGCAGCTTCGCCCTACCCTTGGCGTTGAAGTAGAGCTTGAGCGGCACGATTGTCATGCCTTCCCGCTCGACCGCCTGAGAGAGCTTGGCTAGCTCGCGCGACTTGAGCAGCAGTTTGCGCGGTCGCTTTGGCGGATGATTGAAGCGATTGCCGGCCAGATATTCCGGAATGTTGGCGTTGACGAGCCAAGCCTCGCCTTGCCGGTCGACATGGGCGTAGCTCTCCGCAATCGTCGCCTTGCCGGTGCGCAGCGACTTCACCTCGGTGCCCGTCAGCGCCAGTCCCGCTTCGAAAGTCTCGCCGATTTCGTAGTTGTAGCGCGCCTTGCGATTATCGGCGACGACCTTGAAATTCGGCTCCGGCTTTGCGGCCACTGATTTTCCCCGAAGCGTTTCGCCGAGAAACGCGGATCTGGAATTTTAGGCGGCGAGCACGCCAGCGTGAACCATCGCTGCGCGTATGCGGTCCTTGGTGGGTTGCGTGCACGGCACCAGCGGAAGCCGCACCCCCTCCTCGGCCTTGCCGAGAAGCGAGAGACCATATTTGGCGCCTGTGACCCCGGCCTCAAGAAAAGTCGCAACGTGCAACGGCGTGAGCCTGTCCTGAATCTGCAGCGCTTTGGCGTAGTCGCCGGCGAGACAGGCGTTCTGCAAATCGGCGCAGAGCCGCGGCGCGATATTGGCGACGACCGAGATGCAGCCATGCGCCCCCGCCGCCATGCAGGCGAGCGCCGTGAGATCGTCGCCAGAAAGCTGGATGAAATCGGGACCCATCGCCTCTCGTTGAAGCGAAATGCGGCCGATATTGCCGGTCGCGTCCTTCACGCCGACGACGTTCTTCAACGCGGCGCAGCGCTTCATCGTCTCGACGCTCATGTCGATGACCGATCGCGGCGGGATGTTGTAAATAATAATAGGAATCGAGACGGCGTCGTTGATCGCCTTGAAGTGCAGATACAGCCCTTCCTGATTGGGCTTGTTGTAGTAGGGCGTAACGATGAGGAGACCGTCCGCTCCGGCGCGCTCCGCATGGCCGGCGATGGCGATCGCCTCGCGCGTATTGTTCGAGCCCGCCCCGGCGACAACCGGCACGCGCCCCCTCGCGGCGCGAATCGTCTCGGTAATGACGCGCCCATGCTCCTCGTGGCTCAGGGTCGGGCTTTCGCCCGTCGTGCCGACGGGAACGAGGCCGTGCGTCCCGTTTTCGATCTGCCACTCGATCAGCGCGCGAAGTGCGTCATAATCGACTTCTCCATGGGAAAACGGCGTGACCAGGGCCGTCATCGACCCATGAAAAATCGGCTTTCCATTCATTGAATCAAAGCTTTCCCTACGCCCCAGAGCCGCCGTAATCGCGTCGCTAAGATTGAGGCGCCCTTCATAGCGGTTGGGCTGCGTTCGGGAAAGCCCTAGGCTATAATAGGAGGCCGCGAGATATCGAAATCGTAAGCGGCGCAGGGAGTTGACCCTTCGTAAAGCAAATGAGAGCAGCTTTTCACGCCAGTAGGGAAACGCGGTGATGATGTTGCCTCGACGTGTTGCGACGCGCTTCAGACTGACGATCGGCATGGCTGCCCTCGCGATCGCCGCGCCGGCCTTCAGTGGACTTGACCGTCTCGGCGACGGCGAAGCGAAGCGCACATCACTTTGGCGCTGGACTCCCGCAGTTCCCCTTAGTCTCGGCGTCTGGCGCTCTCGGGTCGGCTCCTTGCAGGTGACTGTGCGCGAATTCATCGAGCGCGACCACTCCGACAAAGAGGCGGCGCATCCTCTCGGAAATTCGCTCTTTGGCGCGGAGGACGGCGCGCTACCCCCGATCGTGGCGAACGCCCCGACTTTGCGCTGGTCGAATGGCGCCAAGGTGGCGGCGGCAACCGCTGCGTCTTTGCTCGGCGACAACGCCGACGCTTTCATTCAAGCGGTCGCCTTCTACAAGGCTGGCGACTTCCTTCATGGCGATGAGGACGCAGCGCGGATAAAAGGCTCCGTCGCTGACGCCGCAGCGCGCTGGGTCGCCCTTCGTCTTCACGCGCGCGAAGCCGGTTTCAAGCGAATCTCCGCATTCCTCGCCGCCCATCCCAACTGGCCCGCCGCGGATTGGCTACGCCGCCGCGGCGAGGAGGCGCTGGTCGCCGAGCGCCATCCCGACAAAACCGTGTTGGCCTGGTTCGCCGAAACAAAGCCGCTTACCGGATATGGAAGATATGCGCTGGCGCGGGCGCTGGCGCGCGAAGGAAATTTCGAGGCGGCCGCGGCGCTAGCGCGCCAAGCCTGGCGCTACGACGATATCGGACAGGGGTTCGATACGGCCTTTACTAAGGAGCTCGGCGAGCTTCTGACGGCGGCCGACCATAAGTTTCGCGCCGACCGTCTTCTTTATGCGAGCAAGAATGTGCTGGCTTTGCGAGCGGCGGAGCTCGCCGGCAAGGATGTCACGCTGCTCGCCCGCGCCCGCATTCTTGGCTCCGACCGTTTGATCGCGAATGTGCCTGCGTCGCTGCAGGACGATCCCGGTCTGCTCTACGGACGCGTTCACAAGCTGCGCACGGCCAATAAATTCGCCGAAGCTGGCGCGCTGCTGCGCAAAGCGCCGCACGAAGCTGAACTCGTCGTCGACGGCGACGCCTGGTGGGAGGAGCGGCGCCTTGTGGCGCGCAAGCTGCTCGATCAGGGCGATCCCCAGACCGCCTATATTCTTTGCGCACAGCACGCCGCGATTAAGACCAGCAACAAAGTCGACGCCGAATTCAGCGCCGGCTGGATCGCGCTGCGATTCTTAAACGATCCGATCAAGGCTGAACGGCATTTCAAGCTGCTCGCCGAGATTGCGGAAACTCCGCTGCAGAAATCGCGCGCAGCGTACTGGATGGGCCGCACGGCGGAAGTCGAGAACGACTCGAGGGCGCTCGATTTTTATCAGCAGGCGGCGGCGCATTCGACAACCTTCTATGGACAGCTCGCCAGCGCGCGCCTGGGCGCGGAAGATCGGCCAATTCGTCCGGCGCCTGCGGCCGCCTCGGGCGAAAGCCGTCACGAAGCGGTTCGAGTCGCGGAGTTGCTGTTCGCGCTCGGCGAGAAGGACATTGCTGCGCCGTTTGCGCTCGACGGCGCCAAGTATTTGCAAGATGAGACCCAAGTCGCAGCGCTCGGGGATGTCATCGCTCGGCAAGGAGACGCCAAACTCTCGCTCGTTTACGGCAAAGCGGCGTCCTACCGGGGAATTGCGCTCGATGACGTCGCCTTCCCCGCCTACGGGGTTCCAAGCTTCAATGCGCTTCCAGGCTCAGCGTCGCGCTCGATCGTCTTCGCTGTCGCGCGGCAGGAAAGCGCCTTTGACCCAAGGGCCGTTTCATCCGCCGGCGCCATGGGTTTGATGCAGATGATCGCCTCGACAGCGCGGCACACCGCCTCTATGCGCGGCGTAAGCTTCGACATGTCGCGGATGCTCAACGATCCGCCGTTCAACGCCCAGCTCGGCGCGGCGCATCTCGGCATTCTGCTTGGGGAATATCGAGGCGCCTATCTCCTCACATTCGCCGCCTACAACGCCGGCGGCGGGCGGGTGAAACAATGGATCGACGCCTATGGCGACCCGCGCAAGCCCAATGTCGATCCGATCGACTGGGTGGAGAGGATTCCCATCACCGAAACGCGTAATTACGTGCAACGGGTGATGGAGAATTTCGTCGTCTATCGCGCGAAGTTCGAGGATAAGGCGACGCGGCCGCCACAAGTCGAACTAGCGCACGCCGGCCTTTAATCCCTTACTCTAGCAAGGAAACCGGTTGTGGTAGCCGAGCAGCTCGCCAAGTGGCCAGCTGTGGCGCAACTCAGTCGGCGGCCAGGCAAAATATTGATTGCTGCCTGAATAAGGATAGCCAAAATCGCAGCCCGACGTCTCGGTGACCCTCGAGGACACGAAGACAAGTTCGAGCGTCGCGACGAAAAAGCGCCTGTTTCCAACGGCGATGCGCGTCCAGCTCGGATCGTCGCGTATGATTTTGACTTCAGTCCCCGCCGGCGCCGTCTCGATCGCCGCATAATGCTCCTCGGGACCCGCGCGCAGCACCGCCGGATAGGCGAGCATCAGCTTTATCGCCGCCGCTTCCTGGCCACATGAGAGCGCGGCATAAAGAACCAAGGCCAATACCGACCGCCGCATGCCGAATTCTCCGGTTTGATGTGCGCTCGCGCAATCCCCAGTCACAAAACCTAGCCTAAAAGATATTTTGGCCGGCTCCAAACGGGCCGGTGGAAAAGAGCGCGTGGGACAGAGCATGAAGGAATCGTCGCAGCAAGAGGCGCATCGCTCTCGACTCAGGCGCGGCGCGCGGCCTATGCTTGCAGCCAGCGGCGATGCGCCCCTCCCGGCGAATCCCCGGCTGGTGTACGGTGCGCTCATGCGGCGGATCGCGTTCTCTCTTCTCGCTGCGTCCGTGGCGTATTTCGCGCAGCCCTTATGGCGCGCCACGCAAACCGCCGTCGCCGAAACAAGAGCGAAACAAGCTTCAATCAGTTTTGCGCCGAGCGAACTGCCAGCGGACCATGACGGCGCGAGTCTTCTGACCGTTCCCGCGCCGGGCCGCTATTCGATCCGCGCAAAAAGTCCATCAGGCGCACGCGTCGAACTCGTCGACATGATCGCCGGCCCGCTTGATTCAAGCGGCGCGCCGGGCCTACGCGACGGACGCATTGACGCCTTGCTCGATAGGGGCGTCTACAAGCTGCGTGTCTTCGGCGTGAAAGGCGCGAGCGGCAAGACTGCGCTGTCCGCGCAGAATTTCGTCGAAGCAGAAGGATCGAAGCCGACGCTCGCGCCGGGACGCATTCAAAGCGGCGAACTCGGGGATCTGCAGCAACGTTCCTATGCCTTCGACGTCGGCGCGGAAGGTCACGTAAGCCTTGAGGCGATCGGTCGCGCGCTCAGCGATCTGCGCGTCTGGCGCGCCGACGGCGAACTTGTCGATCTCGCCTTTGAGCAAGAGACGGTCGAAACGAAGCCTGGCCGCGCGATGAACCGGCTGCGCCTCGAAGGCGCATTGGAGCCGGGGCGCTATGTCATCACCGCCTACGGCGGCGAAAAACTCGTCTGGGCGCAAGGCGACGCCGGCCAGCCCTTCATGCTGCGGCTTGAAGAGCCGGCGTTGCTTGCAGCGGGCGTCGCCGAAGGGGTGATCGGCCCGTTCGGCGCCGCGCGCTTCGATGCGCCGGCAAGCTACGACGCCTTCCGTCTCGACCTTACGCAGACAACGCCCGCGCGCCTCGAAGCGCGGCGCAACGAAGCACGAGAGATCGCGACGATCTCGAAGAACAGCCGTGCGCCCTCGGCAAACGTCCGACTCGCCTCTGACGGCAAAACGAACGCGCGTCTTGAAGTCTCCGGCTACGAGGGTCAAGCGTTCACGTTGCGCGGTTTGCGTCAGTCGGATCACGAAACGTTCGAGGCGTCAGGACCGCATCTCGTCAGCGTCGACCTCGCTGGCGACGGCGGCGATGAAGCGCCGGCGACAGCGCTCTTCGCGCGCATCGAAAGCGACGGCAAGACGCGGGTGATCGCTTCTGACGCGCCGCGCATCGACGCTGGAAAGGCGTGGCGGGGAAAATTTAATCTGTTCGGCCCGACGTCGATCCTCTTCGAGGCGACGCGGGACGGGTCTGTGGCGATCGACGCAAAAGGCGTCAAGATCGACGCCTTCATCGAACCCGCGCTTGGCGCGCTCGCGCCGCGCGCAGACGGGAAAAACTCAGCGCGCTACGATCTCCAAGCGGGCTATTATTTCCTGAGGCTAGAGCCGAAAGGCGACTCTGGCGGCGTCATCGACGTGACTCTCGGGCCTCCCGGTCTCTCTGCGCCAGCGCCTGCGTCGGCGGCTTCGCGTCCAACGATTTCCTTCGGGACGCAGACGCTCGAAAAGGACGGCTCCTATCTCATTCTGGCGAATGTCGCGCCGCAACTCTTAACTGGCCCGCGCGTCGTCGCGCTTCCCGTCGAACTCGACAAAGCGCCATTGGCGATCTGGCAGGACGCCGGCAAGGACGTCGCGCTGCCTATTCGGCTTCCCAAGACTGGCAAGGCGATTGCGCGCGATTCGCATAACGCCGATGTCGCGCTGACGCTCGCCGACCAAAAGGACGAGAACGAGCAACGCCTCGCGACAATAAGGATTGCCGCCGCCGAAAAATCGCGCGCGCTGGGGCTCATCTTTATTCCCGAAGCGACGCCAGCGAAGCCCGAAGAACCGGGCAAGCCCGCGCCGACGGCGCTTTCCGCTTCCGTTGCGCGTCCGGCCTTCTTTGATCTTACGCGCGATGAAACGAAGCGTTTGCGCTTTGATGTCCCTCAGGGCGGCCTTTATCGAGTCGAAACGCTCGGGCGCATGAAGACGGCGCTTCGCGTCGGCGCAAACGTTTCGCCAAGACTCGACGAAGGCGAAGCGAATGGCCCTGGCGACAACGCGCTTGTGACGGCCTTCTTGCGCGCCGGCGCCTATCGCGCGGCGGTAACGGCGAAGGAGTCTTCCGGCCATCTGGGCCTCGCCGTCTCGCCCGCGATTCTCGCGCCGACGGCGAAACTCGTCGACGCGGGAATTGCGCGCGCGACGCTCGATTCAGGCAAGGGCGCAATCACGCCGATCGAGATCACGCGCGAGGGCGAATATCGCATCGAGCTTCTTGGACTGAAGCAGAAATGGCGCGCGAGACTGGAGGACGCCGATGGCTGGCCGCTCGCGGCGCCAGGCGAAATGCAACGCCTGACGCGGCGGTTCGAGAAGGGCGCCTGTCGGCTGGTCGTCATGCCCAAAGACGTCGAAGCGCGCATGGTTGCGCGATTGACGCCAATCCTCTCCGCGAAGACGCTGGAAGGCCACGGCCCGCATCCTCTGCCCTTCGGCGAAACGCAGCGGCTGCAATGGCGCGAACCGCAGGCGCGCGACGCGACGCGCACGCCGGACCTCTGGCGATTCGCGCTCTATGGCGACGCCGAGATCGATCTTTCGATCGGCGAAGGCATGGTCGGCGAGATTTTTAAAGGCGAGAAGGAAAGCGTCGGCAAGGTTGCTGCGGGCAGGCCGTTCAAATCGAAACTCTCAGCGGGAGATTATCGCGTGGAGGCGCGAAGCCTAGCGCATGACGATCGTCTCGACTACGAGATTTCACTCGATTCGCAGGAGTTGCAGCCAGATGCGCCGCGCGCCGTCGAACCGCCTGCGCGCGTCGATTTTTCGCTGGCGAAAGACAGCGTCGTCGATCTCTCCAGCTTCGGCGCAATCGAAACCATCGGCGCGTTGAAAAACGATAAGGGCGACGTCATCGAGCGTCTGCAGCCACGCGCCGACGACTGGAATGTCGCCCTGTCCCGGCGGCTGCCCGCTGGAAATTACCGGCTCGAGCTCGAGCCGCTTGGCGCTCAGCCGAGCGCTCCTGTGGAAGCGCGGGAAGCGTCCAGCGAGGAGACCGAAGAAGTCTCCAATGAGGAGGCCTCCAACGAAGGCTCCAATCAAGAAGAGACGGCGGAGAATGAAGACGCGCCTTTAAGCGGCGTTGAGCTTCGCCTGTCGCTGCTCGATGAGAAGAATGACGGCGCGTTGGCGTTTTCGGGCGAGAAGACGCTGAACGGCGCCGGCGCGCATGTCCTTTCCCTCGCCCCGGCGCCCGCCGGAAGCCTTGCGTTGCTTGCGGCGCGCTCGGAAGGCGATGCCGCAATCTCGATCGAACGACGCGACGCCGATGGCAAATGGCGCGCGATCGGCGTCGAGCGTGGGCGCAGCCCCGTCGCCGCCTGGCCTGCAGCCGGAGACGCCGAACTGCGCGCCGTCGTTTGGGCGATCGGCGGAAGCGATGCGCCGATCGCGCTTTCCGCGCGCGCGGTCGAACGTCGTGCGCGCCAGCTCGGCGAAGTCGCGCTCGATCCGGTCGAGGGCGTCGCCGGAGTCTGCGTCGCCAAAGTCGCGGCGCCCGACTCTTCGCTCGTGACCCTCGACACGCAGCAAGACATCGCCGCCGGCTCGATGGCGGCGACCCTATTGCGCCCGGCGCGCTCCGGACCGCTTGCGCCGCAAGCGCAAGATCTGTGGCTGATAAGCCGCGGCGACTGCGCGTCGCGCATCGGCGTCGCCGCCTTCGATTGGAAGGGCGCTGAGATTTCGCTCGACATTGGCGAGGGCGAGCGCGCGCATCTCGCTTCTCTTACGCCACCCCCCGACAAGCAGCGGCTGTGGCTCGCACGTTCCGCCTTCGCGCAGCCCGCGCTCGACGGCGGCCATGGAGACGGCGTCGCGCCGGGGGCGGCCTTGGCGCTTGCGGGTGAAGCGCCGCTCGCGCTTTGGAATGCCGAAGGCAGCGCGCCGATGCGCGTCGCGCTGGGTGCGATCGACGTCGAGACAAGGCCCGCGATGAAAGGCGGCGCGCTATTTTCGGGAATCATCCCGCCGATGAGCGCGCAGCCTATCGACATGGACGAAGCCGCCGGGCCGCTCGCGCTCGACCTCGCCGGCGGGCTCGCCGCTTTTGCAGAGCCGCGCGTCGTCTTCGGCGACGGCGCCGCCACGTCGCGAATTCTGCACGGCGTCAAGTCGCGCGTGCTTCTCGTCAATCTGACGCAAACCCCGCTGCCGGCGCGCATTGCCCGCGAGACCGGCGAGAGCAGGCGACTCGACTCGACGCGCGCATTCTCGCGTTTCTTCCCCGCTACGGGGCAAATTTCGCTGCCGCTCGACGCGCAGATGAACGACAGGCTGATCGTCAGCGGCGCGCAGTCGACGGTCATATCGAACAGCGGCCGTATCGCACGCGGCGAGAACATCATGCTCGACGGCGCGGGCGAAGCGATCATCGATCACGGGCCTGGGCTCGTCGCCTTTTGGATCGAGCGCGCCGGCGTTGCACCGTGGCCGGCGCCTCAAGCGCGCGCGCTCAACCCGCCGCAGCGTGTGGCGCTCGAAGGCGCGGCGATGCGCTTCTCGATCAAGAATGATAAGCCCGCACTGTTGAAAGCGACCGGCGCCGCGCCGGCGATCGTGAGTTTTGCGCAAAACGGCAGGCGCGAGACGCTTGCCTTCGCGAATGGCGTCGATCTCAACCGCTATATGACTCCTGGCGAAGCGACGCTCGATATTTACGCGCCCTATGACGGCGCGCTTTCCGGCATGCTCGATATTTCGACGCAGCCCGTCATCGAGGCACATGAGGGCGTGAACGACGCGGTGGCGGTTTCGCCCGGCGCCAGCGCTCTCTTCAGCTTCGAGGTGAAGGAAGCGCGCGACATCGGTCTCGGCGTGCGCGCCGAGCCTGACCGCGTCAGCGCGCGGCTCATGGATGCGCAAGGCAAGACTATCGGCGAAGGCGTCGCGCAGACGATGAAGCTTTCGCCAGGGCGCTATTTCCTCGAAGCGCGAACGCCCGCCGACGCTCTGGCGACGACGATCCGGGCGGCGATCGTCGGGCTGTCTCCGCCCGTGAACGCGCCGCCGGCGGAGATCGTCGCGGAGCTGCTCGACAAGGCGGGCATGAAGAAAAGCAAGGCGCAATGATTGCGAAAGGCGCGGCGATGAAAAGACTTCTGCTCCTCACTCTCTGCGCGCTCCTTGCCGCATCGGCGCCGCTGCGCGCGGAAACGCCGCCTATCTTCGATCGCGTGCAACGCGCCGACGGCGCGCGCGTCGCGCCCGATAGATTTTTGCGCGCCTATGATCCGGTGACGGTCTTCTTCTCCAGCGATGCCGGACCGAAGGACGGCGGACCTGAGGACGCGCCGCAAAAATATGTGATGATGACGCCGCAGCCTGCCGGCCAGTGGCGCTGGCTTGGTCCGCGCGCTTTGCAGTTTCGCCCCGCCGACGCCTGGAAGCCGCTGTCGCGCATGAGCGTGAAACTCGGCGCAGCGGAAACCAGACTCGTCGCGCTGCTGCCGACGCCGCGTTCCACCAATCCAGCCGAGGGCGCCGATCCGCAGCTCGAACTGACACAGATCGCCCTTGTTTTTGCCGAGCCGGTCGACGTCGCCGCGCTTGCGCGGCTGTTGACGATCGAAATTCGTCCCTCGCCAGGCGTTTCGCCGCAAGGCGGGCAAACGCTCAGCGCGTCGGCCTATGAGATCCGCGCGCTGGAGCGGGGCGAGCGCGCCGAAGAACAGACATACGTCATTCGTTTCCGCGAAAGGATAGCCGACGGCCGCGTCGCGATCCTGCGGCTACGGCTCTCCGACGAAGCGGGACTCGACGACCAGACCTATGAACTGCGGCTGCGCACCGCGCCGCCTTTCGCCGCCACGGAGGCAAGTTGCGGGCGCGGCTGGAGCGACGATCGCGCCGACAATGTGCTGCGCTGCGCGTCCTACCTTGTGACGCCGGAGAGCGGCGAAGAAGAAGGCGGCGAGGTCGCTACGCCGCCCTATTCCGCGGCGAGCAAGCGCCAGCTTGCGCTCTCATTCAACGCCACGCCCGAAGCGCTCGACATTCTTCGGGCGCGTGAAGCGCTACGCATCACGCCTCCCGTCGACGATCTTGCCGTCGAGACCGACGGCAGGCGACTGCGCATCGTCGCGAAATTCCTGTCGGATCGGGTTTACGAACTTTCGATTGCGGAGGGCGCGCTCAAAGACTCGCAAGGACGCGCGCTTGCGACCGCCTTCACGCAGCGCTTCGCCTTCACCCGCGATGTTCCAGCGCTACAATGGGACGCGGGCTACGGCGTCGCGGAGCGTTTCGGTCCTCAACTCTTGCCGCTGCGCGGCCGCGGCTATGATCGCGCCGACATCCGCATCCACGCCATCGATCCGCTGTCGCGAGATTTCTTCCCCTTCCCGGCGCATGGCGTCGAGACGAGCGATTCCGACGCGCCGCCCCTGCCCGGCAACGAGCCGAAGTCATGGAGCGAGACTGCCGACATTGAGGCGCAGGCGATCAAGGAGCGGATTAAGTCGCTCGGATCGCCCTCAGCGTCGCGCCTCGTCGATCTGCCGATCCGCCGCAACGGCCCCGACGCGAAATTCGGCGTCGATCTCAAGGAGGATTTCGCCAAAGTCAGCGGCCGCGGTCAGCCGGGAACCTATCTTGTCGGACTTCGCGCGGTCGATGACGACAAGCGCCGCTGGCTGCGCGTGCAGATCACCGATCTCTCGTTGTCAGCCATAGAAGAGCCGACGCGCGTGCGTTTCGTCGTCACCTCGCTCTCGACGACGCAGCCAGTCAGCGGCGCACAAATCCGTGTCGAAGGACTCAAGGACGAAAAATTCGTCACGCTCGCGAGCGGAACCACCGACGCTTCGGGCTTCTATTCCTGGACGCCCGACAAGCGCGGCGGCGGCGAAGCGCGCCGCGTCGTCGTGAACAAGGGGTTAGATACGCTGGTCACCGACCCTAACAGCGCGCCTTCAGAATATTCGCGGGAAATCTGGTCGAAGCCAGAGTCGGAATGGCTTGACTGGACGAGCGAGGCTGACCAGCCACGCGCCGAAAAGCCGCGCACACTCTGCCATCTCTTCTCCGAGCGGCCGATCTACCGGCCGGAGGAAAGCGCGCACATCAAAGGCTTCGTGCGCAGCTATCGCGGCGGCGCGCTGAGCCTCACAAAGACCGGCGGAACGCTTGTCGTAACGGGGCCCGGCAATCAGGAATGGCGCATTCCGGTGAAGCTCGACGCGAGCGGCGGCTTCTATCACAAATTCGACGCGCAAACTCAGGCGACCGGCGACTATTCGGCAAGATTCGAACCGGATGCGCCGAAAAAAACGAACAAAGCCGAGGCGCAGAAAAGCGGAACGGAAGAAGCCGTCGAGGCAGAGAGCGAAGCGGCAGAGCCCGCTCAAGACATTTCCTGCGGCCAGTTCACGTTCAAGAAAGAAGCCTATCGTCTGCCGACGTTCGAAGTGGTGCTCAACGCGCCGCAGACCGTCGCGCTCGACGGGACCTTCGACGTCGATCTCCTCGCCCGCTATTTCGCTGGCGGGCTTGCGGCTGACCGTCCCGTCAAATGGCGCGCGGCGCAGTTTCCACATGTCTTCGCGCCGCCGGGACGGGAGGGCTTCCTCTTTTCGACCGACGCGCGCTTCTCGGGCGAGGGTAAGTTCAAATCGACTGCCGTGCTGGAGCGCGATCAGCGCACCGACGCCGGCGGCGCCGCCCGCATGACCTTCGATACGACGATCGAGCCGACGGCGCAGCCGCGCCGCTACTCCATCGAAGCGACGGTGACGGGCGACGACGGCGTCGAGGTGCGCAATGTGCAGAATGTCATCGCGCTGCCGCCCTTCGTACTCGGCGTGAAGACGCCGCGCTATGTCGAGCGTCCCGGCGTCGTAACGCCGGAGCTCATCGCCATCGACGGCAAGGGCGACGCGGTTGTGGGCCTTGAGATGACGCTGCGGCTCATCAAGCGTAACTGGATTTCGACGCTGCAGGCGTCCGATTTCGCTCAGGGCGCAGCAAAATATGTCACCCAGGCGCAGGACGATGTTTTAATCGAACGCAAGGTGACGAGCGCGAAAGAAGCGCAGAAAATCGAACTCGAGACGCGCGACGCCGGCGTCTATGTCGTGCAGCTGGAGGCCTATGACAGGCTCAAGCGCCGGCAGCAGGTGAGCGTCGACTTTTTTGTCGGCGGCGACACTCCAGTCACTTTCGCGCGGCCGCCGGCTGAATCCGCGACGATCACCACCGACAAGGATAAATATGCGCCGGGCGAGGTGGCGACGCTCATCATCCAGTCGCCGTTCCAGAACGCGCGCGCGCTCGCCATCATTGAACAGCCGAGCGGCGTCTATGACTATGAGTTCGTCGACATCGCCAATGGCTTCGGCCGCTACGCTGTTCCGATCAAGAAAGAGCAGATGCCGAAGCTCGCCGTGCATTTCCTGATCATGCGCGGACGGTTGAAGGATGCGCCGCCGCAGCCGACGGCGACTTTCGATCTGGGCAAGCCCGTCACCATTGCGGCGACAAAATGGATCGAGGTGACGCCGGTCAAGAACATCGTCAATGTGAAGCTCGAACATCCTGCCAAGGCGCGCCCAGGCGAAGCGATCGAGGTCGCGCTGCGGCTTTCGGATGACGCCGGCAAGCCGCTGTCCGGCGAAGCGACCTTCTGGATGGTCGATCAGGCGGTGCTCTCGCTCGCAAAGGAACGGCCGCTCGATCCGCTACCCGACTTCATCGTCGAGCGCGAAACGAAAATGGCGGCGCGCGACACACGCAATATGGCCTTCGGCGTCATCCCCTTAGAGGAGATCGCTGGCGGCGACGGCGATGAATTGCAGGAATGGGGCGCTGAAAACAATATTTCCGTGCGCAAGAATTTCACGCCGGTGCCGATCTATCTGCCGAGCGTGAAGATCGGGCCAGATGGCGTCGCCAAAATCAAGGTGCAGCTTCCCGATACGCTCACCGTGTTCAAGCTGCGCGCCAAAGCGGTGAGCGGGCCCGACCGTTTCGGCGCAGCCGGTGGCGAAATGCTGATCCGTCAGGCGCTGGTCGCGCAGCCGGCGCTACCGCGATTTATTCGCCCAGGCGACGCCTTCGACATCGGCCTCGTCGCGCGCATCGTCGAAGGACCTGGCGGCGCCGGCAAAGCGTCAATCGCGGCGCCGGCGCTGACGCTCTCCGGCGAGGCGAGCCGCAAGATTGAATGGACGCAGAACAAGCCTGTGCGCATTGATCTGCGCGCTGCAGCGCCGGCCCAACTTGCAGGCGACGCGACGCTCGCCTTCCGCATCGAGCGCGACGCCGACCGCGCGAAAGACGCCGTCGAAATCGCGTTGCCGGTGAAGGAGGATCGCGAGGCGACGCGACGCTTCGAATTGGTCGAGATCGCCCCCGGCGAAACGAAAACGATTGCTGCCGCTAGAGAACAGGCGCGGCCTGGCAGCTTCTCGCGCGAGACGATCGTCGCCGCCGACCCATCGCTTGTGAGGCTCGTCGCCGGACTGAATGCGCTCGTCGAATATCCCTATGGCTGCACCGAGCAACGCTTGTCGCTCGCGCGCGGCGGACTGGCGCTAAAAAGCTTCGCGCCAATTCTTACGGCGGCGGGGCTCGAGGATCGCGTCTCCACAAATGTGAAATCGACGGCGCAAATCATTGACCAGTCGATCGACGCTGACGGGCTCGTCGCCTTCTGGCCGCGCGCGCGCGGCACGGTCTCGCTGACCGCCTGGTCTTATGACTTCCTTGCGCGCGCCGAGCGCGCTGGAGAGCCGATCGACAAGACGCTTTTGGATCGTCTCGCCAATATCCTCAAATTATCGTTGCGTTCCGATTATCCGCGACTGCTTTCGGGCGATGAATTGCGCGAGCGCGTCGAGGCGCTCGCTGCGCTCGCAGAAGGCGGCAAGCTCGATGAATCCTACGTCGCCGAATTTGCGCGCCGCGCCGACTTCCTGCCCAATATCAGCGTCGCGCAAATGGCCGCCGCCGCCGCGCTTCTGCCCAATGTCGATCAGCGCGCGCTCGCCGCGTTGATCGATACGATGTGGAGCCGGGTGAAATTCGCTAACCGAAACGGCGTGCAGATCTATGCGGGACAGGCCGCTGAAAGCGCTTCGCCGATCATTCTGCCTTCCGAGACGCGCAATCTGGCCGAGATGGTGCGCGCCGCATCGCTTACCGCCTCCGGCGATCCGCGCGCCAATGCGCTGCGCGACGCGCTGCTGCGGCTTGGCGAAGGCGACGGCTGGGGAACGACCAACGCCGACGCCGCAGCGATCGAAGCGCTCGCCGAAATCTGGCGGCGGCCGGTCGCGCCGATCGGCGTCACCTTCAATGATGGCGGACAGGATCGCGCGTTGACGCTCGACGCCAACAGTCCGGTCGTCCGCCATGTGTCAAAGAGCGACGCGCCGCTGAAAATCGCCAATGGCTCGAATGCGCCGCTCGTCGCGATGATCGAGACCCGCTACACGCCGGCGGAGCCGGGCGCCAAGGCCCAGCCGACGAGCGACGGCTTTACGATTACTCGACAGAGCTGGCGTATCGAAAGCGGCAAGGCGCCACAGAAAATCGAATTCAGCGACGGCGTTTTGCAGGTGAAGCAGGGCGACCTCATCGAGGAGACGGCGGAAGTGGTCAATCCCGAAGATCGCACGCATATCGCGATCTCGATCCCGCTCGCCGCCGGCTATGAGCCGCTCAATCCCAACATCGCGACGGCGCCCGCCGAAGCGCAGCCTTCATTTGCGCCGACGCTGCAACCGAGCTGGGTCTCTTTTGGCGACGACCGCGTGTTCTACGCATATGATTCGCTGCCGAAAGGAACCTACCGCTTCGCCTTTCGGCTGCGCGCGCAGACGGCGGGCGCCTATACCCAGCCGTCTGCCCTTGTCGAGGCGATGTACAAGAAGGGCCTTCGGGCGACGAGCGCGGGGGCAAGGGTGGAGATTGGGAAGTGATGAAAGTTAGCGGCGTCGCGCCGATGCGCCCCTTCTCCCGCCCGCGCGGGAGAAGGTGTCATGCGAAGCATGACGGATGAGGGTCGCGGGGTTCACCCTCACCCGACCCCGCTTCGCGGGGCCACCCTCTCCCAAAGGGAGAGGGTTCGCGCATTTTGCAATAGCACTCCTTGTGGCAACGCTATTTGCAGGCGCCGTCTGGCTCTCGCATGAGGCGCTTTCGCACGCCGAACTCGTCTCTCCGCACGCAAGCGCTATCGTTTACGACCGAAACGGCGCATTTCTGACCCAGATCGGCGAAAGGATTCTTGACCCCGCGACGAATGCGGCGCGCGTCGATTACGGCTATTGGCCGCTGAAGACTGTCCCGGAAAAAATTGCGCACGCGACTCTCGCTCTCGAAGATCGCCGCTTTTACGCTCACCCAGGCGTCGACATCCGTGCGTTGCTACGCG
The DNA here is from genome assembly GCA_016869595.1 of Alphaproteobacteria bacterium. Taxonomy (GTDB): domain Bacteria; phylum Pseudomonadota; class Alphaproteobacteria; order Rhizobiales; family Beijerinckiaceae; genus Methylocystis. The sequence continues at coordinate 32,698 of VGDT01000023.1, forward strand.
CCGCCTGGCGCAATCTAACATCGCTCGGCAGACGCGAAGGCGCCTCGACGATCGCCATGCAGGTCGCGCGCATGCAGGGCGAGAGGCCGCGCAGTTTCGGCGAAAAACTGATGCAGGCTGTGACAGCGCTCGCGATCATCTCGCGTCACAGACATGAAGCGACGCTCGCGCATTATCTGCGGCTCGCGCCATACGGATTGAACGGGCATGGCGTCGCCTACGCCGCGCGTTTTTATTTCGACAGGCCGGTCGAAGATCTCTCCTGGGCGCAGGCCGCCCTGCTCGCCGCCATTCCGCAATCGCCTGGACGCATGAACATCACGCGCGAAAGCGGCCTCAAATTGGCGGCCGCACGCGCCCGATACGCTCTCGCGCGACTAGAGGAAGAAGGCGCCCTCGACGCCGCGCAGGCGGCGCTGGCGCGCGCAGAACTCGATCATATGCACCCGCTCGACGCCAAGCGCCGTCCTGAGACGCTGCACCTCGCGCTACGCTATGAGGCGCTCGCGCGCGAGGGCTTGGCGCGGCCAGTCTCAGACGGCGACCGACGCATCAATGCGACGATCAATATGGAGGTCGAACGAGACGTGTTGCGTCTTGCGCGCCGCTATCTTTCCAATTTTCGCAGCCGCGGCGCGCGACAAGTCGCGGTCATGGTCATTGAGCGCGGAACGAACGCCGTCATTGCCGACGTCGGCTCGTCCGACTATCGCGATCCTCAGGCAGGCGCCTTCGATTTCACGCGCGTGCGGCGCTCGCCTGGTTCGACGTTGAAGCCCTTCATCTATGCGCTGGCGTTCGAGCGCGGCGCTCTCAAGACGACGGACCTTTTGAACGACATTCCCGAAGGCGCGTCGGGCGTATCGAACGCCGACGGACTCTATCTCGGACCGCTGACGCCGCGTCAGGCGCTCGCAAATTCGCGCAATGTGCCGGCGACGAATCTGCTGCGGCGCGTGGGGCTCGAGGCGAACTTCAATTTCCTTCGCGATCTCGGACTGCATGATCTCGAAACCCCGGCGGAGAGTTTCGGAATTTCCATGGCGATCGGCGCCCTGCCGACCAGGCTTGAGGATGTGATGCGGGCCTATGCCGCGCTCGCTGATGACGGACTTATGCGCGAGCTTGCGTTCACGCGCGGAGAAGCGCGGCGCGCGCAGCGGCGCGTGCTGTCGGTCGACAGCGCGCGTCTGATCACGTCTATGCTTTCTGACCCGCAGGCGCGGCTTCCCTCCTTTCCACGCTACGGACCGCTCGAATATCCTTTCGCCGTCGCCGTGAAGACCGGAACGTCGCAAGCCTATCGCGACGCCTGGACGGTCGCCTTTTCGCACAAATTCATTGTCGGCGTGTGGATCGGGCGCGGCGACGCCGGCGCGATGCGCGCGATGACAGGCGTGTCATCGGCGGCGCGGCTTGCTCACGCCGTGCTTGCGAAACTGCATGACGCAACGCCGGGAGACATCGCGCCGGAAACATTTGCGCCGCCGCCAAGCCGCGTCGCCATCGACCTTTGCCGTGTCGGCGACGGCGACGACTGCACGCAGACGCTACGCGAATGGGCGAAGCCGAGAGAGGCGCGAGAGGCCGAGTCTCGCGTTGCGAAGCCTCATTCTGACGAGCCGGTCGCACGTCAGGCGCCGACAAGCGCATCAGACGTCGAACTCGGGCCGCCCCAAGATCGGGGCGGCGCGCCGCTTGTGATCGCGACGCCGGAACACAACACGCATATCTGGCGAAACCCCGAGCAGCCGCAGCGCTTAAATAGACTCGCGTTGAAGCTCGCGCCGATGGGCGGAGACACGCAAATTGTCTGGACGATCGACGGCGAACCATTCGTCACGGCGCAAGCGAACGAAACCGTGTTCTGGCCGATGACGCCCGGCGCGCACCGAATTCAGGCGCGACTCGCGCTTGCGCCCGTCGCGTCGCGCGCGGTGAAGATTGTGATCGAGTGAGGCGAGCGCCAGGCTTGTCATTCCCGACAGGCTGAAGGCTTGATCTGGAATCCTGGGCAGCGTCATCATTGGCGGAATTTTGTTGGATTCCCGAAGGCGCGCCATGCGCGTGCCGGGAATGACACTCCGCAATAATGGCCTCTCACCCGCGCCCAGTAGATGGTTTTCAATGCAGCGCTAGAATTACAGCTAGATAGCGACCGGGAATCAACGGGTGCAAGATGAACAACCAAGTCGTGACCATCATGGCTGCGCTCGTCATAACGTTCGTTGTGCTCGCAGCCTCATCCATGGCCCAGGTCGTCATCGAGCCGGTGGTTTTTGCGATATTCATCATCGCATTGATATGGCCGCTGCAGAAGGCGCTCCAGTTCCGAATGCCAAAAGCTTTGGCGCTGCTGATCACGATTGTCGTGACGCTTGCCGTCGTTATCGCGCTGACGTCGATGGTTGTATGGGGTGGCGGCGAGATCGCCGATTGGATTCGTCGGAATCTCTTGAAAATTGGGACGACATTCCGCAACTCCACGACGTGGCTGGAAGATCACGACATATTCGTGATGTCGCATGTGACGGAAAATTTCGATGCCGCGTGGTTGGTCGGCTTTCTAAAAACAGTCGCATCAAGGGTCAATGTTCTTGTCGGCTTCTCTCTTCTGGTTTTCATATTCTTGATCATGGGCCTTGTCGAAACAGAAGATTTTCAAGATCACATTGTGAAATTAAAAGACCAAGAAACAAGTCGTCGTTTGTTGACGGCAAGCCAGTCGATCGGGAGGAAATTCCGCAAATATATGATCGTCCGCACAATCGCGAGCATTGTTACAGGCGTCGCGGTCGGCGGTTTTGCTCTGCTCATGAGGCTTGAGCTTGCCGCCGCCTGGGCGATCCTCGCATTCGCGCTTAACTATCTACCCTATATCGGATCATTAATCGTTACTGTTTTTCCAGCGTTGTTTGCTCTTGTTCAATTCGATTCCTGGCAAACCGCGATGCTCGTGTTCGTCGCGCTCGCTGTTATTCAATTTGTCATCGGCAGCTATCTCGAGCCGCTCATTTCGGGTTCGGCTTTGGCGATTTCACCATCCGTTGTCGTATTTGCAGTCGTTCTCTGGACCTTTTTGTGGGGTCTTCCAGGAGCCTTCATTGGGGTCCCGCTGGCGATCGCCTTTCTCACGCTTTGCGCGCAGTTTCGGTCAACTCAGTGGATCGCGACGATGTTCTCTGGAGCGTCGCAAACCCCCGATCGCCGCCGGACTGAAGCAAACTGAATTTTAAGAGAATCGATTGAGTCCGAGGCGCCTAACGAAACGCCAGGCCTCGTCAGTCCTTGGCTAAGATCGCTCTCACCCCTGACCGCTGATGCGCTCGATTTCCGCGCCGCAGCCGCGCAATTTCTTCTCTAGCCGCTCGAAACCGCGATCGAGATGATAGACGCGATTGATCGTCGTCTCGCCGCGCGCGGCAAGCGCCGCAATGACGAGCGAGACCGAGGCGCGAAGATCTGTCGCCATCACCGGCGCGCCTTCGAGATGATCCGCGCCCGTCACAATCGCCGTATCGCCTTCGAGCTTGATATGGGCGCCGAGCCGCGCAAGCTCCTGCACATGCATGAAGCGGTTCTCGAAAATCGTCTCGGTGATGCGGGAGACGCCCTTTGCGCGCGTCATCAGCGCCATGAATTGCGCCTGTAGATCCGTCGGAAAAGCGGGGAACGGCGCGGTCGTGACGTTGACGGGCGAAATGCCGGCGCCGTTGCGCGCGATGCGCAGTCCTTCGTTTGTCTCGGTGACGCTGACGCCGGTCTCTTCGATCACATCGAGCGCCGCCTGCAGAAGATCGGCGCGCGCGCCGGCGAGAAGAACGTCGCCGCCCGTCATCGCCACCGCCATGGCATAAGTGCCGGTTTCGATCCGGTCGGGCATGACGGCGTGTCTTGCGCCATAGAGCGAACCGACGCCTTCGATCTCGATCGTCGATTGGCCGGCGCCCTTGATGCGCGCCCCCATTTTCACGAGGCAATCGGCAAGGTCGACAACCTCCGGTTCCCGCGCGGCGTTGCGCAGCACGGTGGTTCCGCGCGCGAGCGAGGCCGCCATCAGCGCGGTATGGGTGCCGCCGACAGTGACTTTGGGAAAGTCGATCTCGCCGCCGATAAGACCTTTCTTCGCCGAGGCGACGACGTAACCATTCTCAATGTCGATCTTCGCGCCGAGCTTTTCGAGCGCCATGAGAAGAAGATCGACTGGCCGCGTGCCGATGGCGCAGCCGCCGGGCAACGACACGCGCGCCTCGCCCATGCGGGCGAGGAGCGGCGCGAGCACCCAGAAGCTCGCGCGCATGCGCGAAACCAGTTCATAAGGCGCAGTGGTGTCAACAATCTCCCGCGCGGTGAGATGAACTGTACGGCCCGCGTCGACAGAATCGCCCGCGCGCTTGCCAGCGATGGCGTAATCGACGCCATGATTGCCGAGAATGCGCTCGAGAAGCGCCACATCGGCAAGAAGCGGCATGTTCGCGAGCGTCAAAGTCTCGCGCGTCAAGAGCGACGCGATCATCAGCGGCAAAGCGGCGTTCTTCGCGCCCGAGATGGGGATCACGCCATTGAGCCGGCTTCCGCCGACGATCTTGATCTTGTCCATCACCCCTCGCTGTCAGTTTTTGAATCTCCGCCGCTTTTGGCTGGCGTCTGGCCATTTAGCGCGCGTTCGCGCTGCTTGCGACGGGCGAGATTGGCGCGCAAAGCGGCGGCAAGCGCGGCCCTCTTTTTCGGCCCGCCCTTAAACTTCCGGTCAAAATCCGCCCCTTTTGGGGCGCCCTTTCGCTGATCGTCGTCGCTGTCGGCCATATTTTGCAAAGGTTATTCGTAAAACCCCTTTCCTACTAAGGGCGTCGTCCCAGGGGCGGCAAGCCTGTTTCACATGCTCGCGCCACTGCCGCGCGCCGCCAGGCGCGTGGGCTCTCGCCTGTCCAGGCGGCGAAAGCGCGCGAAAAATGCGCGGCGTCGGAATAGCCAAGCTCATAGGCGATCTGCGTGATCGGCGTCGCTCCGTCTCTCAAGCGGGTTCGCGCCTTCGCGAGAACGACGCGGCGGCGAATCACATCGAAGCTGTCGCCCGCCTCAGCGAGCCGGCGTTGCAAGCTGCGGGCAGAGAACCCCAAGCGGCGGCCGACATGGTCAATCGTAGGACGCCGCTCGAGCAACGCGAGCTCCACGAGGCGCTCGACGCCTGCGGCAAAGTCGGTCGGCGACGGCATGTCTTCGCCGCGCGTATCCACGGGATCGACGCATGCCGGATTGGCGTTGCTCAAGCGCTCAGCGGGAAATATCAGCGCCGCTTTTTCTCCCACCGCAATTTCGCAGCCCAGAATGTCTTCAAGGACCGCGCGCGCGAGCGGCCTTTGCGGCAGCGTGACCCGCAACGCGCCGACGCGAAAATGTTTGAGCGCCGAGATCATATAGCCGAAGGCGAGCAGTTCATTTTTCTGCCGCCCGACCGGAGCGTCGTCCAGAATTTCATATGTCCATATCGCGAGGCGCGGCGCGCGCCCTTTCGTTTGCGTCAGATCCATATGCGTCATGGACTGCAACATCGATTGAATGCCAAAGTTGCAGCGCTCTATGGCGTTTTCGAGCGTCGGCGCCGTTCGCACGCGTCTGCCGAAGAATCCGAGGCCTTCGATCCCCGCCTGCATGGAGAGGCGCAGCGGCAGCGCTTCGTCGTCCAATTCGCGCGCCGCGTGCTCGACGAGCGCGAGTTGGTCTCTCAACAGGATGAGCTGCTCAGGCGCTTCGATCAGGCGCAATGGCAATTCGGCTTTACGGAAGACACGCGCGACCGAGCCGCCGGCGCGCTCGACCGCTTCCGCAACCGGCCCCATCGAACGCGCCTTAGTGAAGCCGAGAGCGGCCACGAACCTCCCCTGTTCCAACAGAAAATGCGTCTCGCGCGAAACTTCCACCGCTGGCGCGAAATGGCAAGTTCTCCGCCCTCCGGCGCCTAATCTCGGCGCGACTGACCTTTGGAAGGAGGCGGGCCATGATCGGCTCTCTCGCGCCTCATGCGCAAACATTCCTGCTCGCGCTCGGCGCCTTGACCCTCATTCTTTTCTCGATCCCGATCGCCTTCGCGCCGCTCTTCTGGGCGCGCCGCGTCGGCTGGCAAATTCCGTTCGAGCGCGATCTCACCATCTATTTCGGCCGCTGTCTCGGCGCCTTCGCGCTCATCTTGAATTTCTTCATGCTTCGCGCCGCATTGACCGGAGAGGCCTTAACGGCGACATTCGAACTCATGGCGATGGTCTGGGCGACGATGATCGTCGTGCATATCGTCGGCGCGGTCCAGCGCGTGCAGCCGTTTGTCGAGACGCTGGAGATCGGCTTCTGGATCGCTCTGGCGCTGCTCACCGCGGCCTTTTGGCCCGTTGCGAATTGAGGACTCCCCACGCAGGAAAGGAATCGCACATGCCGCACGCGCACGCGCGGACGCCCTTGATCGCCGCAATGACGCTCATCGTCGCGACGCTTGCCGGCGCATGGGCCCAAACCGCCGCGCCGGCGACGATCGCCGTCCTCGATTTCGACTATGTCGACACCTCCGGCGAGGAAAAAGACCAGAGGGACCAGCATGAAACGCGGCTGCGCGCATTCGGCGCGGCGCTGCGCCATGACCTTGGCGCCGACGGCGCTTACAGGGTGGTGACGCTCGATTGCGGTCCCGTTCCCTGCTCTGCGGGACGCATGACGCCGCAGGCGCTTTTCGAGGCGGCGAAAAAGGCGGGCGCGCGGTTCGTCCTTTACGGCGGCGTGCATAAGATCAGCACGCTCGTGCAATTGGCGCAGGCGCAAATCGTGGATGTGGAGAAGAATCTCCTGATCGACGACCGCCACCTCACCTTTCGCGGTGACGACGACGAAGCCTGGCGGCGCGCCGAACAATATCTGGCGCGACAGATTGCGGAAAGCGCGAGAGCGGAGCAAGTGAAATGAAGGCGACGGTCAATATAACGAAGCGGCTCGACGCCTCCGCCGAGCGGGCTTGGGCGGCGATTGCCGGAATTGGCGGACTCGATCGCTGGTTTCCGATCATCTCTGACTGCCGCGTCGAAGGCGCTGGCGTTGGCGCGTGGCGCATCATGACATTGGCGAATGGCGAAGAAATGCGCGACCGCATCATGGAGATCGACGCCGGCGCGCGACGACTGCGCTACGAACGCCCGCATCATCCTTTTCCGGTGAAAGACTATGCAGGCGTCGTCGAGATTCACGACGATGGCGAAGCGCACAGCGTCCTGTCCTGGACGGTGCGCTTCGACGTCGACGCCGAGCATCGGGACGAAGTCGTAGCGCTCATCCACTCAGCGATTTCGGACGGCGTGGACGGATTGAACAAGGAATTGCGAGAGGCGTGACGAATCAAATCGCGCGAACGACAAGCGTCGCGTTGATGCCCCCGAAGGCGAAGGAGTTCGACAGCGCCACGCGGATCGGCATTTCGCGCGCGACATTAGGAATGGCGTCGACCTCGCATTTGGGGTCTGCTTCAAGAAAATTGATCGTCGGCGGCGCGACCTGCTCCCCAAGCGCGCTGATGACGATCGAAAGTTCGAGCCCGCCGCTTGCGCCGAGCGCATGGCCATGCACGGGCTTCGTAGAGGAAACCGGCGGCGGTTTATCGCCAAAGACGGCCCGCATGGCCTGCGATTCGGTGATGTCGTTGGCGTAGGTCGCCGTGCCGTGGGCGTTGAGATAGTCGATGTCTCCTGGCTCCAGTCCGGCGCTTTCAAGCGCGAGCCGCATGCAGCGCGAAGGGCCTTCGACATCGGCGCGCAGCGGATCGAAAGCGTCGCTCGTCGTGCCGTAGCCGGCGAGTTCGCAGAGCGGCGTTGCGCCGCGCGCCTGCGCCCTTTCCAGCGTCTCCAGAATAAAGACCGCGGCGCCTTCGCCGAGAGTCATGCCGTTGCGCTTTTGTGAGAAAGGACGGCAAAGGTCAGGCGTGAGAACGCGCAGCGCTTCCCATGAGCGAATGGCGCCATTGGTCACGCAGGCTTCGGCGCCGCCGGCGATCGCCCGATCGGCGCGGCCAGCGCGCAGCATCTCGAAGGCTTCGCCGATCGCCTGAGTCGCGGAGGAGCAGGCAGAGGCGAGCGCGAAAGTCGGCCCCTTCGCGCCATAGCGCATGCCGAGAGTCGTCGGCGCCGCGCTCGGTATGAGGCGCGGCACTGTCAGCGTATCCGGTCGGCCGTCGAGCTTATATTCCTGATAGGCGTTGTTATCGATGGTCGTGGCGCCGCCGATGCCGGTGCCGATGATGACCGCCGTGCGCGGCCCGCCGACTTGCTTGCGCTCGAATCCAGCCTGCGCCAACGCCTCGTCGGCGGCGACGATGGAGAACTGAGTAAAGGGATCGCAATACGGAAGCAGTTCGGCTTCGAGATATTTGGCGGCATCAAAGTCTGGAACCTGCGCCGCGATGCCGATTCGTCCGGTAAAGGGCCGCGGCAATTTCACCGGCCGCACGCAAGAGACGCCGTCGCGCGCCGCGCGCCACAGCGCCGCCGCGCCGACGCCGGCGGCCGACACCGCGCCCATTCCAGTAATGACGATTCTTCGCGCGGCGCTTTGTTGCGGCATCAGCGTTCAATCCCTCGCATATTTTCAATCACGCGGCGCCGCCGCGCCGATTTGAGAACCGTTTCAACGTTTAATGAAGCGCGCGCATCGACGTCAAACCGAGGTCGCGGACGCGGGCCGCAATTCGCTCACGAGGCGCATGCAAGGCACTGTCTTTATTGAAGATACTTGGGTCAACTCTAATCGAGCAGCTTTTTCAGCTCGGCGCGCAGACCGCCGGCGACATCGGGCCGCGCGAGGCCGAAAGCGATATTGGCCACGAGAAATCCAAGCTTCGAACCTGTGTCATAGGTGCGTCCGTCAAAACGCACGGCATGGAAGGGCCGCGTCTTCGCAAGATCGATCATGGCGTCCGTAAGTTGAATTTCGCCGCCGGCGCCTGTCTCATGTTTGCCGAGCGACGCGAAAATCTCCGGCTCCAAAATATAGCGCCCCGAAATGATAAAATTGCTGGGCGCCGTTCCCTGCGGCGGCTTCTCCACCATGCCGGTGATTTCGAAAGTCGCGCCGTAATCCTTGCCGCGCGCCACAATGCCGTATTGATGCGTCTCTTCCGGCTTCACTTCTTCGACGGCAATGATATTGCCGCCATGTTTTTCGTAAGCCGCGACCGCCTCTGCAAGGCAGCGCGACGTTTTGCCCTTCGCCGGCAGCGTGATCATATCAGGGAGCAGCACCGCGAAAGGCTCGTCGCCGATGATGTCGCGCGCGCACCAAACAGCGTGGCCGAGCCCAAGCGGCGCCTGCTGGCGCGTGAAGCTCGTCGCGCCGGCGGCTGGCAGGTCTGACATCAAAGCTTCATATTCCTTCGACTTGTTGCGGCGGCGCAGCGTGTCCTCAAGTTCATAGGCCATGTCAAAGTGATCTTCGATGGCGCCCTTGCCTCTCCCCGTGACGAAAACGAAATGTTCTATTCCGGCCTCACGCGCCTCATCGACGACATGCTGTACGACCGGCCGATCGACGACGGTCAGCATCTCCTTCGGCACGGCCTTGGTGGCCGGAAGGAAGCGCGTGCCGAGGCCGGCGACGGGGAAAACAGCCTTGCGAATGCGTTTGCTCATGGAAAAGCCTGGTGAGAGTTGAGACGGCGAGGAGGTGATAGCGGCAAATCATTGCGGAAGCGACTCGCCGGGGCGTTACAGCGTTAAATTAGGCGGAAGAAACGAGAGGAAGGTTGGGGCATGACAGTTCTAGTGACGGGCGGCGCGGGCTATATCGGCAGTCATACGGTTCTCGAACTGCTTGACGCCGGCGAACCTCCGCCCGTGGTGCTCGATGATCTTTCGACCGGCTTCCGTTGGTCGGTTCCAGACGGCGCGCCGCTCGTCGTCGGCGATTTCGGCGATGCAGACCTCGTCACTGGTTTGATCGAACGCTATGCGGTTGATGAAATCATTCACTTCGCCGCAAAGATTGTCGTTCCCGACTCCGTCGCCGATCCGTTGGGCTATTATCTCAACAATACGGCAAAAGCGCGCACGCTGCTCGCGACGTCGGTCGCGCGCGGGATCAAGCGCTTCATCTTTTCTTCCACTGCCGCCGTCTACGGCGATCCGCTGCACAATCCGGTGACCGAGGACGAGCCGCTAAAGCCAGTTTCGCCTTATGGGCGATCGAAACTCATGGTGGAATGGATGTTGGAGGACACTGCGCGCGCGCACGGACTCTCCTATGTCGCATTGCGCTATTTCAATGTCGCCGGCGCCGATCCGAAGGGACGTTCGGGACAATCGACGCCAAACGCGACCCATCTCATCAAGGTCGCCGTGCAGACGGCGCTCGGACTACGCCCAAAACTGCACGTTTTCGGCGACGATTACCCGACGCCGGACGGCACCTGCGTGCGCGACTATATTCAGGTCACCGATCTTTCGCGCGCCCATCTCGACGCTTTGCGCTATTTGCGCGAGGGCGGCGCCAATCTCACCGCCAATTGCGGTTATGAGCGCGGCTTTTCCGTTCTCGAAGTCATCGAATCGGTGAAGCGCGTTTCGGGCGTTGATTTCGACGTTGAAATTGCGCCGCGTAGGCCGGGCGATCCCGCCGCGATCGTCGCCGCCAATGAGCGAATCCGGGCCCTCGGCTGGACGCCGCAATACGACAACCTCGACGAGATCGTCCGTCAGGCGCTCGAATGGGAAAAGCGTCTCATTGCGCGCGGCGGCTGATTGAGACTGAGGTTGATCCCTTCGCTTGGCCCTGTCATTCCCGGCAATGTGAGTGGTCATTGCGAGCGAAGCGAAGCCATCCAGAATCATGAGCCGGCCTGGATTGCTTCGTCGCTGCGCTCCTCGCAATGACGACTGTTGGGGGGGTTGCGATTACATTTCACAACTCGAAGAGGCGGCGCAGAATCTATAATGTATAAAGCGGAGCCGAGCTTTGCGATGACAAATAAGAAATGCGTCCTCGTCCTAATATCGGCGCTCATGGCTGGCGCAATCGGGCTTGTCGCGAGCGCTCACGCGCAATCGTCCCCGCCAATGAAACTTGCGGTGTTCGATATTGAACTCGACGATTTCACCGCCGGAGGACCAATCGCCGGCGAAAGCCCGGAAGAGACCGCGCGCCTTCAAAAAATGACAGCGCTCGCGCGCGAACTTCTAACCCAGTCCGGGCTGTTCGAAATCGTCGACGGAAGCGCTTCGACGGATCAGCGAGTGAAAGACCATTGGCTGCGCAAATGCAACGGCTGTGACGCCGATATCGCCCGCGCGCTTGGCGCTGACTTGTCGTTCGTCTGCTTCTTTCGAAAAGTCAGCGTGATGGAGCAATATCTCGAAATGCGCATTCGCGACGCGCGCACCGGGCAACTGGCGCATGTTTCGCAAACCGACCTGCGCGGGGAAACCGACGAGTCGTGGAGCCGCGCTTTGAAGTTCCTGATCAGATATCAGCTTGTCGAGCCGGAGCTCGCGCGCCGGAATTCTGTTCGGCGCTAAGAGTCCGTTTGAGAATGTCGTTCAATGAGCGATCCTTCGCAAGATGAGGCCGCCCATTGCGACGTGGATCATGGCTTTTGAGACGTCGATGCGCTTTTCATAGTCTCGCACGAGGCGCCGCCAGCG
>VGDT01000024.1 GCA_016869595.1 Alphaproteobacteria bacterium
ATCGTCACGCTTCCCGACGGCGTCGAGATGGTGATGCCGGGCGACAATGTGACGATGGACGTTGTGCTGATCGTGCCGATCGCCATGGAGGAGAAGCTGCGCTTCGCCATCCGTGAAGGCGGCAGAACTGTCGGCGCCGGCGTCGTCGCATCGATCATTGAATGATCGGCGCTAAAGGAAGTTGAAAATCTAGAAGGGGCAGGAGCCGCGCTCTTGCCCCTTTGCTTTTGGATCTGATCCGATTGCATGTGAAACGCTTAGGACGTCAAAGGATTGACCTGCGATGAAGCCCTCCATCGTGAAACTCGAACGCACGCACAAGCGCTGGGCGACCATGTCGATCGCGACCATCCGCATGCCTGACGGGAGAACCCTTCTGCGCGACGTCGAGGACCACGGCCGCGCGGCCGCGGTGCTGCCATATGATCCACTGCGCGGGACGGCGCTGCTCGTCGAGCAGCTGCGCGCCGCGGCGTTAGTCGCCGCCGGCGCAACGCATACGCTCGAAGCGATCGCCGGTCTGGTCGAGGAACAAGACGAGCCCGCCGATACAGCGAGACGCGAGGCGCTCGAGGAGGGCGGATTGCGGCTCGCCGCGCTCGAGCATGTCGCGACCGCCTGGTCGACGCCGGGGGTCTCGACCGAGCGCATGGCGCTTTACCTCGCTGAATACCGGGCCGAGGATCGCGTCGCCGACGGCGGCGGCGTCGCACACGAAGAGGAAGAAGTTAAAGTCGTCGAGATGGGCCTCAGGGAACTCGCGGCGCTCATGGCCGCTGACGGCTTCGTCGACATGAAAACGCTCGCGCTGGTTCAGGCGCTGCAGCTTCGTCGGCCTGAACTATTCGATTGACGCGCAATGGCGCGACGCGTCATGCGGCTCAAGTAAGCGCGGCGAACGTGTTCGGACAATATTTTCCTCTCAGCAGCCCGACGCCGTGACGCCAGGCGCGAGCCGCAGCGCGCCGCAAAGGTCGCGCGACTGGAAGTCGTCCATCATTTTTCGCGTGATGACGCTGGTTGAGCCCGGCACTTGCATGACCGGCGTCGGCGCGCCCGTCGGCCCGGTCACATAGTTGGAGAAATAGCCGTCATCATAATAGGGCGGCGGCGCGACGCGATGAACTCGGGCGCGCGAGCCGCGCACACGCACATCCGCTGCGGCGGCGGTGGTTAGACCAATAATGGCGACGGCGGCGAGCAGGAAAAGCGCGACAGCCTTGCGCATGGCTTTGTCCTCCTGCCCAAGCATATAGCTATTGGCCGTGGCGAGGAAGCGCTGTCCGTGATGGCGCCGAAAGACCGCCTATAAGGGCTGCCGGCCGGTCTGAGCGCTCAGGCGGCGAGTTCTTCGCCCAATAGCACCGCAGGCAGGCGGCGCTCGTCGAGACGTTCGATCGACGCTCCCTCGCGCTGAGCGAACTGCTCCACTTCCAGCGCCGCTGCGACGGCGGAGATTCCGATCTCGCGGTAAAGACGCGCGAGAAGGTCATGGGGATGGCCGCTGGACTGGGGCTCGTTGAACTCGACGGAATACTTGTCCGACATGGATGCGCTCGACGCTAGAAGGTGACTCAATGGCGATGTCTAGGATTGTCCCGAGCAAGTTAACGAGCCGCTAAGAAATCGAGGCGCGGGCGGCTTCCGCCCGATTTTTTTCCAATTTGCGAGGGCGTTGCATTCGCCCTAAATTTGCGAACAATGCGCCTAGCCGCCGTCAGGCGGGATAACGCGAGTTTCTTGCCAATGCGACGTCAGCTTCCGCCCGAGCCCTGGTCGAAAGTCGCGCTCTGGAGCCGACGCTTCGCGATATTCGCCGCAACTGTGGCGATTTTGGCGATTCTTTTGGGGCGACTTGGCGCCATCGATCCGCCCTCAGCGTTAGCCTCGCTAGGCGGCTCTATGGCCTTGGCGCTCGTTGCGCTGCTGCTGTTTTTCGCCGCCTCCAACGTGATTTGGCGGGAAGGTCGGCGCGGCGCAGGCGCGGCGGCGGCGGCGTTTTTGCTCGCGGCCCTGACTCTGGGCTACCCGGCCTATCTCGCTTTTGAGGCGGTTCGTCTGCCGGTGCTGTCCGACATTTCGACCGACATCGCCAATCCGCCCCAGTTCTCCTTCTCAAAAGCCGCCTTTGAGGCCCGGAGCGGCTTTCAGCCGCCGGGATTGCCGGCCCGTGCGCGCGAGCCGCAGCGGCCAGCCTATCCGGACGTCGAGCCGATTGTCGTCGATCTGGACACCGACGAAGCTTTCGCGCTGGTGCTGAAAACGGCCAACGCCCGCGGCTGGACGCTTGTCGACAAGCGGCCGCCGGGCGGACGCAGCGGCGACGGGCATATCGACTTCATCGATAAAACGCTGGTCATGGGATTCGACGACGACATTACCGTCCGCTTCAAGCCGCTGCCCGGCCAGACCCGCATTGATTTGCGTTCGGCGTCGCGTTACGGACGCCATGACTTTGGCGCGAACGCCAAAAGAATCACGGCCTTCGCAGAGGAACTCCAGTCGCAGCTCGACACGCACTAGCGCGCTTCCCAAATTGAACGGCAGGTAAGACGCTCGTGTTTGGCGGCGTCTTCGATTATCCTGCACGGCAAAGCTTAGCGACGGGAGCGGTGAAAATGGTCGAGAAAAGCGGCGGCGCCACGAACGCGCCAACCGTTCCGCCCTTCACCCGCGAGCAAGACCTCACCGCCTTTCGCGAGATGCTGCTCATCCGGCGCTTTGAGGAAAAGGCCGGACAACTCTACGGCATGGGCGTCGTCGGCGGATTTTGCCACCTCTATATCGGTCAGGAAGCCGTTGTCGTCGGCGTAAAAATGGCGGCGCAAGACGGAGACCAGTTCACGACCAGCTACCGCGATCACGGACATATGCTCGCCTCGGGCATGGACCCGAAAGGCGTCATGGCGGAGCTTGCCGGAAAGCGCGGCGGCTATTCCAAAGGCAAGGGCGGATCGATGCACATGTTCTCGCGCGAGAAGAATTTTTACGGCGGGCACGGCATCGTCGGCGCGCCTGCGCCGATCGGCGCCGGCGTCGCCTTCGCCAACGCCTACCGCGGCGACGGCCGCGTCTCGCTCACCTTTTTCGGCGAAGGCGCCTCCAATCAAGGCCAGGTTTACGAGGCCTTCAATATGGCGGCGCTGTGGAAACTGCCGGTCGTCTTCATCGTCGAGAACAACCGCTATGCGATGGGCACGGAGATTTCCCGCGCCTCGGCGCAGATCGACTTCTCAAAACGCGGCGACGCTTTCGCCATTCCGGGCAAGCAGATCGACGGCATGGACGTGCGCATCGTCAAAGCTGCGGCCGACGAGGCGATCGATTGGTGTCGCAAAGGCAACGGTCCCTATCTCATAGAGGCGCAGACCTATCGCTACCGCGGACATTCGATGTCGGATCCTGCGAAATATCGTTCGAAGGAAGAAGTGCAGAAGATGCGCGAGGAGCACGATCCGATCGAGCAGGTCCGCGCGCGGCTGATCGCCAATGGCGTGAGCGAGGATGAACTTAAAAAAATTGACGCCAATGTCCGTAAAACTGTCTCCGAAGCAGCCGATTTCGCAATGGCGGATAAGGAGCCGGATCCAAGCGAATTATGGACGGACGTTCTGGCGTGAGAGACTGATTCAATGACCGTCAATGTCCTCATGCCTGCGCTGTCGCCGACGATGGAACAAGGCAAGCTGGCCAAATGGCTCAAGAGCGAAGGCGACGCGGTGAAGGCTGGCGACGTCATCGCGGAAATCGAGACCGACAAAGCCACGATGGAAGTCGAAGCCGTCGACGAGGGCGTGCTCGCGCGCATCCTGGTTCCCGGCGGAACGGAGAATGTCGCGGTCAACACGCCGATTGCCGTGATCGCCGAGGAGGGCGAGGAGGTTTCCGACGCGGCCGCGCCCGCCCCGGCTCCCGCGCAAGGCGACGGCGCCGCTGCGCCCTCGAAGGCGGAAGCCGAAACGATCGCGCCGCAGTCTCCGGCGCCGGTCAGCGCCGTGTCCCCGCCGAGCGCCGCGCAAAAGGCCGCCCCGGAGGTTCCTGAAGGGACGGCGATGGTGTCGATGACCATGCGCGAAGCCTTGCGCGACGCCATGGCCGAAGAGATGCGGCGCGATCCAACAGTTTTCGTGATTGGCGAAGAGGTGGCCGAATATCAGGGCGCCTATAAGGTGACGCAGGGGCTTCTGCAGGAATTCGGCGCGAAGCGCGTCGTCGACACGCCCATCACCGAATATGGCTTCGCGGGCGTCGGCGTCGGGGCCGCTTTCGCGGGACTTCGGCCGATCGTCGAATTCATGACGTTCAATTTTTCGATGCAGGCCATCGACCACATCGTCAATTCGGCGGCGAAGACTCTTTACATGTCGGGCGGACAAATACGCTGTCCGATTGTTTTCCGCGGACCGAATGGCGCCGCGGCCCGGGTCGCCGCCCAGCACAGCCAGGATTATACCGCCTGGTATTCGCAAGTGCCTGGGCTGATCGTGATTTCGCCGTCAAACGCCAGCGACGCGAAGGGCTTGCTGAAGGCGGCGATCCGCAACGACAATCCGGTCGTGTTTCTCGAAAATGAGATTCTCTACGGCAAGACTTCGGAAGTGCCGGCGCTCGAAGATTTCGTCTTGCCGATCGGCAAGGCGCGCATCGCAAGGCTCGGCAAGGACGTCACTCTCGTCTCCTTCTCCATCGGCATGACTTACGCGCTGCACGCCGCGGAAGAACTCGCCAAGGAAGGAATCGAAGTCGAGGTGATCGATCTGCGCACGTTGCGGCCGATGGATACGGCGACAATCATCGAGTCGGTGAAAAAGACCGGCCGCTGCGTCGCGATTGAAGAAGGCTGGCCGCAGTGCGGCGTTTCAGCCGAGATCGCGATGCGCGTGCAGCAGGAGGCCTTCGACTATCTCGACGCGCCGGTGCTGCGCGTCACCGGCAAGGACACGCCGATGCCTTACGCCGCCAATCTTGAAAAGCTCGCTCTGCCGAGCGTGTCGGAAGTCGTTGCGGCGGCGAAAGCCGTCCTTTACAGGTCCTGACGATGGCGCTCGTCACGCCCGACACCGGCGCGCCACGCATCTTCGCTTCGCCTCTCGCGCGCCGCTTGGCGAAAGAGGGCGGACTCGATCTTTTGGCGCTTCAGGGCTCCGGTCCGCATGGACGGATCATCGAACGCGACGTGAAAACGGCGCTTGAACGCGGAACTCCATCGAAAGCCGCGCCGCTCGCCGTAGCTCCCCCTGCCGACGCAACACGCAAATTTTTTGAGCCCGGCTCTTACGACGAAATCCCGCACGACAATGTGCGCAAGGCGATCGCGCGGCGGCTAACGGAAGCGATCCAGACCATTCCGCTTTTCTATCTCAACGTCGACTGCGAGATCGATGCGCTGCTGCGGCTGCGCGAGGACTACAATTCCGCCGCGCCGCTCGGATCAGATGGCAAGCCGACGTGGAAAACGTCCGTCAACGACTACGTGGTCAAGGCGCTCGCCATCGCGCTTCAGCGCAAGCCCGAGGCGAATGTCACCTTTACGCCCGACGCGCTGCTGCGCCACAAATCCTCCGATATCGGCGTCGCGGTGTCGATCCCAGGCGGGCTCGTGACGCCAATCATCCGCAACGCTGAGGCGAAATCGGTTCGCGAAATTTCCGACGAGATCAAGGAGCTCGCGGCGCGCGCCCGCGCCCGCAAGCTGAAGCCTCATGATTATGAGGGCGGCGTATCGGCCGTGTCCAATCTCGGCATGTATGGGATCAAAGACTTCACGGCGGTGATCAATCCGCCGCAGTCGACGATCCTGGCGGTCGGGCAGGGCGAGCAGCGCATGATCGTGAAGAACGGCGCGCCGATCGTCGCGACAATGATGAGCGTCACGCTCTCCTGCGATCACCGCGCCGTCGACGGCGCGCTCGGCGCTGAGCTTTTGGCGGAGTTCAAACATGTCGTCGAACATCCGGCGATGATGTTCGCTTAAGGCTGTCATTGCGAGGCGCGTAAGCAACGAAGCAATCCAGAAGCCGCATTATACGACTTTGGATTGCTTCGCTCCGCTCGCAATGACGGGCGAATCATCGGACGCGGAAGAAAAGATGGAACTGCAGTCGACCTTGACGTGCCCGCACTGCGCTCGCGCGGAAACGCTCGACATGCCGCAGGACGCCTGCGTCGTCGTGCATCTCTGCGCGGGGTGCGGCGCGCGGCTTACGCCAAAAGTCGGGGACTGCTGCGTCTTCTGCTCCTATGGCGACGTTCCGTGCCCGCCTGTGCAGCTGGCGAGCGATTGTTGCGGCGGGCGGATAGACGAGGCGCCCTAATCGCGGCATATGCCTTGCCTGGAACAGCTCTAAAGAGGCAAGGAGCGGGCGCGTGGCGACGGAAGCTGACATTTTGAAGGCTCTGGAAGGGCTCTACGGACCCGGCGGGACGCCGCTCGTGCACGCCGTGTCCGGAATCAATCTGTCAGGCGCGAAGGCCTTCGTTTCTCTCGCGGGCGATCCGAGCCAGACCCAAGCCTGGGAGGCGGCGCGAGCGGCCGCTGAGCGCGCGATCAAGGCTGCGCCCGGCATCGAGCAAGCGATCGTGACCTTGACCGCCGAACGGGCGCCGCGCGCTGAAGCTCCGCCATTGCGCGGCCAAGCGCATGCGCATGCGGCCGGCTCGCCGCCTCAGCACAAGACCGGCATTCCGGCGCTCGAGAAAATCCGCTTCATCATCGCCGTCGCCTCCGGCAAGGGCGGCGTCGGCAAATCCACGACGTCGGCCAATCTGGCGCTCGGCCTCGCGGCTCAGGGGTGGCGCGTCGGTCTGCTCGACGCCGACGTCTATGGCCCCTCGATGCCGCGGCTTTTCGCGCTGACCGATAAGCCGAAAGTCGAAGGCGGCAAGCTCGTTCCTCTCGAAGCCTATGGCGTGAAGATCATGTCGATGGGTTTTCTCGTCGACGAAAATATTCCGATGGTCTGGCGCGGTCCGATGGTGTCCCAGGCGATTTCGCAAATGCTCGGCGAAGTCGTTTGGGGAGAGCTCGACGCGCTCGTCATCGACATGCCGCCGGGGACTGGCGACGTTCAGCTCACGATTGCGCAACAGGTCCCGCTTTCCGGCGCAGTTATCGTCTCGACCCCGCAGGATTTGGCGCTGATCGACGCGCGCCGCGCCGTCGCCATGTTCCAGAAAGTCGAGGCGCCGATCCTCGGCGTCGTTGAAAATATGAGCTACTTCCTGTGCCCCCATTGCGGCGGACGCTCGGAGATCTTCGCGCATGGCGGCGCGCGTCACGACGCGGAACAAATGGGCGTGCCCTTTCTTGGCGAGGCGCCGCTGGACATCAAAATTCGTGAAACCTCGGACGCGGGCCGCCCTGTCGTCGCCGCCGAACCCGACAGTCCTCAGGCCGCCGTCTATCTCAATCTCGCGGCGAAAGTGAAGACGCTGCTTGAAACGCAAAGGCGGCGCGCAGCGCCAAAGATCGTCGTCGGCTGAGGCGAAGGGCGCAAAAAAGACGCGCCTCCAGTTTTAGGAGGCGCGCCAGGCGGGCCGATCGCGACCGGCCGTCAGGGAGCGGCTATGTTTCAGAAATGACTCGGAATCCAAGAATCGTCGCCTGCATCCCATTTGTAATTGTAGCCGACCGTGAACTGGGAAGCGCGTCCCCAGGCGGTAATAACGGCGTTCGTATTGTAGTGAGGAAGGCTATTCACTGGAATTGGAGGAGAGAACGCCCGGCCGACAAAGGGAACGTCTTCGAAGTAGCTGACCGAATTTTTGAAGTCGTAAATGGCCGCGAAGTCGATCGACGAATTCTTCGTCAGCTGATAGCCGAAGCCGCCGGTGACGGAGTGAGCGGCGACAGCGGGCGCCAGCGCCGCAAACGTGGCGGCGCGCTCTCTAACCGGTATGGTTGAGTAGTGGTAGCCAGCACGCAAGATCAGCTTTTGCGTGGCGCGCCATTCGGCGCCGAAGGAGGCGGAGTCGGTGTCATGCCAATCAAAGCCGCTGCCGCCGAATGAGCCGAATGACCCGTACCAGATGGGAAAGCTCGAGTACCCGGCCGTGGTCGCCGAGTAGAAGATGTGTCTCCAGTCGGCCATTAGCGTAAGGTTGGGCAGCACATCATAGGCCACGCCCGCGACCAAATTCGCCGGAATGTCGAAACTGCCCTGATCCGCGATAAGTCCTCTGTATTTCTGAAAACTCGACATGAACATGGGCGTCGCGCCGGCGAGGCCGAACCGCAGTTCATTCGTCGCGCGCCACTCTATGCCCGCGCGGAAGCCGCCCCCGACCGACCAATCGTAGGCCATGTCGGTAAAGTTGAACATATTGGAGGAGTAGGGAGAGAGAATTCTCAGTCCTTGTGCGTTGAACATCTGAATCGCCAAAGTGGGTGAGAAGCCCACAGTGATCGGACCGAATTTTCTGGCGTAGGTGGCGCTAATAAAGGACTGCTGGAGGTCGAGCCCCGCCGCGCCGCCGCCGAGGACGCCGCCAAGCGACGGAGTGACAGTGACCACGCCTCCCGGGCCAGCTTTGATCGGTGGCTTGAAATGCCCGAAGTCGTACGAGGTATTGAGTCCGCCGTTGGCGTAAGTGGCGACGCCCCATGCGGACTCCGCGTCGATCGGCTGGACATAGCCGGCGTTTGGCACCGGAAAGAGGGGTCGACCGCTCCTCACATCGCCAGGCGCCAGGACCACTGGCTGCCCTATGGTCGAATACCCGCGCTCGGGCAGGGTTGCAGCGAGGCCCGCCTGAAACATCCGTTCGAGTCCGACAATGCCAGCCGGATTGATCGACATGGCCATTGCGTCTCGCGAGTCAGCGACGCCAGCGCCACCTAAGGCTCTCTGACGTGGACCGAAACCAGTAAGGAAATAGCCATCGGCGCCTAAGGAGAGCGATGGCGCGAGCGCTGCGCTCGTCGTCAGCGCGACGAGAAAGCTGCGTGAAATCAATTTTTTCATCAGCGGCGAGTCCCGAGGCGAATTGTCTCTAAAACCCGCGATGGCGAGCGTTCGCCTGTCGCGCCGAACTTCGACGCATGTTCACACTGCGTTCAGATTACCAGACCCTCTCGCTTTGAGGGCTAAATTCCCCTGCGCATTCACAGATTTCTTCCCTCTGTAACGTCTTTGCAACACAAACGCTTTAGTCGTCGGAGTCTGATTGCGCGTCCTAACGCAAGTCGACGGTTAGCGCGGCGTCTCCACGCTGCGCCTTGGGCGTCGGATAGAGCAGCCGTCGCCAAACTCCGTACCAGCTTCCCGCGATCACGGCGAGAGTCAGCGCCAAAACGAGTTTTGGCCAACTGGGCGGCTCGAAGCGGAGAAGTTCTGACACCAGAGGCGCGTAAAGGCTTGCCGCCACCATCGCGGAGGCAGCGGCGGCGACGAGCCAAAACGCCAGATTGTCGCGCGAAAACAGCGAGGCGCCGCGCGGAAGCGCATCTGAAAGCGCGAGGATGAGATTGCTGACGACAAGTGTCGCGAATGCGAGACCGCGCGCCTGCGGCTCGGGGGCGCCCAGCCCGTTGTCGATGACATAGACCGACATCACAGCAAGGAAGACGACGAACCCCTGTGCGAAACCGAGCCAGAGTTCGCGTGGGCCAAAAAGCGGCTCATCGCGCCTGTGCGGCGGTTTGAGCATGGCGTCCGCCTCATTGGGCTGCGATTCGAAAACAAGCGCGCAGGTCGGGTCGATAATCAGCTCCATCAGCACCACATGCGCCGGCAGCAGCAGAGGCGGCAGTCCCATAAGGATTGGCGTCAGGGCGACGCCGGCGATCGGAATGTGAATTGCAGTCACATAGGTGAGCGCGCGGCGGAGATTGGCGAAGATGCGTCGCCCCAGCGCCACGCCGGCGACGATCGAGGTGAAGCTGTCGTCGAGCAAAACAATATGCGCGGCTTCGCGGGCGACATCCGAGCCGCGCTGGCCCATGGCGATGCCGATATGCGCCGCCGCGAGCGCCGGCCCATCGTTGACGCCATCGCCAGTCATGGCGACGATATGGCCGTCGGCTTTGAAGGCTTCGACGAGCGCAAGCTTGCTTGTCGGCGTCACTCGGGCGAAGACCCGCACGTTGCGGATTTTTTCGGGCAGCAGTTCGTGCGGCGTCGCAGCGATCTCCGCGCCGGTGAGCACGCCGGCGGCGGAATCAAGGCCTGCTTGGCGCGCGATCGCGCGCGCCGTCGCAGGGTAGTCGCCGGTGATCATCGCGACGGCGACTCCCGCGCGCTGGGCCGCCGCGACGGCGACGGGGACGTCTTCGCGCAGCGGATCCTCGAAGCCGAGAAGTCCGACGAAGTTAAACGACGCCATTTGCGGCGGGAGCGCGTGCCGCAGCGGCTCCGTCGTCGCCACGGCAAGCACGCGCAAGCCGCGATGCGCCAGATCCTCGATTTGAAGCTGAAGGCGGGCGCGATGTTCATCCGAGATTCGCGCGAGATTGAAGATCGCTTCCGGTGCGCCTTTCGCGGCGTAGCTCTCCCCTGACTCGTCGCCCCAGCATTGAATGAAGGCGAGGAGGTCGGGGCGGATCGGGAAGCTGCGAATGGGCGCGGCTTCCGGCGCGACGCCGGCGTCGGCTGCGAAGGCGTGAACAGCGCGATCCATGGGATCGACGGGGTTGACCGATGAAGCGCGCAAGGCGGCGCGGATCAGCGTGCGCGTCAAATCCTCATGATGCGGCGCATCGATCGTCGTTGCGCCATCGGCGACAGCGAAGGCCACGCGCATACGGTTCTGCGTGAGCGTTCCCGTCTTATCGACGCAAAGTATCGATGTTGAACCCAGCGTTTCAGTCACTGAAGAACGACGCACGAGCACGTTGCGGTGCGCCAGCCTATAGGCGCCGAGCGCGAGAAAAATCGCGAGCACCATCGGAAATTCTTCCGGCAAAAGGCCAATGGCGAGCGTGATGCCGGCGAGGGCGCCCTCGAACCAGTCGCCATGCACGAGCCAATAGGCAAGGAACACCAATACGCAAAAAATGAGAGCGAAAGCGCCGAGCGTTGCGACCAGCCTGCCGGTCCTTTGCTGCAGAGGGCTTGGCTCGCTCTCGATCGCTGCAAGCGACGCGCCGAGATTGCCCATCGCCGTGCGCGCGCCGGTACGGACGACCTCCGCCAGTCCCGATCCGCGCGCGATCATGGTTCCGGCAAAAAGAAACGGCGTGTGTTCGCCGCCCGGATCGGGAAACTCCCCCGAATTTTCCTCACTTGCGAGAGTCTTTGTCACGGGGGCTGACTCACCGGTGAGAAGAGACTCGTCGACGACCAGCGCGTCACCCCCGATCAGCAGCGCGTCCGCCGGCGCACGCTCTCCTTCGCCGACGAAAATAATGTCGCCGGGAACGAGATCACGGGCAGGGATGCGCCGCTGCACGCCATCACGCAGACAGGTTGCGGTCGGCTCCGCGAGTCGGTTGAGCGCTTGAAGCGCGCGCTCGGTCCGCAGCTCCTGCAGAATGACCAGGGTGATCGACGCGCCGGCGCCGACGACCATGAACAGCCCTTCGCCAAGATCGCCGACGAAAAGATAAAGCAGCGCGGCTGCGGCGAGCAGAAAGAACATCGGTTCTTTCAGCGTGCGCAGCGTGATCGCGAATATGCCCGGCGGGGGCGGCTTTGGCTGCTCGTTCGGCCCGAACTCGGCAAGACGCCTGGCCGCTTCCTCAGACGTCAGACCCTGGAAATTTAGGTTTCGCATATGTCTAGGCTCGTCGTGGCCGCTATTTGCCGGTATCGCCACGCGAACTTGCGACACGAGTGTGAACGCGGTAATTTTTCCACAATGGCGAGGGGCGCCGCAAGCGCGGCTGAGAAGCACCCGTCGAACCTGATCCGGGTCATGCCGGCGTAGGGAAGGCCAGCGAAAGAGCGAACGGCGCGGAAGCGTCGACGCAATCACAGCGCATCCCTCCTTCGTCTTCCTGACTCGCGTCCGCTTCACTTGACGAAGCGTGATGTAGGAGCGCGATCATGAACGTCCACGACAAGCGCATGCCGGCGAGCGTCACCACCGGGCCGATCGGCAAATCGCGCAAAGTCTATTCCTCGCCAAAGGGGCGCGACGACATTCGCGTGCCCTATCGCGAAATCCCGCTTCATCCGTCGTCGGGCGAGCTTCCGCTTCGGGTTTACGACCCTTCGGGACCCTATAGCTGCGCGTCCTTTACGCCTGACCTTTCGGCGGGGCTTCCCGCTGCGCGCCCCTGGCTTGCGGCGCGCGTGGGTCTCGAAACTTACCAAGGCCGCGCGATTAAGCCCGAGGACAATGGCTTCGCCGAAGGCGAACGCCTCGTGCCGTCATGCCCAGCCGAGCGGAGGCTTTATCGGGCGGCGGGCGCGGCGCCCGTTACTCAGCTTGAGTTTGCCCGCGCGGGGATCGTCACGGAAGAGATGATCTATGTCGCGCATCGCGAGAACCTCTGTCGCGAACGCGCGCTCGATGTCGCGAAAGAACGCATCGCCGATGGCGAGAGCTTCGGCGCCGCCATCCCGGAATTCGTGACGCCCGAATTTGTGCGCGAAGAGGTCGCTCGCGGCCGCGCCATCATCCCTGCCAATGTCAATCACCCGGAACTCGAGCCGGTCATCATCGGCCGAAATTTCCTCGTGAAGGTCAACGCCAACATCGGCAATAGCGCCGTCACTTCGTCGGTCGCGGAAGAAGTCGAGAAAATGGTGTGGGCGATCCGCTGGGGCGCCGATACGGTGATGGACCTCTCGACCGGCCGCAACATCCATAACATCCGCGATTGGATCATTCGTAACGCCTCCGTGCCGATCGGCACAGTGCCGATCTATCAGGCTTTGGAAAAGGTCAGCGGCGACGCGCTGAAGCTCGATTGGGAGGTTTTCAAGGACACGCTGATCGAGCAGGCGGAGCAGGGGGTGGATTATTTCACCATCCATGCCGGCGTGCGGCTGGCCTATGTGCCGCTCACCGCAAATCGCGTCACCGGCATCGTCTCGCGTGGCGGTTCGATCATGGCGCGGTGGTGTCTCTCCAAGCACAAGGAGAGCTTTCTTTACGAGCGCTTCGACGAGATTTGCGACATCATGCGCAAATATGACGTGTCCTTCTCGCTCGGCGACGGATTGCGTCCAGGCTCCAACGCCGACGCCAATGACGCGGCGCAATTCGCCGAACTGGAGACGCTCGGCGAATTGACCAAGATCGCTTGGGACAAGGGCTGTCAGACGATGATCGAAGGCCCCGGCCATGTGCCGATGCACAAGATCAAAGCCAATATGGAGAAGCAGCTTCAAGCCTGCGGCGAAGCGCCGTTCTACACGCTCGGACCGCTCGTCACCGACATTGCGCCCGGTTACGATCACATCACGTCAGGCATCGGCGCCGCGATGATCGGTTGGTTCGGCACCTCTATGCTGTGTTACGTAACGCCTAAAGAGCATCTCGGCCTGCCGGATCGCGACGACGTCAAGACCGGCGTCATCACCTATCGCATCGCCGCGCATGCGGCCGATCTCGCCAAGGGTCATCCTGCGGCGCGCGAGCGCGACGACGCCATGAGCCGCGCGCGTTTCGACTTCCGCTGGGAGGATCAGTTCGAAATCGGACTTGATCCCGACACGGCGCGCGAATTCCACGATGAGACGCTGCCGAAGGAAGCGCATAAGGTCGCGCATTTCTGTTCGATGTGCGGACCGAAGTTTTGCTCGATGCAGATCACCCGCGACCTGCGCGAAGAGGCGGCGCAAATCGCCGCGCGCGAGCAGGGCATGGCTGAAAAGAGCGCGGAGTTCATGGAAAAGGGCGCGGAGATCTATGTGCGCGAAAGCTCTCTCAGTGAGATTGATGCAAAACTTTCAGGCGGAGGTTGAGCTGCTTTGCACGATGGGCGTAAAGCGTCATCGCGTCGGACCTGAGATTCAGACCGCCGCGGGGCGAAGATCGACGTAGGCTACGAGATCGGGGCGAACCTCTTTACGCTAAGCGTGCGGCCAGCGGCGTTCGCGGAACCAGTTCCGGTAGTCCGTCATCTTCGCGCGCTGCGCGGCTGGCGCCCGCCGCCCGCACGTCGCCGCCTCGGCGCTTCCGTCCGACGCGCCCCACCGCAGTTCGACGCAGTCATTGGGGTTGTAGCCCATCTCAAGGTCCGCCGCGCGGTCCATGACGTCTTTGAGTGACAGCGTCCAGGCCGAGCCGTCGCTGCGCGTATAAGAAAACGTGCGGGCCGCGAGTTCGCTCGCCAGCGCGCTTTGCAATTGAGCCTGCACGCCCGCCGGACCTCTGCCAAACGGCATCGCGTAGCGGTCGCTGCGGCGAGCGACGCGATCAGGGAATCCGCGCACCACATCGATTGCGATCAGCAGCCGCAGATCGCGCGCCGGCGTCGAGAAATCCTCCCACGCGCCGCTGGTCGCGAAGATTGCGGCCCCGTCCGGCATAGATGCTTCGCCGCGCCCGCCGTTTTGGAACTTTCGACCGTTTTCGACCGCAACCGCGCGCGTCTTCACCTGCTCTTCGAGCGCCGTGATTGCCGCCATCATCGCGCGCGTCGGATCGAGCGGCTCAGGCGACATCACCTCATCCATGCGATCATAGAAATCCTCGGCGCTGAGTTGTGATTGCTCCAGTGAGAAATCGCCATACTCGGGATTTTTGGCGATCTCCGCATTACTGAGCGCCCGCAACGAGCCGCTCTCGCGCACGAGCGGCCGGAAGCGCTTGAAGCCAGGGCTGCCGAGCGTCGGTTCGTTCGCGAACAGGAAATTGCCGCGCCAGAACCGCTTGCGCGTGACGGTGCCATCCGGCTCGGCGTCGACGGCAAGAAAGACGCCAGCGGCGTCCGCCGTCTGCGGGACGCGTTGCACGAGCATCATGACGTGCCCGTACGGATCAGCGTAGGCGGTTCCGGGACGCAGCGCCTCCTGCGTCAGCGGGATGGTGTAGAAATCGCCCTTATCGCTGTTTGCCGACGCGCGCACCGAACCGGAATGAACGACGTCGCCCACTGCCCGGAAATATCCGGCAACACCCGCTGGCCGCTTCGGCGCAGGCGGCTTCGCGGGAGCAACCGACGGAGCCGGCGCCCCGGGCTGGACCTGCTGAGGCTGTGAAAACAGTTGCTGCAAGAGATTCGTGGGCGCCGCTGCGGGCGTGGGGGCCAGCGGAGCGGCGGCGGAGGCCACGGCCTGCTCCGGAGGCGGCGCGGGTCTGGTCAGCTCGGGGTGCAAAATATCGAACCGCTCATTGCATCGCGGCGGCGCGCCGCCGGCCCCGCGCGAGCAATTCGAATAGGCGAAGGGCAACCCCATCTTGAAGGCGAAATAGGCGCGCAAGAAGTAGACGAAATCGGCGCAGTCGGGCTTCAACGAAAGTGTGAGACTGTCTTCGTTCGTTCCGAGATAATTGAACAACACATTGCGCGAGGGATTGCGCAGCACCTCGTGCCATGTCTTCCATGACTGCTCCGCTTCGAGCGGCGCGTCAAAAAGCTTCGCCACCCACGCCGAATACAAATTCTCAGTCGCGCGGTTCCATGTGTTGTGCAGGCGCCAGACGCCGCCTTCCGACGCCTGCGACGCCGACGTCTTGCGCGCGCTTACGTCGATTTCCTTGGTAATCGCGCCGCAGGTGAACGAACCGGTGTCGAGGGTGGCGCGCCACGCGCCCGCCGCTGGCGAGGCGACCTCGGCGAACCAGACATAGGGGGGTCCGCCCCGCTGTCCGTGCGATCTGGCGGCGACCCTTCCGTCGGGCGCAATCAGCGAAAGCTCGCCGTTTAACGGCCTTTCCGCAGCGACGAGAACGCGCAGAGGCGCGCCCGTCCACGGCGCCGCCGGCGACGGCAGAACGGCGATCTCAGCGGAATCTTCACAGGCGGAGAAAACTTGGGCGTGGACTTCGGAGAGCGGTAACGAGAGGGCGAAAAATGCGCCGGCGATAGCCAGCGACGCAGCAGATCGGCGTGCTGAAAACATTTTCGATCCCCTTTCTTCGACGGTCCTCGTCTCGTTTCCCACTCAGAGGCCGGTATGCAGGATACGAAGTTGGCGTTTAGGCTGCGGGACTTGATTACGACTTTGCGCAGCTGCCGATCGCGACGGCCTTATGTTCGAAAAAAATGGGTCAAAATGGCGGCGTCCGCGCCACTTCATAACTTATTGACTTTACTGGTGCCGCAAGAGGGATTCGAACCCCCGACCCCATCATTACGAATGATGTGCTCTACCAGCTGAGCTATTGCGGCGATTGCCCGATGCCCTTAGGCGCGCGGCGCGCCACTCTTATCGGCGCGCGGCGGCTTTTTCAAGCAGCACGGCGGGTCGGTAATGGGTCCGTTTTGAAATTTGGTGGTCACAGACGGCTTGTATTCCCCGCCGCCGGTAATGTTTTCCCATCACACCCGCGAATTAAGTAAGCTTCCCTGGCCGGCCTCGAGGCAGCCATCGAACGCTACCTGCAGCAGCACAACGCTGATCCGAAGCCTTTCGTCTGGACCGCAGACGCCGCCGACATTCTCAAAAAGGTCGCCAGAGCGAAACATGTGTTAGAGTCACAGCACTAGCATCCCAGTGATTGCGTCGTCCGCGATCCTCTCTTGCGATCAGTCGTTGGTGCAGCAGAAACGCACCGCTTCGTCGCATTTGCTTTTCACGCGAAATAAGCACTGTGTAACCGCAGGACCAGGGAGGGAGGACTCCTCCCCGTAGCACTCCGTCGATTCTATATTGAAACAGGTATCGGCCTTTTTTCGGCACTCTTCCATTTTTTCGGTTGGACAGGGAGGAGGCGGGGTCGACTTACGACACCCTCCATCACAATTGCAGCAAAAGGCATTGCACGCGCCCACGCCGCAACACGGAGTAGGCTTCGTGAAGTCCGCACACAAACCCGTGTGGCTCCCGCCGTCGTCATCCCTCGTGCCTGCATTGCAGCAGTCGGCCTTTGCGGAGGGGACCAAAGCGACGAGAAGAAAGAATAATAGCGCGTTACGGAGAAATGACATGACACGGGCCTGGATTAATAACGGGAGTGTGCCGCTCACCCTCGCCATGCGAAAATGGCGCGCCCTGTGATTTTGGCAACTGGGCTGAGCGCGATCCGCGCCATGAAGGAAAAAATTCAAACTGAGACACTACCGGCGGGTCTTCGCAATTACGAACGCGACGCGGCGAAAGCCATATAAGCCTGCGCGACGCTTTTCGCGATGTCGCGCGTCGCATTGAACGGCGCGCGGCGCCACTCCTTAAGCGCGCCGCTCCAGATGCGGATGGCGCCGGCGTCGCTGAGCGCCGCGAGATAGGCGTCGATCTTGCCTCGGCGTCCAGGCGGCCGAACGACATAGACCGGCGCGGCGGTCGCGACCGCTTCTCCCACCATATTGACGCTGTCGCCTGTCACGATGATCGCGTCGGCGTTCGCCAGCATGGACAAATATGGATTTTCACCGGCGCCGTCCCAAAAGAACCCGCTCGGCGCAGCGAGCGCCGTTCTCAGCGCGTCGCGCAAAGCGTTCGGCGTCCGGGGCGAGGCAGTCGCCATGACTGAGCGCCCCGACGCAAGAAGCGACGCGGCGATATGAGCGAGCTCCGCAATCTCTTTCGCGCCATAGGCGCCATGCCGGCTGTCGCCGCCCGCGAGCAGCGCCACGCGCTGTCCGGGCAGGGCGGCGACGCGTGGATCTGGCGCCGCGCGCGCCGCGGCGAGCCGCTCCGGCGTGATGCGATTCGCTGGAGTCAGTGGCGACAGGACATTGTCGCCGCGAAACCCGTCATGGCGGGGCGCGATGATGAGATCGGCGGCGCCGGGCCCATTCGCCGGCTTGTTCATATAGACCGTGAATGTACGCCCGCCGGAATCGCGCTTCAGTCGCCTGAGGGTCGGGATCGTCCGGCGTCCCGCTGCAATGGCGATGTCAGGGTAGGGAGGGGCGTATGCGAAAGCGTCGCACGGATCGGGCGGCGCGAATGGCGCAAGCGCGGCATAGAGGACGCGGGACGCGACGTGGCGAATGTCAGGCGTCAGGCCCAGCGCTTCGGCGACGCCCAGCGTCTGCGCCTCATGACCGGCGCGGCCGTCGGAGAGAATGCGGATTGTCGTGCCTGCGGGAAGGGCCGACCGAGTGGAAGCGCCCCCACCCCGACCCGCCCCCGCGTCGCGGGAGAGGGGGGTAATCCCCGTCACCCAAACGCAACTTTCAGAATCTCGTAACTCTTGCCGCCGCCTGGCGTCGTGACCTCCACGGTGTCGCCGACAGTCTTGCCGATCAGCGCGCGGGCGATCGGGCTCGTGATCGAAACGCGACCGCTCTTCACGTCGGCCTCGGTCTCGCCGACGATCTGATAGGCCCGCTCTTCTTCGGTGTCCTCGTCGACGACCGTGACCGTCGCGCCGAATTTAATCGTCGAGCCGTTGAGCTTCGACACGTCGATCACCTCGGCGCGCGACAGCTTGTCCTCGAGTTCGGCGACGCGGCCTTCGTTGAGCGACTGGGCCTCCTTGGCGGCGTGATATTCGGCGTTTTCCGAAAGGTCGCCATGGGCGCGCGCTTCAGCGATCTGCTGAATAATGCGCGGACGATCTTCCTGCTGCCTGCGGCGCAATTCTTCGGTGAGCGCGGCATAGCCGCTGGCGGTCATGGGCACCTTGTCCACCATTGCTGTAGCTTTCTGCCTTTTCTTGAGTTTCGCCAATCACGCGGCGCATCGGTCGGCGCTACGCCAAGTCATCTTCGCTCTGCATTAAAGCTTAAGCCGCCCAATCGAGGCCAAAGGTTAACGCATCCGCCGATTGCGGCGCGAAACTCTCCAATTTTCAGTTGGTCGCTGTCGGCGGAAAATAATCCTGCAGCGCCCGGACCTTAAGGTCCCCCGACACATAGGCGCGTATCCCCTGGGCCGCCGCGACCGCTCCCGCCAGGGTCGTATAATAGGGAACCTTATGCAGAAGCGCGGCGCGGCGCAAGGAGCGCGAGTCGGCGAGCGCCTGCGCCCCCTCAGTCGTATTAAAAACAAGCGCGATCGAGCCGTTCTTGATCGCGTCGACGATGTGTGGCCGTCCTTCGGAGACCTTGTTCAGTTTTTGGGCGGCGATTCCGCGCTCGACGAGATAGCGCGCCGTGCCGCCTGTCGCGACGACAGAGAATCCGACTTCCTTCAACAGTCGGACCGCGGGGATGATGCGGCCCTTGTCCGCGTCCTTGACGGAGACAAAAACGACGCCCTCGCGGGGCGCCTTGGTTCCACCGCCAAGCTGGCTCTTGACGAAGGCGGCGTCAAACGAGCTGTCGAGCCCCATGACCTCGCCCGTCGAGCGCATTTCCGGGCCCAGGACGGTGTCGACGCCGGGGAAGCGTGCGAAGGGGAAGACGGCTTCCTTCACGCCGACATGCTCCGGCCTTGTCTGAAGCGGATCAAAGTCGGCGAGCTTCGCGCCGGCCATGATCTGAGCCGCGATCTTGGCGATCGGCCTGCCGATGACCTTGGCGACAAAGGGCACGGTGCGGGACGCGCGAGGATTGACCTCCAGCACGTAAATCTCGCCGTCCTTGAGCGCGAATTGCACATTCATCAATCCGACCACTCCGAGCGCCATGGCAAGGCTTTTCGTCTGCGCCTCGAGCGCCGCGATCGTCTCGGGCGCGAGCGAGCGCGGCGGCAGCGAGCAGGCTGAATCGCCCGAATGGATGCCCGCCTCTTCGATATGTTCCATGACGCCTGCGATGACGGCGTCATCGCCATCGGCGAGACAATCCACGTCAACCTCGATCGCGTCGGTCAGATAGCGGTCGAAGAGCAGCGGATTCTTGCCGAGCACCGTATTGATCTGCCCGGTCTTGTCGTTGGGGTAACGCGCCTTGATCTCGGACGGCACGAGGCTTGGCAGCGTGCCAAGAAGATAATCATCGAGATCGCTTTGGTCGCGGATGATCGCCATGGCGCGGCCGCCGAGCACATAGCTGGGGCGCACCACGAGCGGCAGCCCGAGCTCCTGCACGACGATGCGCGACTGCTCCACTGAGTAGGCGATGCCGTTCTTGGGTTGCTTCAATCCCAACTTATCGAGAAGCCGCTTGAAGCGGTCGCGGTCCTCGGCGAGGTCGATTGAATCGACCGGCGTGCCGAGAATGGGCGCGCCAGCCTGCTCGAGGCCATGCGCAAGCTTCAGCGGCGTTTGCCCGCCATATTGCACGATGACGCCGACGAGCTGGCCGTTCGACTTTTCGACATCGAGAATTTCGGCGACGTCTTCATTCGTCAGCGGTTCGAAATAGAGCCGATCGGAGGTGTCGTAATCCGTCGAAACCGTCTCCGGATTGCAATTGATCATGATCGTTTCAAAGCCGGCTTCGGCGAGCGCGAAGCAGGCGTGACAGCAGCAATAGTCGAATTCGATGCCTTGTCCGATGCGGTTCGGTCCGCCGCCGAGGATGACGATCTTTTTCCTGTCGGAAGGATGCGCTTCATTCGCGGAAACGCCAATGAACGGCGTCTCATAGGTCGAATACATATAGGCCGTGGGCGATGCGAATTCCGCCGCGCAAGTATCGATGCGCTTGTAAACCGGACGAACGCCGAGACGATGGCGCATGTCGCGCACGGCGTCTTCTTCGAGCCCAGCGAGCGTCGCGAGGCGACAATCGGAGAAGCCGGCGAATTTGAGCTTGCGAAGATTTTCGGCGTCCTCTGGCAGGCCGAATGTCTTGACCTTGTTTTCGAGCGCGATGATCTCCGCGATACGCTCGATAAACCAGATGTCGATCTTGCTTGCCTCGTGAATGGCTTCGGTCGTCATGCCGAGCCGCAGCGCCTGGCCGACGACGAGCAGCCGGTCGGGCGTCGGCGTGCCGAGCGCGCCGCGCAGCACATTCATGTCATCACCCTTGCCGAGCCCGTCGATTTCGATCTCGTCGAGACCAGACAGTCCGGTCTCCAGCGAGCGCAGCGCCTTTTGCAGCGACTCGGCGAAATTGCGGCCGATCGCCATGGCTTCGCCGACCGACTTCATCGCGGTCGTCAATATCGGCTCTGAGCCCGGAAATTTCTCGAAGGCGAAGCGCGGAATCTTGGTGACGATATAATCGATCGTCGGCTCGAAGGAGGCCGGCGTCGCGCCGCCGGTAATATCGTTGGCGATCTCGTCGAGCGTGTAGCCGACCGCGAGCCGTGCCGCGACCTTGGCGATCGGAAAACCGGTCGCCTTAGACGCCAACGCCGACGAGCGCGACACGCGCGGATTCATCTCGATGACGATCATGCGGCCGTTCGCGGGATTGACCGCGAATTGCACATTGGAGCCGCCCGTCTCGACGCCGATCTCGCGCAACACCGCGATCGAGGCGTCGCGCATGATCTGATATTCCTTGTCGGTCAGCGTCAGCGCGGGCGCAACGGTGATGCTGTCGCCCGTGTGCACGCCCATCGGATCGACGTTTTCGATCGAGCAGATGATGATGCAATTGTCCGCCTTATCGCGGACGACCTCCATCTCATATTCCTTCCAGCCGAGAACGCTTTCTTCGACCAGCACTTCATTCGTCGGCGAGGCGTCGATGCCGCGCTCGACGATCTCGATGAACTCGGCCTTGTTGTAGGCGATGCCGCCGCCGGTGCCGCCGAGCGTAAAGGACGGACGGATGATGGCCGGCAGGCCGATGTCGTCGAGCGCCTCGAGCGCCGCGGACAGAGTCTTGACGTGATGCGAGCGCGGCGTGTCGAGACCGATCTTGGTCATCGCCTCGCGAAACAGCTCGCGGTCTTCGGCCTTGTCGATCGCGTGCGCCGTCGCGCCGATCATCTCGACGTCAAAATTTTTCAGCACGCCCATTTTCTCTAGGCTGAGCGCGCAATTGAGCGCGGTCTGACCGCCCATCGTCGGCAGCAGCGCGAAGCCGCCTGGCGCCGCATAGCGCTCCTTCTCGATGATCTTGGCGACGATGTCCGGGGTGATCGGCTCGATATAGGTGCGGTCGGCCATGTCCGGATCGGTCATGATCGTCGCCGGATTGGAGTTGACCAGAACGATTCGATAGCCTTCCGCCTTAAGCGCCTTGCAGGCCTGGGTGCCCGAATAATCGAATTCGCAGGCCTGGCCGATGACGATTGGGCCGGCGCCGATGATCATAATCGTGGAAATGTCGGTTCTTTTCGGCATGTGATCCTATTGGCCGCCCTGAGCGAGCGCGCGAATTCCTAGACCTCATGCTGAGGAGCGCCGATAGGCGCGTCTCGAAGCATGAGGGTTAGGCGTGTAACGCGGTTTCCTCGTCCTTCGAGACGCGAGCTTCGCTCGCTCCTCAGGATGAGGAAACCTTCGCCCGTCGGCGCTCCTGCTGGCGAGCGCGCA
This sequence comes from Alphaproteobacteria bacterium, assembly GCA_016869595.1. Lineage (GTDB taxonomy): Bacteria > Pseudomonadota > Alphaproteobacteria > Rhizobiales > Beijerinckiaceae > Methylocystis. The sequence goes on from VGDT01000024.1 coordinate 22,324, forward strand.
TAAAAAAGGGCCGCGATTCCGGCCCCTGGACCGGAACGCGTCCCGAACTTGCCCGTCACTCTCTCAAGGAACCGGAGATGCAGGCGGCGAGCGGGTCGCGCCCGGCTCGAAAGTCGCCGCCTGTCTAGACGAGATTGACGGTTATGTGAAGGGGCGCAGGGAGGGTGGGGATAGGCGCCTCCAAGCGGCGGAATCGCGTCGCGTCGCGGCGCGGCGAATTGCGGTATGATCGCGGTTCCTCGTCTTCTCCAAATCACGCCCATGCGGATTGCGGCCTTCTTCCTCTTCTCGATGTTGCTTCTCGTCCCGGGCGCAGAATCTGCGTGGGCGGGGGATCTTTCCGAAGTTCTAACGCAATGCGCCGCCTGTCACGGCGTCGATGGGATTGCGAAAAGCGCCGACGTTCCGCATCTCGCGGGACAGCAGGAGCTATATCTCTTCAACCAGATCAAGGCCTTTCGCTCCGGCGCGCGGCCGCACAAGGAGATGCGCTACATGAGTCGCCAGCTCTCCGACACAGAGATGCGGGAAATCGCGCGCCACTACGCCGCGATGCGGCGCTAAGCATGTCGACGACGCGCCAGCTTGCGACGTATGCCTCAGTCGGCGTCGGCGCGACGCTCGCGCATTACGCCGTCCTCATCGCATTGGTCGAAGGCGCGGGCTGGCGCGCCGTCCCCGCGACGCTTTGCGGCTATGTGGTCGGCGGCGTCGTGGCCTATCTCTTGAACCGCCGCCACACCTTTGCGAGCGACCGTCCGCACACTGAGGCGACCTGGCGCTTTGCGCTCGTCGCTTTCGCGGGCTTCTGCGTCACTTATGTGTTGATGAGCCTCTTCGTCGATCGCTGGGGCGCGCCTTATCTGCCGGCGCAGGTCCTGACCACCGTGCTGGCGATGTTCGTCACCTTCGCGCTCAACCGCCGATGGACGTTTGGATGATTTGCTCTCCGACGCCTTTGCTTTTTTACACGGGCCAGGCGCGCCTCAAGTGTGGAATTCCGTGGTTTGCGAGCTGTTCAAAGCCAACCTGCCTAGTTCGATATGATGCCAAAAATTCTAGCCTTCTGGAGCAAATAGGAAATAAACGCTGAACAAGCTCCAATCATAAACAATGCATCTGCTTCGTCTACTCTCGATTGCGGTTCGTTAAGCAGTGAATGCCGTATGCCTTTTTCATCGCTTGTGTAACCATAAATCGCGTTGAAGCCGCTTTTTAGGCCGCCATGTATAGCCGAATGTTTTTCAAGTTTTGCTAATGCATCGCTCAAACTGCCAGAGGTCGAAAGCATTCTGGCAACCGACTCGACGGCGTGGATGCTCTCTCGAATGCTCGCGCTATATTCTCCCGCCGTTAGCTCCGCACCTGCATTGACTAAATGCGCCCTGGCGCCTTTGAACTCGGTTTCAGACAAATCAGCAAGGGCTTGCTTGATGGTGGATTGATCGGTCTCGGAGACGATAGGCATGATAGTTCGACCGTCGATCAGCCGATAAGCCGCCCGAGCTTCTTGCAATTCTCTTTCGATTTTATCAGCGAACTCGTAAGGGCAGTTTTCATGTCGGATTACGAATTGCAGAAATCCGAAAACAGCTATGTAATCTCCGGATGAAATTATGCATTTTATCTGAGACAGGTTCCAGTCCCGATGCGCCGTTATTTCATCCACCATCATGAATTTACGTTTGACGTAGAAATCATGCAGGACATCGTACCAGGAACCAAATAGCCTGTTGTGATGATCAATTTGCTCTCTAATGTCATAATATATGACTTCCCACAATCGCGCCCTTAGCTCTTTAGAAATTTCACGAAGGTTCAGTTGTGTTGGAAGTGGCTCGACGCCTTCCGCCTGTTCAAAGGTCATATCGTGGCGTTCCAAGTTATCAATGGATTGGCGCATGTCCAATTTCTCTCAACGTCTAGTCCTCAGAGCTATCGTCGCACGATAGTCTGACCTTAGCTCGATCCACTCTCAAGGCCACTTCACCAGAGGCGGCATGGAGGAGAGGATCGAGTCGACATTGCCGCCGGTCTTCAACCCGAAGATCGTGCCGCGATCGTAGAGCAGATTATATTCGACATAGCGGCCGCGCCGCACAAGCTGCTCGTCGCGTTGCGCTTCGCCCCATGACTTGGCAAAGTTTCGCCTCACCAGTTCGGGATAGATGTCGACAAAGCTTTCGCCGACATCGCGGGTGAAGGCGAAATCTTCATCCCAGGCCGAATTTCTCTCGTCTCCCGCGCTGTTGAAATAATCATAAAAGATGCCCCCGATCCCGCGCGGCTCATTGCGGTGGGCGAGGAAGAAATATTCGTCGCACCATTGCTTGAACCGCGCGTAGTCGGCGACCTTATGACGCTCGCAGGCGCCGCGCATCGCCGCGTGAAAGGCGATCGTGTCGGGATCGTCCTGCGTGCGGCGCGCGTCGAGCATCGGCGTAAGATCGGCGCCGCCGCCAAACCATGCTTTCGTCGTCACGACGAAACGCGTGTTCATGTGCACGGCGGGAACATTCGGGTTCCAGGGGTGCGCAATGAGTGAAATGCCTGTGGCAAAAAAGCGGGGGTCTTCCGCCGCGCCAGGAATCTGCTTGGCGAATTCCGGCGCGAGGGTTCCAAACACTGTCGAGCAATGCACGCCGGCCTTTTCGAACACGCGGCCTCTGATCATGCCCATGCGTCCGCCGCCGCCCGGCGCGCCGCCGATGTTTCGAGCGGCGCTTTCTAAAGTCGCGCCGCTGTGATCTGTTCGACTCCACGAAGTGAGAACAAACCGCCCAGGCGCATCGGAGCCAGTCGCGAATGGTCCAGGCGCTTCGTCCTCCAGCGCTTCGAAGGCGGCGATGATGCGCAACTGCAGAGATTCGAACCAGGCGCGCGCGGCGTCCTTGCGGGCTTCAAGCTGATCCGGCGCGGCGTTCATCGACGGCTCCTTGTCGACGCTTCATTCCCGCCGGCGCCGCGCCTTGTCAATTCAGCAGGGCGTCTATCGCGCCATATCGGCGACCTTCGTGTCGCTCCGCGCGGCTGGCGCAGTCGCCGCCGCGAAGCCGGCGCGTAGGAACTGCACGAGCGCCGTCTTGACGTTTCTGCCCCGCTCAGTGAGCTCGGTGACATAGCAGGAGCGCGGCTCGCCATTCCGCCACTCACGGTTCCTGGCTTTCGCCTGGCGCATGTCTTCGAGCACCTGCGCTTTGACCTCGCGCGAGTCCTTCATCGTGATGAGCCCGTCGGCGGACAAATGCTTATCCGAATTGTAATCTTCGATCATTTTCTGATCGGCGGACTCGAAGTCGCACAGCTTTCCCTGGTCGCCCACATAGAGAAGCCGCTCCACCCAGTTCGCGCGGAGCGACCGGATGTCGTCGGGCAGCATGTCTCGCATGTCCGACGGCAGAGCGTGATAGATCGGCGCTGACTCAGCGATTTGATCGACCTTGAAGGCGGCCTTCACATTGAACGCTTCGAAGCGCTCAATTTGCGTGAATTTCAGGAAGAACTTGGCGAGAGCGTCGCGCGTTTCTGAGAAATTGGCCACGAGCGCATAGAGGCCGACGCCAAGAAGCGCGGTCAACAGGGCCACATTGAGAGATTTCAGCAGGCGCTCCCAAAGCATGAGCGAAATACGAATTGTCTGGTGGGTCATACCGCCCTCCCGAAATAAATGAATATCGCCTTAATATGCAGTGACGATCAAAGACTTAAAGGGACGTTTCGTAGCGCGCTGTGCGGCGGCGCACCTGTTCAGCGCGGGCGCAACTGTCGCAACGCTTCGCCCATGACCATCGCTGCGGCCACGGCGACGTTTAGTGAGCGTATGCCGGGACGCATCGGGATGCGCAGCGCCAGATCGGCGGCGGCGCGGACCTCTTCCGGCGCGCCGGCGGATTCCCGGCCGACGAGCAGAATGTCGCCCTCACGATAGGCGCAGTCGAGATAGGAGGCCGTCGCATGCGTCGAGAGCAGCAGCAGGCGACGCGGCTTGCCCGCTTGGCGGCAAGCGGCGCGCCAAGCTTGAAAGGCCGTGAAAGACGCATGTCGGTCGATTGTCACCTGGTCGAGGTAGTCCATGCCGGCCCGGCGGAAGTCACGGTCGCTTGCGGGAAATCCAGCGGGCCCGATGATCGCCGCCGAGACGCCAAGGCAAGCGCAGGTTCGCAACATGGTCCCGGCGTTTTGAGGAATGTCGGGCTGGTAAAGTGCAAGCGTAAGAGGAGCCATTTGAGCGTTGCAGTAGGAGGAAATGGCGAATTTGCGGCATATCGCCGCGAAGGGCGCCATGGTCTTGTGTCGTAGTTGGGATAGCCAAATTTCCCTATGTCGGCTTGTGGACAGCGGCGGAGATTCGCGTAAAACGGATCGCCTTAGGCGCAGCCGCCGCCTCAGCCGCGAAGACTTGAGAGCGTTGGGAGAGGTTCGAGCGTGACAAGCAAAGATGCCGCCGCGAAACCGGCGGAGCCGAGCCGGCGGGATATTCTCTATATCGCGACGGGCGCCGCTGCTGCGGGCGCTGCAGCCGGCATGGTCTGGCCGCTCATCGCGCAGATGAATCCGGACGCGTCCACCCTTGCTCTGGCCTCAACGGAAGTCGATGTGTCGGCCGTTCCGGAAGGCCAGATCGTCACGGTGAAATGGCGCGGCAAGCCGGTTTTCGTGCGCCACCGGACGCCCGCCGAAATCAAGGCGGCCGAGGATGTTCCTCTGGCGGACCTTCCCGATCCGGAGCCCGACTCCAAGCGCGTTCAAAAGCCCCAGTGGCTTGTCGTCATCGGCGTCTGCACGCACCTTGGCTGCATACCCACCGGCAAGGAAGGCGAATACAACGGCTGGTTCTGTCCCTGCCACGGTTCGGTCTACGACCTGTCGGGAAGGATTCGTAGCGGCCCGGCGCCGACGAATCTGGAAGTGCCGCCCTACGCCTTCCTCTCCGAAAATAAAATTAAGATCGGTTAGCGAAGGCCAGCGCCTTTCAATTTCTCCGCGCGAAATTCCGAGAGCAGAAAGCCCATGGAAGGACATTCCCAATACACGCCTAAAAGTGGCTTTGCTCGCTGGTTGGAGCGTCGGCTTCCGATTTTGAGTTTTATTCATGATTCTTTCGTCGCCTATCCGACGCCAAAGAACCTCAACTACATGTGGGTGTTTGGCGCGATTTTGAGTTTCATGCTCGTCGCGCAGATCGCGACGGGCGTCGTTTTGGCGATGCACTACACTGCGGAAACGACGCTCGCCTTCGATTCCGTCGAGAAAATCATGCGCGACGTGAATTGGGGAACCGTGCTTCGTTATGCGCACGCCAATGGCGCGTCGATGTTCTTTCTCGCCGTCTACATCCATATCTTCCGCGGCATGTATTACGGCTCCTATAAGGAGCCGCGCGAAGTGTTGTGGATTCTCGGCGTCATCATCTTCATGCTGATGATGGCCACGGGATTTCTCGGCTACGTCTTGCCTTGGGGGCAGATGTCTTTCTGGGCGGCGACGGTCATCACCAATCTCTTCTCCGCCATTCCCGTCGTCGGCACGTCGATCACCACATGGCTCCTTGGCGGCTATTCGGTCGACAATCCGACGCTCAACCGTTTCTATGCCTTGCACTATCTGGTGCCGTTCATCATCGTCGCGATCGTGGCTCTTCACGTTTGGGCGCTTCACGTGACCGGTCAGAACAATCCCTCCGGCATCGAAGTGAAGGACATCAAAAGGGACACCGTTCCTTTCACGCCCTATGCGACCTTGAAGGACGGGGTAGGCATCGCGGCTTTTCTCGTCGTCTACGCGTGGCTGACGTTCTTTGTCCCGAACTATCTCGGCCACCCAGATAATTACATCGAAGCCAATCCGCTCGTGACGCCGCCGCACATCGTGCCGGAGTGGTACTTCCTTCCATTCTATGCGATCCTGCGGGCGATCCCGAACAAGCTGCTCGGCGTCATTGCGCTCTTCTCGTCAATTTTGATCACCGCGGCGCTGCCATGGCTCGACACGTCGAAGGTCAAATCCGCCGTGTATCGGCCGCTGTTTCGAAAAGAGTTCTGGGTCTTTCTCGCCGTGTGCATAGGGCTTGGCTATCTCGGCGCGCAGCCTGCCGAAGGCGCTTACCTATGGTTTGCGCGTCTGTTCTCGGCCTATTATTTCTTGCACTTCCTCGTCATTTTGCCGGTCATCGGCAGGATCGAGCAGCCGGAGCAGGCGCCTGAGTCGATCGAAGCTTCGATCATGCGTGGGGAAACCTCCCATGTCTGAGGCGCATGCAAAATCACGTCGGTTAGTTTCGTCAATGAGGCGTTGGTCGCTCGTTGCCTTCGGGATCGTCGCGACGATGGCGTTAGTCGCGCCCGCCTGGGCGCAGCAGGAGGCGCCGCCGTCTGCAAATGATCAGGTCGCCGCGCCTACCGCGAAGGAAAAGGAAGCGCGTCACGAGAGCGCGCGGCACGAGGAGAAGCCCAAGCGTTTTGATTGGAGTTTCGCCGGCGCTTTCGGCCGTTACGACAGGGCGCAGTTGCGCCGAGGCTTCAAGGTCTACAAGGAGGTCTGCTCCTCCTGCCATTCGATCAAAATGCTCGCCTTCCGCAATCTTTCGCAGCCCGGAGGGCCGGAGTTCTCCGAGAAGGAAGTCGAAGCGCTCGCCGCGAGTTACAAGATCAAGGACGGGCCGAACGAGTCGGGCGAATATTACGATCGGCCGGGGCGTCCGAGCGATCGCTTTCCGCCGCCTTTCGCCAATGAACAGGCGGCGCGCGCCGCGCTTGCCGGCAATTATCCGCCGGACATGTCGGTTCTCGCCAAGGCGCGCGGCTATTCGCGCGGCTTTCCGCTCTTCCTGTTCGACGCTTTGCCGGGCTTTTCCTATCAGGAGCACGGCGTTGACTACATCGTCTCGCTCATGGAAGGCTATGAGAATACGCCGCCCGACGTGAAAATGCCGGAAGGCCAGTTCTACGATCCCTATATGCCGGGGCGGCGCATCGGCATGCCGCCGCCGCTTTCGGACGGCGTGGTGACGTACGACGACGGCGCGCCGCAGACGATCGACCAATACGCCAAGGATGTTGCGGCGTTCATGATGTGGGTCGCCGAGCCGCATCTTGAATCCCGCAAGCGGATCGGACTCGGCGTGATCTCTTTCCTGCTCGTCTTCGTCGGGCTGCTTTATTACACGAAGCGCAAGATCTGGTCGGACGTGCCGCATTAGGCGCAGCTTGCTGGGAGCGCGCGTCGCGCCGGCTTGACTATAGATTGGCGGCTTTGGCCGACGCCTGATGAGGTTTGCAGCGTCCGCGATTCCTTGATCAAAGGCGTCAAATCGGGCACAAGGCGCGACGTCTTGTGGGCTTTGATCGCCCGCAATTTTCCGGAAAGGTTGCAATGTCGGAGATCTTGCGCGTCGGCATCGCGGGGCTCGGCACCGTCGGCGCGGCGGTCGCGCGTTTGCTCCATCGGCAGGCCGAGGCGCTGACGGCGCGCACGGGGCGACGCATCGTCGTGGCCGGCGTTTCGGCTCGCGACGCCGCTAAGGAGCGGCGCGCCGACCTTTCTGGCGCCGAATTTTTTAATGATCCGGTCAAGCTCGCGGCCTCGCCGTCGATCGACCTCTTCGTTGAATTGATCGGCGGCTCCGAAGGGCCGGCGCGCGCCAGCATCGAAACGGCGCTCGCGCATGGCAAGCCGGTCGTCACCGCCAACAAGGCCTTGCTCGCCGCCCACGGCCTGCATCTCTCAGCGCTTGCCGAGGAGAAACATGTGGCGCTCGCATTCGAGGCGTCTGTCGCCGGAGGCATTCCGATCGTCAAGACGCTGCGCGAGGGGCTCGCCGGCAATTCGATCGAGCGCGTCTATGGCATTCTCAACGGCACGTGCAATTACATCCTCTCGCGGATGGAGCAGGAGCAGCTCTCCTTCGAGGACTGTCTGAAGGAGGCGCAAAGGCTCGGCTACGCGGAGGCCGATCCGACTTTCGACATCGGCGGTTTCGACACCGCCCATAAGCTTGCGATCCTCACTTCACTGGCCTTCGGCACGCGCATCGCGGCCAACGCCATCGATATTGAAGGCATCGAGCGCGTGACGCTCGCCGACATCGACGCGGCGGCCGAGCTCGGCTACCGCATCAAACTGCTTGGCGTCGCGCAGCGCACCCCCGACGGCGTCGAGCAGCGCGTGCATCCGACCATGGTCGGCAAGAAATCCGCCATCGCCCAGGTGATGGGCGTCTTGAACGCCGTCACCATCGACGCCGATGCGGTGCATGAACTTACGCTTGTGGGACCGGGCGCCGGCGGCGACGCGACGGCATCGGCCGTCGTCGCCGATATCGCCGACATCGCGAAGGGCGTGCGTTCGGCGCCTTTCGGCTTACCGACGGCGAAGCTCGCGGAGCTCAAGCGCACGCCGATGCAACGCCACGAAGGCGGCTATTACATCCGCATGTCGGTACGCGACGTCGCCGGCGCCTTCGCCAAAATCGCGACGCGCATGGCGGAACGTCGCATATCGTTGGAAAGCATCGTTCAGCGCGGCGCGCGAGGCGCGCCGGGCGACATCGTCGACGTCATCCTCATCACCCATGCGACGAGCGAACATCTCGTGCGCGAAGCCCTGGACATGATCTACCAGGACGGCGTCATCGTCTCGCGGGCGCAAGTCATCCGCATCGAACGCGAGTAGCGCGACATGACGCAACAGCCAGAAACCGACGCGTCGCAGATCGACCGCTATTTGACGCTGGAGCTCGCGCGCGCTTCTGAGCGCGCCGCGGTCGCCGCCGCGAGATTCCGCGGGCGCGGCGACGAGATGGCCGCCGACCTCGCCGCCGCTGAAGCGATGCGCGAGGAACTGTTGCGGCTTCCCGTGCGCGGGCGAGTGGTGATCGGCGAGGGCGATGCGGACGCCGCGCCGCTGCTTTATGTTGGCGAAGAAATCGGCGCGGGCGTGGGGCCTCGCGTCGATCTTGGCGTCGCCGCTCTCGAAGGGTCGACGCTTTGCGCCAAGGATATGCCGGGATCGATCTCCGTCGCCGCTATGGCGCCGGCCGGCTCGCTCTTGCATGCGCCTGACGTTTACATGGACAAGATCGCCATCGGTCCCGGATATCCCGAGGGCGCGATCGATCTCGATCGTGATCCGGGCGACAACGTCAGAGCGCTTGCCATCGCCAAGGGCGTGCGGCCTAGCGAGATCACCGTCAGCATTCTCGATCGGCCGCGCCACGCCGAAATCATCAAGAAGTGCCGCAATGCGGGCGCCTGCGTGCGCCTCATCACCGACGGCGATGTGGCGGCGATCATTCTCACCACCCATCCCTCGGAAACCGGCGTCGACATGTATCTTGGCCGCGGCGGCGCTGCGGAAGGCGTGCTCGCCGCCTGCGTCTTGCGTTGCGCCGGCGGCCAGATGCAAGGACGGCTGGCGCTCGAAAATCGTGATCAAATCGCGCAGGCGCAGCGTTTCGGCCTTTTGGATCCGCGCCGCAAATATTCGGTCGGCGATATGGCGGCCGGCGACGTCGTCGTCTGCGTGACGGGGGTCACCGCAGGGCCGCTTGTCGGCGGCGTATCGCTCGGCCAGACGACGATCGATACCGAAACCATCGTCTATCGCTCTGCGACCGGCACGATCCGACGCATCCATGCGATGCACCGCGCGGCGGGAAAGTTTGATTAAGATCGGTCCGCCGCGCGCGATTACGCCATGACTCCCGCCGCCCATGTCTCCGCCGCGATTGAAGTGCTCGACGATCTTGCGAAGCGCCGACGGCCTGCCGCTGAGGCCTTAAAGGACTGGGGCCTCGCGCATCGCTTCGCCGGCTCCAAGGATCGCGCCGCGATCGCCAGCCTTGTCTTCGACGCGCTGAGGAAGCGCGCTTCAGCGTCCTATGTGATGGGCTCGGACACGCCGCGCGCGATCATGCTCGGCGCGCTGCGCGAGGCGCGCGGCCTTAGCGCCGAAGCGATCGCCGCGCTCTGCACTGGCGAGCGCCATGCGCAGGCGCCGCTTTCCGACGACGAGCGCGAGCGGCTGGAAACGGCGTCACTCGACGCGGCGCCGGCCCATGTGCGCGGCGACTATCCGGAATGGCTCGCCTCGCGTTTCGAAGCCGCCTTCGGCGCCCACGCGGCTGAAGAAGGCGCGGCGCTCGCGGCCCGCGCGCCGGTGGATCTGCGGGTCAATATTTTGAAATGCTCGCGCGAGCAGGCGCTCGAAAAGCTCTCGCATCTCTCGCCAGCGCCGACGCCGCTGTCGCCGATCGGCCTGCGCATCGAGGCGGGGCAGGGCCGGGGGCCGGCGCTGACGGCGGAAACCGCCTATGTGAAGGGCTTCGTCGAGCTTCAGGATGAAGCCTCGCAGCTCGCCGCGCTGCTCTGCGCCGCCGCGCCGGGCGAGCAGGTTCTCGATCTTTGCGCCGGCGGCGGCGGCAAGACGCTGGCGCTCGCGGCGCAGATGCATAACCGCGGCCAGATCTATGCTCATGACTCGGACGGACGCCGACTCGCGCCGATCCATGAGCGCCTGGAGCGGGCGGGGGCGCGCAATGTTCAGGTGCGCGCGCGGCGCGGCGCGGCCGATGTGCTCGCCGATCTTGAGAAGCGCTGCGATCTCGTGCTGATCGACGCGCCATGCACGGGCGTCGGCGCCTGGCGGCGCCATCCGGACGCGAAATGGCGGCTCGCGCCCGGCGCGCTCGAGCTGAGGCTGAAGGAGCAGGGCGAACTCTTGGCGAAGGCTTCGCGCTTCGTGAAGCGCGGCGGGCGGCTCGCTTATGTTACCTGTTCGGTGCTGCGCGAGGAAAACGAGGAGCAGGTCGCGGCCTTTCTCGCGGACCATCCGGACTTCGCCGCGCCCTCGGCCGCCGAAATGGCGCAAGCGGCGGGCCTGCCCGAACTCGCGCGCTTCGCCTCGCCGCATGGTCCCGGCGTCCGCCTGTCGCCGGCGACGAGCCACACGGATGGGTTTTATGTGTGCGTGCTGGCGCAGCGCTGAGTTGCGCCCTCGGCGCCCGTCTCTTAAGACCAGTCCGAGTGTTCCAACCGCGTCATGCCCGCGACAAGCGTGGGCATCCACGCCGACATTCCGCAGCAGCCCGGCGTGGATGGCTGGGACAAGCCCGGCCATGACGGTGAACTGCGGTTCAACAGGTTTGCCCATGGCCACCGCCGCCGACGCCTACCATCACGACATCGCCGATCGCCACGACAAGGTGCTGATCGTCGATTTCGGCTCGCAGGTGACGCAGCTCATCGCGCGGCGCGTGCGCGAGGCGGGGGTCTATTGCGAGATCGCGCCGTTCCAGAATGCCGAGCGCGCCTTCGCCGAGATCCGCCCCAAGGCGGTGATCCTCTCGGGCGGCCCATGCTCGGTGACGGATGAGGGCTCTCCCCGCGCGCCGCAGAGCATTTTCGACTCTGGCGTGCCTGTACTCGGCATTTGCTATGGCGAGCAGACGATGGCGACGCAGCTCGGCGGCACGGTCGAAGGAGGCCATCACCGCGAATTCGGCCGCGCCGATGTGACGGCGCTGGAGCACAGCGCGCTTCTCGACGGCGTGTGGGAGAAGGGCGGCAGCTTTCCCGTCTGGATGAGTCATGGCGACCGGGTGACGAAACTGCCGGAAGGCTTCCGCGTCATCGCCGCTTCGGAGAACGCGCCCTTCGCAGCGATCGCGGATGAGCAGCGCCGCTATTACGGCGTGCAGTTTCATCTCGAAGTCGTGCATACGCCCGACGGCGCAAAACTTCTTTCGAATTTCGTGCACAAGGTCGCGGGGCTGAAGTCCGACTGGACGATGGCGGCGTTTCGGGGCGAGGCGATCGCGGCGATCCGGCGCCAAGTCGGCGACGGGCGCGTGCTCTGCGGCCTATCCGGCGGCGTCGACAGCGCCGTCGCGGCGGTGCTTATTCACGAAGCGATCGGCGAACGCCTGACCTGCGTCTTCGTCGATCATGGCCTGCTGCGGCAGGGCGAGGCGGAAGAAGTCGTGCGGCTCTTTCGCGATCACTACAACATTCCGCTGCATCACGTCGAAGCTGAGGGTCTGTTCCTCGGCGCGCTCGAAGGCGTCGACGATCCGGAGATGAAGCGCAAGATCATCGGCCGGCTCTTCATCGAGACGTTCGAGGCCGAGGCGAAGAAGATTGCGCAGGACGGGCGCGGCGCGCCGCAGTTTCTCGCGCAAGGCACGCTCTATCCCGATGTCATCGAGAGCGTCTCCTTCACCGGCGGCCCGTCGGTGACGATCAAGTCGCATCATAATGTCGGCGGATTGCCGGAGCACATGAACATGCGGCTCGTCGAGCCGCTGCGCGAACTCTTCAAGGACGAAGTGCGCGCTCTCGGCCGCGAACTCGGACTGCCGGAAGCATTCGTCGGGCGCCATCCCTTTCCGGGGCCGGGGCTCGCGATCCGCTGTCCCGGCGTCGTCACGCGCGAGAAGCTTGCGATTTTGCGTAAGGCCGACGCCGTCTATTTGGACGAAATCCGCAAGGCGGGATTGTATGACGAAATCTGGCAGGCCTTCGCGGCGCTCCTGCCGGTGCGCAGCGTTGGCGTGATGGGCGACGGGCGCACCTATGATTATGTCGTCGCGCTACGCGCAGTGACGTCGAGCGACGGCATGACGGCGGATTTCTACCCCTTCGACATGAGTTTCCTCGGGCGCGCCGCGACGCGGATCATCAATGAAGTGAAGGGCGTCAATCGCGTGGTCTATGATGTGACGAGCAAGCCGCCGGGAACGATCGAGTGGGAGTGAATTAGGGTCCTTTCAGACCATCTCGCTCCGTGCCGAAAATCGCACGATCTCTTTGACTGACAAGGATTATTTTTTCCACCCCGTATCGCTGCATGTCACCCCAACCCGGCCACTTTGTTGGTAGCGATGTTGGTATGGCGCAGGATGGTCGAGAAACGGGCCTTCGCTACCAACAACCCCTCTTGTTGGTATCCGTTCGCCCCCAGACCGGATGCGGATTTATGGGCGATCTCACTGATAAAGAACTGAAAAATCTGAAGCCGAGGGCCAAGCTCTACAAGGTGACGGACCGCGACGGGATGCACGCGGCCGTCACGCCGACCGGGGTCATATCGTTCCGGTATCAGTACCGGGTGAACGGGCGGCAGGAGGTTTTGACTATCGGCCGATATAGCGCCGAGGCGGCGCGCAAGCTGACACGGGCGCCCGACGCGCTGGAATACGGAATGGAGGTGTCTCTTGCGGAGGCGAGGACGCTGCTGGCGCGCGCCCGGCGTCAGGTCGAGCGGGGCGAGTCGCCGTCGAAAGCCAAGGTGGAGAAGCGCACCGCGTCAGCCGAGGCGTTCACGTTCGGCGGGTGGGCGGAAGCCTATTTCAAGCACAAAGCCGATCCCAAGTCGGGGGCCGAGAAACTGGCTGACAGCACCTTGGCGATGCGCCGATCCGTCTATGATCGCGCCATCGCGGGAGAGTTGTCGAAGCTCAAGCTGGGGGAGGTGACGCCGCAGCGTCTCAAACGTCTGTGCGACGAGGTTAAGGAGAAGCGCGGGCCGGCCGTCGCCGTGCATGTCCGCGAGGTCGTGTTGCTGGTGTTCCGCCACGCCCAAGGATGCGGGCTGGACGTGAGCAACCCGGCCGAGTCGATCCGCACCAGCGCCATCGCCACCTTCGAGCCGCGCGAGCGCGCCCTGTCGCCATCCGAGGTCCGCGCGGTCCTGATGGCGCTGGATCATGTGACGGCGGCGCCCACGCTGCGCTCAGCGGTGAAGTTTGTCCTCCTGACCGGCGTCCGCAAGTCGGAGTTCATCGACGCCACATGGAAGGAAATCGACTTCGCCGCCGCGCGCTGGACGATCCCGGCCGAGCGCATGAAGGCCGGCAAGGCGCATGTCGTCCCGCTGAGCGATCAGGCGCTCGACATTCTGACGGCGTTCCGCACCATGTTCGGCGCCAGCCGATACCTGCACCCCGGCCGGTACGACGGCGATACGCCCATAAGCAACGCCACGCTCAACCGCGTGATCGACACAGCCGTGGAGCGTATCCGCGAGGATGACCCGGACTTTCAGAGCTTCGGCGTTCACGACCTGCGCCGCACGTTTTCGACCGGCCTGAACCGCGCCAAGTTCGATGATCGCTGGATCGAGATGAGCTTGGCCCACGCGCCCCGGAACCGGATCGCCGCCGTCTATAACGTGAACCGCTACCTCGCCGAGCGGAAGATCATGCTTCAGTGCTGGGCTGATATGCTTGACGCTTGGGTGAAGGGTGAATCCGCAAAAGAGCTGATCGCCGACGCGAAGCGACGTGCCGCCGAGGTCCACGACGACGAATTGGACGACGATCTCTGAACTACGTGTGGCTCGCGTCCATTCTGTCATCCCCCTTTCGACCCTTTGTCGTTGTCATTCGCGGCGGCGATGCACGCGGCGAAGTCCTCGCGGGCCATGCTGCTGCCGATGAAGTGCGCAAGCTGGGGGATGATGACATCGGCGTTGCGCAGCGGTTCGGCGGCGGGGCCATCCACGGTATTGTTGTCATTGGCCAGGACGAGATATTCACCCGGCTCCGGCGTGTCAGCGGGGGGCATGGCGGGCCGTCTTTGCGCTGGGCTCGTCGTTGTCATTGGTGGCTCGCCAGCCAGCGGGATCGGCGATCCAGCGGTCGATGTCGGATTCCCGCCAGCCCGCACCATTGACGCTGATCCTCACCTGGGCGGGGAACGTGCCCTCGGCGATCTTGCGGTAGATGGTGGAACGGGACAAGCCGGTGCGGGCGAGAACGGTTTTCATGCGGACGATACGGTCTGTTACGAGCATGGTTGCGCTGCCTCCTGCTGGGTGTTTCTGACGATTGCAGAGACCAGACAGAGCGATGATTTGTTGTTGTGCAATAGATATTTAGCGGTCGTAGTAGTGTGGTGTAGAGACGGCGGAAAATAGGATAGTTCTACAGTCCGATACCCCGGCCTCTGCCGAGGTCGATGCCGTGATTGAAGGCGAGTTCCAGCCCGAGGCGGCGGCCCGAGTCGATCCCGATGCCGAGGTCTCGCTTGCGGCCTTCGAGAATGGATTCAAGCTGCGGATCGCGTTCGAGGCTCTTTGCCATGTCGCCCATCGCCGACCGCGTGGCCCTATAGCCGGACATGTCACCCGCCTGGTACTGGTGCTGGCTGGCTTGGCCGAGTTCCCGCCAGCGTTCCACGAAGCGGTCGGCACGGCACCGCGGATCGGTGCGCAGCTCGGTTTCGAGCTGGAGGGCGCGGATGGTGCGGCTGACCCGCCCCGTCGCCGCTTCCGAGGCGAGTTCCGGGTTCTTCCTGTAGGCGGCTTCGGCGTCGTGCGAGCCATAGGGCCGCACCACCTCGAAGGCTTTGCGGGCCTCCCGCAACTCCGTCATCTGCTCCGGGCTGGCTCTGCCGCCCCGCTCCTGCATCTCGAAGATCGCGTCCACGGCGCGGGCATGGCGGACGAGAGCCCCGGTGCGGGCGCGGCGCAGCGCCGCTTCCGGGTCGGCCGCCGCCTTCCGTTCCGGCGCTTCCCGTTCCGGCTCCTGCCCGCCATCGGCGGAGAGGCGCGGGCCGTCGAACAGGCCGCGCACCTTCTCGGGCACGACCTTGCGCACGATCTCGGCGACGCGCTCGCGGAAGGTGATTCCGCGTCGTTCGGCATAGCTCTGCGCCGGATCGGCGCGCTCGTAATCCGTCGCCATATCCTTGGCCCGGTCGCGCGACAGGACGCCGACAAGCCGGTCCTGGCTGGCGAAGTCATCACGGCCATAATGCAACTCCATGCCGTCGCGGTGCCGCGACAGGGCGACATAGCTGCCGTGGGCGTCCAGGCCCGACGTCGCCAGAACATGGGTGCGGTCCACCGTCATGCCCTGCGCCTTGTGGATGGTCGCGGCATAGCCGTGGTCGATGCGGTCGTAATTCTTGAGGTCGAACGAGATGCTGCGCCCGTCGTCGGTGCGCACGGACATGGATCGTTCGCTGACCCGCTCGATGGTCCCGAGCGTGCCGTTCTTCACGCCAAGGCCGTGCTCGTTTTGCAGGAATATAACGCGATCTCCGGCGGCGAAGTTTCTTGGCCCCCGCTCGACGGTGACGCGCACGTCCTCGCCAAATTCGCCGGCTTCCCGCATCCGGCCGCGCGCCGCCTCGTTCAAGGCGCGCACCTCGTCGTTGGTATGGGTGAGGATGATGCGGCTGCGGTCGGGCGACGCCTGCCGGTCGCGGTCCCAGCGGTCAATCAGATCGTCGCGCGCCTGTTCCCGCGTCGGGGCGGCATGGACCATGCCATGTGTGTCATAGGCATGGATCGCATC
Organism: Alphaproteobacteria bacterium; assembly: GCA_016869595.1. GTDB lineage: Bacteria > Pseudomonadota > Alphaproteobacteria > Rhizobiales > Beijerinckiaceae > Methylocystis. The sequence continues at coordinate 38,621 of VGDT01000024.1, forward strand.
GCCTGTCCGGCCGGTCGCCAGGTCGCGCGTGGCGTCGCGCTGCCAGTCCTCCCGCTGGCGGCGCACCTCGCCAATCTCCACCCCGCCGTGGCGCTCAAAGATAGAGCGGAACGCGGCGCCCGCCTCGATGGATTGCAACTGCTGCGGATCGCCGACCAACACCACCTTGGCGCCAGCTTCGGCGGCATGGGACAGCACGCGCTCCAACTGGCGCGTGCCGACCATGCCCGCCTCGTCGATCACCAGAACATCGCGCGCCGTGAGCATGTCGCGGCCCTGTCCCCAACCATGCTCCATGCTGGCGACGGTGCGCGACGCGATGCCCGATCCGCTTTCCAGATTCTCGGCGGCGATGCCGGACAGCGCCGCGCCCCGGACCTCGTAGCCCGCCGCTTCCCAGGCTTCGCGCGCCACGCCCAGCATCGCGCTCTTTCCCGTTCCGGCATAACCGACCACGACGCCGAGATCGCACCCCTCCGTGACATGCGCCAGCGCCTCGGCCTGCTCTCCCGAAAGAACAAGGCCGCGCGCTTCCGCACGCGCCAGCGCCACTTCGCGGTCCCTGTCCCCGACCTCATGGCGTTCCTTCTCGGCCATGAGTTCGGCGGCGCGGTGCAGGCGCCGTTCAGTCTCGATCATCTCGCGGGCGGTGAAGCGGTCCTCGCCCCGTCCGTCCCTGCCAAGTTCGATCAGCTCGGGCGCGCCGCGCATCGCACCCATGACCTCGTTGAACTGCTCGATGCCGTCGCTGTGCCGATGCGCGAACATCGCCATGTCGCGTCGCGTGAAGGTGGATCGCTGGTGGGTGATCGCGTCGAACGCCACCGAAGGATCGGCGATGATCCGTGCGCCATTGTTGCGCGCGATCTCGCGGTGCATTTCGGCGCGGTCGGCGGCCTCGATCCCTTCGCCCTCGATGCGCTGCGCGGGAGCGCCGATCTGGCTTTGCGGTTCCAACGCGATGCCCTGCGCGTCCAGGCTGCGATGGTCGATGCGCACGTCGATGTCGAGTTCGGCCAGCCGCTCGTTGGCCAACTCCGCCCAGCGTTCCCGCCAGCGTTCGACCATCTCGGTGCGGTTCCACTCCCGCACCTTCGGGCCGAAGACATTTTCGCCCACGGACCGCATGGTCAGCATGACATGGGCATGGGGCTTGGACGTCCCGTCCTCGGCCATGTCCCAGTGCACATTGAGGTCGGCGATCATGCCCTGATCGACAAACTCTGCCTGCACGAAGTCGCGGGCGAGTTCGATGCCTTGGCGCTCCGTCATCTCGCGCGGAAGGGCGAATTCGACCTCGCGGGCAAGCTGGGCGTCCTTCCTGACCTCGAATGCCTCGACATCGTTCCACAGCCGTTCGCGGTCATTCCACGCCTCGGGCGCATTCTCCGGCAGCATGACCTCGGAATGCACGACGCCGCGCTTGGCCGAGAAATCGTGACTGCGCTCAAGCCGTTCGTCGCGCAGCCGCGAGGCCGAACGGTAAGCGGCGGAGGCCACCGCGCTGGAGCCGGATTTGCGGCCGATGACCTTGACGTGAAGATGATAGATCGCCATCGCGACCGGATCATCACCACAGCGAAGCGCACGTCGGAACGACGTATAAGCGCGCCCTCGAAATGAATTTCTCGGGACAGCCCGCGCGGTTCCAGGCCGTCCCGGCAACCTTACAGCATTGCGGCAGGCGCTCAACTATCATCGCTCCATCGACAGCTTATGGAGGACATGATGCGCAAGCCACGGGACTTCGACGCGGAACTGAAGTCGCTCGAAGACAAGGCGCGAGACCTGAAAGCCCGCAAGGTGCAGCAGCTTGGCGAGCTGGTCATCTCGACCGGCGCCGACGCCCTCAGCGCCGAGGAACTGGCGGGCGCGCTGATCGTGCTGGCCGAAACTAGGGATGCCGGAAAGAGGGAGGCATGGGCCAAGCGCGGCGCCGTGTTTTTTCAGGGCCGGTCGCGGCGAACTGCACGGGCGCCTGACCGCGACAGGGGCGGCGCTGCGGCGCAATCGGGCGGCGCGCAGCCGGCATCAGGCGGCGCGGGCGCGGCATGACATGCGAACCTGGCAGGTCGAGCGCCGCCAGCGCACGCGGCATCTGATCGAACTCGGCGGCCTCGTCGTCAAGGCCGGGATCGTGGACCTGACCGGCGACGACCGCGCCATGATCTACGGCGCGCTGCTCTGGATGGCCGACAAGCTCCAGAGCGAGGACCACGAGCACGCGCGAAGCCTGTGGAGTGCAAAGGGGAAACAGGCGTTCGAGGATGGTTAGACTCCAAACCGTTCCCGCATTTCCCCGGCCTTCGCCCATTCGTCACCGGGTATTCGGTCGATCAGTTCCTGCATCACTCTGACGAAAGTGGCCTTGAGCGTCTCATCAGTCAGTGTCCTGGCGCGATCTGTCTGAAGCAGCGGGCGCATGTCGGTAAAGAAGGTCGGATTGACGAGTTTCTGGAACATGCGCTGCTGCGCTTCGGCCCTGGAAATCGTCACCTCTGCCTTTTCAAGGTAGAGCAGGAAACATTCGACGATCCTGGCCGTGTTCACCCCCTCGAACACAGTGAGCGCGTGATCGAGGTCGAACAGGTCGCGGCCCTTGTTGCGTTGAAGCAAAGCCCGCAGCTTGGTCGCCAGCATTTCCTCCCGCGAGAAAGTCGGGATTGCGGCCTCACCGGTGAACCACGGATTTTCGACGACGAACGGCATCTCGATGGGCGGATCGTAGGCTTCCCGCTCGCGCGTGTTGATTTCGACCTTGAGGTTGATACGCACATCAGCAGGCTCGCCTTCCGCATCGATGCGAAAGCGAAGTTTCGGGGCGACGGGACTCGGATCGGACTTTGCCTTGCCAAGCCACGGTTCAAGGACGGCACGAACGCCATCGAGGACCGGCCCAATCTGGCCAGCGCTCGTCCGCACGAGGTCTATATCTTCCGAATAGCGCAGCGGCGCGGGGAAATGCAGCTTGTTGAGCGCTGTGCCGCCACGGAAGCGCAATTCGCCGCGCAGGAACGGATCGGAGAAGACGGCGACAAGCGCGCGGCTGATGATGAGGTCTTGCTCGACCTGCCGTTGGCTTGCCCACGGCGCGACGCGGCTCCAGGCGGTGATGTAATCCTGCGGGATCATTCGTCGATCTCCGGCGGTCGCCGAACGATCACGCGCCAGCGTTCATCGCGTTCGGATGGCGGCGGCGACAAATCGGGATCGCCCGCCTGTTTGGGATCGAGTTCGACCCACGGCAGCGGTCCCCGCGCGGATAGCGCCGCGAACATCGCTTCGGCTATCTGCGGGTGCCCCAGCCTTCCGAGCAGATGCCCAAGGCGCTGCACGACCGCTTTCTCGAAAGCGCCCGACAGGGAAGCGAGCTTTTCCGGTTGCAGCCGTTCGGCAAGCTCGGAAAGCACCGTCGCAATGTTGTCCAGGCCCGCGCCGGATTGCGGGTAGCGCACCAAGTCGAGCGCCGTCAGTTCCGGCGATGACAGCTTCATATAGCCTGATTGCGTCTTGCGATCCTCGATTCCCGCCGTCACCGCCGCCATGTCCTTGCGGTAGGAAAAGACGATCCGCGTCCGCCCGGCCTCGATGTCGGGTAGGAGTTTGTCCGTGACGACCTGAAACTCCATGACGGCCTGATGGGAAGCGCCGTGAGCAGCCGCTGCCGCCAGCAGCCCTACATAGTAGGATCGCTTTTCATGGCGCATCAGGGCGTCGATGTACCACTCAGGCGGCGGCGCTCCCGTCGTGGAATGCTGGGGCGGCACGACCACATAGAAGCCGCGTCGGGGCCGGATGAGCTGGCCGCGCCGCTGCAACCGCTCGGCGGCATCGAGGAATGCGCCCCGACTTATGCCGATCTCCTTCTGCGCTTCATCCGCAGAAAAGACCCCCCGACCCCTGGCGAGCAGGCCGGAAGCGTAGGAGGATAGGGCTGAGCGTTCGACTCGAATCATATCTAATTATCCGCTCTTAGAGCGGAAATATCAAGATGATCATTTAATTATCATCCATGGAAATCCGCTTTCGGTGCGGATTTTCCGATATGACGCTGCCACAACTCCAGTCCTCTCGCCTCGGCAAGCTGCAATCCGCCGAAAATCGGCGACGATGCGGCCGGTGACGCGCGAATAGACATCCTGCCGCTCGGGATGACGGACGACATTCGGCATGATCTCCTCCTCGGGGCAGGGGTGCAGCGCTGCGCTGCACCCCTGCCCGTCGGCGAGACCGGGGGTCGCAAGGTCCAGGGCGGGCGGGGCCGACGGGGATCACTCGGCCTGCCCGGAGCCGACGGCGGAGGAAGGTCGGGGATACGGCCCCGAACGAGCGCCAAAGGCGCGATCCCTGGACCGCGCGAGGGGCGGAGCCCCTTAGTGGCCGGAGATCGAAAACGCCGATTGCCCCGTCAAACCTCCATCAAACGATTGCGGCCCTTTCCGAAAATAGCCACAATGGCTACTCGGGATTGGGGGATTCATGAAGTGTGTCTCAGCCAAAGACGCGAAGAATGGGTTCGGGTGGCTGCTCGACACCGCTCGCGCCGAACCAGTCATCATTGAGAAGCACGGCCGTGCCGTCATCGTCGTCTTGGCGATCGAGGAATACGAACGCTTGGTTAGTGGAGAAGCCTCGGATCAATCGATGTACCGACCGACCAAGGCAAAGGGGGAATGATGCCGCGCGGGCAAGCTATCGAGCCTCCCCATCAGCCGGCGCTTATCTTCAGCCCGGAGGGGAATGTGACGTACTCAACGATCTCGGTCGGAATTGATCTTGGCACCACAAATTCCTCTGTGGCGGTTAATAATAATGGCACGATCGAAATCGTGAAGAAGCCCGGCGGCTTAGAATACACACCTTCCGTATTCGGCTTTGATAAAGCTAAGAACAAAGTTGTAGGTCAGAGAGCATACGAATCTCTTTACTCCGATAAATCCGAAACCGGCGTTAAGAATTTTAGGCCAGAAGTAAAGCGGATTATGGGCACACCTGAGAAATTCTATTTTGAACGCACCGGCGTCGAGATGAGCGCAGAAGAAATCTCCTCAGAGATACTGAAAAGCTTAGTACAGGACATACTGCGGAAATACCAGAAGTTTGATACGACGGCGGCCGTGATTACTATTCCGGCCGCATTTTCCATTCTTCAATGCGAGGCAACAAAGAGAGCTGGCAATCTCGCCGGTTTCAAGCATGTGGTGCTGTTGCAGGGTAATTGCTCACGTTCCCGTCACGCCGCGAGCGTCAAGGGCTTTCCGGCGAGGGTGAGGCGGATGGCGTCCAGGGCGCCGATGGCGCGGCGTCGGGCGGTTTCGATCACCGAACGGATGTCGGCGTA